>CAZYQW010000127.1:0-26313 GCA_964649825.1 uncultured Phycisphaeraceae bacterium | reverse complement strand
ATTATCCGGAGGTCATCGTCGTCGCTGGCAAGGCGCGACGACGACCGCGTATTCGAGATACGTCGAGGAGGAGCAACGCAGCAAGCGATGACGAGGGCCCCGGAGAAACGTCAACAACTCTGAATCACACCACTAGGATGGCCAGCCCGATGAGGCAAGCAGACGTTCGGGTTCGCGGGAGCGCGGACCGCCTGGACTTCTTCCTCCGGGGAACGGCCCGCTCCGCTTCCGCGGCGCGGGCTATGGAGACTCGAGGGAGACTCGAGAAACGACGAAGAAAACCATAAGGGCCCGAACCGGTTTCGGCGCCATGCATCCTCATGAGCCAGCCGCCGCGTCCTCCCCTCGTCCGCCTCGCCGTCCTCGGGTTCCTCGTCGCGGCCGCGCCGGCCGTCGCGGTGGTCCGCGCCCAGTCGGCTCCGGCCGATTCCCCCCAGTTCGAGTCGTACCTCGCGCACGTCGCGGCCGCAGAGGGCGCGTTGCGGCACGGCGACGTCGGGGCGGTACGCCGTTGGCTCGACGCGGTGGCGCCCGCGGACCGGGCGTTCGAATGGCGCTGGCTCGACGCCGAGGTCGACCAGAGCATCCGGACGATACGGCCGGACCACGAGGGGGCGCTCTGCATCGCGACGTCGCCGGACGGGTCGCGGTTCGCGACGGGTGGTGCGGACGGGCGCGTCGAGATCTGGAACGCGGCGTCGTTCGAGGTCGAGGTGACCTGCCTCGGGCACGAGGGCGGGGTCTTCTGCGTCGCATGGAGCGCGGACGGCGCGCGCGTCGCCTCCTCGGCGGCGGACGCGACCGCGCGCGTTTGGGACGCGTCGACCGGCGAGGAGATCACCGTCTTCCGCGGCCATGCCTACGCGGTGACGTCGGTGCGCTTCTCTCCGGACGGAGCCCGCATGGCGAGCACGTCGTACCAGCGGCCCAAGGGCGGAGAGATCCGCATCTGGAGCGGCGAGACCGGGGAAGAGATCGCCATCCTCCAGGACGGTTACGCTCCGATCACCTGCGTGCACTGGAACCCGGCCGGCGACAAGGTCGTCTCCGCGTCGTGGGACCAGCACCTCCGCGTGTTCGACCTCGCGAATCCGGACGAGCCGATCGTGACGCGTCTCGGACCGGAGCCTTCCTACCGCGCCGCGCAGGCGGCGGCGCTCTCCCCCGACGGCGAGCTCGTCGCCGTCGCGTGCAAGGACAACGCCATCCATCTGTTCGAGGCATGGAGCGGGATCCCCGTGCGCGACTTCGAGGGACACACCAAGTGGGCCGAGGGGGTCGAGTTCTCGCCGGACGGCCGTTGGCTCGCGTCGACGTCGACCGACGCCTCGGTGGCTCTCTGGGACGTCGCGACCGGCCAGCGAGTCGCGGAGCTGCGCGGCCACCGTCGAGGTACGCGCGGCGTCGCGTTCTCTCGGGACGGCCGTGCGCTTCTCTCCACGAGCTCCGACGGCACGATCCGGCAGTGGGACGTCGCGGGCGCGATCGCGGACGGCCACCGCCTCGAGTACGACGTCACCGCGTACCACGCGAGCGAAAGCCCGGATGGAACGATGGTCGCGGTCGGCTTCGCGGACGGCGACCTTCGGCTCTTCTCGGCCGCGGACGGCCGCGAGCTCCGGCGCCTTTCCGACCACGGCGATTGGATCAACCGGCTCGAGTTCACCGCCGACGGCGCGCGGCTGATGAGCGCGGGCGCGGATCGCGTCGCGCTCTGGGACCTGCGGACGGGCGAGATGGAGCTCGCCCTCGACGACGCGAAGGGCGTCGACGGCGCCGCTCTCGCTCCCGACGGTCGCTCGGTGGTGGCGGTCTCACGCGACGCGAAGCTGCGCGGATGGGACGCGAGCGACGGATCGTTGTCGTTCGAGCTCGCGTTCGAACGCGCCCAGGTCGACGTCGCGTTCGCTCCCGACGGCGCCGCGTTCGCGACGGCGGGCTCCTCCGGTGCGAAGCTGCACGACCCGCGCGCCGGGACGGTGCGGGTGGAGCTCGCCGGTCATCGAGGGCGAGTGCGAGCCGTGGCGTTCCATCCCGCCGGCGAGCTGGTGGCGACGGGGGGGGAGGACGGAACGGTGCGGTTCTGGCGCGTGGCCGACGGCGGGCTCATCGACACCTTCACCGCGCACGACGCGGGGGTGCGATGCCTCGCCTTCTCCCCGGACGGGTCGCGCGTCGCCACCGGCGGCGGCGACGATCGGCTCCGTCTGTTCGACGTCGCGACGCGGCAGAACGTGCTGACCCTCGACGTCGACGACATCTACTCGCTCGCCTGGAACGGCGACGGCACCCGGCTCTGGGTGACGCCGCTCGCCAAGCACGGCTTCTGCCTCGACGCCCGCCCACGGCGCGACCGCCCCGGCGTGCCGCACGGAACGTCGGACGGCTCACGCTGATTTGGCGACCGACATCTCCGACACTTGCAGGAGGTCGGCCGCCCGGGGAGGACCGCTCCGCCCCCGGGGTCAGAACTGGAGGAGAAGTCCGTTCGAAACGTCGAAGCCGATCGGGGACGCGCCGTCGGCGACCGCGAACTGGATCGCGACACCGAGGCCGGCGAACGACGGCGTCTCCGGGATGGGGGCCGGCAGCGCGATGGCGCCCGCGGCGTTCGTGCCGAGCACGAGCTGCAGCAGGACGGGCGACGGATTGACGAGGAGCTTGCAACCCGCCCCCAGATCGAGGCTCGCCGTGCCGAGGCCCACGAACAGGATCGCGGTCGAGCTCGGGTTCGCGCCGGTGAGATCGACGCGGAAGTCGAGGTTTCCGTTCGCCGGGACCGAGGTCGCGGAGAGCGCGGGGGCAAGGGCGCCGCAACCGGTTCCGACGACGCTCGTGCCGGCGCCGGGGGTGAAGTTCTCGGCGCCCGGCGTCGGTCCGGCGTCCCGGAACCAGTCCGATGGGCCGTTGCCCATCCCGTCGAACGCCACGCTCGCGCCGCCGCTGGGTGCGGGGACGAACGCGACCAACGACGGCCACTCGCCAGCGGCGACCGCCACGTCGACGCGCGCCTGGTTCGCCGCGCCCCACTGGACGAAGTCCGCCATGTTGCTCGGCGTTACGAAACCGAAGGGCGGCAGCGTGCCGGGTTTGTAGAGACCAACGCTGTCGGCGGAAGGGGTGAGCGGCAGGAGGCTCGACCCGGTGAACAGGTCCGTCATCGAGTTCGCCCCGGCGACGTCCCAGTGGACGCGGACGAAGCCGCTGGCGGGCACGTTCAGCGTCCCGCTGACGAAGTAGTAGAGGAACTTGTGGCACAGGCTGTAGCCGGCGAGGTTCTGCGTCGAGCCGGTGACGTTCTTGATCTCGACGATGGGATCGCCGCTCGCCGGGGTGGGGAGGACCTCGTTGATCACGAACGTCTGGGAGTGCGCGAGAGACGCGGAGAGAGCGATCGAAGCCGCGAACGGCGTGATCCTCGAGAGGGTCGTCATGGAAGCTCCAGTAGCGGCGAGGGGAGAGACTGCCTTCTTGCAAGTCCGCCGGCCGGTCGTTCCTTGCGACGTTTCCTGGCCGTATGATCCACGTCCGCGATGATCCCCGTCCGCGCAGAGTCACTGCCGCCGTTCCTGCCGCACCCGCTGCTGCGAAGCGGGCACGCGATGACCCTCGCCGGCGCCCTGTTGCCGCGTTCCTGGGGAGCGTTCGAAACGAGGGTCGAGGCGCGCGTCTTCCAGGTCGACGAGACCACGCGCGTCATCGCCCGTTGCAGCCGCGCCGAGGGCGGCGGGTCGCGGCCGACGCTCGTCCTCGTCCACGGGCTCTGCGGCAGCGCGCTCTCCCGCTACATGATCGGCACCGCGCAGAAGGCGCACGCGGCCGGGTTCGACACCGTTCGACTGAACATGCGCAACTGCGGCGGCACCGAGCACCTGACCCCGACCGTCTACCACGCGGGCTTGACCACGGATCTCGCGGCGGTGCTTCGTGAGCTGATCGACGTCGACGGGCGGACCGAGATCTACTGCGCCGGCTTCTCGCTCGGCGGCAACGTCCTGCTGAAGATGCTCGGCGAACTCGGCGAGCGGGCCGGATTGCTCGTGCGCGGAGCGGTCGCGGTCTCGGCGCCGATCGACCTCGCCGCCTGCGCGGACGCGATCGAGCGCGGCGGCCTGAACGGGCTCTACCAGCGGCGCTTCATCCGCTCGCTCCGGACCATCGTGCAACGCAAGCACGAGCTCTTCCCGGAGCGCTACTCGACCGAGGGGCTCGACTCGATCCGATCGATCCGCGAGTTCGACGACCGCGTGACCGCGCCGCACTCGGGCTTCGGGACGGCGGAGAACTACTACCGCGCCGCCAGCGCGCTTCGCTTCATCCCCGCCATCCGCGTGCCGACGTACATGATCTCCGCCGCGGACGACACGATGATCCCAGCCGAGGCGCTCTCGCGCGCCGAGGTGCGGGGCAACCCGTTCGTGCACACGCTGGTCACCGAGCGCGGCGGCCACGTCGCGTTCCTCGCGCGGCGCCCGGCGCGGTGGGAGGGAGGCGAGGACGCGGACGTCTGGTGGGTGGAGAACCGCGTCGTGCAGATCGTCCGCGGGCTCAGCGCGGGTCGGCCGGAGCGGGACTGAGCCGGGTCAGTCCGGCACGCGGACGTAGTCGACGCCGAACATGTAGTTCCTCGGGCGCGCGTTCTCGTTCGTGCCGACGATCTTCACCGCCATCTCGTTCGCGCCCTCGACGAGGGGAACGTCCTCGAACGTCCGCTCCCCGTCGGGCCCGACGTGGTCCGCGAACAGATCGATCGAGCCGCCGAGGGCGTGGCCGTTCACCGCGATCTCGACGATGCCGTAGTCGATCGCGCGCGTCAGCGCGAGGACGAGCGAGCGCCGGCCGCCGTGCGGCGAGTGGAACCGCAGGGTCAGGACGTCGCCTGGCTTGGCGTCGCGCCACCAAAGGTGCGACTCGCGGCTGAAGCCGTCGGCGAAGCCGAGGTCCTGGCGTTCGGCGATGCCCGCCGTCTTCTCGACCACCTCGAACGTCTCGCCCTCGATCGCCCCCGGTACGGAAGGGATCTCGGGGAGCGGGACGATCACGCGGTCTCGGTCGACGGCGGGCCGGAAATCGTGGAGAGACTCGGGCGTCGCGTACCAGTACGCCACTGTGCCGAAGGCGAGCGTGGTCGGGACCCAGTGCCAGACCTCGAGGTCGAAGCGGATCGACGACTGGAACGGAACGTCGTCGATCACGTGGAAGCGGTTCACCGCGCAGAAGCCGCGGTTGATCGGTCCGTCGCAGCGGGTCTGCGCGTGGTACGGCGCCTCGAACAAGGCCGTGTCGCACCAGGCGTAGCCGAAGTAGTCCTCGGTGCCGGTGCCGAACGTGCTCGGGAACGACTCGCCGTCGACGAAGATCTTCTCGTCGCCCTCTCCCCACCACGCCTTGATCGGGTTGCGCACGCCGAGCGAGCACCCGACGAGCCGGCCGGCGCCCATCGCATGGAGGACGGGCCAGTCCGAGCGCGGATGGGTCGCGAGGTCGGCGCGTCCCCGCCACCATGCGAAGAAGCGGAGCGGGCGCACGTCCTCGGTCACCCAGAGGCGGACGCCCGCGTCGGGTTCGACGTCGATCTCGAACGTGTCTGCGAACGGCATCGGGAAGTCGATCCGTCCAACGCCGCCCTCTCCGATCCCGATCGGGTAGGTCTCGAACGGCGTGCGTCCGGGCGAGGTTCCGAACAGGTCGCCGAGGGGTGACCAGATGGTGTCGCGGCCGTCGACCCGGACCCGGACGGTCGCGGCACGCAGCCGAGCGGCGTCGTCCGGGAGATCGATCTCGAGCCGCCGCACGACCCCGGGCCCTCGCAGGCGCCGCGTGGTCGTCGGCGAGCCGACCGGCTTCGGTTCGAACGTGGGTCGCTCGAGCGGTTGCGCCGGGTCGTACGTCGTCACCGCCGTGCCGGGCTCGTACGTGCGGACGTTGACGTGGTAGTACTGGTCGCCTTCCGAGCACGTGACCTTCATCCGTTCCGCGTAGGGGAACGGGAAATAGAGGTTGCCGCCGCGCGCCCGCGTCGCCCCGAACGGCGGCGGGAATCGCTCGACCTCGCCGGCAAGAAGCGCGAGGAAGTCCTCTTCCACGACGACGACCCCGTCCAGCTCGATCCGCAGCGAGCCGGCCGGGTTGGCGGACCAGATCCGGACGATCGCACCGGCTCCCTCGGCCTCCGCGAGGACGAATCGTCCGTCCTCCACGCGCAAGTAGTGTCCGCGGTCGCCGTTGGCGAACCAGTCCTCGTCGGATGGCGGGTCGGTGCCGTGGTCCTTCTCGCTCCGCCGGTCGTACGAGGAGAACTGGCGGCAGGAGTAGTCGGCCGGCCGCGTGAGCCGGTCGAGGTCGGTCATCTCTCGCAGCATCGACGCGGTATCGACGGGCTGCGCGAGGAGCAAGGTGAAGATCGTGTTCAGCGTGTTCACAAAACCATCAGACGAGTCGATTCCGCCGCTGACAAGAGCGAACCGCACAGTACGGTGAGGCGTCGTATGGACGCGATCGAGCTACACGGCGTGACGAAGCGGTTCCGCGGCCAGGCCGTTTTGAACGGCATCGACCTGCGGGTGCCGAGGGGATCGATGTTCGGTTTGATCGGTCTCAACGGGGCCGGCAAGACGACGACGCTCCGCGTCGCGCTCGGGATGCTCCGGCCGGACGGCGGTCGGGCGCGCCTCCTCGGCGTCGACGCGGTTCGCGTCAGCTCGCTGTCGGGGCGCGTCGGAGCGACGCTGCACGGCGTCGGCCTCGACCCCGCGCTGACCGTGAGGGACAACCTGAGGCGCTTCGCGTACGCGGCCCGGCGGGGTGCGGTTCGCGTCGAGACCGTCCTCGAACGGCTCGCTCTCGGTCGGCTCGTCGATCGCCGAGTGGCGAAGCTCTCGCAGGGCGAACGCCAGCGAGCCGCGATCGCGCGGGCGTTGCTCCTCGATCCCGAGCTGCTCGTTCTCGACGAGCCGCTCACTCACCTGGACCCCGGCGCCGTGTCGGGAGTGCTCGAGGCGCTCCGGGAGGCCGTGCGATCCCGCGGCGCGACGGTGCTCCTGTCGAGCCATCAGCTCGAGCACGTCGAGCGCTCGACCGACCGGTTCGCGTTGATCCACGACGGCGTGGTGCGCGTGGAGGGCCGTACCGGCGAGCTGATCGCGGGCGTGGGAACGGTGGTGATCCGCGCCGACCCGCGCGACCTCGCGGAGCGGACGCTGCGCGCGATCCCCGCCGTGACCGATGTCCGTCCGCCGGCGGACGACGGGCCGGACACGTTCTTTCGCGTGCGGACCAGCGCGTCGCCGGGCGAGCTCAACGCTCGGCTGCACGCCGCGGGTTGCCGCGTCGATCACCTCGCCCCGGCGCGCCGAACGCTCGACGACCTGTTCCACGAGGCGATCGGCACCCCGGCGGAGGACGCGGCATGAGCGCGTGGCCTCCGATGCGGGCCGAGTCGGTTCGTCTGCTGAAGGCGCGCGGCACCTGGCTGCTCCTGCCGCTCCCGGCGATCGTCGGTGTGCTGCGCATCTGCGGCCGGCTCGTCGGCGAGCGCATCGACGCCGCGGAGCGGGTGGCGACGCGCGGCGGGCTCGCGGTGGTGGAGGAGGAGTTGAACGGCTTCGGTCCACTCGCGGACGGGCTCCGGACCGGAGGGGCGATGGTGACCCTCTTGATCCTGATCCTCGGTGCACTCGCGATCGTGCGCGACCGCGAGACGGGCGCGCTCTCGCAGCTCTTCCTCTATCGGCGGCGCGGTACGATCGTGGTCGCGAAGGCGATCTGCGTCCTCGGGTTCGGAGTGGCCGCGTTCGCGCTTCTGCTCGCGGCGTGCGCCGCGGTCTCCGCCGGCGCGTACGGGCTCGGAGACGTCGTCGAGGAAGGGTTCGTGATGGCGAGCGCGGCCGAGCTCTGGCGCGAGGTCGCGGTGGGCTCGCTGGCGACGCTGCCCGCGTTTTTCGCCGTCGCCGCGTTCGCGGTCCTCGTCTCGAGCGGAACGACCGGGGCCGGCGCCGCGGTCGCGTTCGCGATCGTGCCGATCGTGCTGTTCGACGTCCTCGCGGGGCTCCTCTCCGACGTCGCGCCGCACGTCTTCCTGACGTACGCGCCGTTCCTCGGGAACGGCTCGCCGCTCGCTCACCTGACCGACATCGCGCGGGCCTACTCCGAGGCCGAGTGGCAGGACGGCGAGCTTTCTCGAGCGGCCGGGATCCCCGCGCTCCAGGGAATCGTACTTCTCTTCAGCGCGATGGTCGTCACCGCGCGCCGCTCGGCCTAGTGTGGTGTTTCGGACATCGGGGCGCCGATCTCGGGCCTGCGGCCGGCGCCGGCTTTGCCGCGCCAGCCCCGCCGGCGGGCGGCCGATCGCAGGACCCGGGTTTCTGAACCACCACAAGAGCCGGCGCGAAGCGATCGAGAGGGCGTGAGTCGTGGAGTCGAAACGATGACCAGCATCTGGAGGCGAGCGAGCCGCCGCGTGGTCTTGACCATCGCCGTCGCGGCGCTCACGTTCGCGTGCGTCGAGGTCCGGCCCGCCGTGGCACCGGCCGGGTCGATCTTTCCGTCGGTCACCGCCCAGGTCGAGCCGGCGCCGGCGCGACCGTTCGTCGGGCTCGAGCTCGAGGAGACGGTGGCGGGCGGACTGGAGGAGATGCTGTTCCTCGCGGGGCTCCACGTCGCGGCGGTCGCGCCCGGCTCGCCGGCGGAAGCGGCCGGGATCCGCCCCGGCGACGTCGTGGTCGCGGCCGGCGGGGTCGAGCTGGAGCGGATCGACCAGTGGGACGCGGTGCTCGACGGCGCCACGGCCGGGGAGTCGCTCGCCTTGACGGTGGAGCGCGACGAGGGCCTCGTGGACGTCGAGGTGGACGTGGTCTCGCGCGGGGCGGGGACGCTGCCGGAACGACGGCGCTTCCTCGAGCGCGTGAAGGCGAAGGTGGTCGTCGAGTCGGAGCGGACCGCCGTCGACGGCGGCTTCATCGCCGCCGCGCGGATCGTCGCCCTCGACCCGTCTTCACCGCTCCGCGCCGCGGGTCTCGTCGAGGGCGACCGCGTCGTCGCGGTCGATGGACGCCCCGTCGAGGGGGCAGGCGCCTTCGCGGCGGAGATGGCCGCGCGCCCGTTCGGCGACGAGGTGGAGCTCGACGTGATCCCGGTGGTGGGGGCGGAGCGGGCGGAGGGGCGCGACGTCCGCGACGTCGTCCTCTTCGCCCCGCCGCGGACGTTGACCGCGCTCTCGGTCCCGGTCCTCTTCTCGTTCGAGCGCGACATCGAGGACGACCGTACCGAGTTCGCCTTCATCGACCTGTGGATCCTCGCGCTCTACGACTACCGCCGGGACGGCGAGACGCGCCGTCATCGGCTGCTGCGGTTCTTCGAGTACGAGACCGGGGTGGGCGCACTCTCCGACGAGACCCGGCCCGCCGGCCGGCGTGAGGAGGAGACGCCGTGATCGCGGTTCCATCGCTCCTCGTTGCTTCGGTCGCGTGCACGGGGGGGGACGTCGACTTCGTCGAGAGCCGCATCCTCGTGCGCGACGACCTCGTCGGCTACGAGTGCCCGGACGTCGACCTGGACTCGCGCGGCGACGTTCTCCTCGTCGTCCGCGAGGGGGTCGATCGCCTGCTTCAGCTCCATCGACAGCGGGAGGACGGTGGTCTTCCTCCCGAGCCCGACTGGCGATTCAAGGCGCCGTCCGACGTGATCGCGTACGCACTGTGCGACGTCCGCGAAGAGCCCGGACTCGAGGTCGTGCTGTTCACCCGGCTCGGCGTCTTCTCGATCTCGACCACGAACCGCGGCCTGCGCGGAAACCTGCGGCGTGAGCTGAGCCTGCCGCTCTTCCCCGATCTCGCCGACCCGAACGCCATCGTCCGCTGGCGCCACGTCCTCGACCTCGACGGCGACGGCGTCGACGAGATCCTGGTGCCGACCGACGGTGCGCTGGTCGCGTTCCGGATCGACGCCGGCGGGAAGCTCGCGCCGGCCGGCACGATCGTCTGTCCGGTCGAGGGATCGAGTGGAAACCGCGGGACGTTCAGCATCGGGCGAGCCAACATCGAGATCGCCGCCGGCGTCGACGGCCTGTTTCCGCGCGCGCAGTGCTCGCTGCCGTTCTTCGAACAGAAGCACCTCCTCAGTCGGTCGGTGGAATGGTCGCTCCCGCGGCTCCTCGACTGGGATGGCGACCGGCTTCAAGACGCCGTGTGGGTCGACGACCTCGGAGTTCGCGTTCGCCGCCAGACGGCCGGCGGCGAGTTCAGCGAGCCGGAACCGATGCGGCTGCCCGAGACGCTGGAGGACGTGGAGGACGTGGAGATCGTCGATCTCGACGGCGACGGCCGCTACGAGGTCATCGTGCTCGAGGAGGACGACGACGGCGGGTTGCGGCGCGACTTCGCCGCGACGGTCGTGCCGCGGAACGCGGACGGGTCGTTCGCGGAGACGCCGAGCGCGCGGATCAAGCTGAACGGGGCGCAGGTGCAGTTCGACTTCGTCGACGTCGATCGGGACGGCCGCGTCGACCTCGTCGCGCGCACGTTCGACCTTCCGCTCGGGATCGACTCGCTGACGTCGGTCCGGGTCGACTCGACGCTGCTCGTGTTCCGCGGCGTCGAGGGGCCGGGGTTCTCCCGCCGCCCCGACGCGCGCTTCGAGCGGAGTCTCCAACCCGACGACCTCGCGCGCATCCGAGAGAGCTTCATCTTCAACGTCGATGGGGACTACGACGGCGACGGACTGAACGACTTGCTGCTGCTGCGGAAGGATGGACTCCTGCAGATCCTGCCGCTCGTGCGCGACGGCGACGCGTTCGCGTTCGCCACCGAGCCGCGCTCCACGTACCAGCCGGCGAAGCCGGTCCGCGGCGCGCGCCCCGAGATCCTCTCGCACGATCGCGTGGCGGATCTGGTGCTGCGTCACGAGGACGCGCTCACGGTGTTCGTGTCGCGGAGGGCGCGCTGATGTTCGCCGGTGCGATCGAGGCGGTCGTTCTCCTGGCCACGTTCACGGCGGATGGCGGCGAGCCGGCCGTGCTTGCGCTCGAAGCTCCGCTCTACGGAGCGGACCTGGTCGCCTGGACCGCGGACGCTCCCCGGCGGCTGGCCGTCGGCCGCGAGGCCGGCCTCGAGCTGCTGGATTGGCGCGACGGTCGACGGGCCGGCGCGTTCCCGCGCGGGGACAGCCATCTGTTCGCATGGTGCGTGGCCGAGGCCGGCGGCGGGATCGAACGCATCGTCGTGCTGAAGGACGGCGGCGAGGTCTGGACCTTCGGCGACGGCGACCGCGATCCGCGCCTCGTCGTGACCGACCCGGCCGTGAACCTTCCCGGCGGGGTCTACGCCCTGGCGTTCGCGCGCGACCTGAACGGCGACGGGGTGTTCGATCTCGTCCTGCCCACGAAGGACGGGCTGAACCTCTACTGGAACCTGGAGGGTGCGCTTCGGCGCGGGCCGTCGGTGCGACACGAGATCGACGTCGACGTCGACGCGGACGGACCGAACGACGCGGACCCGACGCTGCGGCAGCGGATCTCGATCCCCCGGTTCGACGTCGTGGACCAGAACGGGGATGGAGTGCCGGACCTCATGTTCGCGGACGGCGAGCACGTCCAGTTCTACTGGTCGAGCGCCCGCGGCGAACTGCCCGAGTCGCCGACGTTCGAGCTCGACCTCGATGAGATCCGTGCGAGCCTGCCGCCCCGCAGCCGCGACCTGATCGACACGGGGAACCTGTTCAGCATCCTCGACTCGCGGGTCAGCTTCGTCGCTCGCGACCTCGACGGCGACGGCTTCGACGACCTCCTGCTGCGGCGCGGATCCAAGGTCTCGATCTACCGGGGGGCGGCCGGCGGCGTCGATCGCTCGCAAGCGACGCAGGTGCTGAAGACCGGGGGGAACCTCCTCGCCGCGTTCGCGCTGGACGATGACGGTGACGGTCGGGACGACCTGTGCATGCTGCGCGTGTCGGATGTCTCGCTCGGCCAGGTCTTGCTGTGGCTCGTGGCCGGAGGCACGCTTTCGTTCGACCTGTTCGTCTACCGCCAGGAGGAGCCGCTTTCCTTCTCCCGCAAGCCGTGGCGGCAGCGGACGCTCGAGATCGACCTGCCGTCCGTGGCCAGCCTGATCGGCGGCGATCTCGAGGACCGCTTCGAGTCCCTGAGCGAGGACGTCAGCCGGGGGCCCGTGCGCGCCGACTTCGACGGCGACGGCGAGCGGGACGACGTCGCCCGCGTCGCGGCGGAGGGTGGGATCGATCTGTACCGCGACGTCGCGCTCGCGAGCGACGGCGAGGAGTTCCCCCTGTCGGCGTGGAAGGACCTGATCCGGCGCTTCGACGTGGACGCCGGCGGCGGTGAGGTCCACGAGGTCGAGCTGGTCGACATGATCGACTGGGCGCCGCTTCCAGGGCGCGATCTCGCGCGGCGGGTCAGGGAGATTCCGGTGAGCCGGCACATCGATCTCGGCGAGGTGGAAGGAGAGTCGATCCTGTACGCGGTCGACCTGGACCGTCGCGGCGGGACCGACCTGATCCACGTCGCGCACACCGGCTCCGACGATCCCGTACGGCTGACGTTCTTCCTGACGCCGCTTCGTGCGAAGTGATCGCATCGACCCCGAGCGAAGGCTCTCACGTGGTCTTGCGCCTCCTCGCCGCCGACTTCGACCCCGGAGTCCTGGAACACCACCCTCGCTGGTCCAGCAGCCTGTGGTGAAAGTGCTTTCGAAGCGAGGCGAGGTCATCGCGACCGAGATCGAGGCACAGGACCGCAGGCGTACTGCCTGTACGTCGAGGATCCTGCAACGAAGAGATCGGTCGCGAGGGCCTGCCGCAGCCGCAATGACTTTCACCACGGGCTGCTAGGCCGAGGGCTCCGGCGGCCGCTTCTGCGCCTCCTCGAACGCGACGCGGAACCGTTCCATCGCTCGGAGGCGGGCGCGCTTCGCGGCCTCGTAGCCGACGTCGAGGCGGCGCGCGACCTCCTCGAGCGGCACGTCCTCGCTCATCCATCGGATCAGCTGCTGATCGCGCTCGGCCAGCGTCGCGATCACCTTGGCCGCGAGGGCGAGCTGCTCGCGTCGACCGGCTCCCGTCACCGGTCCCGTCATCGACGCCGCGGGCTCCACGCCGCGCGTCGCGTCGACGCGGGTTCCTCCCGCCGCGGTGATTCGCAGGATGTCCCCGCCGTCCCTACGTTCGGCCGACCAGTACCGGATTCGATCGACGACGTGCTGGCGAGCCACCGTGAACAACCAGGCGATGAACTCGCGCTCGCCGCGATACTCGAACCGGCCCGCCACCGACAAGGCATGCACGTGGATCCCCTGCACGAGGTCGTCCTCGCTCTCGTGCCGCAGCAGGCCCTTCGCCTCGACGCGAACGAAGCCGCGCAGGCGGTCCTTGTGGAGAGCCAGGAGCTGCGTGAGCTCGACGCCGTGGTCCATGGATGGACTATCGGACATTCGACCCGGGCGAGGCAAGGTGCCCGACCCGTTCGCGCGGAGAAAGGTGCGGTCTCGGGCATCTTTCGTCAGAATGAGCGCGTCGAGACGTGGCCGCTCTCGGTCGTGCCGCGGGGTCGAGGGGGGCCGGTCCCTCCGAATGCCCCGAATGCCCCGAATGCAATGCGGGGCTCGATCACCAGCGGCTTCCACGTCTCGACGAGTCGTATAAAGGATCCGTCGAGCACCCGGGCGAAGCACGGTAGCGCCGGTCCAAAAGTTCCGGCTCCGCCGGGTCTCGACGGATCGGTTTCCGATCCCGGCTCGCACGAGCGAGCCGGTGTTGTCTGTCGTCCACCCCTCGGCATGAGCAAGCGCGAACGGTTCCGGCCGACCGTCGATCGCGCGCTCGGACGGCGCGCTCGACCGCAGGACCTCGCCGGCGCATCGGAGTGGGTTCGAGCCTTCGGCGTTCGGCCGGACGTGAGCCCGGTCGACGCCGTCGCTCGCGGTCACCGTACCGGCGACCTCGATCGCCGCGTTGGGCGGCGGCGACGCATCGGCCGGTCGAAGGGTGGTTGGTTCGATCGAGGAGCGACGACGCTCGATCTCGTCGGGGCTGAGTCGTTTCTCGTTGCGGCGGGGCAGCGGACCATTCGAGGCCCTCCTTTCCTTCCACCCCCCTGATATCCGCGTCGTCCCCGGGGTAACCGTTTTCGGCGCGTCCCGTCGATCGAAACCGGTGAGAGCGGGAACGCGAGCGAACGCCGCGCGGCCGAACGCGACACGCGTCGAGAGGCTCGGTGGACGCGTCGATCACGCGTCGCCCGGCGCGCGACCCGGCGCGCTCGAAGACCCGGCGCGCTCGAAGAGAGGAAGAGTCGTGTGCGTGCGGTGATCCCTCATCGCCTCGACCAGCTCGTGAGCTTCTCGGATGGCGCTTCCATCGAGAGGAGGCTCGAGATCGAGCGTCAGAGCATGGTTCGATTCGGTCGCCGGGGCTCGCGCGCCGGCCGACGCGCGAAGCCGCCGACGATCAGCCAGCCGTTCGCGGTTTCCGGGAAAATCAAGCGGGCAGGGAGATTCGCGCGGCCCACGAAAACGCAGTCGAAAGCGCTGTTTATGCCGGCGAGTGGCTCTCGGGAAAAGCTTTTCTCGGGGTTGAAAACAAGAACGCGAGCCTACCGAGCGTTGGCTCGGACGGCTCGCGTCCTCACTCGTTTCTCGAGTGCGTGTCGCCTTACTTGCGGCGCGCGGTCTTCTTCTTCGCGGCCTTCTTGGTGGCCTTCTTGGTCGCCTTCTTCGCGACCTTCTTCTTCGCCGTCTTCTTCGCCGCCGCCTTCTTGGTCGCCTTCTTCTTCGTTCTCGTTGCCGCCATGGTTACCCCTCCAGGAGTAAGTATTGAGAAGCAGCCGTCGCGCAACCGCGCGCGACGTTCACTCTGAGAATGACGATTTCGTCAACAAATGTCGAGTTGCTAGAGGTTTTTTCGGCTAGGGCGACAAACGACTTCAGTAACGCGCCGGCCGCGAGCGAGCGGTCGACGCCGGAGCGAGACGAGGATGAGCAACGCATCGATCGATGACGAGCAGCTCGCGAAGATCGCGAGCGTGCTGTCACGCGTGCACACGAGCGCGGAGTACTTCGTGCCTCGACTCGACGGCGCGAGCGCGGACGACGAAGCGAACTTCTGGTGCTTCGTGATCGCGATCTGTCAGCAGACGCGGACCTTGCGCGGCGTGGTCGACGGCGTCTCGTTGCGCGGCAGCGACTACCTCGTTGGTCGCGCCAGAGCGCACGTATTGGCCGATCCACGCTCGTTCTCGCCGAGCGCCTTCGAGCGTTGGAACGAGGACGACCTGCTCGCGTTCTTCTCCGACTCGCGCTGCGCGCGCGACTCCACGCTCGATCGTGCGAGCGAACGGTTGCGGCTCCTGAAGGACGTCTCCGCGCTCCTGTCCAGTCGGTACGACTCTTCGCTCCTCCGACTCTGCCGCGACACCCACGACCGCGCGGGCGGCGACGACGGCATCATCGCGCGGCTCGCCGAGAGCGAGGCGTACGCGGACCCCGCGCGGAAGAAGTCGTACCTTCTCCTGATCTTCCTCCAGCGCATGAAGCTCCTCGCGCTCGTCGACCCCGAATCGATCGGACTCCCGATCGACTACCACGTCCTCCGCGTGCTCCTGCGGGCGGGAGTCGTGCGCGTCGAACCGTGGCTCGGGCGGAAGCTCGTCGAGCGCGAGCACTGCTCGGACGAGGAGGACGCCGCGCTTCGTCGCGTCGCGTCGGAGGCGGGTCGGCGGATCGCGGTCGCGCTCGGCGGCGCGCTCTTCGAGGCGGACAACGTGCTCTGGATGATCGGGCGCAACTGCTGCTTCTACGAGCACGAGCCCGTCTGTCGCGAGCCGAAGCCGTGCGCGCACCGGGACGGCTGCTCGCTGATCGCGAGCACCGACTACGCCTGCCGCGACCGCTGCCCGCTGGAGGGAACGTGCCGGGGGAGCCTCGATTCGGCGTTCGCGAGGCTCTGCGAGCCGGACGTTGAGACCCACTACTACTGAAGAGGAGCGTGGGCCGAGGGTCACCGCCGGCGTCGCGGGGGGACGTCGCGGAGCCTTGCGAGCATGTCCCGGAAGTCGTCCGGATCGGACGCTTCGACGACGACGGAGCGCCCCCCGACCGGGTGGGGGAACTCGAGCCGCGCCGCGTGGAGCAGGACCCGGCGATGCTTCGTGGGGTAGCGGGACGCGATCGCGTACTTTCGTTCCCCGACGATCGGGCACTCGAGGTCCACCATGTGAAGACGGATCTGGTTGAACCGCCCCGTCTCGGGGTTCGCCTCGACCAACGACGTCGCGGCGAACGTCTCGAGGACGCGGTAGTGGGTCTTCGCCGCCTTCCCCCGCGCGCTCGGTCGAGGCGACGAACGCGCCTTGGCGCCGTCGTCCGTGACGTAGGTGGTCATCGTTCCGCTGCTCCGCCGTGGGCGACCGTGAACGATGAGGCGGTACCGCTTCTTCACCGTTCGGTCCCTGAACGCGAGCACGAGGGCGTCGCGCGCCGCGATCGTCTTGGCGAAGAGCAGGATCCCGGACGTGTCGCGGTCGAGTCGATGGACGGGGAACGCCTGCTCGCCGCGCGCGAGACCGCGGCGCCGGATGCGATCGGCCACGTTCCTGGCGCCGCCCTGGCTGGGCGGCACCGATAGGACCCCCGGCGGCTTGTTCACCGCGACGACGAACGTGTCCTCGTACAGGACCTCGTACGGTTCATCGTCGTGCGTGGTCATCGCGTCCTCACCGAGCGCTGCACGAGAAGGAACATCGTGAACAGCACCAGCACCTTCAGCACTTCGAGCGCGTAGGCGATCCAGTAGACGCGGGTCAGCGCGTCCATCCGAGCGGCGGCGCCGAGGCGGGCGGCGTCCGGCGACAGGACGAACGCGAACGCAAGCGCGATCGTGAATGCGCAGAACGGCAGCGCGAGACCCAGGCCGTGCGCGTGCCGGCGCAGCGCGAGCAGCACGAGGAACGCGCCGAGGATCGCCTCGCCGAGTCCGACGCGGAACGCGAGCAGGCGGTCGATCTCGGTGACGCAGAACCGCATCGCGGCGAGCCGTTCCTCCGCCGTGGTCCGCGGAAGCAGTCGACCGAGGAGAGCGAGCCGCGTCTCACGCAGCAGCTCGACGTGGCTTTGGCGGGCGAGCCACTGCACGACGGTCACGGCGATCCACCCGCCGACCAGCAGGAGTTCGAGGGGGAGCAGCGAGTCCTTCCGGGCGTCCTGTCGTCGACTCATATCGGCACGGTGGAACGGGCGATTCTCGAGTTGCTACGTTGTAGAGATGCACGACGTGGCCAACAAACGCCGAGGCGAACTCGCGACGGAGTGTCGCGCCCTTCTGCGGCTCGCGGTCCCCGTCGCGATCGTGCAGCTCGGCATGATGGCGTTCGGCATCGTCGACGTCATGATGGTCGGACGCGTGTCGAAGACCGCGCTGGCCGCGGTCGCACTCGGACATACGTACTCGTTCGGTTGGATGATCCTCGGCATGGGGACGTTGTTCGTGATGGACCCGGTCGTCGCGCAGGCGTTCGGCGGCGGCGACCGCCGCGCGATCTCGGCCGCGGTACTGCGCGGCGGCACTCTCGCGGTCGTGCTCGCCGCCGTGATCGTGGGGGTCTTCCTTCTGGCGCTTCCCGTGCTCCACCGGCTCTCGGACGACGCGGCGGTCATCGAGATCGCGACCGACTACATCCAGGTCGCGGCGGTCGGGGTGCCGGGGCTCTTCCTGTTCACCGTGCTCAAGCAGGTCCTCCAGGCGATGAGCATCGTTCGGCCCGTCTTCGTGGCGGTGGCGGTGGCGAACGTCGTGAACGTCGTCCTGAACGTGATCTTGATCTACGGAAAGCTCGGTTTCCCGGCGCTGGGAGCGGTCGGCGCCGCGTGGGGGTCGAGCTTCTCGCGGTGGGTCCTGTTCGCGACGCTCGCCGCGGCGTTCTGGATCCGCATCGGTCCGCAGTGGGAGCGACCGGAGCGCGGCGTGTTCGCGCCCGGGGCGCTGTGGCGCCTTTGCGTGCGCGGCGTTCCGATCGGAGTCCAGATGGCGCTCGAGGTGTGGGTGTTCGTCGCCGTCTCGCTCACGATGATGAGCATCGGAGTGGTCGCGATCGGCGGGCACGTCGTCGCCATGAACTTGGCCAGCACGTCGTTCATGATCCCCCTCGGGATCGGCGCGGCGGCGGCGACGCGCGTCGGCAACGCCATCGGACGCCGCGACGCGGCCGGGGCTCGACTCGCGGCGCGGGCGTCGCTCCTCATCGGCACGATCGTGATGCTGGTGTCCGCGTCGATCTTCTACGGACTTCCCGAACCCCTCGCGCGTCTTTATACGGACGACCCGGAGGTTGTGGCGATGGCGGTCCTTTTGATTCCGATCGCTGGGCTGTTCCAGGTCTTCGACGGCGCGCAGACCGTTGCGTGCGGAATCCTCCGCGGTGCGGGCGACACGAGAGTGCCCGCGGTGATCAACCTCGTCGGGTACTGGGGCTTGGCGTTCCCGCTCGGCATGTTCCTGACGTTCTCCTTGGGAGCCGGTCCGCGCGGTCTGTGGTGGGGGCTCACGTTCGGGCTGCTCACCTGCGCGATCCTCCTCGTGCTGTGGGTCCGCCGTCGAGTCGGCGTGGAGGCGTCGCCGTGACGCGCGTCGACTGTCGAGTGTGCGGCGCGGCGCTCGAGGTTCCGCTCGACGTCGAGGTCGGGGAGCGGTTCCGGTGCGGGCGGTGCAGCGCGCTCCTGCGGAACGATTCGTGGCATCGCACCTTCCGGTGGGCCGCGCTGCCCCCGTACGTGCGCAAGCACGGGGTTTCCCGCGGCGGTCGGATCGCGGCCCTTGCCGGTGCGAGCATCTGGCTCGTCGTGCTCGCGGTCTCGATGGGGCTCGCCGATCGGTTCGAGCCGGGTCTCTTGTTCGCGCTGGCTCTTCCGTACGCGGTGGTGCTCTTCGTCCTCGACCGCTTCTCGCGCCGGCGGCCGCCGGAACTGGTCGGCGCCGAGCTGATGATCGCGCTCGGCGTGTACTTGGGCTACGTGTTCGTCCTGGTCCGCCTTCGCCCGGCGTGGCGTTCGCTTCTCGACGGGTTCAGCACAGGCGTGTCGGACGCGTGGCTCCTCGGATCTTCGGTCGGGGCGGTGATCACGGGACTCGTGATTCGGGCGCTGCTCCGGTTCCGCGCCGAGGGTTTCCTCGCGGCCGAGATGGTCGAAGACGACGAACGGGGCGACGGCGACGGCGACGCCGCACCGCGACGATGATCCCGATGCCGGCGCACCAGAGCGGCCCGAGCCGAGCGGGCGGGCCTCCACGCAGGCGGCGATGCACGTCTCGAGGCCGCTCCCTATAATCGGAACGCGCTCCAGCAAACCGTCCCGAGGGCTGCCGTGGAGTCGAAGCCTCGCGGCGATGTGACGCGAATCCTCACCGACATGAAGGACGGCGACCCGCGAGCGGCGCACGACCTGCTCGCGGTCGTCTACGGAACACGCGCGCGCCCGGTCGGCGGAGAAACGCGGAGGCGGTCGCTGCTCCGTGACGCTGGACGGGGCGGACGGCTTCGCGGCGGGCGAAGGGATCGATGTCCTCGCGCTTCACGAGGCGCTGGAGCGGCTCACGAAGCTGTCGGAGCGTCAAGGTCGGATCGTCGAGCTGCGGCCTGACGTTCTCCTCCGAGGCCGGTTACGAGAACGTCGCGTTCCTGTCCGAGGCGGCGGACGATCCTGACGGACGGCGGGGCTCCCAAGAACTACGCGTTCTCGCCCGGGCTTCAGCTCCTCCTGGGGTACTGATCGCGAGCGGTCCCGCGGCGGCCCTCGTTCGTTGGCGCGGTACGCCCGCCAGGGCGTCCCGCGCTCGCGCAGCAACCCCCCTGTTTTGATCGGCTCTTCGTGGTGGAGCCTCTAACGTCTCGCCATGCGACGCCTGCTCTCGATCTTGTTCTGGTCGATCCTCTCCGCCGCGTTCATCGGTCCGGGCACCGTGACCGTCGCGTCGAGCGCCGGTCACGCCCACGGTCTGGCGCTCCTCTGGGCGCTTACGTTCTCGACGATCGCCTGCATCGTGCTCCAGGAAGCGAGCGCGCGCGTCGCGGTCCTCTCCGGTCAGGATCTGGGCCGCGCGCTGCGGACGCGGTTTCGCGGAACGAGGTTGGGCCTGCCGGTGCGGGTGCTCGTCGCGTTCGCGATCGTGACCGGCTGCGCGGCGTACCAGGCCGGGAACATCCTCGGCGGCGTGGCCGGGTTGCGGCTCGTCTGCGACGTGCCGCCGTGGATCCTCACCCTCGTGGTCGGCGCGGTCGCCGCGCTCCTTCTCGCCCTCGGCACGATCGAGCTCGTCGCTCGCGCGCTCGGGATCGTGGTCGCGCTGATGGGGATCGTCTTCTTCATCACCGCCGCGGGCGTCGTCGAGAGAGGGAGCGCGCTCATCGAGGGGGCGTTCGTGCCCGTGTTCCCGGCGGGCGCGGGGTGGCTCGTGCTGGGTCTCGTGGGGACCACGGTCGTGCCGTACAACCTCTTCCTCGGCTCGGGTCTCGCGTCGGGGCGAACCCTCTCCGACGTGCGCTTCGGGATCATCGTCGCGGTCGCGCTCGGCGGCCTCGTCTCGATGGCGGTGCTCGTGGTGGGGACATCGGTCACCGGCGAGTTCACGCTGGCGGGCGTCGCGGACGCGCTCGCCGATCGGCTCGGAGCGTACGCAGGCCCGTTCTTCGCGTTCGGACTGTTCGCGGCGGGTCTCTCGTCGGCGATCACCGCTCCCCTCGCCGCGGCGATCACCGCCGATGCGCTGTTCGGGCCCGAGGTGGGCACGGCGAGCAGAAGATCGCCGCTCTTCCGCGCCACCTGGATCTTCGTTCTCGCCTGCGGTCTCGGATTCGGAATCGCCGGCGTGAAGCCGGTTCCCGCGATCGTGATGGCCCAGGCGCTGAACGGAGTCCTCCTGCCCCTCGTCGCCGTGTTCCTGATCTGGCTCGTCAACGATCGGCGCCTGGTCGGCGCGGACGGCAGGAACGGCCCCTTCGCGAACGCGCTCCTGGTCATCGTCGTCGTGGTCACGTTCGTTCTTGGCGGCGCGAACGTGGTGAAGGCGCTCTTCTGACCGCGGGTCGGATCGGGAGCCCGGTGGGGTCGGGTCGATCCACCGGCTGGCGATCGCGCGGCGAACTCGCATAATCGATCCGATCTTTGGTCGACGTGGAGTCATGAAACATGGCGGATCCAACCGCGGTGCACGCGGACCCGACGGAGGGAGGCGAGCCGGCCCCGAGCTCGGAGCCCCCGATCCTCTACGACGTCGATCCGCCGGCGGCGTTCATCACGCTGAACCGGCCGGAGCGGCGCAACGCGATCAACGGCGAGCTCGTGGCCGGCCTGCACGCCGCGCTCGATCGGGCGCTCGACGACGACGCGGTCCGAGCCGTGATCCTCACCGGCGCGGGCAGCTCGTTCTGCTCGGGGCTCGACCTGGTCGAGGTGAAGGGGAACGAAGGGTTCGCCTACGAGGAGCACCTCGCGAACGCGGACCTGCTGGCGCGTCTGTTCCGGCGCCTGCGGACGTTCGAGAAGGTCACGATCGCCGCCGTCAACGGCCCGGCCCTGGCCAGCGGCTGCGGGATGGCGACCCTGTGCGACTTCACCCTGTCGACCGGCTCCGGGCGGTTCGGGTTTCCCGAGGTGCGTTACGGCTTCGTCCCGGCCGTCGTCTCGGTCTACATGCGAGGGATCGTGAGCGAGAAGCGCCTGCGCGAGATGCTCCTCACCGGACGCCTGTTCTCGGCGGACGAGGCGAACGAGATCGGGCTGATCTCCGAGGTCGTCCCCGCCGACCAGCTCCTCCAGCGGGGGCGCGAGATCGCGGCGGTGATCGCTCGCAACGCACCGCTCTCGATCCAGATGACCAAGGAGCTGCTCGAGACCTTGCCGGGCATGGAGATCGATCGGGCCCTCAAGGCATCGGTCGAGTACAACGCTCGGATGCGCGAGACCCAGGAGTGCCACGAGGGAGTGACCGCTTTCCTGGAGAAGCGCGAGCCCGGTTGGATCAAACCGGCGGCCGGAGACGTGAAAGCCGAGCGCGACGGCGCCGAGCCCGACGGCGCCGAGTCCAGCGGGGCGTCCCCAGGTGAAGGCTGAGATGAAGCCGGAGATGGATGCGGAGGAGATGGTCGGGCCGTCCGGGGCGTGATCCTCCTCGGCGAGCGCCGCCGGTCGCGATGATTCCGATCCTCCTCGGCATCGTCTACCTGGGATGCCTCGTGCCGCTCGCTCGGCTCGAGTCGCTGCGCGCGGACGTCGGGCTGACGATGCTGTGTGGTCTGATCGCCGCCGTTCCGTTCGTCCTGCTGCTCGAACGGGCGCGCCGCGGCGCCGCGCCGCTGCTCCCGCTCGTGGTCACGGGCGTCGTCGCGCGCCTGCTCCTGCTCCTCCCGGCCGAAGGGCTGTCCGATGACCTCTACCGCTACCAGTGGGAGGGGCGGGTCTGGCTGGCCGGCGAGAACCCGTACGAGCTCGCTCCCGACGATCCCGCGCTCGCCGACCTCAGGGACGCCGAGGTCTGGCCGCGCGTCACGCATCGCGACGTCCCCGCCGCGTACCCCCCGCTGACGCAGGCGTTCTTCGCGCTCTGCGCGCTCGGCTCGGTCGGAGCGCGCGGCTTTCGGGTCGCGCTGGTGCTGGTCGATCTGCTGACGTGGTTCGCGCTGGCCCGGTTGATGCGCGCGCGCGGCGAGCCGGTGGCGGCGTCGATCGGTTGGGGGCTGATGCCGCTCGTGGTCCTGGAGGTCGCGGGGTCGGGTCACTTCGACGTGCTGGCCGTGCTCGGTACGGTGCTCGCGTTCCTCTGTCATGCGCAGGGGCGGGATCGGGCCTCGGCGGTGCTTCTCGCCCTCGCCACGCTGGCGAAGCCGTACGCGCCGATCCTGCTTCCGTTCCTTCTGCGTCGCGGTCGCGTCGCGACGCAGCTCGGGCTGTTCGCGGCCGTCGTCGGCGTCGGAATCCTGCCGTTCGTCGCCGTCGGTGGAACGACCGGCGGGCTGGCGCGCTACGCGCTCGAGTGGAGCCACAACGCCGCGCTCTTTCCCAGCGTCCACGCCGCGGCGGAGTGGACGAAGGAACACGCGGCACGGTTCCTGGAGAGCCGTGCGTACTCCCAGGAGACGCGGGACGTCGTCTACGACCTCAACCCGAACGTCGTCGCGCGAGCGATCCTGTTTCTCGGCGTGGCCGGCATCGTCGCGTTCCTGTGGGCCCGCCGCGGCGATCCGGTTCGACGGGCGCTGCTTGCGCTGGCCGCGTTCCTCGTGTTCGCGCCGACCGCGCACCCATGGTACTTGCTCTGGTTCGTCCCTTTCCTCGCCGTCGCGCCGAGCGTCCCGCTCTTGCTCTGGACCTCGTCCGTGCTGCTCTCGTACCACGTGCTGACGCTCTACGACGTGCTCGGAACGTGGGGAGAAGAGCGCTTGCTTCGGGCCGCCGAATACGCGCCGCTGTTCCTCGGCTTCGCGGCGGCGGCCTGGATCAGGGGAGTCAGGCCGCCGCGTGCTGCGCCGCCTGCATCGGACCCGCATCGCTCGACGAGCCGGGGCGGTTGATCGAAGCGATCGCGACCCAGTAGTAGCCGGCGGTGAAGAGCGAGAGGAAGAACGCGCTGACGAGGTGTCCATACCAGACCGCGATGCTCGTCGTCACCGTGAAGTACAGGGCGAGCCCGAACTCGACGGCGAGGAGGCCCTGGCGGCTTCCGACGTACCGGAACAACGTCGGACCGCGGCGACGGCCGTCGTCCACGTTGTACTTCGGCGTGCGCACGAACGGTGTCTCGTAGCCGAGGATCGCCTCGACGACCGCCTTGGCGTTGTTCACGGAGATGCCGATGCCGAGCGCGACCAGCATCGGGAAGTAGAGGAGCGTGGTCTTCCAGTCGGGGTACGCCTCGCGCTGGGACGCCGCGTAGAACGCAAGCACGCTGGTGGTCGCGGCGAAGAAGAGCGACATGTCGAACACGAACCCGCGCAGGAGGCTCGGGTCTTGGATCCGCACGAGCAGGGCGGGCAGCATCAACAGCGCGAGCACGATCATCAACAGGTAGGCGAAGTTGTTGGTGAGGTGGAACGTCGCCTCGACCTTCGCCTTGAGCGGAGCATTGCTGCGCCAGATCGTCGGGAGCAGCTTGCGGCACGTCTGGATCGAGCCCTTCGCCCACCGATGCTGCTGGCTCTTGAACGAGTTCATCTCGACCGGCAGCTCTCCTGGCGACACGACGTCGGGCAGGAAGACGAACCTCCATCCGCGGAGCTGCGCACGATACGAGAGGTCGAGATCCTCGGTCAGAGTGTCGTGCTGCCACCCCCCGGCGGCCGCGATGCAGCTCTTGCGCCAAACGCCCGCCGTGCCGTTGAAGTTGAAGAACCGTCCGGAACGGTTGCGCGCGGTGTGCTCGATGACGAAGTGCCCGTCGAGGAAGATCGACTGGATGCGCGTCAGGAGCGAGAACCGGCGGTTGATGTGACCCCAGCGCACCTGGACCATGCCGACGTTCGCATCGGTGAAGAAGTGGATCGTCCGGCGCAGCATGTCGGGCTTCGGAACGAAATCGGCGTCGAAGATCGCGATGAACTCCGCGTCCGTCTGCTGGAGACCGTGCTCCAGCGCCCCCGCCTTGAAGCCCGCGCGGCCATCGCGACGGATGTGCCGGATCCGATAGCCTTGCTGCTCGAGGGCGAGGATCTTGCGGCGCGCGATCTCGACCGTCTCGTCGGTCGAGTCATCGAGGACTTGGATCTCGAGGAGTTCCTTCGGGTAATCGAAGGCGCAGACCGCGTCGACGAGACGGTCGACGACGGTCGCTTCGTTGAAGATCGGGAGCTGCACCGCGACCTTCGGGAGCCGCTCGAACTCGCGCTCTGCGCGGAAGCCCCGGTCCTTGTAGCGATAGTAGAGGTAGACGAGCACGTAGCGGTGCATGCCGTAGATCGAGAGGATCACGAGCACCGTGTAGTATGCGCCGAGGACCACTGTGTCCCACGAATTCATAGAACGACGTAAGCCGAAACTACCCCTCGAATTACCGGAACGAAGAGAATCCGGCTTTCTACCGCAGGGCGAGGACCAAGTCAACCAGCGGGGCGTGGCCCGATTGACCGAGACGAACTTCTTGGATGCCTATTCGTTCGAGCTGCCGCGGGACCGCATCGCGCAGGAGCCGGCGGCGGAGCGGTCCGCCTCGCGGCTCATGGTCCTGCCGCGAGGAAGCGGAGCACTCGATCATGCCTCCTTCTCCGCTCTCCCCGGTCTCTTGCGGGCGGGGGACCTGCTGGTCCTGAACGACACCCGCGTGATTCCGGCGCGGGTCGTGCTTCGTCGCGCGAGCGGCGGCAGGGTGTCGGGCCTGTTGCTCCAAGTGCCGAGCGCGCCGAGGTTTCTCGCGATGCTCGAGGGGCGGGGAAGGCTGCGCGCCGGCGATCGGCTGATCGTCGAGGGGGCGGGCGAGGTGCAGCTCGTCGAGGCGTTGGGGGAAGGGACGTGGTGCGTCGAGGCGATCGATCTTCGCGTCCGGGGTGCGCTTCTCGCGCACGGACGCATGCCGCTCCCTCCATATATCAAGCGCGAGAAGGAGGGCGACGGTCGCGACGCGCTCGACCGCGAACGTTACCAGACGGTGTTCGCGCGCGAGGAGGGGGCGGTCGCGGCGCCGACGGCGGGGCTCCACTTCACGACCGAGCTCCTCGAACGGATTCGGGCCGGCGGGGTGTCGGTGGCGACCGTGACGCTCCACGTCGGTGCCGGCACGTTCCTGCCTGTGCGCGCCGCGAACCTGGCCGACCACCGCATGCACCCCGAGCGGTTTCACGTCCCGACCGCGACGGTCCAGGCCGTCGACCTGGCGCGGCGGCGCGGCGGGCGGGTCATCGCGGTCGGCACCACGGTGGTGCGGACGCTCGAGTCGGCGGCCGCGAGCGGCCGGCTCGAGCCCGGCGCGGGCGAGACCGAACTGTTCATCCGACCGCCGTTCTCGTTCCGTGTGGTCGACGCGATGATCACGAACTTCCACCTGCCGGAGAGCACGCTCCTGATGCTCGTGGCCGCGTTCGTCGGCCGGGAGCGGCTGCTCGATGCGTACCGCGAGGCGGTCGAGCGCGGCTACCGGTTCTTCTCGTACGGCGACGCGATGCTGATCGCGTGATCGGCGTGCGCCGATCGTCTAGCCGCCCGTGGTGAAAGTGCTTTCGAAGCGAGGCGAGGTCATCGCGACCGAGATCGAGGCGCAGGACCGCAGGCGTACTGCCTGTACGTCGAGGATCCTGCAACGAAGAGATCGGTCGCGAGGGCCCGCCGCAGCCGG
>CAZYQW010000126.1:0-37070 GCA_964649825.1 uncultured Phycisphaeraceae bacterium | reverse complement strand
CTCAGTCGCGATCTCGACTACGCGTCCGCGGACGCGGTCGGGTCATTACTCCAAGAAGCGACCGAGATCTTCGCGATGCTTGTCGCGCTGAGACGGCGGGTGGAGAGAGACGCTTGACCGACAGCGGACGAGCTTCCGACTCCCGACTCCCGACTGCGCGGCGAGTCTGCGGCGAAGGACGAGGTACAACAACGGACTCGACCCGTCGCGGCATACGCTGAGTTTGGTTGCGGCTACGCCGCGCTGAGTCCAGAGCAACGCGCGCTGAAGCGACTGGTCAATGGCCGGCGCACGGAGTGCGCGTGGTGATGCGAGCGCGCATCGAAGCGACCTTCGGCCGACACGTCCGGCAGATAGCACGCGTGGTCGGCCAGCTTGGATTCGTGGGTTTGCGAGACCCGGATCGTGACGCCCGTCTCGACGTCGTGTCGGAACACGTCGTAGCCGGCGTTGTCGTCGATCACGTCGATCCCGTCGACGAGGTTCGTCGCGTCCGTGAAGAACACGACGTAGCGACCGTCCTGTGACAGCCACGCGGGGAAACCCGGGTACTCGGTCGTCGGCTCACCGCGCTTCGTCTCGGTCACGAGGTGCGTGGTCTCGAGCTTCCGGTCGAGCACCACGATCTGCCGGATCCCGTTGAGGTCGGCGCCGATCAGCTCGGGTACGTCGGTCATGAAGCAGACGTAGCGCCCGGTGCTCGAGAGCTCCGGCCAACGGCTGAAGTGCGGCCCCGCCGCCGCTCCGCCGGAGGGGACGGTCACGGCCACCGTCTTCCCCGGCTTCAGCTTCCAGTCCGCGTCGGCGATGGGGGAAAGGCGAGCAGGATGAAGAGTGTCGTCAGGGTCGTGGCCCGAGCTTGCATGGTCTGCCTCTGGATCAGTTTGTCGACGTTCAATCGGTCTCACGTTCCGTGGGTGCGGCGATGGGTGTCCGCGATCCACGACCGCGTTCGGACGGCGGCGTTCGCCGCGGCCGATCCGGGGTCCCGGCGCTGGATCGAAGCGCAGCAGTTCGAGCCGCGCCGTGCGCGTCGACATCGTCTCGGACGACGACCCGCGTGTCGTGGCGCTCCAGCGGCAGCACGACGATAGGACGGGCGGCTAGCCCAGGGCTGGATCCGTCGGCGGATTTGGGGGGCCGAGCCGCGGCGGTCAGCCAGTAGACTCGACGGGTTGTCGCCTTTGCGCGTCGTCCTCACTGTGTTCGACCCATCCGTGAGCAGATCGCTTTCCATGCCGAACGAAGTGGGCTCGAGCCTGGTCATCCGGGTGGGGTCGCGCGTGGACTCTTGGGCCAAGCGAAACCCGATGAACACGGTCAGCGCCGGCGTCGCGATCGTCGCGCTGATGGTGGCCGGCTGCTCACGGACACCGAAAGCATCGTTTCCACGGGCGCCGATCGTGCTCGTGTCGCTGGACACGGTACGCATGGACGAGGTGGCCGGGTTCGGTGCGGACCAGAAACGAACCCCGGTCTTGGCCGCACTGGGCGAAGAGTCCGTGCGCTTCAAGAACGCGATCGCCGTCTCTCATCATACGGCTCCGTCCCACGCCACGATCTTGACGGGATTCTCGCCGATGGTCCACGGCGTCGCGCCCGGCGTCGACGGGAGCGGGAGCTTCGCGTTGCCCAAGGAGATCCCGACGATCGCGGAGATCCTGCGAGCGGCGGGTTACCGGACCGGCGGTTTCACCGATGGCGTCCAGCTGATACCGAAGCGGGGCTTCGCGCGCGGATTCGAGGTCTACAAGCACGACTTCTCGCACCTGGCGGGGAAGACGAGTCGTATCGAGCAGTTCCTGGATGCGGTCGGCGATGAACCGTTCTTCCTGTTCGCGCACACGTATCGCGCGCACCGCCCCTACCGGGCCGAACCGGACCGGCTCGCGGAGCTGCTCGCGGGCTACGACGGGGTCTTCGCCGCGCCGACGCGCGAGCTGGCGGGGGTCCCGATTAACCAGGGGGATCGAGTGTACGAGCTGATGCAGCAGCTCGACATCAACGAGCGAACGGCCCCGGAAGACGTGGCGTTCATCAAGAGCCTCTACCGGGCGGGGGTCGAGGCGACGGACGCCGACCTCGGTACGCTGGTCGATCTGCTCAAGCGAAGGGGGATTTGGGACCGCGCGATCGTCGTGGTGACGTCGGACCACGGCGAAGCGTTCCTCGAGCACCCACACGCCACCGTTCACAAGCATCTCTGGGACGAAGTCGTGCGCGTGCCCCTGCTGATCAAGCTGCCCGGAGGCGAGCGCGGCGATCCGGAGGTCGAGGAGGTGGTCGGTTCGAGCCGGTTGATGCCGACGTTGCTCGAGTTGGTCGGCGTGACGCCTCCCGTTCCGACCGAGGGGACGTCATTCGCCGATTCGCTCACCGGCATGGCGCCGCTGCGCGAGCAGCCGGTGTTCTCGGCAATGTACTGCGGCGAGCGCGTCGAGCCGGTCGTGCTTGCCACGCGGACGCGGTTCTTCAAGCTGCTCGAGGCGCAGGTCCCGCAGGACGAGCTGCCGCGCTGGGCGCGTCAACCGCATTCATCGGCGTTCTTCGACCTCGAGAACGACCCCGGCGAGAAGCGCGACCTGATCGAGAGCGGTCACTCGGAGATCGCGCGGCTGCGCAAGGCGCGTGTTCAGGCGGCGGAGAACTGGGCGAGGCTGCGCTCGCAGCTCGGGATCGAGGGAGCCGAAGTCACCGAGCTCGACCCCGCCGAGCTGGAGGCGATGCGAGGCATCGGCTACCTGGGCGGCGACTGAGCGCGCGCATGAATTCGTCGCGGCCATCCCGAGTCGTCATCGTCGTCGTTCTCGTCCTCGAGATCGCGCTCGCCCTCGTCCTCTCCAACCTGTACGCGTCGCTCAACAACAGCCTGATCGCCAACGGGCGCTGGGAGTCCACGAAGGTCGCGGCCGAGATGCCGTTGATGGGGGTGGTGCAGTTCGTCAGCACGCCGCAGACCGTGGCCCACGAACAGGTCGACCTCGGACGATGGCCTGGGTACCAAGAGATCCTGTATCGCGAGCCGGTTCTCCTCCGCGAGATATCTTCGACTTCACGCTCGAGCGCGACGCGTACATCGTCGTCGAGTTCGATCGCGACACGGAACGATTCGCGGGTGTCCGGCCGGCCGAGCCCGTGGCCCGCTCCCGCGTGCTCGACCCCGACAACGCGATGAGTCGCGTACCGCGCCGACTGGCCCCCGGGATGGAAGGCGCGCCCATCGAGCGGGTCGTGACGGTCTGACGGCTCGGAGGTTTCCATCCTCCGGGTCGGACCGCCACGACCGCTCGTGAGCGCGATCTGGCCACTGCGCTGGGCGCGGTCATCCGAACAGGATGTGGAGTCCGTTCGTCATCGACACGCCGGCCGACGCTCCCGGATCGCCGAGGAGCGCCTGGAGGTGGATCGACGCTCCGGTCAGCGCGGGAAGGTCCGGCACCACGAACGGCAGCGCGACCTTGCCTTCGCCGGGCTGGTTGAACGTCGGGCCGAGGTGGATGGAGACCGTTTGGAGCGGTGAGCCGACGTACACGGTTCCGCCGAACGCCGGGGTCATCGCGGGAGCCGCGCTGAACAACAGGAGTCCGTAGGCGCCGCCAAGGCCGTTCTGAACGCGAAGCGTGAGGCCGAACGTTCCGGCCGGGCAGCCCTCGGCAACGAGTTCGGGAACGAACCCGCCCGAGCCGGCGACGCCGGAGCCGACGAGCGTGAGGCCGCCGAAGCAGCTTCCCGAGTAGGCGCGGACCGTGCCGGCGTGGGTGTTGTTGAGGTACGGAGTCGCGGCGCCGACCAAGACGTCCGAGAAGCCGTCGCCGTTCACGTCACCGGACGCGAGAGCGTTGCCGAAGCAGCTCCCCGAGGTCTCGCCGTAGGTGGAGAACAACACCGAGCCATCGGCACCGGAGAAGAGCCACGCGCTGCCCGAGGCGCTGCCGTGGTCGTCGTCACCGAACGCGCCGACGAGAACGTCGGGCGTGCCGTCGCCGTTCGCGTCCCCGGCCCCCGCCACGCGGTACCCGAAGAAGTCGCCGCCGCCGGTCCCGTGGAACGACAACAGCACGGAGCCGTCGAGACCGGAGTAGACGCGCGCGTGCCCGAACTCGGGCCCGAAGCTGTTGCCGGCGAGGTCGCCGACCACGACGTCGCCGTAGCCGTCGCCGTTCACGTCGCCGACGCCGTCCACCGAGACGCCGACGTTCCAATCGGTCAGCGTTCCCATCCACGAGTGGAGGACGGCGCCATCGGCTCCGGAGAAGACGCGGACCAAACCTGTGTTCACTCCCATGGGTCCGTCCGCGGCGGGCGCTCCGACGATAAAGTCGTCGCGACCGTCGTTGTTCACGTCCCCGGCGTTCGCGGCGGCGGCGCCGAACTGGTCGAGAGTGGCGTCGCCGTGGAACGACAAGAGCGCCGCGCCGGTCGCTCCCGAGATGACTCGGACGACTCCGCCCTGGTACGCGGGGCTCGATTCGAACGGCGCCGCGATGAGGAGGTCCGCGCGCCCGTCCTGGTCGACGTCGCCCGCTGCGTCCACCGCGTACCCGAAGCTGCTCGGGATGCCGATGCCGGTCAGCGTCCAAATCACGGCGCCGGTCTGGCCGGAGAAGACGCGAGCGACGCCGTAGTGCCCGGGGATCGTGTCGTCGAACGGGGCGCCGACGATGACGTCGAGCCAGCCGTCCCCGTCGACGTCGCCGGCGCCGGCCACCGCGTAGCCGAAGCGGTCGTCCGCCGAGTGACCGGTCCACTTGAACAACAACCCCCCGGTCTTTCCGGAGAGCAGCGAAACGCTCCCGGAGCTGGTGCCTTGGTCGTCGTCGCGGGGAGCGCCGACGAGGACGTCGACGAACCCGTCACGGTCGACGTCGCCGGCGACGTTCAGCGCCGCGCCGAACTCGTCGCCGACGTCGTCGCCGGTGAACCGATGGATCGTCATCGATTGCGCGAAGCAGAGGGAGGAAACGGACAGCAGGGCCGCCGAGACGGTGGTCATTTTGCGCGTCGACATGGAAGGAGCCTTTCATCGTGCTCTTGGTGATTCCGATCGCCAAGGAGGAGCCGGGAAGCGCGCGCCCGGGTCTCGGACGAAAAGCGGAATCTTGCAGGCCTCGGTCACCCCGCGCCGCGATGTCGCAGCCGGTCGATCGCGACCGCGACCACGATGATCGCTCCGATGATGATCTCTTGGACGTAGTTCGGCACGCCGGTCAGACCGCACCCGTTCGCAAGGTACGACATCAGAAACGCGCCGATGAGCGCACCGAGGATGCTCCCCTCTCCACCGGCAAGGCTGCCGCCGCCGATGACGACCGCCGCGATGATGTCGAGCTCCTTGCCGATCGCGGTCGTCGGGTCTCCGACCGTGAGCCGGCCGAACTGCATCACGCCGGCCAACCCCGCGAAGAGGCCGCAGAGCACGTACATGGTGATCTTGGTCCGCACGACCGGGACCCCGCACAGGCGCGCGGCGTCCTCGTTCGAACCGATCGCGAACGTGTGAACGCCGAGCACGGTGCCGCGAAGCACCAGTCCCATCAGGACCGCGAGTCCGACCACGATCCAGACGCCGGGAGCGACCACCAGCCAGGACGGCTCCGGCGACTTCTCCATGATCGAGTCGAGCCAGGTTCGCGGCGCGTCGATCTTCTGCTCGGCCGCGAGGTACTTGGCGAATCCGCGCGCGATCCCGAGCATCCCCAGGGTGACGATGAACGGCACGATTCTGAGCGTCGTGATCAGCACGCCGTTCACGAGTCCGCACGCCGCGCCGACGAGCACTCCGGCGCACGCCGCCACGCCAGGGTCGCCGCCGTTCTTCACCACGAGCGCGGTCACCACGGACGCCAGAGCGATCACGGAACCGACGGAGAGATCGATGCCGCCGCCGACGATGACGAACGTCATGCCGATCGCGCCGAGCGCCACGATGACCGTCTGGGTCGCGACCGTCTTCTGATTGATCGACGACACGAAGCTCTCGTCGATCACCGCGAACAGAGCGAAGACGACGACCAACCCCAGGAACGGACCGAGCAAGGTAAACAGCCGCTTCGCCGACCGCGGACCTCGCGTCCCGCCGCCTCTCTCGCCGTTCATGCGCCGGCCCCCTGCGTCGCCACGTCCAGGATCTCACGTTCTGTCCAGTCCGACGCGGCCCGCGGCGTCAAGAGCTCGCCCCGATGCATTACCGCGATCCGGTCGCAGACGCCGAGGAGCTCCGGGACGTACGAGCTGACGAAGACGATCGCTTTTCCCGCCGCGGCAAGCTCGCCGATCCACCGGTAGACGTCGACCTTGCTCGCGACGTCGATGCCGCGCGTCGGTTCGTCGAGCAGGAGCACGTCGACTCCGTGGTGCAGCAGCCTCGCGATCGCCACCTTCTGTTGATTGCCGCCCGATAGCTCGCCGACCCGCTGCGACGGTGATACGCAACGGATGCCGAGTCGATCGATCCATCGGTTCGTCGCCTCCGTCTGCCGCTCGCGTCGAATCCACCCGCCGCGCGAGAGCGGCGCGAGGCGAGACAGCGTCACGTTCACGCGGATCGGCAGGTCGAGGAAGAGTCCCTCTTCCTTGCGATCCTCGGAGAGGAGCCCCACTCCGTCCTGCAGGCGTCTCTTCGGCGTCGCGCCGACCGAGGGTCGGCCACCGATCGTGACCTCGCCGGCCGCGATCGGATCGAGTCCGAACAACGCGCGGAGGAGCTCGGTCCGGCCCGCCCCGACGAGTCCTGCGATGCCGAGGATCTCTCCTCGCCGGAGCTCGAACGTCGCGTGACGGAGCCGTCGCCGACCCCGCAGCCCCGTCACCCGCATCGCGACGTCGCCGGGTTCGTGCGCGATCGTGGGGAAGATCTCGTCCAACCGCCGGCCGACCATCATCTCGATGATCCGTTGGTTCGTGGTCTCCGCGACGTCGCCCGTCCCCACGCTCACGCCGTCTCGCAGCACGGTGTAGCGCGTCGCCACTCGGTTCACCTCCTCGAGGAAGTGGCTGATGTAGACCGTCGCGATGCCTCGCGCGCGCAGCCGACCGATCACCGCGAACAGCTTCTCGGCGTCCTCGTGCGAGAGCGAGCTGGTCGGCTCGTCCATGACGATGAGCCGGGCGTCGCCGACCAGGGCGCGGGCGATTTCGACCATCTGGCGGGCGCCGGGCGAGAGGTTCGCGACGCGTGCGTCGGGATGGATGTCGGGATGAGAGAGCCGTTCGAGCGCGGCTGCGACCACGCGGCGCATCGCCCGGCGCCGGAGCCAGCCGATGCGCGACCGCTCGCGCCCGAGCATCACGTTCTCCGCGACGGTCAGGTGCGGCGCGAGGTTCAGCTCCTGATAGATCATCGCGATGCCAAGGCGACGCGCGTCGATGGGGCCGTCCGGCCGGTACTTGCGCCCGTCGAGCACCATCTCCCCGGCGTCCGGCGCGTGCGCGCCGGATAGGACCTTCATCAGCGTGCTCTTCCCCGCGCCGTTCTCACCGATGAGGGCGTGCACCTCGCCGCTCCGAACCACGAGGTCGACGCCCTTCAACGCGCGGACCGCGCCGAACGACTTCATGACGGCGGTCATCCGAAGGAGCGGACGACCGGGAGTCATTCGTCGAGCCAGAGCGACAGATCCGGCGAGTGGAGACGCTTCATCGCTTCGTCATCGACGTTGTCGGGGGTCACCAAGAACGCGCCGGTATCGATCCGCTTCTCGACTACGTCTCCCTGGATGTGCGACACGATCGTCCTCACGCCGAGCTCGCCCATCTTGAACGGGTCCTGCAGCACGAGTCCGTGGATCTCGCCGCTCTTCAGCCCCTGGACCAGCTTCTCGCTGGCGTCGAATCCGACGAAGGAGACTTTGCCCGCGCGGCCTCCGTCCTGGAGGGCGCGCAGCATGCCGAACGTGGTCGATTCGTTCGGACAGAAGATGCCGTCGAGCTCCGCGTGGGAGACCAGAAGGGTCTCGGCGGTCTGGTACGACGACTCGACGGTGGCGCCGCCGTACTGGTTGCTCGAGACCACCTGGATCGCGGGGAACGTAAGTCGGAGAGTCTCCAGGAACCCCGCCTCGCGCTCCATCGTGCTCGCCGAACCCTCCTGGTAGCGCATCATGATCACCTTGCCCTTGCCGCCGAGGCAGGCCCCGAGCCGCTCGGCCGCGAGCTGGCCCCCGCGGTGGTTGTCGGTGGCGACGAAGCTGACGTAGTGCTTCCACTCGACGCCGGAGTCCGCGACGACGACCGGGATCCCCTGCTTGGTCGCATCCTCGAGCGGCCGCACGAGCGCCTTGTCGTCGAGCGGCGCGACGACGATGCCGTCGACGCCGCGAGCGATGAAGTTCTCGACGACCTTGATCTGGTCGTCGCGATCATCCTCGCGGGCGGGACCTTTCCAGATGATTTCGACGCCGAGCTCCCGGCCGGCCTTGTTCGCGCCGGCGTGGATCGACTTCCAGAACTCGTGCGTCGTCCCCTTCGGGATCACCGCGATCCGCAAGCGACCATGATCGGCGGACTCTCGGCAGGCCGAGAACGCACAGGCCAGCCCGACGACGACGGCGAGCGGAAGAGTCGGTTTCATGCGGGGACCTCCGAGCCACCGGCCGCCGGCGCCGGACCGCCGGCCCGCCGAGCCGAAGACGGCCTTCGACCCGCCGCGCCCGGCGAAGGCGCACGAGTATGCCGGCCCGACCCGCGTCGGTCCACTTTCAGCGCGGGTCGCGGTCTCGGTACACGCCGATCCGATCGATCTCGAGCTCGAACGGCCCGAACGTCGACTTGCCGAACGGGTTGTTGCGCGCGTCGATCGTCAAACCGGTCAGGTCGTCGGCCGCCCACGGAACCGGCTTGCCATACCCGATCTGCCGGAACGTCGCGAAGGGAACGTGTACGTCGCTCCACTCCGACGTCACGGCGACCGGCGTGGTGAAGAAGTTGAAGTCCTTCACCGCGGCTCGATGAACGGTCAGGGTGTACGGACGGGCGGTGCCGCGTACCCGGAGCACGATCCCGTCGAACCCGGTCGCGTCGACGTGCGTGAGGCGGCCCGAGTGCCAGTAGACCGTCGCGCCGGACCAAGCGCCGAAGCGCGACCCTTCTCGTACGTCGCCGGAAAGCTCCAACGCGTCGCCACCCACCGCCATCTCGCCGGTCGACTTCCCGCCCATCACGCTGTCCGTGAAGATGGACCATGTGCCGCCCCAACCGGTCTCGAGGTCGTCGTCGTCGAAGTCGTCGATGGTCGCCTCGACGTCGCGCCCGACCACGAGACGCTTCACGTCGAGGCTCGGGTCCTGGATCTTCTTGGCGAGCTTCGCTCGATCGATGACGACGCCGGACTTGATCACTTCGCGCACGCGGCGCGTCGCGCCGATGTCCCGCGTCGGGTCGCCGTCGACGATCACCACGTCCGCCACGCAACCTGCCGCGAGCGAGCCGAACTCGTCGCCCACCCCGAGGATCCGCGCCGCGTTCGACGTCGCCGCGCGCAGCGCGTCGACCGGCGAGAGACCGGCGTCGACGAGGAGCTGCAGCTCGACGTGGAGCGACGGTCCGTGCGGGGTCACCGGGTTTCCCGCGTCGGTGCCGGTGCCGATCGTCACGCCGGCGTCGAACAGTCGCTTCAGGTTCCCGAGCCACTCCGACTCCCCGCCGCCGAACTCGGACTGCGTCGCCCAGCTATCGGCGTCCTCATCCGTGACCGACTCGAAGACTTCGGGCGGAAGCGCGCCCTTCGCAAGGTCGTCGCCGTACGGTGCGTCGCCATCGAAGACGCGTCGCGGCCCGAGGACGACGGCCAACGTCGGCACGTACGCGACGCCGTTCCGACGCATCACGTCGGCGAGCGCGTCGTCGACGGCGCCGACGAAGACGCCGTGGACGAGCGCGTCTGCCCCGTGCGTCGCCGCCATCAGGGCATCGCCGCTTGTCCATACGTGCGAAAAGAACGGCAAGCCCGCCTCGTCGGCGCGGCGCGCAATCGCCGCGAACAGCGTCTCGTCGAGCGTCGGCATGGTCGGGATCGATCCCCATCCGCCGGGCTCGACGGCGGCCTTGACGACGTCCGGCTCCTTGGCAAGGAAGCGATCGAACCGCACGTCGACCTCCGTGACCGACGTGACCGTGTTCGCCGGAATCCCGAACTGAGTGCAATGCCCACCCGGCACCGTGAACGCGCCGCCCGCCGAATAGAGGCGCGCCATCTCCGGGGACGACCGCGAGCGCTGCCGTAGATCGAAGATCGTCCCCTCGTCCCCGTGGAGGTCGACCACGTTCGTCACTCCGCAGTAGAGGTGCGACGCCAGGTTCGTGGCCGGGTCGAGCAGGATCATCGCCGTCATGCTCGAGCCGGGCACGGCGACGTGGGTGTGCAGATCGAACAGCCCGGGCAGCAGCGTTCCACCGTCCGCGTCGACGACGCGCGCCGCCGCGGGCACCTCGGTCTCGGCGGGCTCCTCGCCGATGATGCGGCCCGCCCGGATCCAGAGCTGGCCATACTCCCGCGCCGTTCCGACGTCGACGTCGAACAGGCGGCCGCCGCGCACGACGAGATCAGGTGGGTCCGACGCAAGCGCGCCCGCGAGGAGGATTGCGAAGAGTTCAAGTTGCATCGGGTCTCTCCTTCCAGGGCCAGGACGTACGGCCTTTCGGCCAGCAACGATCGCCATGTTCCAACGTGCCGGGCAGAAGTACCCGGTACAGATCCGCGGTCTCTCGCCGCGCCGCGTGGCCGGCCCAATCCCGCGGAAGAAGCGTCATCGGAAGATCGGGGTCGTCCCACGCGATCTGGAGGTACGCCATCACCAGGCCGAACCGCGCCGCGAACGCCCCGACCGGAGTCCAGTCCGAGGGGGCCCGTTCCGCGAGTGGACGTACGAAGGAGAGAAGCTCGTGATAACGCTGAGCGAGACCCTCGAGGTCCCAAAGCCTTCGGACGAGCGCCTCGGTCGTGTCGCCGGACACGAGGTCGGCGCGAAAGAGCTGAACCTCGTGGTCGGCGGCGGCGCCCGCATCGATGATCGCGGCGGCGATGGGGCTGACGCGGTCGCGCGGATGGATGTAGAGGCCCGGCCCGAGCGACGCGAATCCTTCCGTCTCGAGCAGCAGCCGCACGCGGTCGCGCAGCACACGATCGGCGTCCGAGAAACGGTAGCGGCAGAGGGTCCAGCGCCCGTCCCACTCCCCCGGCGGTTCGCCGAAGATCTTCTGCGTGCCCGCGTTCATCGCGGCCTCGGCGAGCGGAGTCAGGCGATAGAGGTTGTCGCGGCCTGCGCGCCGGCAGGTCAGCTCGCGGTTGCGGCTCATGCGGAAGAGCGCCTGGCGCACGGAAGCTCGTGAGCGTCCGATCGAGTCGAACGCGGACACGAACCAGGCGCCGGGAAGCTCGCCACCCCGGCGGCTGCCGTACGCCCCGAGCGAGGAGTAGATCAGCTCATCGGTCGCGGCTCGATTCATGTGCGACATAATATCGTCGCTCGACATAATACTGTCTTACTTGGAGCGAGCCGGTTCGTCCAGGGTCCAGCGCGGAACTGCGCCTCCCCGGGAGGTTGAATCCGCAGAGACGCCGCGTACCGTACGGCTCGGCTCGCCCTTGACCGGAGGAGAGGCATGGATCCAAGCCCCGACGTGACGCACGAGCGCGAAGCCCGGTTGTGGGCCGCGATCCTCCATGCGAGCATGCTGAGCAGCAACCTGATCCCGTTCGCTGGGTTCGTCGTTCCGATCGTGATCTGGCTCGTGAAGCGGGACGAGCTGCCCGAGATCGACGCGCACGGCCGCGCCGCGGCGAACTGGATGATCAGCGCTTTCCTTTACACCGTCGGCGCCACGATCCTCTGGTTCACGATCATCGGGATCCCGGCTGCCATCATTCTCTGGGGTGGTCTGTGGCTGGCGAACATTGCGTTCCCCGTGATCGCCGCCGTGAAGGCATACGACGGAAAGCTGTGGCGTTATCCGGCGACCCTTTCGCTCCTCTGAGCGGGGCTCGAGTGGAAAGCAGTCGAGCGGAACGGTATGACCGGCCCGGTTGGCATGACACGTGCTGATTACCTGTCGAACCGACTGGAGATCCAACCCATGCGCCGACTTTCACTCGTCCCCGCCGTCTTGGCCCTCGCCCTTGGTACCGGCTGCATCTCGTTTCGCATCGGAAGCGACGCCGAGCCACCGGAGTTCCAGATGAAGGGCTGGGGCAATGCGTTCGCCACGATCGGCGAGATTCCCGATTACGAAGGCTCGATCGTCTCCGCCCACCTGTTCCGCGGCGGCAAACACACCGGCGAGATCGCCGCGATCGACATCTGGCCGGTGCTCGGGCTCAACGTGGGCGTTCTGGGCCTCAGCGGACGATTGTTCAATCTGGAAGCCGGGGCCGGAACCCTCTTCTATCGACCCTCCGCTACCACCGAGTGGGGCGCGGATGCCGAGGCCGAGATCGACGACTGACTGGGCGTCGCACGCGTCGCGTCTGGGGCGGAATCCGCCGTCCGATCAAGCGCGTTCCTCGTCCACCACGCGAGTCGACGCATCAGCGCGGTTCGTCGAGAGGATTCGACCCTCGTGACGGAGGAGGCGCGCCTTGAGAGACAGCCCGCCGCCGTACCCGGTCAGCCGTCCGCCGCTACCAATGACGCGGTGGCAGGGGATGACGATCGGGATCGGATTGCGGCCGTTGGCGGCCCCGACCGCGCGGAACGCCCCGGGCCGGCCCACCTTCTCCGCGATCTCCGCGTACGTGATGACCTGACCGAACGGGATTCGTCCCACCTCGTGCCACACGCTCAGGTCGAACGGAGTCCCGCGCAGATCGAGCGGCAGGTCGAACGTGTGCCGGCGATTCCCGAGGTACTGCGTGAGCTGAGCGGCGACGGCATCGATGCGAGGACCGCCCTCTTCCACCGGCCGATCCTCGTGGCCCCGCACGGGGATACGGGCCGGCGACATGAGTCGACGGCCCGGCAGCTCGATCCGCACGACCCCCTGCGGCCCGACGACCACGTGGAAGACCCCCATCGCGGTCGGGATCGATCCGAAGGCGACCGTATCTCGTGTCCAAACTCGCTGTCCTTTTCGCGCCGCCATCATTGGGTTCCTTCGTGCTGGATCCGCCCTCGCTTCTCGCCGCCGAGCTTCCTCGGTCCCGGTGCTCACGCGAAGACTCGGATTCACTCCTAAGACGGAGCCGGCGCGGCCGGCTCTCTCCGAAAAACTCGAACGATCCTCCTCCGGTCCGCGCTCGTCACAGCATCGCGAGCGGGTCGACGTCGAGCAGGAACCGCACACGACCCTTCGGACGCGGGAGACCACGGACGACTCGGACAAGCTGACGGATGCCGGAGCGCCTCCGGCTCTTGACGATGATGTGGAATCGATGCTGGTTGTTGATCATCGCGATCGGGGCCGGTGCCGGGCCGAGGATCTCCGTGGTGTCGTCGGCGACCCATTCCGACAGGTGGTCGCGCATCGACTCCGCGGCGGCGCGCGCGCCCTCTTCCTCCGGACCCTGGCAGACGATTCGGGCCAGATGGCCGTACGGTGGATAGCAGTCGACGCGCCGGGCCCTGAGCTCGATCTCCGCGAAACGATCGTAGTCGTGCTGCAGCGCGAGCCGGATCGCGTAGCTTTCGGGTTTGTACGTCTGCACGATGACGAGCCCTCCCTTGCCGCTCCGTCCCGTCCGCCCCGAGACCTGCGCGAGAAGCCCGAACGTCCGCTCGGCGGCGCGGTAGTCGGGCAGGTTCAACGTCGTGTCGGCCGCGACCACTCCGACCAGGGTGACGTTCGGCATGTCGAGTCCCTTCGCGATCATCTGCGTGCCGACCAGCACGTCGATCTTTCCGTCCCGAAACGCGGAGAGCACGACTTCATGCGCCCCGCGGCCGCGCATCGTGTCGGAGTCCATGCGGGCCACGCGAGCCTCGGGAAGAAAGGCTCGGACCTCGTCTTCGATGCGCTCGGTCCCGAACCCGGACAGCCGAAACACGCCGGAGCATTGCACACAGTGAGGCGGGAGCCTCTGCTCGTGACCGCAGTAGTGGCAGAGGATCCGCCCGACGCGCCGGTGGTACACGAGGACGATGTCGCAGTTCGGGCACGAGATCGAAGCGCCGCACCCGCGGCAGATGGCGGCCGTCGCGTAGCCGCGGCGATTGAGGAACAAGATCACCTGCTCGCCGCGCGCGACGCGCTCGATCATCGCCGCGCGAAGGCGATCGGAGACGAACCGCGGCCGGCCCGGCAGCGAGACGGTCTGCGTCAGGTCGGCGATCAGACTCTCCGGGAAGACGCCCCCGCCGACGCGCTCGGGCAGCCGGAGCATCGCGATGCGGCCCCTTTGGGCGCGGTAATAGGTCTCGAGCGCCGGAGTCGCCGAGCCGAGCACGACCACCGCTCCCTCGAAGCGAGCCCGCGCGCGCGCGACTTCCCGCGCGTCATAGCGAGGCGCGTTCTGTTGCTTGAACGTCGTCTCGTGCTCTTCATCGATGATGATCACTCCCAGCGCCGGAGTCGGAGCGAACACGGCGGAGCGTGCGCCCACGACGATGTCCGCTTCGCCGCGTTGGATCATCTTCCACTGGGCGTGCCGGTCGGCATCGGTCAAATTGGAATGGAGCACCGCCACGCGCCGGAAGCGCGCTCGAAAGCGCGAGACCGTCTGTGGAGTCAACGCGATCTCCGGCACGAGCACGATCCCCTGCCTTCCCTGCTCGACTGCGGTCGCGAGCGCCTGGAGGTAGACCTCGGTTTTTCCGCTTCCGGTCACTCCAAGAAGAAGGAAGGAGAGAGCGCGCCGTGCCGTGATGGCCTCATCCAATCGTCTCACGCACTCCGCCTGCGCCAGCGTGAGCGTCTTCTTCTCATCCGGCGTCACGACCACTCCCATGAATGGGTCTCGTTCTTGGACTACGTTCTCGACGCGGAGGACGCCGTGGCGCGCCAATGTGCGCACTGGAGATTCGGAGACCTTGGCGCGACGGATGAGCTCACGAACCTCGAGCGCCCCCTCCGCCTCGGCGAGAATCCGCAATGTCCGGGCCTGCTTCGGGTATTTTTTTTCCAATTCCTCGACAGTGCGCTCGATGCTTGTCCGGGGAAGAGCCAGGGAAGCCGTGGCGATCCGCTTCAATCCCCCGCCGCGGCGAATGGCGAAAGGGAGGGCGGCGTCCAAAGATTCGCCGATCGATGCGCCATAGCGACGGGAGATCCAACGCGCGAGGCGCAGCATCCGAGTCGAGAACAGCGTCTCCGGCTCGAGAATCGCGAGGATCGGCCGAACCGAGAACATCGGGGCTTCCGCGCGAACCGCGACGCACGTGCCCCCCACCCGCCGTGACTGAAACGGCACCAGCACCCGCATTCCGGGCACGAGGCGCCCGCGGAGCTCCTTCGGCACCGAATACGTGAACAACTGGTCCACGGGAACATGGAGGGCGACATCCAAGAACTCGGACATGACTGACGGTTACCGTCCTCTGGAGTGCGTGACAAGTACGGCCAAGAAATACAAATTCGAGACGTCACACCACCCACGGAGTCTCATGACTTCGTGGAGTTTCTGGGGAAAAAATGTGGAATTCGGGGAACAGTGCTTAAAACCGTCCGATGAGGAAAACCCGCAGGGAATGAGATGACGCGGTACCAATGACTCGGAACGTCGTCACTCTGCTCCGCATCCGTGTGTTTGACGAACCTCATGTTTGACCCGACGGGCTGCGGCCCACATCGGAGGAATCGACGTGCATACTCCCGCGCGTTCCAAGCATGGCCCGCGACGCCGACGGAATTGGAGCCGTCGAAAGCGCTGGCTGGCAGCGGCGCCGCTTGCGCTGTTCCTGGCGGGACCGCCCACGGTCCGCGCTCAGGACCTGTCGCAGATCGAGTTCCAGTACCTGAGCCCGGCAGGACCCGGCTCCCGATTCGCGTTGGCGTATCAGGTACCGACTCACCTCCATACCGCCGTGCTGATCACCAACGGCGCCGTCGAGATCCCTGAGAGTCCTGCGTCCGTCCCCGACCTCTCGGGGGCGCTCGTCTTTCCGCTTCCCGTCGACCCGATGTCGGGCGCGACCGGATTCGAGGGCACCGTCCCCGACACGATCACGGTGGAGCAGATCGCCCAATCCGAGATGCACCTCTGGATCGTGCTCTACGATCCCTTGACCGACGAGGCCTGGCTTTCCGATCCGCTCCCGATCCAGGGGCTCCCGAGCGAGCCGCCGCCCGCTCCGGTCGAGCTGGACGTCGCCGGCCTCGCGACCTACGGCCTCGTGCAGACCGCCAGCGGTCCGTCCTCCGAAGAGAACGGGGTCGAACCGGAAGACGCGGAAGGAGAAGAGGACGAAGACTCCGAGATCTGGGCCTCGACCTCGGACGATGGCTCGGACGACGGAACGACGCCGACCCCTCACAAGCCATTCAACGTTGGCGTGCCCTCGATCCCGTGGATCAGCGACATCGTCAACATCCTCAACCTAAGCAACATCTCCGGCACGTCACTACTCACGAGCATCCATGATCAGTCAACACCCGTTCAGGGCAGTGGACATTGAGAACCTGTCCGAACTCCGTTCGGGCACGCGCCAGATCGGGGTTCGGATGATGCGAGAGCTGGTTCGGTCCAGTGACCCGACATCACTCCTAGAGCAGGCTCGGCGAGCTCTGGCGGAGCTGGTCGAGGAGATCGCGAACGTCGCGCGTGATGACGGCGGCCCCGATGGGCGTCGTGAGAAGGCCGCGGAGTTCATCGTCCAACTCAGAGCCCGTCAGACCCCTCCGTACTCGGTCTCGGAGGTCGTGGATCGGGTGGCAGAGGCGGCGGCCCGTGCCCGCTACAGAAGCCGTCGGATCGTCGACTTCCTCTCGACGTGGCTGTTCGCCCTCGGCGAGCAGTTCATCGCGAATCTGAGCGATCCCGTCACCGCGATCGAACTCGAGATGGCGCACCCGCAGGTGTGGGGCGAGATGCGTGCGAACCTGCTCGAGACGCTCGAGACGGGACGCGAGCGGTTGTGTCAGGGCCGGCGATTTCGCCTGGCCGACATCCACCTCGCTCGATTCCGGCTCGTCCGGGCGCGTCACGACGAACGGCTTCGCGCCCAGCTCGACGGCGCGCCGTCGCAATCGTTGATCTCGATGCCGACCGCCGAGAGCGACGTCGACTACGTCGCGTCGATGGCGGTCGACCTCTTCGCGCTCTCGCTCTCGGATCAGCAGCAGCGCTTGATCGTCTCGCAGATCCCGAGCAAGAGCAGCGCGGAGGGTCGCGCCGGGTTCGATGCCGAGGACTATCGGCGTCTCTGGGCACCGATCCGCGCCGTGCGCACCGATCAAGCGTACGTGCGGTGGAACCGCATTTGCCGCGAGCTCGCTCTTCACGACCGACAAGCGGTCCAGGAGTTCTGTACGGGACTCCGCAATCATCTTCGGCGGACTTGGAACTGGTTTTTCCCGGATCGAGGCCCGTACGGCGTCGTGCGCGCGACGCTTCACGGCCTCGAAGTCGCTCATCGGGCAGAGGAGCCCAGCGAGATGGACGAAGAGTCCATCGAGCGGCTGTTCCAGCGATATCGAGAGACTCTCGTCTTCATTGTCAGACTTGCCACCCAGGATTCAGAGAGCGCGGTGCTGGACCTCGAGAATGACGAAGAATCGGGAGGAGTACTGTAGTCATGACGTTCTCACAAGGGCGGCCGAGGACTCACCTGAGGTCCTCTCCCAGCGTCGCCATCGAAGGTTCGTGTCCATCGCTCACCGGCGACTTGACCGGAATCCTTCGCGCCCTTCGCCCTCTCGGAGACCTCGGTAGCGTCACCCGACACGCGGTCGATTGCGGCACGTGTTTCTCGAGGCTCACCGAGTTCTTCATCACGACTTCTCCGGATCAGAACGATCCGATCCACCGTCTGATCGATGGGCTCAACGTCTCCCTCTACCGTCTCGCGAAGTCGCTGCTGTGCGGGACTCCACAGGCCGGCACCGACGACTTCAGCTTCGACCTGTCGCCGGTCCCGGTGAACGACGCGGCGGAGGAGGCGATCGACCGGCTCGAGGCGTTGGACGAGTACATGGAGGGACGCTACTCCCGCACCGGCGACGCGGTCCCGCTGCGCGAGCTGATCGAACGCTCGGTCACCGAGAACGGCAAGTCGGCGGAGATCGCGGAGGCCCTGCTGAAGCGCAGCATCTCGATCGGTGGCCGATACGGACTCGATGCCGCCAACCTCCTCGGGTACATCCGCTACCGCCGCGGCGACCTCGACGGCGCGGAGATCCTGTTCCGCACCGTCATCGAACGTCCGGCCGTCGACCTGTACGAGCGCGAAACGCAGGCGCATGCGATGAACAACCTCACCGGCGTCTGCCTCGGTCGCGACGATCTGAAGACCGCGATCCTCTGGTGCGAACGCTCCCTGATGCTGAAGGAGCGCCTCCGCCTCGACTCTCGCTCCAACCACCTCAACCTGCTGATCTTCTGGTTGGAGAACGGCACCTCGTACGGGGCCGAGCGCAGCCGGCACTACATGCGCAGCCTGCTGATGCTCGACGGTGGCAAGGCCTACATGGAGAAGGCCCTGTCCAGCCCCCCCTACGCCGATGCGGTCGCCTGCATCCGCCGCGCCGGCCTCGAGAAGGAGTTCCCGGAAGTCGAGCTCCCGCCGGACAAGCGCCAGCAGACGCTCGGCCTCAAGGAGAAGGAGCAAAGGGCCTCCTGACGTTCCAGCGATTCAGAACGCACCGCCACGTTCAACCTTGCGGTCTCCACCGCCGGGCGCGCCATTCTTGCGGTTCCAAGCCGCCCTCTCCCGACCTGTCCTCCCCATGTTAGAATCCCTCGCTCGAGAACCCTCCGGGTCTCGAATGGGTCTGAGGATCATCCCGCTTCGTTCGTCCTCCGCGTCGGGAGAGCCGTCGTGCGCATCACCTCGTCGTCATCGCTGCTGTTCGCCATCGTGGTTCTCGCCAGCGCGGTAGGAGACCTCGATGCGCAATCGAGCATCTCCGTCGAGGACCCGCGGGCGGAAGAGCGTGGTCGAGCGCGCCGCGAGGCCGGCGAGACCTACGCCGTCGGCTGCCCCTACACGGTGATCCAGATCGATGTTCCCGCGGCGCTCACCGGCACCGGCTTCTTCGAGCGCATCCAGGTCATGACGCCGTGCGGCTACGACCCGCAGGGGCCGAACGTGCCGCTCGTCTTCGTCTGGAACGGCTGGGGACTATCGGCGGGATCGTTCTTCAACGGCATGAGCGACATCCCGGACGAGGCGAACTTGCGCGGCTGGCTCGTCTGCGTCGTCACCGGTCTCGACGACCAAGCGTTCGGCGCGCCCAAGCCACAGAAGAACGTCGAAGCCGCGCTCCAGTACGTCGTCGACAACTACAAGGTCGACGAGGATCGCATCTACGGCGTCGGCTGGTCCGCCGGCGGCGGCGCGATGGCTGCCTTCACCGCGCGCAACCTCGACCCCGCCCGTCCGATGATCGCCGCGCTCGCGACGAACGCCGGCAACTACGACTTGAACAACTCGTACGCGCAGGAGAACGCGGCGATCCAGATGATCATGCAGCACCCCAACGTCTTCGCCGGACCGCCGGTGCCGCCGTTCCTGTTCAACTACCTGCAGTCGATGACCGAGTACTACGTCGGCACGCAGCTACCCCCCTTCGTCGAGCCGGTGTCGCAGGCGCGCAACCTGATCCACGTACCGATCTACCACGTCTACTCCAGCGACGATCCTTTGACTTATCTCGTCGGTCAGAACGTCAAGTTTCGCGACTACCTGGTGTCGAAGGGCGCAAACGTCACGTCGACGACGTTCTCGGGCCTCCCGAACCCGCACGACTGGACGCTCTTGAACGCGAAGACCACGCTCGACTTTCTGCAAGCGCACACGGCCCTGCGCGATCCCGCCGACTTCGAAGTGAACGCGTTCGCCGACAAACGCTACTACTGGTCGCAGATCTTCCGACGAACGACGGGCGGATTCGGAACCCTGCACGCGGCGGTCAGCACGACGGCGAACGAGATCGACCTCCTCGACGTCACCAACGTACAGGCGATCGTCACGACGCCGCCCGCCGCGCACTTCGATTCGAACGCGCCGTTCACGCTGCGACTCGCGACGGCGGATACCGGCTTCACGACGGTCGGCTTCACCGGCGTGACCAACCCGCCGACCTACGTCCTCGCGGGCACGTCCTTGCACAAGCAGTGGTTCCACAACGCGAACCAGATGCTCCTCGGCATCTTCGACGTCCCCGGCGCGACCACGACCGTCCTCGAGACACGGCACGACGCGTACGACGCCGTCTTGACCGGAACGAAGACCGTCGCACCCGGCGGCGACGTCACGTATCAGATGAACGGACCGACGCCGAATCAGTCGGGCTTCCTCCTGCTCGGGTTCGACGAAGGCGTCCTCCCGCTCTCGACCGTCGACCCGAACGACGACCGCAACCTGCTGCTCGGCTTCACGCCGGTTCCCGTCATCCTGCCGATCGTGCTGAACCCGGTCGGGCAAGCCACCCTCGGCTTCTGCCTGCCCAATGATCCGACCCTGCTCGGAAAGACGATCCGCGCGCAGTTCGTCACCTACCCCGGGACCGTTACGTTCGTCGACGCGATCTCTCCGCGCGCGGACACGAAGATCCAGATCGGGGGTTGAACCACCCCCCGGGCTCGCGGGGGCCCCGGCCCGGATCGCGCGGACCCAAGCGGGCCTGGGCGGGCCTGGGCGTCGGATGCACGTGCTCAAGCTCGGGCGGTCATCGTGTCGATGAACGGTCCGTGCGCCTCCGCTGGTAAGGCGCGCCGAGAAGCGGAACGCGGGGCCCACGGAGAGCACCATGACAACGACAAGCTTCGGCGTCGGCACCAAGCTGATGCTCTGGACGGTGCTCGTGCTCGCCGGCGGGCTCGTACTGCTCTTCGCCTCCGTTCGCCGGTCAGCGCAGGACGTGTCGTCGGAACAGACCGTCTTCACGGCGTCGAAGATCCTCGGACAGTTCAAGACGCTGCGCAGCTACTACACCGCGAACGTAGTGGCCAAGGTCGCGAAGGAAACGGATCTCGACGTATCGTTCGATCACGCCGAGCGAGCGGACGCGATTCCTCTCCCCGCCACGATGATCCACGACCTGAGCGCGCTCTTCGGCAAGGAAGATCAGAACATTCGGCTCCGGCTCTACAGCGATCATCCGTTTCCGAACCGCGCGAACCGCGTCCTGGACGGATTCGCGCGCCAGGCCCTGGACTCGGTGGCCAGCAACCCCGACGAGCCGTTCGTCTCGACGGAGGTGTTGAACGGGCATGACGTCGTTCGCGTCGCCATCGCGGATCGGCTCACGGCGCAGGCCTGCGTGGACTGCCACAACACGCGGCCCGACACCCCGAAGTCGAATTGGCGGCTCGGAGACGTGCGCGGAGTCCTCGAAGTCATCTGTCCGCTCTACACGCGCGCCGAGGCGGGCTTCGGCGTCCTCGACGGCACCAGCGGCATCGTGGCGGCAGTCATCGCCGGCATCATCGCCGTCATCTACCTCGTCACCCGGCGATGCGTCTCCGAACCGCTCGCCCGAACCATGGAAGTCCTGGATCGCCTGGCCGACGGCGACCTCACGCAGCGCATGGTCGTACGAGGGAACGACGAAATCGGGCGAATGGGCACCGCGCTCAATCGCTCGGTTGCCGAGTTCGAGGAATCGCTCGTCCGAATCGGTGGCGCGGCGCACTCGCTGACGTACACGTCCGAGCGAATCGCGGCTCGTGGAACTCAGTTGAGCGAGCGTGCGGAGGAGACCTCGACTCGCCTCGACGTCGTCTCCAGTTCGATCGCGCAGATCACGGATGGCGCAAGCAACGTCGCGACGTCCACCGAGGAGCTGCTCGCGTCGATCCGGGAGATCGCGGAGAACTCCGCCGGGGCGGCGCGCGTGGCGGAGGAGGCCGTGCAGGTCGCGCGTGGAACGAACACCGTGATCACGAAGCTCACGGGGAGCAGCTCGGAGATCGGCGAGGTCGTGCGAGTCATCACCTCGATCGCGGAGCAGACGAACCTCCTGGCCTTGAACGCCACGATCGAGGCGGCCCGCGCCGGCGACGCCGGCAAAGGATTCGCCGTCGTGGCAAACGAGGTGAAGGAGCTCGCGCAACAGACCCGGCAGGCGACCGAGGACATCGGCCGCAAGATCGAGACGATCCAGGGTGACACCGCCGACGCCGTCGAGGCGATCGATCGGGTGAGCGCGGTGATCGAGAAGATCAGCCAGATGCAGATCTCGATCGCGAGCGCGGTGGAGGAGCAGTCCGCCGTGTCGGACGAGATCTCCCGCAACGTCTCCGGCGTGTCGCAGCGGACGTCGATGATCTCGAAGAACGTCGCCGACGTCACGGCGGTGGCAAAAGGGACGCGCGACGACGCGGCGGAGATTCGCTCGGCCGCGGCCTCGCTCGATCAACTGGCCAGTCAACTCTCGCAGCTCGTCGCCGCGTTCAAGTGCGAACGGCGCGACGCCGACCCGTCCGGATCGACCGGAGCCGGCGGCCGGCCCCTGAGCCGCGGAGACGCGGCGAACGTCCGCGCGGCGCTCGCCGCAGCCCCGACACGCTCGGCCGAGCCGGCCGTGCGCCCCTGACCTCGCGCTCGACCCGACCGGTCGAGCGGCCGCGCGCCGGACGATCCGCGTACGGCGCGCCCATCGCGATGATCCGGACCCACGGATTCACGCGGTCCGCTGCGATCGCGGCTCCTGGCACGCGCAGGGTATCGCTCGGCACCGGGGACAGCCGTCCTCGTACTTCGCGCGCGCCGCCTCCTCGAGGTCGACGCCGGAGATCGACGCAAGCGTGGAGAGCCACGCGAGCACGTCCGCGAACTCTCCCTTGAGCTCGGCGTCGTCCATGCGCCGCAACGCCCGCGAGAGCTCACCGACCTCCTCGGTGAACCACATGAACGTCCCCTCGAGTCCGCGGGCTCTGTCCTTCTGGAAGTAGATCGCCTCGATCCGCCGCTGGAACGCGCGGATGTCCATCACGCGAGCCGTTTCACGGTCACGAACGTGATGTCGCTGTCGATCGTGCCGGCCTCGGCGTACTTCTCGATCGCGTGCGCCACGAGCTTGACGAATGCATCCGACGTCTTGCCGGCCTCGCGCGCGACGAGACGGTAGAACGCCTCCTCACCGATCTCCTTCCCCTCGTGGTTCTTCACGTCGAACGCGCCGGACGTGCACATCACCACGCGGTCGAGCGGCTCGAGCTGGATCGCCTTCTCCTGAAGCGTCCGATCGAACACAGGACCCTTGTCGAAGCCAAGCGCGATCCCGTCGGAGTGGACCATCTCGACCTGCTTCTTCTCGTTGCGGTAGACGGCGAGGGCGCTGTGACCCGCGTTCGAGACGGAGAAGACGCCGGTCTTCGGGTCGAGGATGCCGAAGAGGGCGGTGACGTACATTCCGCGCCGCAGGTCGGGCGAGAGCAGCCGATTGACGGCCTTCAGGATCGCGGGGCCGGTGTCCTCGCGCTCGGCGACCGCCGAGATGAACGAGCGGGCCATCGTCGTCACCATCGCGGCCGGGATCCCCTTGCCCGACGCGGACGCGACCATGACGCAGAGCCGGCCGTCCTTGAGCTTGAACGCGTCGTAGTAGTCGCCCCCCACCTCGGGGCCGGGGTGGTAGTGAGCCGCGACCTCGAAGCACTCGACATCGGGCAGCTTCTGCGGGAACAGGTTCGACTGGATCTCGAGCGCGACCGAGAGCTGGTGCTTCTGCTTCTGATGCTCGAACTCCTGCGACTGCGCTTCGGCGAGGCTGCGGGCCATCAGGTCGACGGTGCGAGCGAGCACGCCGATCTCATCGGTCGTCATCACGCGCGGCCGATGGTCCAGGTTGCCGCGCGCGATCGTCTCGACGTCGCGCGTGAGCGAGAGGATCGGTGACGTGATCCGCTGCCCCATCACGAACGCGACGGCGACGCCGAGGACGATGAAGACGAGCGCGAGCACCAGGACCTGCATGCGGACCTTGGCGAGCTCCTCTTGGATCGACGCCTCGGAAAGCACCACGGTGGCCCGCCCTTCGACTTTGCCGAACGGATCCAAGATCGGCGCCACGAACGACCGCGCGTTCTGCGCCGCACCATCGGGCGGCGTGTACGTTCCGTACTCGATGTCGACGTCGTACACGGAGTAGACCTTCGAGCCCGTGAAATCGAGCTTCGGCCGGCCGCTTGCCACGCGGACGATCTTCGAGCGGTCCGGGCTCGAGATCAGCGCGTCCAGGATGCGGCTGTCTTTCTCGAGCAAGCGTTTGAGGATCGCCTTGTTGTACTCGCGCCGCTTTTCGACGTCCTGTTTCTGAGCATCCGAGAGGGCGTCCGGCGGAATCGTCTTCTCTCCGCGCGAGATCTCCTGCTCGAACCGGGCGTAGCTCGTCCCGCTGAACGCGCGGTTGAACTCGTTCCATGCGAACAGCTCGTGGGTCGCGAGCGCGCGGGCCGCGAGGACGCCGGCCCCGTCGATCTCGTCGTTCAGGGCACCCTTCAGGTTGTTGTAGATCACGAACCCGAACAGCGTCATGAAGATCGCGATGGCGATGCTGATGGCCATGGCGAACTTGACCGAGACCCCGAGCCCGGCCCGCCGGATCCTGTCCTTCGGGAGGATGATCGACGACTCGCCGGCACGCCCCCCCTTCTTCGCCCGGACCTCGGCCGCGCTGAGGATCTGCGTCGCGGTGATCTTGTTCTCCGGCCCCGTCTTGCGCGCGATGATCGTGCTGTCGCCGTGGCGCGGTTTTCGAGATGCTGCCATGCACCCCTCCTACAGGGGATTCTCGAGAAGGTGGCGGTACACGTAGACCCCCATCCAGGCGTAGAGGCCCGCGGCCACGTCGTCGAGCACGATACCCGGACCTCCGCCGAGATTCTGTAGCTGTCGGGCCGGCATCGGTTTCGCGACATCGAACAGTCGGAAGAGAAAAAACGCCACGATCCCGTCGCCGAGGGACGGCCACTCCTGGCGAAGGGTCAGCAACGCGAGGTAGAAGCCCGCGAACTCGTCGAGGACGAACGCGGGCGGATCCTTGCGTCCGAGCAGCCGCTCGGCCGAGGCGCCGATCGCGAGCGAGGCCACGAAGCAGAGCCCGAACAGCGCGATCAACGTCTCTCGCGGCGGCAGGGCGGTACGAGAGAGGAGCAGCAGGACGACGAGCGCCGCACCCGTCCCGACCGTGCCCGGCGCGATAGGCGAATACCCGGAGCCGAACCCGGTGGCGAGCACCAGGACCAAACGATCCTTCAGGCTCATGCCTCGACTCGGCGGAGGATGCGCGTCGCCTTCACCACGTACTCGACGCCGGAGTAGACGGTGAACCCGAGTGCGGCCCACATCAGGACGATCCCGAGGTAGCGGGAGCCGTCGGCCGCCCAGGAGTCACGGCCAAACAGTTGCTCGATGATCTTGAAGAAGAAGACACCGGGGATCGCCACGCTCTGGACGATCATCTTCAACTTGCCGGACCAGTCCGCCCCGAAGTCGATTCCCCGCGACTCGACGTAGGAGCGCAGGCCCGTGATCGTGAACTCGCGCGCGACGATCAGGACCACCATCCACGGCTCCAGCACCGGCCGCGTCCAGGGCGCCGCGCAGAGGAGGATGAGCGTGCCGGTCACCGTGATCTTGTCGACGGCGGGGTCGGCAATCCTTCCGAACGTACTGACTTGTCCGTACTTACGGGCATAGTATCCGTCCAACGCATCGGACGCGGTGACGGCGATGAAGAGGAAGAAGCAGGTGATCAGGCCGGTCCGTCCGGGGGCGGCGTCGTCCAAACCGATCAGGATCCCGAACAGCACCAGGGAAACCAGGAGCCGCCCGACCGTGATCTGGTTCGGAAGGTTCACGAGCCGGCTCCGGCCACGCTCGTCGCCTTCCCTTCGAGGTCGTACCCGTCGGTCGCGGTGATCTCGACCGGGACGAACGTCCCCGGTTCCATGTCCACGCCCGCCACGCGCACCGAGCAATCGATCTGGGGCGCGTCCCCCTCCGTGCGTCCGATCGCCCCGTCCTCGTCGATCGCGTCGATCAGCACCGGAATCGTCCGCCCGATGAGCGCTTCGTTGCGCTCGCGCGTGATCCGGCGCTGCAGCGTCATCACCTGCCGCCGGCGCTCGGCCGCGATGCGTGCCCCGACTCGGCCCGGCAGATCGTACGAGCTCGTCCCTTCTTCGCGCGAGTACGCGAAACAGCCGAGGCGCTCGAAGCGGGTCTCCTCGAGAAGCTCGAGCAGGTTCTGGAAGCTCGCGTCGGTCTCGCCGGGGAACCCGACCAGGATCGTCGTGCGGAGCGTGACGTGCGGCACCGCGGCGCGCAGGTCGGCCACGATGCGCCGGATGCGATCGGCCGGCGTTCCGCGCTTCATCTTCTTCAGGATCGCGTCGTCGCCGTGCTGGATCGGCATGTCGACGTAGGCGCAGACCTTGGGGTTGTCGCGGATCTCATCGATCAGCGACGGCTTGAACGACCCCGGATGGGCGTACTGCAGGCGGATCCACTCGATGCCCTCGACCCGCGCGAGGTTTCGCAGGAGATCGACGATCCCTTCGCCGTACCGCAGGCCGACGTCGCTGCCGTACGCGGTCGTCTCCTCGCCGACCAAGCTGATCTCGCGCACGCCAGCCGCGGCGAGCTGCTCGGTCTCCTCCACGAGCACGTCGATCGGCTTCGAGCGCTGCGTTCCGCGGATCAGCGGGATCGCGCAGAAGGCGCACTGCCGGTCGCACCCTTCCGAGACCCGCAGGTAGGCCGAGTGCGGCAGGGTGAGCAACGCGCGGCCGAGGTCGGAGGTTACGGTCTTCGCCCCGCCGCCGCCGAGGAACGGCGCCGCGCCCGCCTCGGTCTTCGCCGGCGATTCGCCGCCGGCCGCCCGGGCATGGATGCGCTGGAACACGCCGGGCGCATCGGAATAGTCCGAGATGTCGAGGAACGCGTCGACGTCGGGAAGCTCGCGGGCCAGGTCGGCTCCGTAGCGCCGGACCATGCACCCCGCCACCACGACGCCCTTCACCTGGCCGCGCGCCTTCAGCTCGAGCATCTCGCAGATCGTGTCGACCGACTCCTCCCGGGCCGGGTCGATGAACCCGCAAGTGTTGATGACGACGACGTCGGCTCCGTCCGCTTCGGTCTGCAGCGCGAACGGTCCGCCCGCGAGCCGGCCGACCAGAACCTCTGAATCGATCAGGTTCTTCGGACAGCCCAGCGACACAAGCGACACACGGATCGGGGATTCGGACAAAAGGAGTCGGACCTCTTACTTTGGGGGAACCGAAGGTCGGACGATTCGGAGCGACGAGTCCGGAGACCATCCGGTGGATGAGGTTACGCTTGCCCGGCGCCCCGTTCAAGGCGACGAGACCCGCGGACGTCCGCGAGCCCGGCCGGTGTGCCACGACGAGAAACATCGGAGTCGCGTGAAACAAGGCGGCGTTCGCGGGATCTCTGCTGGGCGGGGCACGCACGGAGGTGTGCTCGGGGCTCGTTTCGACTGGAGACCAGGTGCCCGAAGGTCCGCCGCCAGAACCGATTCGCGACGACCGGCCGGCGAGCGCGGAGTCCGTCATGATGACGCTCCTTCGGCATCAGGCCTGGCTGCGCCGCCTGGCCGTCTCGATCGCGGGAGAGCCGGAGGCGGACGATCTCGTCCAAAGCGCCTGGATCGCCGCACTCAGACGCCCCCCGCGGGAGGCCGCGTCGATCCGCGCCTGGCTTCGGCGCGTGACCTGGAACTTGTGGGGGGACCTCGTCTCGGACACGCCGTCCGACCCGGGCGGGTTCCTCGGCGACCTCCAGACCGCGTACCCGTCGTGTCCCGCCTTCGTGAACCGGCTGTTCAGCAATCCGATGGCGACCTACTTCCAGTTCCATCCGCCGATCCCCGTCGCCAGCATGGCCTTCACCGCGGAACAGCGGAAACGGATGCACCAGTTCCTGCCGCTGCGAGAGGCCGTGCTGGTCGCCAATACGCCACCGGACGCGACCGCGGTCACCCCCTCGCTCGTCGATCACGCGCAGGGAGTGACGTCGTTCCAGGTGAGGGGGCGGGGTTGCCGGTCGGGGGTACCGCGAACGGCATCGACGTGACGCTCGGTCGGATGCACTGTCGGGGCTCTCCCCTGGAATGCGCGCCGGCCCCCAACACCCGCTCCCTCGGTGTCACCGACCTGATCGCAGGGAGCTCGATCCACGTCGCGTTCGCCGGGCCGCTGTCCAGGCCGAGTGACGACATTCTGCGGGCCATGGAACCCGCCGGTGGCGTGACATGCACCTCGTGAGGGCTACGATGTCCCGGTTCGTGGAAGACGCCGGGAACATCGATGCAACCGATCCGCGTGGTGGTGCTGCTGCTCGCTTCCCTCCAACTTCCCGCCTGCAGCGGGGAGGGACAGACCGGCATCGCCGGCAGCGGCGTGAAGAGGGTCGATTCCCGCCGCCTCGCGCCGTTCTCGGTCATCCGGCTGTACGGCGCAGGCCAGCTCGAGGTGACGGTCGGGGCGCCGACGCCGCTGGTGGTCGAGACCGATGACAACCTGATCGACCGGATCGAGACGGTCGTCACCGACGGCACGCTCAGGATCGAAGTGCTGGACAACGTCCACCCGCGCGCCGGCCTCACCTATCGAGCGGGCGTCCGCGACCTCGCGGCCGTGCACGTCTCCGGTACGGGCAAGGCGTGGGTGAACGGCCAGGCCGGCGGCGCGCTCGTGCTCGACGTGTCCGGCGCCGGTGCGATACGGGCGAGCGGCACCGCGTCTCGGCTCGACACGACGATCGCGGGTGCCGGAACGATCGACGCGAGCGACCTCGTCGCCGACGACGTCCGCGTCGTGATCGCGGGATCCGGCGACGCACGCGTCCACGCGGAGAAGACGCTCGCGGTGTCGATCTCCGGAATCGGAGCCGTGACGTACTCGGGTGACGCCGAGGTGGTCGAGCGGAACGTCGCGGGCGTCGCGACTTTGAAGCAGGTTCCATGAGCCCGATCGTCGGCCTCGCCGGAGTCGTCGTGCTCGGCGTGGCGGCCCAGTGGGTCGCGTGGCGCCTCCGGCTCCCATCGATCCTGCTCCTGCTCCTGACCGGGTTCGCGGCCGGCAACTTGATCGGCATCGACCCGGACGAGCTGCTCGGCGACCTCCTGTTCCCGATCGTCTCGCTCTCGGTGGCGGTGATCCTGTTCGAAGGCGGGCTGACGCTGCGCTTCTCCGAGCTCCCGCACGTCGGCAAGACCGTGCTCAAGCTGATCAGCGTCGGCGTGCTGATCACCGCGTTCATCGCGACGCTGGCCGCCCACTACCTGGTCGGCCTGAGCTGGGAGATCGCGGCGCTCGTCGGTTCGATCCTCACCGTCACTGGCCCGACCGTCGTCGGTCCGCTGCTCCGTCACGTCCGACCGTCCGGGACGGTCGGCGCGGTGCTCAACTGGGAGGGCATCCTCGTCGACCCGGTCGGCGCGGTGCTCGCGGTCCTCGTCTTCCAGGCGGTCTCGGACGGATCCCTGCGCGAGGCGCCCCTGATGGTCCTCCTCGGCGTGGGGAAGGTGCTGTTGGTCGGCGCGGCGATCGGGGCCGCGACCGCGCTCGCGATGGTGCAGGTGCTGCGGAGGTTCTGGATCCCGGATCATCTGCAGAGCCCGTTCGCCCTCGCGATGGTGCTCGGCGCCGCGGTCCTGTCGGATCGAATCCACCACGAGTCGAGCCTGTTGACCGTGACGCTCATGGGGATCGGCCTCGCGAACCAGAAGGGATTCGCCGTCCGCCACATCGTCGAGTTCAAGGAGAACCTCCGTGTCCTGCTGATCTCGAGCCTGTTCATCCTGCTCGCGGCGCGCGTCCGTTACGAGCAGCTCGAGGGGCTCACGCTCGGCAGCTTCGGCTTCGTCGCCGTGCTCATCCTCGTCGCCCGCCCGCTCTCGGTGCTCGCGTCGACCTGGGGCAGCGACATTCCGGTCCGGGCGCGGCTCTTCCTCGCGTGGATGGCGCCGCGCGGGATCGTCGCCGCTTCGGTCACGGCGCTGTTCGCGCTCGGCCTGCACGACCGGACGCCCGAGGCGGCGCGCCTGGTGCCGCTCGTGTTTCTCGTCATCGTCGGAACGGTGAGCGTCTACGGGCTCACCGCGGGACCTCTCGCGCGACGTCTCGGCCTCGCCGAGAAGGATCCGCAGGGCGTGCTGATCCTCGGCATCCACCCGTTCAGCCTGGAGCTCGGCAAGGTCCTTCGATCCCTCGACTTCACGGTCCTCATGGTCGACTCGAACTACCGCAAGGTCTCGAAGGCGCGCATGGAGAACCTGCCGGTCTGGCACGGCAACATCCTGACCGACTACGCGATCGAGGAGATGCGGCTCGGGGGGCTCGGACGTTTCCTCGCGTTGACGCCCAACGACGAGGCGAACGCGCTCGCCGCGCAGCACCTGCGCGACGTGTTCACGCGGACCGGCGTCTATCAGCTCCAGCCGCAGTCGCGGTCGGGCGGCGCCCGCGACCCGGGCGTGTCGAAGGACATGGGTGGACGCTTCCTTTTCGACGAGGGGCTCACGCAGGACGTGCTCATCGACCGCGTCCTGCGCGGCTGGGTCATCAAGACGACGCCGCTTACCGAGAAGTTCGACTACGAGCAGTACCGCGCCCAGTACGGCGGCGACGCCGTGCCGCTGTTCCTCCTCACGCAGGATTCTCGCGCCCTGATCCCCTTCACGACCTCCGATCCACCCGAGCCGATCGAAGGTCAGACGATCATCGGACTGGTGCCGCCGACGTCGTCCGCCCCGACGCCATGACCCGTCGCTCCCCTACGACGAGGTCCGCCGCGGCTTCCCGAGGAAGAACTCCATCAGCGCGGGCCCATCCTCGATCTGCAGGTCCGAACGTGCGGCGTGCTCCTCGTCGAACGGGTACTCGCGCACGGTGCTGATGTCCTTCCCGGCGATCAGGAACGGGGCGCTTCCCAGGGTCGGCTCGTCGCGGTCGGACGCCGTGACGTGATCCGACGCGACGAGGATGCGATACCCCTCGTCGAGCTTCGCCAGTCCATCTCGCAACGGCTCGATCAGGTGCCGATCGGCCTGCTGGATCACCTCGACCTTCATCAGCGGATCGTGGAGGTGCGACGCCTCGTTCGCGGCCTGGACGTGGACGAAGACGAAGTCCGAGCGCTCGAGCGCGCGCAACGCGGCGTCGGCCTTGCCGTCGAGGTCGGTGTCGAGGTCGCCGGTGGCGCCGGGCACGTCGACCACCTCGAGACCGACTTTCCGACCCACGCCGCGCGCGAGCGGGGCACCCGCGATGCAGACGCCGGAGAGACCGAAGGTCGACGCGAGCGTCGGCAGATCGACGTCGGCGCCCTCTCCCCACAGCCAGATGAAGTTGGCCGGGTTCTCGCCCAGATCGACGCGGACCGAGTTGATCTCGTGGCCGCCAAGCACCCTCCGCGACGTGTCCAGGAGCCGCGCGAACCGGCCGCCGTCCTCGCCGGTCGGGTAGACCTCGCGCACCGCCTTCCCGACGGCCACGTGCGGCGGCACGGTCTGGACGCGCAGCGACCGCCCGTTCGCGACGATCGCCAGGAAGCGGTAGCGGTTCAGCGGATGGACGCGGATCCCGTCGTCCCCCGCCTCCCTCGAGAGCTCCGCGAGGAGGACGTGCGCCTCGTCGCTCGAGATGCGACCGGCGGTGAGGTCGGCGATCTTCTCGTTGTAGAGAGAGACCAGGTTGCCCCGGAACACCAAGTCCTGCGGCGAGAGGTCGATCCCGGCCCCGAGCGCCTCGAGCGGTCCGCGCCGCAGCGCATACCGCGTCGGGTCGTAGCCGAGCAACGTCAGGAGCGCCGCGTCCGAGCCGGAATGGGCGCCGCGCGGCGTGGTCGCGACCGTCCCGACCCGACCCGAGCGCGCGAGCGCGTCCAACGCCGGCGTCCGCGCCACCTGCAGGGGCGTTCGATCCTTGAGCGAGGCGACCGGCAGATCGGCCACCCCGGACAACACCACCAGCACGAACTTCATCGGGTCGCCGCCTCTTCGTTCTCGAGCAAGCGCGCCAAGCCTTCATCGACTCCCGACGGAGCCTGTTTCACGCACGCGCGCAGCCGCTCGATGTCGAGCGACAGGCACGGCGGCCGGGGTGGCATGAGGTCGAGGTCCGCGAGCCTCACCGCCTCGATCCGCCCGGCGTCGAGCCCATGCGCGTTCGCGACCTTGACGCCGAACTCGTGGCGCGAGAGCGCGTCCGGACCCGCGAGGTGGACGACCGGCAGGTCCCGTTCGGGGAACAGATCGATGATCAGGCGCGCGACGTCATCGACGAGGATCGGCGTTCGGATCTCGTCCACGAAGAGGCGCGGCGGATCTCCACCGCGCAGCGCCAGCACGACCTTCTCGGACGCGGAGCGATCGCCGCTCGGGCTCCGTCCGTAGACCAGGGCGATGCGAAGGGAGGTCGCGCCCTTGTGTTCCCGGCGGATCTCCTCCTCGGCGAGGAGCTTCGACCGACCGTACTCGTGCCGGGGGCGCGCCTCGTCGGTCTCGCGGTAGCCGCCGCGCTCGCCGTCGAAGACCTGATCCGTCGAACAGAACAGGAAGCGCGCACCGAACGCGGCGGACAGCCGCGCGAGCTTCGCCGTCGCCTGGACGTTCCGGCGCTGCGCCGTCGCGGGAGCGGCCTCGCAGCTCCGCAGATCGGACATCGCCGCGCAGTGGACCACGACCTCGGGCCACGCCGCGCGGAAGGCGGCCTCGATCGACGCGTCGTCGTCCAGGTCCAAGGCGACCGAGGCGCCGCCGCGCGACACCTGCGGCACTCGCTCCTTGCCCTCGTGGTACGTTCCCACGACGTCATGCCCTTCGTCGAGGAGACGGCGGTACAGGTGCGAGCCGATGAGTCCGGAAGCGCCGGTGACGAGGACGTGGGACATGATCCTCGGGATTCTAGCCCGGCCGATTCATGAACGTCGTGCGTGCAGGAGAGAAGATCCCCGGCGGACGCAGAGCCAGTCCGTCAGCCCTCGAAGCGCTGCTCCTTGATCCCAAGGTCGGGGTTCTCGACGCGGTGGATCGTCGCGCTTCCGACCCGGACCGCGATCTCGACGGTGACCGCGACGTGCGCATGCATAAGGTGTCCGCCGAAGCAGCGGAACTCCCGGTCGGAGAGCACGACGTGCGCGTGCAGGAACGGCGCGCCCTCGAATCGGCCCAGGTTCCCCACGAGGCTGACGAGCTCGAGGTCTTCCGCGTAGTCGCGCGGCAGGTACTCCTTGCGCTCCGTGTCGAAGTACGCGAGCCGGACGTCGCGGACGCCTCCGAGGCCGGTGACGGCGGCGCCGCGGACGTCCATGCGGCGCGCGAACTCGACCATCGACGCCACGATCTCCTCGTCCTTGTCGACCCGCACCATGAACAGGCCGCCGCCCGAATCGAGGACCTTCATCGCCGACCTCCGCCGACGCGTTCGTGACCCAGCGGAGTGAGCCAGATGCGTCCGCCCTCGTTCTCCATCACCAGCCCCGCCTCGACCAGCACCACCAGGACCCGCCGCGCCGTCCGCGGCCCCATCCGGGCGGCCCGAGCGAGAACCGAGATCGACGGCTCGCGCAGGCACGCGAGCGCAGCCAAGAACCGTCGCGCCGGATCGTCGAGCCGCACCGCCCGCGCCGGCGCGTGCGCCAGCGCCTTCAGCTCGCGCGGACCGGCCGGACGACTCGAGCTGCCGTCCCGCACGTACGGGACGCGCCGGCCGTCCGGCAGCAGGACGACCACCGGCGCACGATCCGGGGCCAGGATTCGGAACTCGACCACGGAACGGTCGCGAACCACGATGCGCCGCGGCGAGACGCTGACGGGGGGATCGACCCGTTCACGGGCGATCCGCCGGACGCTCTCGATCACCGCCCACGGGTCCTCGACTCCGACCACCTCGCCCGAGTCGCTGACCCCGACGACGAGCGCTCCCCCACCGCCGTTCGCGAACGCAGCCAACGTCCGCGCCACGCGCTCATCGCGAGGAAGCCACTGTTTCCACTCGGTTCGCGGCCCCTCGCGGCCGGGTTTCCACTCGGTCATAGGCGCCATCCTACGGACTGGCGAGGACCGGCGGCCGCGTTCCTCGTACGCGTTTCGATCGGCACCGGGGGCCGACCCGCCGCCGACGTGCACGGATCGTCGCCGAGACGCGTAGGATCGCCCGCATGAAAGCACTGATCGTGGAAGACGATCCCGGGATCCGCCAATTCGTCCAGCGAGGATTGAAGGAGGAGTCGTTCTCGGTAGACGTTGCGTCCGACGGCGAGGACGGGTTCCGCTTGGCGCGGACGGGCCGCTACGACGTCATCATCCTCGACCTGATGCTGCCTGGCCGCGACGGGTTCAGCATCCTCGAGGGTCTCCGCGCGACGGGGGACGACACGCCGGTCATCTGCCTGACGGCGCGGGACGCCGTCGACGACCGCGTGCGCGGGCTCGATCTCGGCGCGGACGACTACCTGCCGAAGCCGTTCAGCTTCGCCGAGCTCGTGGCGAGGATCCGTTCGCTCCTCCGCCGGGGACGCGCGCTCACCAGCTCCGTGGTGACCGTCGCGGACCTCACCATCGACCTCGCCGCCCACCGGGTCGAGCGCGCGGGCCGAAGGCTCGACCTCTCGGCCCGCGAGTTCGCACTCCTCGCGTACCTCGCGCATCACGCCGGGGCCGTCCTCTCCCGCACGATGATCCTCGAGCACGTATGGGACATGGATCACGATCCGCTGACGAACGTGATCGACGTCCAGATCAATCGACTGCGCAAGAAGGTGGACCAGGGGTTCGAGAAACCGCTGATCCACACGATCCGGGGCGTCGGGTACGTCCTCCGCGAGAATGGGTAGCCGGCGCCCCTTCGCCACCATCGGCATGCGGTTGTCGTTCTTCGGGGCGGCGACGACGCTCGTGGTCTGCCTGATCCTCTGCGCCGTGCTCTACCTCGGCATGCGTCATTCGCTGTATCGCGAGGTCGACCTCTTCCTCTGCAGCGAGGCGGGCGAGTTCCGCGCCGAGATCGCCAAGAACGCCGGCGACCTCGCGGCCGCGAAGGAGATCATCCAGGAGGAGCTGCGAAGCCACCCACCCAACGTCCTCAGCTTCGTCCTCTTCGACCGGCGCGGACACGCGCTCGTCGACGCGCGATCGAACGGCCCGCCGGCGGAGGAGCTTTGGGCCTCGATCGACCCGGCCTCCCTCGACGCTCCCCGCTACGAGACGGTGGGCGCGGACGGCGCAAGCGGTCCGATCCGCGTCCTGCTCGAGGCGTTCGCCGACGAGCAGGGCCGGCGCAGGATCGCGCGCACCGGCTACTCGCTCACGAACGTGGAGCACTCGCTGGGCCTGCTGCGCCGGCTCTCGATCGCCGGCCTCGCGATAGCAACGCTGCTCGCCCTGCTCGCCGGGTGGCTCGTGGCGCGGCGCAGCCTGCGCCCGGTCCAACTGATGACCGATGCCGCGCTCCGCATCGGGTCGTCCCGGCTCGACGAACGTCTCCCCCAGACCGGAGTCGAAGACGAGCTGGACCGGCTCGCCACGACCCTGAACGGGATGCTCGACCGCATCGAGCGTCACGTCAATCAGGTCCGTCAGTTCACGGCGGACGCCTCGCACGAGTTCAAGAGCCCTCTCGCCGCGCTCCGCGGCATGGCCGAGATCGCGCTGACGAAGCCCCGCCCGGCGGAGGAGCTGCGGCAGGTGCTCGAGTCGAGCATCGAGGAGTACCTTCGCCTGCAGCGTCTCGCCGAGGACCTGCTCGTCCTCGCCCGCGCCGACGCGGACGCGACGAAGCTCGACAAACGACCGACCGCGCTCGTCGACGTGGTCCGCGATGCGTTCGAGCTCTACGCGCCGCTCGCCGACGATGCTGGAATCGACGTTCGGTGCGGCGAGCTGGCCGACGTCGAGGTGCTCGGGGACGGCGCGCGGCTGCGTCAGCTCGTCGGCAACCTGATCGACAACGCGATCAAGTACAACCGCCCCAACGGGGAGGTCGAGCTGCGGCTCGAGCGCCGGGACGGCCACGCTGCCCTCACGATCCGAGACACGGGCATCGGGGTCTCGAAGGCCGACCTGCCCCGCATCTTCGATCGTTTCTATCGCGGAGATCGGTCGCGATCGTCGCAGGGCACGGGCCTCGGTCTCTCGATCTGCCAGTGGATCGTGGAAGCTCACGGCGGGACGATCCACGTCTCGAGCGAAGAAGGCGTCGGCACCGAGGTCGAGGTGCTCCTACCCTGCCGCGTCCCCGAACGCCCGCGCGAGCCCACGGCCGTGATCCACCCGTCGCGGGTGAGCGACTGAGGGCGCGCGTCGGTCGGGCTCGGGTGCGGCGCTCACCTCGACGCCTTCGCGCCGAACATCCAACCCTCCTCGACGGGCTGCGGCTTCCATTGCGTGCCCGCGCGGGCCGCCTCGACCTGGCCGAGGTGGTGATCGGCGTGGTCGATCACGAGCCGACACCAGCGGAGGCCGGTGAGCCGCCCCTTCTCCGGGTGGTTCGACGCGTTGGCGAGCGTGGCGTCGTCGAGGTTCGCCAGCGAGTGGGAGAGGAGCTTGCGCGCGCCGAGGAAGAGGTCGCGCGAGACATCGATCGGCCGCGTCTCGTAGCCGAGCGTCCGCGCCCATGCGTTCTCGTCGAACGCGCCCGCGACGCTGTCGGGCTCGGCGACGGCCTTCACGAACCGCCAGAGGTTGACGAACTCGACGTCCGCGACGTGGGCGAGGATCGCACGCGCCTTCCACTTTCCGGGTGCGTAGCTCCGCTCGAGCTCCGCGGCCGGGGCGGCGAAGTGCGCGAGAACCCGCGCGGTGTTCGTGGCCAGACGGGCGGCGATCTGTTGACGGTCCATGGCGGGCCTCGCGTCGAGCGGCGGGTTCATCATCCCGGACGATTCAGTGCGCCAAGACGGGCGGAGACGCCCTTGGCGGAAAGGACCTGTGGATGAAAGATCCACCCAGATAATTGTCGGTTCGATCTGGTAGCCACCCGGGCGGCGGATGGAGGTAACGCCAGCCGTCGAAGC
>CAZYQW010000125.1:0-25898 GCA_964649825.1 uncultured Phycisphaeraceae bacterium | reverse complement strand
CACGGTCCTGGTCGCCCTTGCCGCTGCGGACGACGATCTGATTTCGAGAGAGATCGACGTCCTTCATGCGGAGCCGGCAGCATTCGAGAAGACGGAGGCCCGCGCCGTAGAGCAGGGTCGCCATCAGCTTCGGCGCGCCGGGCGGCGCGCACGCACCAGGTCATCGAGCCAGGGCAGATCGCGGCCGATCACCTCGCGGTAAAAGAAGAGCAGCGCTGCAAGTGCCTGGTTCTGCGTCGAGGCCGCGACGTGATGCCGCTCCGCCAGATCGGTGAGGAACGCCGTGACGTGTTCGGGGCCCAGGTCGCGTGGATCGCGCCGGCCGTGGAAATCGTAGTACCGGCGCATCCAATGAAGGTAAGCCTTCTCCGTGCGCGGACTGAAGTGGCGCAATCGCATCGCCGCGCGCGCTTGGTCGCCGAGCCGCGGTGAAGTCAGCGGGCGCGAGGTTGGCCGCGGCGCTGCGTTCGGGTCCGGAGGCTCGGAACCACCTTCGCAGACGATGCTCGCCCCGCCCCACTCATCGGCGCGGAGAGTGTCAGTCGCGATTGAGCTCGCGTACGCCAAGCCCGAGAATTCCACGGTTTGTTCCATCGGCCGCGTCCACCCGCTCCCGCCACCCGTTCCGCATCGCCTGCACTGGCGTGCTCACGCACTCGCCGATGTGCGCTGGTACACGGCGAGGATCGTAGCCGTGGCCGCGGGAGCGTCAAGGCACCGACGGGTCTCGATCCCAGGCGCCACGGAGCGGTTGACGCTCGAAGTTCAGCACCGAACCGTGGGAGAAGCTTGATCGCCTCCAGAAACCGGGCGAAGTCGCTGACCTGGCGGACCAGACGCTCCATCTGGACCTCCTCCCGTAGATAGAGGGAGGCGTAGCTCTTCAGGACATCCGCGGGATCCACCGCCTCCGTCACCAGGGGCACGAGGCCTTCCCGCAACGCTCGCTCGAGTTGGAACCTGTCCCCGAGTTCGGACGCGAGAAAAGGATGGAGGTGCCGTTCGACGGCCCGGCCCGCGCCGCTCGACGCGCTCGGAAAGTCGTCGAGCGACCACGAATTCACTGCGCCCATCGTCCGCAGTTCACGCTTGTCGCCCTAAGCTTCGTAAGACTGGAACCCCCTCGGAGGAATGACCTATGCGCAGACTGAATCTCGTGGCGGCGCTCGCCCTCTCCTCTCTCTTCGCGAACGGCCCCGCGACGGCGGACGTCCTTGTCGTCGACACCACCGGTGCCGGCGACTTCACCGACCTCGCCCTCGCCGTGGCGACGGCGAACGACGGGGACGTGCTCCTCTTGATGACCGGGTGGACCGCTCCGTTGACCGCGCCGGCGCCGGTGATCAACGGCAAGTCGCTGACGTTGATCGGCGACGTCGGCTCACGGAAGGTGACGACGGCTCTCGAGATCCGCAACCTGGCGGCCCACCAGCGCGTGACGTTGCGCAACCTCGAGATCGACGGCGCCTTCGCGCTGTTCGACCAGCAGATGGCGCTCTCCTTGTCCCAGTGCGACGGGACGGTGTGGATCGAGGACTGTACGCTGGGTGCGTTCGACGGCTACTACGCCTCGTTCCCGTCGGAGATCGGGTACCCGGGGTACCCCGCGGTCGACGCAGTCGATTGCGCGCGCCTGGTCTTCCAGCGGTGCACGTTGCGCGGCGGAGCGGGCGGTTCCGAGGGACCGATCGGCGCGAAGGCGACGGCGGGCGCGCCCGCGCTGCGCCTGCTTCGCTGCGACGCGACGGTGTCCGACTCGACGTTCGAAGGCGGCGCGGGCGGGTTCGCCTCCACCGGCGAGTACTACGGCGATGGGCGGTTCGGCGGCGCCGCGATCGACGCCCGCGAGAGCCACGTGTACGGCTCCGGCGGCGCGTGGACCGGCGGGGACGCCACGGGATCGTGCGGGCTCGCGACGACGTGCGCGGCGGGCGACGGCGTCCATCTCGACGGGATGTCGACGCTGCACTATCTCGACGTCGATCTCGCGAGCGGCGTCGCGGTCGCCGGCGCGACGGCGGGTGTGCCGATCGGCGGAACCGGGACCGCGACCGCGTTCGCGGGCTCGGCCGCCGGGCACGTCGTCGACGCCCCGGTTCGCGAAACGCAGTCGGCGTCGTTCCGCGTGATCGGCGAGCCGGGCTCCACCGCCGGGTTCCTGCTCTCGTTCGTCGACGACGTGGTGCTCGTTCCCTCGGTGAAAAGCGTGCTCCTCCTCGGCCCGCCCCTGATCGGCCCGCTCGTCATCGGGACCATCCCGGCGTCGGGGACGTACACGATCGCGATCGGCGTGCCCGACCTCGGACCGACCGCGCCGGAGAGTATCCAGCTTCGCACGCAGGCCCTCGTCGATACGGTCAGCGGCGGACGGATTCTCTCGGCCGGCAGCGCCTTCGTGATCGTCGGCGCCGAGTTCTGAGCGGGCGTCAGGGCGCCGGGGTCGCCTCGATCGACGTCGAACTCGGGAGGCTGAAGCTGACGTCGCCCTGAGGACGCGACCGAGACCCGGCGTGCTCCGTGCGATCGTCGCGGGTCGAAGTCGGCGTTCAAGCGTCGAGCTTCACGCCGACCGGGATGCTGACGAACACGACCTTCTGATTGGATGCGTCGAGCACCGCATAGGCATGGTGAACGACGAGACCGATGAGGCTCGGGTCGGCGATGGGCGGAAGCGTCAACGCGGCTTGGCTCGAGCCCCCCGCGTCGAGGACGCCGAGGCTGTTGCTCAGAACGGCATTGTTCGGGTTCGCGAAGGTGAAGTGGAACCAGGCGTCGAGGTTCAACGGCAGCAGGCCGCCGGCAACCGGCACACCCGGCTCCGTGCCGGACGCGGAGCCGAGCAGCAGGTAGGTCGCGCCCGCGTGCGCGGGCCCGGCGTTCAGCGTGAGGGCCTGGGCACCGCCGGTCGCGAGGGAGATCGACGGCGCGTCCGCCACGAGCGACGAGTTCGCGACCACCGTGACCTTGCCGGCAACGATCGAACCCTGGATTCCGCCTCCGGGCTCGGCGTACACGTGGATGTCGAGGATCGAGGATCCCCCGACGCCGCCGAGGCCCTGCACCAAGCCGTTGAGCGCGTCGCTCTCGAACGAACCGGTGTAGGTGCCTTGGGGTTGCGCGGGGAATCCGAGCAACTGTCCCGAGACGACGATCTCCTTCTTGTCGCCATCGACCATCGCCGCGATAGAGATCTTCACGTTGGACGCCGGCGTGCCCTGTGCCTGGAACTTCAGGTCGACGAACGTGTGGAGGATGCTCGATCCGCCGGGCGGTCCGATCCCCGTGATCGTGATGATGCTGCCGCCAAGCGGTCCGGTCGGCAGGATGACGGAGTAATCCGTGGACGCGGGATGCTCGTGCGCGCGCACGGCGGACGCGTCGCTCAGGAGCAGGACGAGTGCTGCGCCGAGGAATGATGACATGAAACCGCGCAGGCGAGCCGAGCGTGGGTCCATGGCTGCACGAGCGGTCGCGCAAATCGAGTTCATGATCGCCTCCTGGCAAAGTCTGTCGCTCGGCACGCGGATCGGGGGATCTCCCGCGCGCGAGAGGTTGATCGACGCACCGTCGGCATTCTACCGATCCGCGTGGCAAGCGGGGAGCGGGCCGGACGGCGCGCGGATGTCCATGAGCGGGGCGGTGGAGCGCCCCGAGCGGATCGTTCGGACGGAGACGTTCGACACCGGATGCGACCCGCAGGCCGGTGAGCAGCTCGCGGAGCTCTCGCTCGAGGCCGAGGCGGCCGGAACGACCCGGATGCGCATCTCCGTCCGCTATCCTTCGCAAGAGGCCCGGGACGCCGCGCTCGCCTCGGGCATGGAGCACGGCATGGAAGCCGGCTACGCGAACCTCGACGCGGAGCTGGAACGGTTTTGCCGGTGACGCGGAGCAAGCCGGCGGCGAGACGGCTCGCGGCCGCGACCCTGGCGCTGGCTTCGTGCGCGGCGCCCGAGCCGGACGACGCGGCCGTCGAAGTGGCGCGTCGCCTCGCCGACGCGCGGGCCGCTGCACCCCGGTGGGTCGGCCGGCACGCGCTGAAGGAGTTGACCAGTGCGCCGGTGCGCAGACGCCTCTCCCGTCGGCCGCGGAAAGGAGGAACGAAGTGAGCCTGCCCGCTACGGCGCGGCGATGCTGATGTTGAGGGCGTTGCTCGTGATCGCGCACCCGGTGTCCGGGTCGAAGTAGACGATCTGCACCCAGACCTCGATGCCGAGGCACGCCCATCCGGCGGGGAGGAAGAGGGGCATCGAAACGCCGGGACCCATGGATGGGAGCGGAAGGGCGATCTGCGGCGTGACGCAGAGGGAGCATCCGCAGGGGAGCGCGATTCCCGGGCAGAGGGGTGGGCCGATCACCATGAAGGCCGGGAGGAACGGTGCGCCGGTGACCTGGAGCCCGAAGTTCGGGTTCGGCGAGATCGCCTGGTGGATCGCCTTGAGCACGGGGACCGGTCCGCCGGTCGGATTGCAGCCGGGTCCGGCGGTGATCCCGCACGCGTTCGCGCAGGTCTCGATCGGGGTGGCGTCGAACGCCAGGCCGGACGTCGGTCCGGCAGTCCCGGCCCAGGGCCAGCTGCAGCAGGGCGCGTAGATCGTCGTGTTTGCTTCGACGTACGTCGCGGACCCCCACGGATCCTCCTGGACCCGGGCCACGGTGACCCCGTCGGTCACGAACAACGTACCCTTCGTCGCGGTGTCCACCGCGAGGCCCGAGAGGAATGGCAGAAGTGGGCACAGCGTGACGCCGGGCGCGAAGATGCCACCGAGGGCACCGGCGGTGCTCATCCGCGCGATCGTTCCGTCGGAGAAGCACAGATAGACGGCGTCGGAGCAGGGGTCGTAGTCGGTGTCGGTAGCGAGGCCGACCGACGGCGTGATGATCGGGAACCACGCGGTGATATAAGGTGGCCGTTCCACTGCACCCCGCCGGAGGCGTCGCCGCCGCGAAGTGGTACCCGTCGGTGAGCCACAAGGTGTTCGGCGCCTGGTTGGTATCCGAGCCCGGTGAGCGGGAAGGGCAGCGGGTTTGCGAAGTCCGCGACGGTCACGCCGGCCCGGTTGCATTCGGTGACGGTGAAACCATCCGTCACCCAGCCCGTGTCCGCGACCCGATTGACTGTGATGTCGCGACGTCTTGACCGGGGATAGGGGAAAAGCTCGGCCCCGGGAACGCGCCGGGTAGGGCGCAGGACCCCCCGTGCGGAACGCCGTAGTCGCCCTCGATGAGGAGCGGGCCGGCGATGGGGCACGCGTCGCCTCCCGGCGGCCCGGCGGTGTTGCTCACGGTTCGGGTCGGCCCCGCGACTCCCCAGATGCTCTGCGCGTGCAACGGGGCGGAGGTAAGGAGGATCGCAACGGAGGCGAGGGCCATTTTGAGGCTTCGAGGGTTCATGTCCGGTCTCCTGGGTTTCAGCCGTCCAGTTCCTCGCGTGTGGTCAACACCGGGGACATGAAGGAGCGGGGCTTCAAGTGGACGAGATTCTTAGGATTCCTGACGACGAGTCTTTGTCTGTCTCCTCAGGCCTGGATCGCCAGCGCTTGGAGCTTGCGGACGGTCGCCCAGTTCCGCGTCGTGGCTGCCTGCCCGACCTTGCCGAGCAGCGCCTTGCCGGCCTTGCTCGCGAGGACGCCGTCCGGGCAGGTCAGGTACGCGGCGTGCTTGCCGACCACGAACCGCTCGGGCGGGACCACCGATCCGCCGACCGCTTCGAGGGTCTTCAGGGACTGCGTCTCCTGGACGAACGCGACCAGCAGACGCGAGTCGTCGACGCCGCTGCCCGCGAGCGGGTTCTCGGAGATGATCCTGTCGAGCTCCGGCGCCGTCTTCACGATGACCGCCACCTCGACGTCGAGGCCCGTCGAGATCGAATCGGCGATGCGGATGGCGTGCTTCGCGGCAACGCCTCGCGCCGCGCGGAACACCACGTTGCCGCTGTTCAGCAGGGTCGCGACGCCCGTATACCCGAGCCCGGTGAGCAGCGCGCGCAACTCCGCCATCGGAACGCGCTTGGCCTTCCCGACATTGATCCCGCGCAGCAGGGCGACGAATGTGGTCATCGGTGAGGAGTGGTCATCGGTCTGGATACGACTTCGCGCGGCCGGGCCCGGAGCCAGGTTCGGAGTCGGCGGCTCTCAGATCCGCTGCCGCGTCGGGTGTCTCGGGGACGGACTTCGACCGGCCTGCGAGGCGGTGCGCAGGGCGGGCGAGAAGGTTCCGGATCTTGGCCCGTTGGCGTGGCCGAGACGCATGTTCGTCGGCTGGCGCAGACCCGTCGCTCGTGCAGTCTTCTTGCGCCGAGTTCTTCACGTCGTCCGCTGCCGTCCCCCGAGCCGACGACGCCGCGGCGCAGGAGGCCAGGGCGACGATCGCGGGCGGGACGAGCCGGACTCGTGAACCGGAACGGAGCATGGATCTGAGCATCTGCGTCGTCAAAATAGCAGCCGGCAACGGGTTCGGCCAGATCGTCGACCTTCTCCCTCCCGTCGTGGTTGCTCTCCGGGCGGCGCCCGCTGCCGGCGGAGATCCGTGCTCGTCTCGGTGACCCTGACGGGGGAATCTACTCGATCCGCAGCCGCGTCGGAGCGGTGACGCCGAGGCCGCCGGGCGCAGTCGGGTCGCTCACCAGCGCCTGGAAGGCCGCCTCCAGCTGGAACGGCGTCGCGGGCGGGATCGGCGCCGTCAGCCGGAGCGCGCCGGTGGACGGCAGCGTCGCTCCGATCGCGAACGGCCCCACGAGGGGAGTGATCTGCAGGTCGCACCACGGGTCGATCGGGAGGGTCCCCGTCCCCGCCCCGCCGAGCACGAGCACCGGCGCCCCCGGCGGCCCGTTCGAGAGCTCGAGCGCGACGTTCTGTCCGGGCGCGGGGACGCCGATGCCGGAGAGGACCGGCGGACCGCTGACCCCGCCGCAGGACGTCCCGTACGGAGTCCAGCTCGGACCCGCCTCGGCGCCCAGGACCCGGAGCAGGAGGTCGTGGTGCGAGAGCCTGCGCCGGGCGTGGGCAGGGTCGGCCCGCGTCGTGGTGGGACGAGGCCTTCGGACGACGGCGCTCCGGAAGCGATGGTTCGGGGCGAGGACCCCGTGATAGGTCAGCAGGTGGCGCCTCGGTCGCGGGACCAAAGCGCGTCGGCCCTCGACGCCTGGATTCTCCAACTCCCCGGATCAGCCGGCCTGGCCGGAGCTCCAGAACGACGCGTAGCTCGACTCGGTCGTCAGCCGTCGGTCGCGTCTCTCTCGATACCGGCGCTGGCGCTCTCCTCGACGAGTGACGTCCACTCCGCTGCGAGCTGATCGAACGACGTCTCGAGCACCTGCTCGAGCGAGTCCCGGCTCACCTTCAGACGAGCGCTCTCCTCGAGGTCGGGGTGGTAGGAACGCCGCCTTAGAGTCTCGCAGAGTCGACCCATCGCGTTCGGGGAGCGTCGGTCGAGGACGCGAACGAGCACGACCGCCTGCGCCACGTCGCTGATCGTGAACCGCGAGAAGTCGCGCGCGACGAGTCCCGCGAGGTCGGGAAGCGCGCCGCGCTCCTTGCCCTTGCGGGCGACCGCCGCGAGTCGATCCACTCTGAGCTCGTGCAGCTCGAACGCCACGCCCGGGGGGATCGTCTCCATCGTGCCGACGATGTCGATCTGCATGGCGTACGACAGTCCGAGGTAGAGCCACGGCGGCGCCGGCTGCCCGAGGCGCCATTCCAGCGCGAAGGAGAGGTACGGATCGATCAGGTTCGCGCGCAGGTGCTGGAGGCCGTTGGCATGCATGTACAGGTACACGATCGGCGGCCACATGCAGTTCGAGTACGCGCCCCGCTTCGCGTCGGCCCCGCCCGACATCGTGAGGTATCCGGCCGACACGAGGTGGTCGGCGTAGTCCGCGTACAGCTCCGGCGACGACAGGACGAGGGCGACGCAGCGACTCCACTTCGGCCGGATTCCCCTCCAGGTCGGCGGGAGCGGCGTCGGGGCGTCGAACCGTCGCATGATCTCGACGCTCGTCGCTTCGAGCGTCTCGAACAGCCGGTCCGCCGCGTCGTCCGTCAGGTCCGTGACGAGGTGCGTCTGAGCGCCCGACCGGAGCACTCCGTCGCGTCCCATCTCCTTCAGTGTCTTCCGGTGGCTCTCGATTTCGAAGTCCTCGACCCGGCGCCATTCTTCGCCGTCGAAGAGGAAGCCCTGCGCGCGTCGCGCCTGGGCCTCCGGCATCCACTCACCCTCGTGCAGGACGAAGCCCTTCTCCCGCGCCGCCTTCTCCTTCGGGGTGACCCAGGCGCCGTCGTAGCGGACGAGTCCCTTGGCCAGCATGGCCGCGTCGTGCGCCTCGGTCTCGAGTCGCTGCTTCTCCTCTCGAGTCACGAACCGCTCGCCGTGACGGACGAGGCCGAGCGACGTGTTGGCGAACTCGTTGCCCGGGTCGAACTCCTTCATCGTGTCGAGCACGGTACGGCGCTGCTTGGTCAGCGCCTTCGACGAGCACCACTTCGCGAGGGCTTCCAGTCCGGCGACGTCCTTCGCGTCACAGAGCGGGGCGAACCGCTCGCGGAACTGCTCCTCCGGCGTCATCGAGGCTTCGATCCGTTCGACCTCGGCCGTGCTCAGCTTCATGACGCCGAACGACGTCTCGACGATCACCGCGCCGTCGGCCTTCGTGACCTTCCCCTCGATGCGCCGTCCGTCCTTGAGGTGGACCACGTCCCCGAGCGAGAGCCCGGAGACGATCCAGGCGGCGACGACGGCCAACGCGCGCTTCATGACGCTCCTCCCGGTGGGTCGAATCTCCGACTCCGAGTCTACGCGACCGAGCGGTGAGTCGCGGCCGAGATCGTGGCGCGAATCCGGAGGCGAACGAGGGGTTCATCGAGGATCTCGCGACGCAGAGATCGGCCGCGATGGGCCACCGCGACGCTCTCGACCAGCTCGAGGACGAGGTCGGTCCCCGCGGCCGGGGGCGGGGCGTGGTCGACGACGGACCGGCGGAGCGTCTCCCCCTCGACGAACCGCATCGCCAGGTAGGGCAGGTCGTGATCGAGCGCGACCTCCTCGACCCCGCAGAGACCGGGGTGCTCGAGCTGGTCGAGGACCTTGGCCTCGCGCTCCAGCCGCCGACGCCGGCCCCCGAGCAAGGCGGCGGTCGGAGCAGCCAGCACCTTCAGCGCGACCGACCGGCCGGTCCGCTCGTCCTCGGCGAGGAACACGACGGCCTGCCCCCCGATCCCGACCCGCCGAACCAGGCGGTAGTGGGAGATCCGCTCGACCGCCACCGCATCCCGGCCCCCGCGGAGCCCCGCCCCCCGCCCGTCGCGCCTCCTGGTGTGCGAACTCGCGCGCGACCGCCGCCTCAGCGAATGCGCTCAGGCAATTGCGGATGTTCGCCCGCGGCTGCGAGAACCATGCAAATCTTCCGCCTCATGGTAGATTTGCATGGATGATCCGGAGAAACGCCCTCGATCGACTCCAGGCGGCCCTCGACCGGCACGCGGCGGTGTCGCTGCGGGAAGAGGTGTCCGCGGAACACGAGACGGTCGAGACCGCTCAGCACACCGGTGACTTTGTCCGCGAAACGCGATAGGAACTTGCGCATGGCGTCCGTCCTGAAGTCCCGTCAGGCGGGCGTGCCGCGCTGGAGCACCTCTGCGCAGCGCACCCGGTAGGCGGCCGCGGCAGCCCCGAAGCCCCGGTCACGGCTTGGTAGGATTGCACCACCGGCGCCGGAGCCCGATCGCATGACCGATCCCCACGTCCCCCCCGGCTTTCCGGAGGAGGTCGACCGCACGACCGTCTTCGTCCGCCGCGCGGTCGACGGAGACGGAGCGGGCGTCGAGTGGGTGATCGACCACTTCACTCCCCTCCTGCTCGTCGCCGCCGAGCGTCGCCTCGGCCCGCACCTCCGCCGCTTCTACGATCCGGAGGACGTGGTGAACGAGCTGTGGGTCGCGACGATGCCCCGCCTCGGCGACCTCGTCGAACGAGAAGGCCGTCTCACGCCGGTCCTCCTGCGCTTCCTCTCGACCGCGCTCGTCTCCCGCATCAACAACCTCGCCCGCACCTTCGCCCGCCACCGCCCCTCGGCCGACGCGGCGCAAGCGGGCGGCGACGAGCCCCCCTCCCCGTTCACCGGGGTCGTCACCCGCGCTTCCCGTGGCGACACCGCCCTCCACGTCCGCCAGCTTCTCGCGGCGCTCCCCGAGACCGACCGCGAGATCCTGATCCTCCGCGGGATCGAGCAGAACTCGAACCAGGAGGTCGCCCGGCGCCTCGGCATCGACCCGAACGCCGCCGCGGTCCGCTACCACCGCGCCCTCGAACGCGTGCGCTCCCGCCTCACGGGAACCCCCTTCGACGAAATATGAGAGAGCAGGGGAGAGCAGGGAGGAGAACGAGACGCCCGGAGGCCCCCGCCCTCACAGAAGCGCGAGTCTTCCCCGGCGCCGGCCGGCGCCCACACCTCGACCCCCTCTGCGACCCCTACGGCGGCCCTCCCCGCGTGCTCTCCCGTCGCAGCGCCTGCACCCCTTCCCACACGCGACGAGCCCGCCCTCCGAGCGCCTCGTCCCGGATCGCCGCCAGCGCCGGATCCTCCTGCCACCACGCGAGCAGCCACGGAAGGCCCGGCGACGCCACCGCACGCCGCTCCTCGAGATCGCGCTCGAGCCACCCGAGGGCGCGCATCGCGAACTGCACCTCGCCGTCTTCGGCGAACGCGCGCGCCGCGGCCCGGATCGCCGCGGATCGCGCGCTCGGCGGGACCTCGAGCGTGTCGCCCGAGGCGAGCAGCGCCGCGAACCCATCCGCCGCACGACGCCAGTCGCCCTCCGACTCCGCCGCTCGCACGAGGTCGAACGCCTCGGCGGACGAAGGAAGCGACGCGCCCTCCGCGGGCGACGCCGCCGCCAGGGCCGCGAGCTGGCGCTCGCGGTCTTCCTTCGCCTGCGCGAGCCACTGCGCGCTCGGGAACGGCCACCGCGGGCGCGCGGTCCCGATCTCGTGAGCGCGCTCGAGCGTCTCGACCGCCTCGCGGAGGCGCCCGAGCGAACGGAGCGCGAGCCCGAGGTTGCAGAGGAACTCCGGCTGCTCCGCGCGCGCGACCGCGGCGCGAAGCACGGCCGCCGCCTCCTCGGGCTGGTCGACGTACTGGAGGACAGCGCCGAACTTGAAGAGCACGCTCGCGTCGTGCGGCGCGAGGTCGGCGGCCCGCCGCGCCGCCGCGAGCGCCCGGTCCACGCGCCCGCAGTTCGCCTCCGCGTCGCAAAGGAGCAGCCACGCCGCGCTCGACCGGGGCGTCGCCTCGACCAACCAGCGGCAGACCTCCGCCGCCTCCTCCGTCTGACCGTGCCGGAGCAAGTCCTGCGCGAGGGGCTGCAGGGACGACGGCGTCCTCGGCGGCGACGTCCGGACGCGGTCGAGCGCCTCGCGCGCCGCGTCGCGCTCACCGCGGGCGAGCGCCGCCCGGACCCGGAACACGTCCGCCCTCGCCGCGTCCGGCGCGCGCTCCGCTCCCGCGTCGAGGTGCGCGAGCGCCTCGTCCGTCCGACCCTCCGCGAAGCGCCGGAAGACGAGCAGGTGCCGCGCGGGCTCGAAGGCGGGGTCGAGCAAGAGCGTCGCCTCGAGCAGCTCGTTCGCGCCGCCCGGGTCGCCGAGAGCGTCGTGCACCTTGCCGAGGTTGAACGTGACGAACGGATCGGACGGCGCCGCCTCGCGCGCCTCCTCCAGGAGCGGTCGCGCCTCGGCCATCCGCCCCGCCCGCGCCAGGGTCGCGCCGAGGTTCGTCAGGATCGGGACCGACCGGGGCGCGAGCTCGCGCGCGCGCCGGAGGTCGTCGAGCGCCCGGAGCGGATCGGCCTCCGCGTGGGCCACGCCGGCCCGAAACCTCGCCGACGGCCAGTCGGGCCACCGGCGCACCAGGACGTCCGCGGCCTCGACCGCGAGCGGTGCGTCGTCCGCGTGAGCCGCCGCGTGCGCCAGCTCGAGGTAGTGGTACGGCAGCGGCGTGCGGGAGAGGAAGATCGCGCGCTCGAATTCCTCCTGCGCCTCGGCGAACGCGGCGGCGTCTCCGCGGTGCCCGCGACGCATGGCGTTCAACCCCAACGCGAAGGCGTCGAGCGCGTTCGACGCGAGTTCGTCGACGTCGCCGGGCGGAGGCTCGCGGCCGAGTCGGCGAAGGGCCTCCGCGCGAAGCGCGTGGACGCCGCGCCCCGCCTCCGACGGGCCGAGCCGTTCGAGCGCGGCCCACGCATCGGCGGCTCGCCCGAGCTCGAGCGCGGCGACGGCGAGTCCGATCACCGCCACGTCGGGCGCGTCGTCGGTCGACAGCACGCGCTCGAACGCCTCCGCGGCGCGCACCGTCGATCCCTCGCCGAGCTCCAGGAACGCGGTCTCGAGCCAGGACGAGAGCTCGCGGTAGCGCGCCTCGTGCTCGCCACGCAGGACCTCGTCGCGCGCGCCGATCCAGAAGCCGCCGGCCGCGAGGAGAGCTGCGAGCACGAGCAGCGCGGCCCCACCCGCGGCCGTCCATCCCGGTCGGCGGCGCGCGCGCCGCGCGAGCAAGGAGAGCGCGGTCGGCGGCCGCGCCGACACGTGTCCCCCGTCCCGCGCCGCCTCGAGGTCCTCCGCCATCTCAGCCGCCGTGGCGTAGCGCCGCGCCGGGACCTTCTCCAGCGCGCGGAAGGCGATCGCCGCGAGCTCGCGGGCCATCCGGCCGGCTCCCTGCCCCGGCGGCCGCGGCTCGTCGAACAGGATCGCGTGCTGGAGGGCCTCGCGCGTCGCGCCGACGAACGGTCGTTCGAGGGTCAGCGCCTCGTAGAGGCAGGCGCCGAGCGAGAAGACGTCGGCCCGGTGGTCGACCCGGCGCGTCTCGCCGAGCTGCTCGGGCGCCAGGTACGCCGGCGTTCCGAGCGCGTCGCCGGTCCGCGTCAGGAGCGCCGGGTCGTCGTCGTCCGCGGTGAGACCGAAGTCGATCAGCACCGGCCGGCCGCCGGCGGCGACCATCACGTTCGCCGGCGTCACGTCGCGGTGGACGAGACCGGCGTCGTGCGCCGCCTGCAGTCCGCGCGCGAGCGCGGCGAAGAGGCTCGCGATCTCCCGCTCACCGAGAACAGAGCCACCGGCGCGAGCGCGGCCGATCACCGTCGCCAGCGTCTCCCCGTCGACGTACTTCATCGCGAGGAACCGGCACCCTTTGTCGTCTCCCACCTCGTACACCGGACAGATCGCGGGGTGCTCGACCTTCGCCAGCGCGCGCGCCTCGCGCTCGAGCCGCGCCGCGGCGCGATCGTCCCCTCCGAGGTCGAACACCTTCAGCGCGACGCGACGGCCGAGACGAGGATCCTCGGCCAGGAAGACCTCGGCCTGTCCGCCCGCGCTCAGGAGCCGCAGGAGGCGGTAGGGCCCGACGTGGCTCGACTCCACCGGCGAGGGGATCATCCGTCCTCCCTCTCGCGCCGGGTCTCCAGGCGGCGCGCCCACTCCGCCGCCTCGGCCCGGGCGGGCCAGCGGACGGCGAGCATCTCCGCCGCGAGCCGCGCCTCGGCCGGCCCGCCGCCGCTCCACGCCGCCCGAGCGAGCGCCGCGTCGAACAGCCACCGCGCCTCGGGAGCCTCGCGGGCCGCACGGCGGAGCGCATCGAACGCGTCGCGCCCCCGCGGCGCGGCGTCGACCGATGCCAGCACGCCGCGCAGGAAATGGTCCACCGGGTCGCCAGCGGGCGGCGAGCGGACGAAGGAGAATTCGTCCGCAATCGCGTCGCGGACGTCGGCGAGCCCCGGTGACGTCCCCTCGTCGTCGCCCGTCGGGAGCAGGCGAAGCGCCTCTTCCCGTCGGCCGTCCCGGTCGAGCGCGAGCGCGAGGCCGGCGCGCACCTCGGGCGAACGCTCCCCGTCCGAGAACAGCGCCTGGAACAGCGCGACGGCGGGAGCCCCGTCGAGGAGCGCGCTGTACGCCTCGGCGAGACGCGACTCCACGGCGTCCCGCTCCGCCTGCTCGCGTCCGAGCCTCCACGCGGGCCAGCGCGCGACGAACGCTCCCGCCGTCCCCGTGAGGGCCAGGGTGCCCGCGAGGAGCGCGGCCGCGAGCGCGCTCTCGCGGGGATGACCCGCGATCCACCGGACGACACGCTCCGACGGAGTCGCCCGCCGGACGCCGACGCGACGCCCGGCGGCGAGCGCCCGGAGGTCGTCCGCGAGGGCGGCGGCCGACTCGTACCGGCGGGCCGGCTCGCGGGCCAGCGCGGTCTCGAGCACGGCGACGAGATCGTCCCCTCCGAGGGACAGCGACGTCCCGAGCGAGGGTCGCTCGGTCGCGAGCACGGCGCGGAACAGGCTCTCCGCGGACCGTCCCTCGAACGGTCGCCGCCCCGTGATGCACTCGTACAGCGACACGCCCAGCGCATGCACGTCCGCGCGCGCATCGAGCGGCTCGCCGAGGATCTGCTCCGGCGCCATGTAGGCGGGCGTGCCGAGCACGTCGCCCGTCCGTGTCACGACGTGCTCCCGGTCCCCCTCGTCGTCCCTCGCCAGGCCGAAGTCGACGAGCACCGGCCCCTCCGCGGTGACGAGCACGTTGCTCGGCTTGACGTCGCGGTGCACCACTCCCGCCCGATGCGCCGCGTCGAGGCCGTCGGCGATGCGCGCGAACCATGGGAGCACGCGGGGGAGCCGCGCCGGCCCCGGCGGCGGGAGCGGCTCGACTCCCGCCCGGGACCCGAGCCCACCGTCGGGGGCGGCGAGGAGCGAGAGCGGCACGCCGGCGAGGAGCCGCATCGCGATGTAGACCCGCCCGTCCTCGTGACCGACGTCGTACACCGGGCAGATCGCGGGATGATCGAGCCTCGCGACCAGCTCCGCCTCGCGCTGGAAGCGCCGCAGCGCGTCCCCGAGCGGAACGCCGCCGCGCGGCTGGAACACCTTCAGCGCGACGCGCCGGCCGAGGCGCTCGTCGACCGCCTCGAAGACGACCGCCTGCCCGCCGCGCCCCAGCTCCCGGTGGAGGCGGTACCGCCCGAGCGCGTCGCGTCCCGCCGCCCGGACCGGCGCTCCTGGCCCGTCGGCCGCGTCGCCGTCCAGCCCCAGCGCCGCCCACTCCCGCCGGACCAGCGCCTCGTGCCCCGCGAACCGGCGGAGGTAGTCCCGAAGGTCCGGGAGCACCCCGCGCTCCCGGTCCTCGAGGACGCGGAGGAGGATCTCGTTCGCGACCATCGGGTCGTCGTCGGTCACGTCCGGCTCCGGCGGGGCCGCGCCGCGGCGCCCGAGAAAAGACGGGAATCTCCGTAAGGAAACGGCTCCGAGCTTACCTGGGTGCGGTCCGGCGGACGGATCCGCCGGCGCGAATCGAAGCCCCTCACCCGAGGAACCGACCGATGAAGCTCCGCTCGAACCCCCTCCTCCACGCGCTCCCCCTCTCGCTCCTCTCCGGCGCGGCCGCCTGGGCCCAGGTGCCGACGGCCCTGCACGAGTCCCAGCTCAGTCCCACCTGGATCGGTACCGGACCCGACGCCGCCCTCCTGGGGGACGTGAACGGCGACGGCCGAGCCGACTACGTGGCGCGACACGGCACGATCACCCACGTCCTCTCCGGGGCGGACGGATCGACGATCCACGTGCTCGCCGCCGGCGGCGCCCTGTTCGGCCCCGAGCTCGCCGCCGCGGGGGACGTCGACGGGGACGGAATCGAGGACGTCGTCGTCACGGAAGCGCTGCCGTATCCGCAGACCGTTCGCGTCTTCTCCGGGCAGACCGGGGCGGCGCTGCTCTCCGTCCCCGGCCCGCTGAACGCGAATATCTACGGGCACGCGGTGGCCGGCGTCGGCGACGTGAACGGCGACGGCAAGGGCGACTTCGTGATCGGCTCGCCCGACGAGCCGACGTTCGGATCGCTGGCCGGCAAGGCAGAGGTCCGGTCGGGCGCGAACGGCGCGCTCCTCATGACCTTCCCCGGTGCGCCGTTCGAGGAGTTCGGCAACGCGGTGGACGGGGCGGGGGACGTGAACGGCGACGGCGTGAACGACGTGATCGTCGGGGGCGCCCCCACGGTCGGCACGTCACCCGACGGACGCGTTCGCGTCTACTCCGGCGCCGACGGGGCGGTGCTGCACTCGTTCACCGCGAACGGGTCCTTCGGCCGATCGGTCGCGGGGATCGGCGACGTCGACGGCGACGGCAAGGACGACGTCGCCATCGGCCGCCCGCGCTTCGGCCCGAACTTCCGCGGCCAGGTGCAGGTCCGGAGCGGCGCGACCGGCGCCATCCTGCTGACGGTCGCGGGCGAGGCGCAGGACTACCTCGGCACGGCCGTGTCCTCGGCGGGCGACTTCGACGGCGACGGCACTCCGGATGTCCTGGTCGGCGCCGGTCGCACGTCCCTGATCACGCACACGATCATCGGCTACGTCCAGGTCCGCAGCGGCGCCGACGGCGCGGTTCTCGCCCACGTCGAGGGAGCGTCGATCGGCTTCGAGGTGGACGGCGGCCGGGACGTCGACGGCGACGGCCTCCCCGACTTCGTCGTCACCGAGTGGCCCGCGGGGCAGATCCCCATCACGAAGGCCTACTCGGGCGCCGTCTTCCAGACCGCTCCCTACCCGGGCACCGGCGAGGACCTCGTGCTCCGGACCGGCGTCGACGGCGGCCTCGACGGCTACCCCGTGAAGTTCGCGGACGCCGGCGACTGGCTCCGCGTGGAGCTGACCTCGCCGAACGGAACCTTCGATCCGTACCACTACCTCGTCGCCGCCCAGCTCCTCCCGACTGCCGGCGGCGTCCCGACCGACCCCGGCATGAACGAGGTCCACTTCGACCTGCTGAGCGGCGCTCCGCTGATCCTCATCCACTACTCGATCCAGAGCCTGTTCGGTCAGCCGGGCCTGCCGCCGGGAGGCTTCGACGACTTCGTCGGCAAGGTGCCGGCGGGGATGGCGGGAGTGAGCGTGGTGGTGCAAGGGTTCAGCTTCGCGGGAGGGAGCGCGGGGAACGGCGTGATGGCGGTGACGGAGGCGCACGAGGTCAGGCTGAAGTAGGAACGGCCGAGGGGTGGGTGGGTTGGCCACGGCCCGCGCCGGAGGTGGGAGGAGCTCCTCGACCCGCTCACGTCCTCACGCCCCGGCGTCCTTGGTGGATCGCCGGGGCGCAGGTGGGGCGCTGCGGGGTCGCTCTCCGGCGCGCCCTCACTGAATCCAAGGGGGGTCGGTGTGTCAGCGATATTGGCAGAGAGGGCTCGATGGATTGCTCATTCGAGCTCACGTCGGTCCGCGGGCGCCACCGCGTCGAGCCAGCGGCGTACCGCCCCGACGTCGCCGTGCCGCAACGCGCCCTCCGCGGCCGCGACGTGCGCGAGGTACGACTCGAACTGCGGGGACTCGGCCGGCGCCGTTTGGGCGCGGACCACCGCGACGGCCGGCGCGGCCGCGACGAGGAGCCCGAGGACGGCGAGGCGGACGAGGGGAGGACGCGGCGGCTGGCTCATGAGGATGCATGGCGCCGAAACCGGTTCGGGCCCTTATGGTTTTCTTCGTCGTTTCTCGAGTCTCCCTCGAGTCTTCCCTCGAGTCTCCATAGCCCGCGCCGCGGAAGCGGAGCGGGCCGTTCCCGGAGGAAGTCCATGCGGCTCGCGCTCCCGCGAACCCGAACGTCTGCGTGCCTCATCGGGCTGGCCATCCTAGCCGTCGGTGTCGGTATCGGCGACGCCGTCGCGGACGAGGACGAGGACGGCGGCGAGCGCGTCGCGACGTCCTGGCCGCAATGGCGTGGGCCGCTCGGCACGGGCGTCGCGCCCGGCGCGGATCCTCCGCTTCGCTGGAGCGAGACCGAGAACGTCCGCTGGCGAACGGAGATCCCGGGACGCGGCCACTCCTCGCCGATCGTCTGGCGAGACCGCGTGTTCCTGACCACGGCGGTCCCGTTCGGCGAGGAGGTCGAACCGGCGCCCTACAACGTCCCGCCCGAGCACGACAACGTCGAGGTCGCCCGACGACACGCGTTCGTCGCCGTCGCGGTCGACCGCGCGACCGGCAAGATCGCCTGGCAGACCGAGCTCCGGCGAGCCTTGCCCCACGCAGGCGGACACGGCAGCGGCACCTTGGCCTCGGCGTCTCCCGTGACGGACGGCGAGGTGCTGATCGTCTTCTTCGGTTCGAACGGCCTCTTCGCGCTCGACCTCGACGGCGCCAAGCTCTGGGAGCGGGACTTCGGCCGGATGGAGACGAAGCACAAGCACGGGGAAGGGGCGTCGCCGGCGTTGTTCGGCGACACGGTCGTCGTCAACTGGGACCACGAGGGACCATCGTTCCTCGTCGCGCTCGACAAGCGGACCGGCAAGACGCGCTGGCGCGTCGACCGCGACGAGGTGACGTCCTGGTCGTCGCCGATCATCGTCGAGCACGGCGGGACGGCGCAGGCGATCGTGAACGGGACGCGCCGCGTGCGCGGCTACGACCTCCGGGACGGGCGCGTGATCTGGGAATGCGGCGGTCTGTCGAGCAACGTCGTGGCCACGCCGGTCGCGGCGAACGGCGTGGTCTACGTCGGCAGCAGCTACGAGACCAAGGCGCTGTTCGCGGTTCGACTCGACGGGGCCGAGGGCGACGTCACCGGCACCGATCAGGTCGTCTGGTTCCGGAGCCGGCGCACGCCGTACGTCCCGTCGCCGCTCCTCTACGACGACGCCCTCTACGTCCTCGGCCACTACCAGAACGTGCTGTCGGTCGTGAACGCCACGACCGGCGCCGAGCCGCACGGCCCCTGGCGCATCGACGATCTGTACAACGTCTACGCGTCCCTCGTCGGAGCGGCGGGACGGGTCTACGTCGCCGATCTCGCCGGAACCACCGTCGTCCTCAGCCACGCGGAGGAACCGGCCGTCCTCGCCACGAACCGCCTCGACGACGTCTTCGCCGCGTCTCCCGCGCTCGTGGACCGCGAGCTCTTCCTGCGCGGCGACCGCTCTCTCTACTGCATCGCGGAGCCCGAGTCCGAGTGAGGGTCGCGCGCATCCTCGACGGGCTCGAGTCGGAGCTCGATCACCGCAACGACGCACCGCTTCGGCCGGACCGGCCGCGCGGGCCCTGACGGACGGGCCGCGGGGCCTTCGCTCGACGTCCCGCGCGGCGATCGGGCGTTACTCGCCCCTTACACGCCGCGGCGCTCGGTCGAGCTACCTTGCCTCCGTTCCCGCTTCGATGGAGGTGCCTCATGATCGCTCGCGCAGTCCTCGCCCTCTTCTCCTTCTTCGCGGGCACGACGACGGCCGGAGCGCAGGCAGACCACGTCATCGTGCCTCAGTCGCGCAGCGTCCCGTTGAACGGAGGTTCGGAGCGCGTCGGCATCTCGCGCGTCGACGCCCAGGTCGACGTCATCGAAGAGGTCGCGACGACCATGCTCGACATCGGCATCTACAACCCGCTCGGCCGGGCGCAGGAAGTCGAGCTGCTCGTACCCGTGCCCGATCGCGCGATCGTCCGCGGGTTCGACTTCCTCGGCGGCGCGGCCGAGCCGACCGCCGAGCTCCTTCCCCGCGAGCATGCGCGGTCGTACTACGACGAGATCGTGGCCAAGGCGAAGGACCCCGCGATCCTCGAGTTCGCGGGTCGCAAGACCGTCCGGACGAGCGTCTTCCCCGTGCCGGCCAACGGCGTCCAGCACGTGCGTCTCGTCTACGAGCACGTCCTCGGCGCGACCGACGACCGCGTCGACTTCGAGCTGCCGCGCAGCGAGAGCCTGCAGGCGTGCTGGCTGCCGTGGACGCTCGAGGTCCGCATCCGCTCGAGCCACCCCATCTCCGCGGTCTACTCGCCGAGCCACGACTTCGAGAAGCTGCGCGCGACGAGCACCGACGTCCGGCTCCGCCTGAACGAGGACGCAGCGCGCGAGCCCGGACCGTTCCGCTTCTCGTACCTTCGCCAGCGCGACGGAGTGAACGCCACGTTGTTCGCCACGCGCGACGTCGGCGCCGGCGGCGGCTACTTCCTCCTCCTCGCGGGTCTTCCCGCGCCGGAGGAGACGGCGGCGAAAAGCCGCCTCGGCCGCGAGGTGATCGTCGTGCTCGACACGTCCGGATCGATGAAGGGCGAGAAGATGGAGCAGGCTCGCGAGGCGGCGCGTCAGGTGATCGAAGGACTCGCACCCGGGGAAGCGTTCAACATCATCGACTACGACACCGACGTCGCGAGCTTCTCCGCTCGCCCCGTCACCAAGGACGACGCGTCGATCCAGGCCGCACGCCAGTACCTCGCCGGCCTCGCCGCGAACGGCGGGACGAACCTCCACCGCGCACTCATGACCGCGCTCGACCAGGAGCACGACGAGCGCCTGCTGCCGCTCGTGCTCTTCCTGACCGACGGCCTCCCGACGGTGGGAGAGACGGACGAGACGACGATCCGCGACGCGGCGCAACGCGTGAATCGACACGAGCGCCGGATCTTCACGTTCGGCGTCGGACACGACGTGAACTATCCGTTGCTCGACCACCTCGCGTCGCAGTCGCGCGGATCGAGCACGTACGTCCAGCCCGGCGAGAACACGGAGGAGAAGGTGTCCGCCGTCGACGAGCGCCTGAGAGGCCCCGTGTTCGCGTCGCCGGAGCTGTCGGTGACGGATGACGCGGGCTCCGAGGCGGACCACCTCCTTCGCGACGTGATGCCGCGCACGATCCCGGACCTCTTCGAGGGTGACCAGCTCGTTCTGCTCGGACGCTACCGCGGCGAGGCGGAGCTGACGTTCGCGTTTCGCGGCAACTACCTCGGCGAGGAGCGATCGTTCACGTTCCGGTTCGACGTCGCCGCCCACGAGGGCTCGTTCGACTTCGTGCCGCGTCTCTGGGCCAGCCGGCGGATCGGTACGTTGATCGAGGAGCTGCGGCAGTCCGGCGCCGACCCGACCATCGCGAACGGCTCGATCACCGCCGATCCGCGTCACGCCGAGCTCGCGGAGGAGATCTACCGGCTCTCGTCCGAGTTCGGCATCCTGACGGAGTACACGTCCTTCCTCGCGCTCGAAGGGACCGACCTCACCGACTCCTCGAGGAACCTCGCCACGCTGAACACGCTGCTCCGCGACCGTCTGCGCCGCGTGCGAGCTGGACAGGGCGCCGCGAACCAGGCGCTCAACACGCAGCGGCAGATGCGGCAGGTACGCGAGAACCGGCGCAACCGCTACCTGAACGCGGAGATGAAGCAGGCCGAGGTCTCCGCCGTCCAACAGATCGGTGGGCGGGCGTACTATCGGCGGGGCTCGGCATGGATCGACGGGCGGCTCGCGCGCCGGAACGACTTCACTCCGAACGAGGTCGTCCCGTTCGGATCGGACCGCCACCGCCAGCTCGTCGATCGCCTCGTCGGCGATCGGCAACAGGGCGCACTCGCCCTCGACGGCGACCTGCTGATCGAGGTCGAGGGAAAGCTGACCCTTCTGAAGGCGTCGCCGGCGAAGGAGATGGTCCACGCGACGACGCCGTAGGGCTCTCCTGAGCGAATCGCGCAGGCGTTTCGCTCAGCGTCCTCCCCCTCGTCGTCCGGGTCGATCCGGGCGGATCGGCGCCGTGTTCGAGCAGGAGCGTGGCGAGGGCGTCGCAGTCGCGGTGGCGCGGCTGGTTGTTGCCGTTCTCCCCTTCGCCGAACGCGCCGGTCAGAGCGGTGAACGGCGGCACGTTCCCGCGCCAGAGGAACCTGGCGTTCGGGTCCGCCCCTTGCTCGAGCAGCAGTCGCACGACTCCGAGCGTGGAATGTCCCGGGGTCTCGCTGTCGAGACGCGAGTAGCAGACGTAGAGCAGCGGCTCCCACCGCAGAGGTCCGCCGCGCGCCGCCGCCAGCGATCGATCGGCGGCGAGGAGGTCGCGCGACGCGCGGACGTCGCCGACCGCCGCGGCCGTGTAGATGCTCGCCCGGGAAAGCGATGGCTGCTCGGCGAGCATCCGGCGGGCTCGCGCCGCGTGCGACGGGTGCCAGTCGTCGTAGTCCATGCACGCGAGGCGCAGCAAACGGTCGGCGGGGGGACCTTGCTCCCGCGCGGGGGGCGACCAGGAGTAGCGAGTGACGACGTCGAGGTGGAGGGACGGAATCTCGGGGCTCGGGTTCGACACAGCGTCCTCTCTTTCGCCGCGCCGGGCTCAGAGCGGGATGTTCCCGTGCTTCTTCGGCGGCAGGCTCTCGCGCTTGTTCTTCAACAGCCGCATCGCCTGGATCAATCGCGGGCGCGTCCGTCGCGGCTCGATCACCTCGTCGATGAAGCCGTACTCGGCCGCCTTGTACGGGTTGGCGAACCGCTCCTTGTACTCGGCCTCGAACTTGGCCTGCGCGGCCGCGGGATCGGCCGCCTTCTGGATCTCGCGCTTGTAGATGACCTCGACCGCGCCCTTCGGACCCATCACGGCGATCTCGCTCGTCGGCCACGCGAGGTTGACGTCGGCGCGGATGTGCTTCGAGCTCATGACGTCGTACGCCCCGCCATACGCCTTGCGGAGGATGACCGTCATCTTGGGCACGGTCGCCTCGCAGTAGGCGAACAGGAGCTTCGCGCCGTGGTCGATGATGCCGCCGAACTCCTGCGCGGTGCCGGGGAGGAAGCCCGGCACGTCCTCGAACGTGACGAGCGGGACGTTGAACGCGTCGCAGAAGCGGACGAAGCGCGCCCCCTTGCGCGACGCGTCGATGTCCAGGCAGCCGGCGAGCTGCGCGGGCTGGTTGCCGACCACGCCGATCACGCGGCCGTCGAGGCGCGCGAACCCGACGACGATGTTGCGCGCGAACTTCTCGTGCACCTCGAAGAACTCGCCGCGGTCGACGACGCGCGTGATGACGTCCTTCACGTCGTACGGCTTCTGGGAGTCGCGCGGGATGATCGAATCGAGCTCGGCGTCGGCCCGCGTCGGGCTGTCGTGGGGATCGATCGCCGGCGGGTCCTCCATGTTGTTCTGCGGGAGGAACGAGAGGAGGCGACGCACCTTCGCGATGCACTCCGCGTCGTCTCGCGCCGTGAAGTGCGCGACGCCCGACTTGGTCGCGTGCGTCCGTGCCCCGCCGAGCTCCTCCGACGTCACTTCCTCGTGCGTCACCGTCTTCACGACGTTCGGGCCGGTCACGAACATGTACGACGTGTTCTCGACCATCAGGACGAAGTCGGTGATGGCCGGCGAATAGACCGCCCCGCCGGCGCACGGGCCGAGCACCGCCGAGATCTGCGGCACCACGCCCGACGCCAGCGTGTTGCGCAGGAAGATCTCCGCGTAGCCGCCCAGGGACAGGACGCCCTCCTGGATCCGCGCTCCGCCGGAATCGTTCAGCCCCACGATCGGCGCCCCGACCTTCATCGCGAGGTCCATGATCTTGCAGATCTTCTGCGCGTGAGCCTCGCCGAGCGAGCCTCCGAACACGGTGAAGTCCTGCGAGAAGACGAACACCGGCCTCCCGTCGATCAGCCCGCTCCCGGTCACGACCCCGTCGCCGAGGAACTTCTTGTCCCCCATCCCGAAGTCCTCGGTCCGGTGGACGACGAAGCGGTCGATCTCGGCGAACGAGCCCTCGTCGAGCAGCACCGCGATCCGCTCGCGTGCGGTCAGCTTCCCCTGCGCGTGCTGCTTCTCGACGCGCTCCGCGCCGCCGCCGAGCTCGGCGAGCTCGTTGCGGCGCCTGAGCTCTTCGATTGAATCCGACATGCCGGCCTCCAGAGACGGGCGGGGGATTGTAGCCGCTGGTTCCTTCCGCCGGTATCTTCGCGCCCCGCGAAGAACTCGAAGCGTGGGAACCCAACGCGCGAAACGCGGGATCGGCCGCGCGCCGGATTGGAGACAGAGATGGCGATCGACCTCGCGCGGGTCCGGGCGGAGACGCCGGGCGTTCGGCACGTGGCGCACTTCCACCACTGCGGCGCGAGCTTGATGCCGCGTTCGGTGATCGAGGCGATGAAGCAGCACCTCGACCTCGAGGGCGACGTCGGCGGATACGAGGCGGCCGATCAGGCGGCGGAGCGGGTCGAGGCGACCTATCGCGCCGTCGCGAGCCTCTTGAACGCGGCCACCGACGAGATCGCCCTGGTCGAGAACGCGACGGTGGGATGGGACCAGGCGTTCTACGGACTCGCGCAGGAGTTCCAGCCGGGCGACCGCGTCCTCGTGTCGACCGCGGAGTACGCGTCGAACTACATCGCGCTCCTGCAGACCCGGCGCCGCCGCGGCATCGAGATCGGCGTCGTCCCCGAGGACGACGCCGGCCAGATCGACGTCGCCGCTCTCGATGCGATGATCGACGATCGCGTCAAGTTGATCGCCCTGACGCACGCTCCGACCGGCAACGGCCTCGTGAACCCGGCCGCGGCGGTCGGCGCCGTCGCCCGCCGGCACGGGATCCCGTTCCTCCTCGACGCGTGCCAGACGGCCGGCCAGATGCCGCTCGACGTGACGGAGCTCGGCTGCGACTTCCTCGCGGCGACCGGGCGGAAGTTCCTGCGCGGCCCGCGCGGCACCGGCTTCCTGTACATCCGCCGATCGATGCTCGAACGATTCGAGCCGCCCGTGCTCGATCTGCGCTCCGCGACCTGGACCAGCGCGACCGAGTACACCGCCGACTCCACGGCCCGTCGCGCCGAGAGTTGGGAGTCCGACGTCGCGGCCCGGATCGGCCTCGGCGTCGCCGTCCAGTACGCGCTCGCCCTCGGACTCGACGCCATCCGCGAACGGATCGTCCACCTGTCGGTCTCTCTGCGCGAACGCCTGGACGCGATCGAAGGCCTGACCGTGAGCGACGTAGGCGAGGTCCGTTCCGGGATCGTGTCGTTCACGCACGACCATCTTCCTCCCACCCTCATCGCGCGCCGCCTCCACGAACGCGGCTTCAACGTCGGCACGTCGACCGTACGTTCGACGCGCCTCATGATGGAGCCCCGCGGCCAGAAGGCCGTCGTCCGCTGCGCGACGCACTACTTCAACTCGGAGACCGAGCTCGACCGGCTCGTCCTGCAGCTCGAGACGCTCGTCCGCGACCCCGCGTAGCCGCGGGCGGCGATCGCGTCTTCCCGCCGCCCCGCCGGATGGACAACGTTTAGCTCGATCGCTAATCTTTGTGGCCATGTCACGATCTCCTCCCCGGCGCCGGAAGAAATCGAGCTCGCCGCCGAGCGGCCGCGGCGCGCGGGAGCTGGCCGACGTCGAGCACGTCTTCGGAGCGCTGGCGCACCCGTCGCGTCGCCAGATCCTCCTCGTCATCCACTTCCGCGGCGGCCAGATGACGGCGGGCGAGATCGCGGACCGCTTCGCGTGCACCTGGCCGACGACCACCCGCCACCTCCACGTCTTGAAGGAGGCGGGCCTCGTCCGCGTCGAGCCGCGCGGACGCGAGCGCATCTACTCGATCGACGCCGGCCGCCTCCGCGGCGTGGTCGGCGACTGGATCGCCTGGTTCGATGGCGAACGAGGCCCACCACCACACCGACAAGGAGAACCCCGATGACCGGACGCGTCGTTCTCGCCCTGTACCGCCCCAACGAAGGCAAAGCCGAACGTCTGCTCGAGATCCTCGCCGACCACGTCCCGACCCTGCGCCGGCTCGAGCTCGCGACCGACCGCGAGGTCCTCCTCCTCCGCGCGACGGACGGCACCGTCATCGAGATCTTCGAATGGGTCGAGGAGGACTCCGCGCGCGTCGCCCACGAGCACCCCGAGGTCGCGCGCGTCTGGGAAGCGATCGGCCAATGCGCCGAGTTCACCAAGCTCGGCGACCTCGAGGAAGCGACCCTGCAGTTCCCCCACTTCGACCCGGTCGACCTTCCCGGCGCCGGCCAGGATCGACGGAGCTAGTGGTGTGATTCAGATTGTTGGTGGATTATCCGGAGGTCATCGTCGTCGCTGGCAAGGCGCGACGACGACCGCGTATTCGAGATACGTCGAGGAGGAGCAACGCAGCAAGCGATGACGAGGGCCCCGGAGAAACG
>CAZYQW010000124.1:0-126646 GCA_964649825.1 uncultured Phycisphaeraceae bacterium | reverse complement strand
ACGTTTCTCCGGGGCCCTCGTCATCGCTTGCTGCGTTGCTCCTCCTCGACGTATCTCGAATACGCGGTCGTCGTCGCGCCTTGCCAGCGACGACGATGACCTCCGGATAATCCACCAACAATCTGAATCACACCACTAGGTAGACGAGGACACGACGCGCCCGGCCGCGGAGCGCGCGGCGATCGCGCTCTCCCGCGGAACGAATGCGGACGAGGCGTTCGGTGCCGTCGAACGTGGACCTCCGCGAGTCGCGCCGCCGAACTGCCGCCGAACAAACTTCCGCAAGTCTCGGTCGTTTGGACCGTAGAATGTCGGGTTTTCGATCCAGCGCGCGAGGGGCCCCGAAAGCGTGAGCAAGACGACCAAACGACTCCTCTTCATCTCGACCTTCGTGATCGGGCTGTCCTACTTCGCCTTCACGATCCTGTTCTTCGACCCGTTCGAGGACTCGTACATGGACAGCTTCGAGGGGAAGGCGGTCGCGATCGAATACGTCGTTCCGCTCCACGTCGACTTCTTCGCGCACAAACGAGGGCTGGAAGAGGACTTCGAGGTCGAGACGTTTCCCGTGCCCAATGCGTGGGACCACGTGCGCCTGTCCCGGAGCTGGCGCCGGTTCGAGGAGACCGAGCTGTACCGCGAGCTGGTCGAGACGGTCGATCCGAAGACGAAGCTGGACGAGATCAGCGCGGCCACCGAGAACATCCCGCTGCTCGACCCGCTCGGCGACGTGCTCGGGCGGGACGCGGCGATCTTCGGCCGCATCGCGGGCCGCGGGTTCCAGGAGACCGAGGTCTGCGCGGTCTTCCTTGGGTCGAAGACGACGAAGTTCGCGTACGAGGCGATCGGCGCGGGATGGCTGCGATCGTTGATCGGCGCCCCGGTGGAAGTGGAGGAGGACGACGAGGGGATCCGCCACGTCACCCTCGAGAACGGGAACGACTTCTACGTCTATCGCCACCTCGACCTCTTCGTCGCGGGGAGCGGGCCGCGTCTCGTCAAGGAGGCGGTCGACCTCATCACCCTCGGGCGCGAGCGGAGCCTCGGCTACACGCGCCGCTACCACGGTACCGTCGGGCAGGACGTCGCGGAGTTTGCGGGCATGCGGCGCGGTGCCGCTGAGGTGCCCGAGGAGGAGGTCGAGAGCCGCCTCCAACTTCACGGCAGCGTGCCGGCGCTTCTCGAGTTCATGGACGCCGACGAGCAGTTCCTCGAGCCGCGCGGGCAGGTGTCGCGCTGGCTCCTCGCACGCCTCTTCAACCCGCGCTACTACGACGACCTCACGCTCGACATCGGGTTTCGAGACACGATCGACGTGCGCGGCACGCTCGGCTTCAACCGCGACACGGCCGAGCAGGACGGGTGCGGATTCTACGACCGCAAGACGTTCGATCTGCGCGAAGCGATGGATCGGGTGGCCGCGATCCTGCCGGAGGACACGTACCTCCTGATGACGGCGCGCCTCGACCTGCGCCAGTTCTTCCCCAAGCTCGTGAGCGGGCTCGGTCAGGTCGATCCGGCCGCGCTCGAGCTACTCGACGAGCTGATCCAGTCGATCCGCAAGATCCAACCCGGCTTCCGCGCCACGAACGCGCTCGACGCCGCGTCGACCCTCGCGTCGCTGCTCGGTCAGGACGTCGTGGTCGCCTTGAAGCGCGACACCTACTATGGTCCGCCGACGCATCCCTCGCCCCTCGTCGCCATCTTCTTCGAGGTGAAGGAGCGTGGCCCCGACTTCGAGACGCTCAAGAACGCTCAGAACGACCCGCGGCGCGCGACGGGCTACAACGGCTTCATCTTCCCGATCATGCAGGCGCACCAGCGGCTCCGCCAGGAGGGTCGCGGCGTCGCGAAGTGGTACAAGGTCTGGCACGAGATCCAAGGCTCGCCGCAGGAGCGCTTCATCCAAGACGTGATCCTCACCGGGACGGACATCCGCAACGTGTCGTTCGGGATCATCGACGCCAACTCGAAGGACAAGGGCCCGTGGACGCTCGCGGTGACGCTCTCCCCGCGGGTGATCGACGTCGAGGTCGAGACCGACAACGGTGGGACCGAGATGCAGGAGCGGGGAAGCGCGCACGAGCTGATCACCGACATCATCAAGCTCTCCGTGAAAGCGGGGCAGCCGACGTGGGCGCCCGACCACTTCAACGGCGGGAATCGTGCCGTCCGCCCGCTCTCGACGTCCAAGAAGTACGCGGCCGGCAACGACTTCCTCGAGGGGTTCGCGAGCGCCGCGATCTACCTCGACGGGGAGGGGTGGAAGCAGGTGCTGCGGGACCACTCGCTCACCGCGGCGGAGAACGCGACGGAGATCGATTGGCACGCCGCGACCCAGAAGGTCGAGCAGGAGCTCTACGAAGGCGAGTACCGGAGCTGGCGCGGCAAGGAGATGCCGTCGCAGATCTTGAAGCAGTTCGAGGAGGAGGTCGAGCGGCGCAAGCAGCAGCTCGACCAGGCACGCCGGATGAACGAGATTCCGAAGGCGCAGGCTCGCTATGAGGAAGGGCTCGCGTGGGTCGACTTGTTCCGCGACACGTTCCTCGCGGCCCGCATCGACGAGGACAGCCAGAACATCGAACTGCGCGCGAGGATTCGCACGAACCTCGACGAGTAAGGGCTTTACGTCCGCGACCGGCTCGTTAGAATCCTCCGTTTCCATCCGTGCCGGGATGGCGGAATTGGCAGACGCGCTTGGTTGAGGGCCAAGTTCCCGTTAGGGAGTGCAGGTTCAAGTCCTGTTCCCGGCACCACTTCGACCTCCTTCATCCGAACCCCTTCATCCGCCGTCGGTCCCGGCGCGCGCGGCGCTCCGCTCGGACAAGACGCGGCTCGCTTCGAGCAGCCCCACCAACAGTCCAACCAGCATCCCGATCATGACGAGGCCTCCCACGTTGTCGGGATTGCCACGCTGGATCTCCGCCGCTCCGTAGAGGACGACGGGGAAGACGGGGCCGAGGATGACGCCGTAGACGATCTTGGTGACGGGGCCGACCGGGAACAGGAAGAGGATGAGGGTCGTGAGGACCGCGACGATGGCGCCCACGAACGCGAACTGGAACATGGTCGTTCGGGGGTGCGGCGCGTCCGCTCGGGGCGGCTCGTTCGTGGTGGCCGGGTCCGACGGCGGATTCCCGTCGACCGCGTCCGCCGCGGGCGGTGGCCCCGAGGACTCGGTGGCCGCGATCAGGCCGCCGACGACGACCAGCGCGAGCCCTCCGATCAAGCCGGCGCGGAGGAGGTGGACGAGCTTCTTCATCGGTCTTCTCCGATCGGCTGGACGAGCGTGATCGTGTCGAACGAGAGCGGGGGGAGGGTCCGCTCGATCCGCTCGATCCGGGAGCGCAACGCGCGTGACGCGACCTCCACGCCTCTCCACGTCGCGGCAGGCGGATCGACCCGAACGAGCGCGAGAGTGCCGAGCAAGACGGCCGCCGCGGCCGCGACGAAGCGGCGCGCGGGAAGCGCGTGACGCTCGCGATCCAGCCCCGCCGCGAGGCCGAGCATCGCGGCTCGCAGGCCGTGCGAGGAGGGACGCGCGCGGCGGACGTCGTCCCGTAGCGTCGCCCACGTCGCGGACTCCTCGGCGCAGGCAGCGCAGCCGTCGAGGTGCGCTCGCACGAGCTCGGCCTCTCCGCGCGGCAGCTCGCCTTCGAGGAGCGGCACGAGCCGCTCCTGGACGAGGGGACACTCGGGACGAGGGTTCATGGCAGATCTCCGGATCGACGGGTCTCGGCGACGTTCGACTCCAGCATGCGCCGGAGCGATCGCAGCGCCTGATAGTGGTGAGCTCGCGCGTTGTCCTCGCGGATCCCGAGGATGTTCGCGATCTCCTGGAACGACAGGTCCATGTCGAGACGCAGCGAGACCACCGCACGTTGCCGGTCGGGCAGCCGCGTGATCGCGGCACGGACCGTGCGACGGCGCTCCTCCGACTCGAGCGGATCGCCGTGCTCCACGTCCTCGTCCGACGGATCGGCGTCTTCGATCCAATGCAGCTCGGCCTGCGAGCGACTGAAGTGACGCTGAACCGCGTTCATCGCGATTCTCGCCACCCAACCGCCGAAGGAATCCGGGTTGCGCAAGGAGCGGAGGCCTCGAAACGCCCGCAGGAACGTCTCTTGGAACAAGTCCTGGGCGTCCTCGATTCGACCGGTGACACGGCGGAGGAACGTGAACAGAGTCGGGCCATGCCGCTCGACGAGGGCGTCGAACGCCTCCCGCTGACCCGCCCGCGCGCGCATCGTCAGTTCACGATCCGTCTCGGTCATGTTTGCTCTGGTATCGATCCTCCGTCGGCGGCGCGTGTGAAGCGAAAAAAAAGGAAACGGGCTTTCGTGACCATTCACGGAACGATCCTGCGATCCTCCCGATGGAAATCGAGCGCCGCCGTGTTTCGGAGTCGACTCGTCTCGGCCGCGCGGTCGCGGCGGGCGCGCCGCCGGTCGGGATTTCGTTTCACTCGATCCGGCCCGGGTCCGATGAACCGTCCGCGGGTCGCCCTCCCGCGAGGTGGACATGCGTGCTCTCCTTCGCCTCGTCCCGTCGCTGCTGATTGCGTCGTTCGTGGGCGCGGCCGACGGTGGAACGATCACCGTTCCGGACCCCGCGAGCGGGATCCTCGACCTCCAGGACGGATTCGACGCGGCCCAGGAGGGTGACGTCGTGCTCGTGCAGTCCGGCGAGTACCGTGGGAACTTCACGGTCACCGACAAACCGGGACTGACGATCAAAGGGCTCGGACCCGTCGTCGTGGACGCGCGCCCGCTCGGAGCGACCGGCTCCGGACCGGCGCTGGTGGTGTCGAACTGCCCGCGCCTGAAGATCGACGGGGTCGCGTTTCGGAACGCGGACGGGAGCGATGAGAACGGGGCCGGTCTTCGGGTCTCCGGCTCGGACGACGTGGTGCTGAAGGGAGTCGATGTCTCGGGCTGTGCGGCCAACGGGATCCTCGCCCAGCAGTGTGCGCAGATGCGGGTCGTCGACTGCGTGCTGCGCGGGAACGCCGGCGGCTTGAGCATCGAGGGGAACTTCGCCCGCGTGATCGGCGTCACGGTCGAGACCGATCGGCTGCAGGGGATCCAGATCTTCGGAGACGACGCGTGGATCGAGTCCTCACGGGTGGCGGTCATCCGCGGCGGCGGGGGGATCGGAATCGCGGGTCAGCGGCCGACGATCCGCAAGTGCATCGTCGAGTCCGTCCTCGACGCGGGAACGAACGGGATCACGACGTCCGGGGGGAACCCGGACCTGCGCGGCAACGTCGTGTCGGGGTGCGACGTCGGAATCTATGTCGTCTACGGAGCGAACGGCGTCGTGAAGGGGAACGAGATCGACCGCTGTTCCTCGTCCGGGTTGCGCCTCGGCGGGGTGTCGTACGAGCTCACTCTCGAGTCGAACGTCGTCCGCCGCTCGGGCGCGCTCGGAGCGCCGGGGATCTGGGTCGAGGGCGACTCGCAGCTCCTCGTCGAGAATCGCGTCGAGCGATGCGCGGGCGACGGGATCCAGGTGCTGAGCTCGAACTGCGTCCTGCTTCGAAACCAGGTGGTCGACAACGCATGCGACGGCGTCGACGTCGACGGCGGCGCCGATTCGACGCACCTCGACCAGAACGTCGTCAAGCGGAACGGCGCGGAGGGCATCGAGAACAGCGGCACCGGCACGCGCCTGAGCAAGAACGTGGCGAAGAAGAACCGCACCGACTTCGCGTCCGACGGGACGGAGGTCGACGAGGGCGGAAACGACTTCGACGTCGTGGGCGCAGGAGCCCCGGAGCTGGACTGACGGAAAGCCGCGTCAGGCCGCTCCATCCAGGCGGAAGAACCGCCTCGCGTTCGCGGTCGTCGCGGCGGCGACCTCGTCCCGCTCGACGGCCTTGATCGCGGCGACGGCGTCGAGGGCGACGACGACGTTGGCCGGCTCGTTGCGGGCGTCGTGCGTGGGCCCGAGAGCCGGGGCGTCGCTCTCGAGGAGCAGCGCGTCGAGCGGGAGGGCGTCGACGAGCCGTCGCTTCTGTTCGGAGCGGACGATCGAGGGCGGAATCGAGTAGCCGAAGCCGGCCTCGCAGCCCCGCAGCGCGTACTTCGCCTTGCCGTCGAACGCGTGGAGCACCGCGCGCGGAGCTCCGCCGTCGATCAACGCGTCGATCGCGTAATGACCGGCCGAGCGCGAGTGGACGGTCAACGCGAGGCCGCACTCGACGGCGAGCTCGATGAAGCGTTGGAAGATCCGGAGCTGCGTCCGCCTGACGTCGGGGTCTTCCACCACCCGATGGTCGAGTCCGACCTCGCCGATGGCCGCGAGGTCGCTCAGGTTCGCGCGGGCGATCCGCAGGCTCTCCTCCGCCGCGGCCTCGTCCGGCTGATCGGGATGCTGGCCGACGGCGGGTCGCAGGAACGGTTCGTCGCGGCAGAGCGACAGGACGCGGAGGTTCTCGGCGGGATTCTGGCCGACGATGATCGCGCACGCGACGCCGGCCGCCCGCGCTCGCGCGATCACCGCGTCACGGTCGCCGTCGAACGCGTCGGCGCCGAGGTGGCAGTGGGTATCGACCAGGAACGTCATCCGGGACGTCATGTCGGACATCATAGGTCGCGCGGTGAGGGACGAGACCTGCGGCACGGCGGCGATTCCCGGCCGTTCGCTCGGCGCGAAGAGCCCGTTCGTTCGCGATCGCTATATTGGCCCGACCCACGATCGATGGAGAGGCCATGAGCGACGAACGTGAAGTGCTCGAGTTGGACGCGGTGATCGTCGGCGCCGGCCCGGCCGGGCTCGCCGCCGCGTATCACCTGCGGCGTCTCCTGAGCCAGCACAACGAGGACGTCGCGGCGGGCAAGAAGGACGGGCCGGACTTGAGCGAGGCGATGATCGCGGTGCTCGAGAAGGGAGCGGCGGTCGGCGACCACGTTCTCTCCGGGGCGGTCATGGACCCGACCGGGCTGAAGGAGCTGATTCCGGACTTCGAGGCGCAGGGATGTCCCGGCATCGCGTGCTCGACGGACGACGTCTACTACTTCACCGAAGGCGGCACGACGAAGCTCCCCGGCTTCCTGGTCCCGAAGTGGCTGCACAACGTCGGCAACCGCATCGTGTCGATCAATCGGCTCTGCAAGTGGCTGAGCGGCAAGGTCGAGTCGCTCGGCGCCGAGGTGTTCGCATCCTTCCCCGCGGCCGATCTCATCGTCGAAGACGGCAGGGTGGCCGGAGTCCGTACGGGCGACAAGGGGGTCGACAAGCACGGCGAGAGGAAGTCGAACTTCGAGCCTGGCATGGACGTTCGCGCCAAGGTGACGATCCTCGCCGAGGGTCCGCGGGGCTCGCTCACCAAGAAGCTGGTGAAGCAGTTCAGGCTCGACGACGGCCAGAACCCGCAGGTGTACGCGACCGGCGTGAAGGAGGTATGGCGCGTTCCGGGCTGCGACGCGAAGTTCAAGGGCCGCGTCATCCACACGATGGGCTACCCGCTTGCCCGCGATGAGTTCGGCGGCGGGTTCATCTACTTCATGGGCGAGGACCTCGTCAGCGTCGGTTTCGTGACCGGGCTCGACTACGCCGACCCGATGACCGACCCGCACCGCAAGTTCCAGGAGTTCAAGACGCACGCGTTCGTGCGCGAGCTCCTGAGCGGCGGAGAGATGGTGCGCTACGGCGCGAAGGCGATTCCCGAAGGCGGTTGGTGGTCGCGCCCGAAGTCGTACGTCGACGGCTGCATCCTCGTCGGCGACGCGGGCTCGAACCTGAATCCCGCACGCCTGAAGGGCATCCACACGGCGATCAAGACCGGCATGCTCGCCGCGGAGACCGCGTTCGAGGCGATGGTCAGAGGAGACTCGTCATCGGCCGTGCTCGGCGCGTTCGAGGATCGCGTGCGTCGCTCCTGGATCAAGGATGAGCTCTACGCGGTCCGGAACGTACATCAGGCGTTCGACCGCGGCATGCCGTGGGCGTTCCTCGACCTCGGACTCCAAATGGTGACCGGCGGGCGCGGCCTTCGCGACAAGTACGACGCCGAGGCCGGGCACGAGAAGATGCAGAAGCTCGCCGCGGCCGGCGCGCGGCTCGAGAAGCCGAAGTACGACGGCAAGCTGACGTTCGACAAGCTGACCGACGTCTTCAACTCCGGGACGACGCACGAGGAAGACCAGCCCTGCCACCTCGTCGTGACCGTCGATCCGGACCATTGCTCGACGACTTGCGCCGAAGAGTACGGCAACCCGTGCCAGCACTTCTGCCCGGCCGCGGTGTACGAGATGGTCGATGCGCCCGAGCGGCAGGACGGGCGCCGGAAGCTGCGCATCAACGCGTCGAACTGCGTCCACTGCAAGACGTGCGACATCATGGATCCGTACCAGGTGATCGAATGGGTCACGCCGGAGGGTGGCGGAGGCCCGGTCTACACCGATCTCTGACATGGTTCGACCAAGGAACCGAGCGGTCGTCGTTGGCATCGCCGCCGTCGTCGCCATGGGCGTCGCCGGGCGCGTCGTTTCGTCGTTTCGTGCCGACGCCGGCGTGAGCCGGTGGATCGCATGCGGACCGCTCTGGACCGCGACGAACCCGTCCGGCGAGATCCTCTCCCTCGATGCTCGACGCCTCCGACTCGAGCCCGGCGACTCGATCAGGTACTCCGGGAGCGACTCGCTGCCGTGTGCATTCGAGGCGTGTCGGTTCGATCTGGTCTCCATGGCGCGGAAGTCGAGGGTCGAGCTCGCGCTCGAGCCGTCGAGCGGATCGTGGGTCGTCATCGAGTGGAACGATCGACGCGTCGAGGTGTGGTCCGGTGCCGCCGAGCCGCGTCGTCGGCTCGCGATGCAGGAGTTGGAGGACGGCCTGGCGCCAGGACGCGCGACAACGCTCGAGCTGAAGGTAGAAGACGGCGCCGCGCGCCTCCGCATCGACGGCGGCGCACCGCTCGAGTTCGGCGCGAGACAGGCGATCGACTCGATCTCGCTGTTGCCGACGCGCGGCACGATCATCGTGAACCGGATGAGCGTCGCCGGAACGGCCGGCGCCGATCGGAGCGTCGAACCGTTCCAGCTCGACGAGACGTTCCAATCCCTTCGAGCCGCGTCCACGCCGACGTCCGGGATCTGGCTGAACCTCGCGGTCGCGCTTGCGGTGCTCGGGTTGGCCGGTTGCTTCCTCCGCCTGCTCTGTCTCGGGGCCCCCTCGTTCACGCGCGTCGCGTTCGCGACCCTCGTACTGTTCGTCCCCGGCGCGATCGGCGCGAGCCTCGGACTGTTCGGCGTCGAGATGATGACTCCGGCCGCGTGGGTCGTCGCCGCGGTCGTCGGGTACTTTCCCGCCGTCTTCGGGCTGCGGCGCGACCTCGATGCGCCGGGCGCCGTTCCGGTCGTCGCGGTCGTCGTCGGTCTCGCGGCGACCGCCGCAGCGACGGTCGCCGCGGCGGGGTTCGTCGATCGGGCGTACGCGTTTCACCGGGCGCAGGAGGAGGCGGTTCGCGTACTGGCCGATCCGCCGCCCGAGCGGACCACGGCGCCGATCGAGCTCTGCGAGAACTCGGCGTGGACGTCGGCGGCGCGCTGGCGGGACCTGCGGCTCTCGGCGACGATCACCGCGGAGCCGGACGCGATCATCGAGCTCCGCGTGCGCGACGAGAACCCGCAACTCGTCGAGGCCGTCGCGTTGATCGTGTCGCCCGACCCGGCGTGGCGAGGCGGCTTCTACGACGCGTCGCGGATCGGGTTCGATCCGATCGGCGAGCGAGCGCTGCCGATTCCGGCGGGACGGCCGATCGAGGTCGTCGTTGAGGTGCGCGGCCGCCGCGTGGTCGCGACGGCGGACGGTCGCGCGCTCGCGCGCGCCGAGTTCCGCAAGTATCCGTCCGGCGGGCTCGCGATCCTGACCGCGCGCGGACGGGCGCTCCTGGAGTCGGTCGACGTGGTGCCCCTCGAGGCGAGCGCGGTTTTGCCGTCCGCGTGGCGCGATCGTCTCTCCGGCGCCGCGACCATGTTCGGGTGGCTCGCCGGCTTCGCGCTCCTGGTCGTCCTGCTGCTGCGCATCGGACTCGTCCGCGCAATCGCGTCGGGTGGGATCGCCGTTCTTCCCGCGGCGGCGGCGTTCACCGAGAAGGCCGGGGGGGCATCGACCGGCACCGTCGCGACGGCGCTCGCCGCGACGGTGCTGTTCCTGACGTTCCTCCCGATGGCGCACGGCCGGCGGTTCGCCGGCTGGAAGTACGTGCTCTTGCTCGCGTACGCCCTGGGCGGCGCGGCGTTCGCGTTCCAGCAGCGACTCGTTCCGGCCTGGCCGCCGACGGACGTCCAGGTGAGCGAGATCCGGATCGTCGATTGGCACGGCGACCACCTCACGCCGGGCCTCGAGCACGTGCAGCACCCCGCATTGCGGCGTTGGAACTTCTACTTGAAGGACCACACGCTGCGGAATCGGTCGCCGTCGATCGAGAAGTCGCCGGGGACGAAGCGCGTCATGTTCCTCGGGACGTCGAGCACGTACGGCTATCGCGCGAAGACGCCGTACGGTTTCGTCGTCGAGGAGCGGCTGCGCGACGAGGGGCGGAACGTCGAGGCGATCGTCGGAGCAGTGCCGGGCGCGACCGGGACGCGACAGCTCTTCTTCTTCGAGAACGTCCTGCACCGGTTCGCTCCCGAAGTCGTGTGTCTCTCGCTCTTCTACAACGACGCGATCAGCCTCGGCGTGGCGGACGAGCTCGCCTATCTCGACGCGTCGAACGACGTCGGCGTCTCGCGCTCGACGCTGGACGACCTTCGGTTGGGTCTCGAGATCGGCGAGCGGGCGGAGCGCATTCGCGGGATCACGCGAGCTCTCACGGCGGGAGAGTCGTGGTCGGTCCCCGACGACTTGAAAGACGTTCCGGCCCGCTTCGGACGCCTGCTGGAACGATTCGTTCGCGCGAGCCGGGAGCACGGTTTTCGGCTCGTCCTGATCAAGGAGCCGTACTTCGAGAATCGCGACCGGCCGCGCGTGTTCGCGAGCGAGTTCTACGCGGAGATGGACGCGGTCGCGGCGCGCCACGGGCTCGAGGTGATCGATCCGAAGCCGTTCCTCATCGCGCGCGGCGGGCGGCGCCTCTTCATGGACCCGGTGCACCCGACGGACGCGGGGCACGAGGCGATGGCGGACGCGATCCTCCCCGCGCTGCGCCGCGTCGTCGACGCAGTCGGCGACTGAGGGTCACTCTCCGCCGGGCGTCGGATCGAAGCCGTCAGCGAACCCGGAGCGTGGCGATCACCGGGAAGTGGTCGCTCGGATAGCGTCCGCCGACGGCCTCGGTGACGATCGCGACCCGCTCGCAGGTCCAGGCGCCGCGGGTAAGGATCCAGTCGATGCGACCGCGACGCAGAGGAACCCCCGCGAAGCCGTGGAATGTCCCGTGCTCCGGGCCCGGTCGAGCGGCGAAGTCGAACGTGTCGGCGAGCGCCCCGTCCGCGGTGAGGAGGCGGTGGACGTGGTCGTTCGCGGGGGCGTTGAAGTCGCCGGTCAGGACGAGCGGGACTTCCTCGCGTCGATCATCGATCCTCTGCAGCAGCAGCTTCGCGCCCTCCTCGCGCGCGTGCTGGGAGCGGTGGTCGAGGTGCGTGTTCCATAGCTCGATCCGGCGACCGGCGCGTCGGTCTTCGAAGCGCACCCACGTGACCATGCGCGGAAGGTCGGCGTCGAACGAGCGCGACCCGATCCGATCCGGCGTCTCGGCGAGCCAGAAGTGGTCGTAGGCGAGCGGCTCGAACCGCTCCGTCCGGTAGAAGACGGCCATGTGCTCGTCGGCGCTGCCGCCGCGGCGACCGAGGCCGATCCAGCGGTAGTGGGGCAGCGCGCGCTCGAGGTCGCGGAGCTGCTCGTAGAGCCCCTCCTGCGTGCCGATCAGGTCGGGATTCGACTCGCGGATCACGTCGACCACCGCCGACCGGCGGTCGGACCACCGGTTCTCGCCCTCCTCCGACGCGTAGCGCAGGTTGAACGTCATCACCGTCATCGGAGCCGGCGGCTCGGGATCGTTCGTATCGGTGGAAACGGCGTGGGCGCCCGTAAGGACGACGAGCCAAAGCGTGAACGTGAGCATGACGGTTCCTCCGCCCAACGCGGTTCAAGGGATCTCGAGGACGAGTTCGATCATTGCTTGCGCGATCCGTTCGCACTGAGCTTCGTCGGTGCATGACGGCGGCATCGCATAGAGCACGTTTCCGAGCGGCCGCAGCAGGACGCCCTTCTCGATCGCGCTGGACCGCAGCGACGACGCGATCGCCGCGAAGTACCCGCTGCGTCCGCCGCCGGACGGCGCGATCTCGATCGCGACGATGCCGCCGGTGCGCCGCAGGTCGCGCACGCGCGGGCTGCCGCCCAAGGCTCCGCGGAGTCGACGCTCGATGCGAAGCCCGATCGCGTCGAGGCGCGCCGGCGTGTCCTCGACGATCCCGATCTCGAGCGACGCCAGCGCGGCGGCGCACGCGATCGGGTTCGCGGTGAAGGTGTGGCCGTGGAACAGCGCGCGCGTCCGATCCTCGGAGTAGAACGATTGGAAGATCGCCTCGGTGGCGAGCGTCGCGCCGAGCGGCATGACGCCGCCGGTCAGCCCTTTCGAGAGACAGAGAACGTCGGGGCGCACCCCGGCGCGTTCGCACGCGAACCGCCGGCCGGTCCGACCGAAGCCGGTCATCACCTCATCGGCGATGAACGGGAGCGCCCTCGCGTCGCACGCGGCGCGGGCGGCGCGGACGAACGACTCGGGGTGCATCACCATCCCCGCCGCGCCCTGAACGAGGGGCTCGAGGATGAACGCCGCCGCGCGCGGACCGAGCTCGACGAGGGTCCGTTCGAGGCGATCGGCGTCGGGCGGCACGCGCCGGACGTCGAACAGGAGCGGACGGAACGTTCGGAAGAACGGGTCGGGGTCGGAGACCGACATCGCGCCGAACGTGTCGCCGTGGTACGAGCCCTCGAGTGCAACGAAGACGTTCCGCTCCGGCTCGCCGCGATGCACCCAGGTTTGGTACGCCATCTTGAGCGCGACCTCGACCGCGGTCGAGCCGTTGTCGCTGAAGAACACGCGGGCGAGCCCATCGGGAGCCGCGTCGACGAGCGCCTCGGCCAGCCGCACGGCCGGCTCGTGCGTCGCGCCCGCGAACAGCACGTGGTCGAGCTCGCGCGCCTGACGCGCGATCGCCCCGACGATCTCCTCGCGGCCGTGCCCGTGGAGGCACGACCACCACGACGAGATTGCGTCGAGGAGACGGCGGCCGTCGGCGAGGATCAGCTCGGCCCCGCGAGCGCTCGCGACGGGAAGCGGGTCTCGATCGATCGCGTGCTGGGTGTAGGGATGCCAGACCCGAGCGCGGTCGCGGCGGACGAGGTCATCGTCGCGCGTCATCGATCGAGCTCCGCGAAGAGGGCGGAGACGTCGTTCGACGACCGCCACGCGTCGATCTCCGCGCGCTCGACGCGCTCGAGTGGAGGCACCTCGTAGACGAGCGGGATGCGCGTTATTCGGGTCAACGTCTCGCGATTCGAGCGATGGGGCGGTCCCACGAGGAAGAGCGCGATCGGCTCGAGGCGCCGCGCGCGGAGGGCCTCGACGGTCAGCAGGGTATGGTTCAGCGTGCCGAGCCCGGAACGACCGACGACGACGCAGCGCGGACGCCGTACGGCGAGCCAGTCGGCGAGCGTGAGCACGTCGGTGTACGGAACGAAGAGACCACCGGCCGGCTCGATGACGACGCGGCCGTCGAACGCGCGGAGCTGGTCGAGGCGCGCGTCGAGCCGAGCCGGATCGATGGCGGCTCCCGCGGCGGCCGCCGCCTCGTGCGGCGACGCCGGCGCCGGGAAGGAATACTCCGGAAGCTCGAGCTCTCCGTCGGTCGACCCCGTGAGGCGTCGCACCTCGCCGGTATCGCTTTCGCCGCCGGTCTGCACCGGCTTCCAGTACCGCGCGGGTCCGAGCGCACGGGCGGCACCGAACAGGATCGCCGCCACCACGGTCTTGCCGACGCCGGTGTCGGTTCCGACGACCACGAGCGGCTCGCGCCGGCGTCGCGTGGCCGACGGCGCGGTCGAAGCCCGATGCGGCGCCAGCGTGACGACGAGCCGGTCCACCTCTTCGTCGGTGTTGAAGGAGTGCATGACGATCCGCAGGCGCGACGTGCCGGCGGGGACGGTCGGAGGTCGAACGGCTCGGACGTCGAGCTGCGCGTCGCGACACGCCTCCGCGGCGCGGAGGGTGACGAGCTCGTCGCCGAGGACGAACGAGACGATGGCGCCGGCCGGAGGCGGCGCGCCGAGGCGGGCCGCGACGCTCCTCGCGAGGCCGAGGGTCCGCTCACGGGCGCGCTCGAGGTCGCGCGCGCGATCGATCGCGGCGGCGAGCGCGCCGACCGTCGCGGGAGGCGGCGCCGTCGTGTAGACGAACGCGCGTGCGTGGTTGACGAGATGATCCTTGAGCACGCGCGAGCCGACGACGAACGCGCCGGCGGCACCGAGCGCCTTCCCTCCGGTCACGACGCGCGCGAGCAACCGCGGATGGCGCGCGTGGCACGCGGCCAGTCCCGCGCCGGCGGACCCCAGCAGCCCGATCGCGTGAGCCTCGTCGATCACGAGAGCGGCGTCGTGGCGTTCGCAGGCGGCGAGGAGGGCCTCGACCGGCGCGGCGTCGCCGTCCATGCTGAAGAGGCTCTCGGTCACGACGACGCGGCGCCGAGCGGCGCGCCGGCGCGCGAGGCGACGCTCGAGGTCGCCGATGTCGCCGTGCTCGAACACCTCGACTGCCGCTCGCGACAACCGGCACCCGTCGATGATCGACGCGTGGTTCAGACGATCCGAGAACAGGACGTCCGGTCCTTCCACGATGCTGCTTGCGATCGCGAGGTTCGCCTGGAAGCCGGACGGAAAGAGCAGAGCGGCTTCGGCGTCGAGCCACCGGGCGACCTTCGACTCGACGCTCTCCTGGGCCTCGCTTCCTCCCCCGAGCAGGCGCGACGCGCGACCTCCGGCGCCGTGCCGGCGGAGCGCCTCGACCGCGGCATCGATCACCGCGCGGTCGCGAGACAACCCGAGCACGTCGTTCGAGACGAAGTCGGCAAACCCCGGTCGCGGTCCTTCGAGGCGCCGGCGCCGGCCGAGCGACTCGAGGTCCGCGAGCCCGGCGCTGAGCGCGTTCTCGAGACGGCTCGAGTCGGGCTCGATCACGACCGGTCCTGGATCGCCCTCAACCCGAGCTTCGTCAGGAGCGCCGCGTCCGACGCCGGCGCCGGGTTCGGCGTGGTCAATAGTTCGTCGCCGATGAAGATCGAGTTGGCACCCGCCAGGAAGCAGAGCGCCTGTCCCTCTTCGGTCATCTCGGTCCGTCCCGCGGAGAGGCGGAGCACGGCATGGGGCATCAGGACGCGCGCGGTGGCGATCGTGCGGACGAGGTCGCTCCAGTCGAGCGGCTCGTTCGACTGGAGCGGGGTTCCCTCGACCGCGACGAGCGCGTTGATCGGCACGCTCTCGGGCGGCGGGTCGAGGTTCGCGAGCTCGAGCAGGAGCTCGGCGCGCGCCCTCGTCGTCTCGCCCAGGCCGAGGATGCCGCCGGAGCAGACGTGGACGCCCGCGTCGCGGACGGCCTTCAGGGTCTCGAGGCGGTCGTCGAGCGTGCGCGTCGAGATGATCTGGCCGTAGTGGCTGCGGCCGGTGTCGAGGTTGTGGTTGTAGTAGTCGAGCCCCGCGTCCTTCAGGCGACGTGCCTGCTCGCCGGTCAGCATTCCGAGCGTGACGCAGGATTCGAGCCCGAGCGCCTTGACGCCGCGCACCATCTCGAGGACGCGATCGAACTCGTCGCCGTCGCGCACCTCGCGCCACGCGGCGCCCATGCAGAACCGGTCGGCGCCGTTCTCGCGCGCCCGCCGCGCCGCGCCCAGCACCGCGCCGACGTCGAGCAACGGCTCGCGCTCGACGGACGTTCGATAGTGGGCGCTCTGCGAGCAGTACTTGCAGTCCTCGGGGCAGCCGCCCGTCTTGATGCTGAGGAGCTGCGAGCACTGGACGGTCGCGCCGTCGTGATGCCGGCGGTGCACGGTCGCCGCCTCGAAGACGAGGTCGAGGAGCGGCCGCTCGAGAAGGGCTTCGACGTCCTCGATCCGGCGGATCGACGGGGATCGAGTGGTAGTCATTGCGCTCGTGGATCTGAGACTGGGAATCGGTCCGCGGATCCTAGATGAGAGTCCACGATTCGGCAACGGTCCCAACGCGGCCACGTGTCGGGAACCCCACCGGCGTCCCGATCGAGAGTGTCGGTCAGTCGTCGATCGCGAGACTCTGGAGCGTGAAGTCGAACCGTTCCCGGAACCCCCACGGCTGAGGAGTGTGGAGCGTCATGCGTCGGACCTTCCGTCCATTCCGGCCCCGGCTCGCGAAGATCGGCGCGGCCTCGGTGGCGTGCTCGGCGATGCGGTTGACGATCGTTCCGCTCCGAAGGATGCCAGGGATCGCCCGGAACGTCTTCTTCTCCCCGTCTTCGAGCTCGATCGTGACCTCCAGGAGCGGGGCCTGATAGAGCAGCGACCGCAGGCGGCCAAGCCAAGTGTACTCGGTCTCGAAGCGGCCGAAGCAGAGCTCGCGGTCGTCGCCGAGCTCGATGGGGCGGCCGATGATGCCGACGCCCGTCTCGGAGCGAGCGACGACCGTGTCGCGGATCCGGTCGGATCTCTCCAGGACGAGGACGCCGCTCGTTTCGAGAGTGACGTCGTAACGGCGGAGAAGAGCGAGTTTGGTCAGCCCCTCGGTGAAGAACGGGTGTCGGCCGTCGATATCGCCCGGCGTGAAGAGCACGACCTCCGGCGCTTCGTCCGACAGGAGCATGTCGTGGTTCTTCCGATCGAGGAATTCATCGTAGGCCGACCAGGTCTGTGGAACGGGACGAGGGCGATAGCGGAGACCGTGCCGCCAGACGTGCGTGATCTCGCTCGGGAAGACGTCGACCGTTCGTCGGCCGATCCGCTCCAGGACGTCCGCAGTGAGAGTCGCGACGCGCGGCGGCTCCGGCGGGGGGGCGAGGAGCTCGGCCGCGTAGGACGAGAGCGCCGCGTAGTTGTGGAGGACGAACCGTACGGTCGGTTGGGCATTCGGCAGGAGCGTCGCGGCCAGCGCCGCCGCTCCGAACCACGGCGTCAACGCGACGCGCCGCCGCGGAGTCGCACGGAGGTAGATGACCCCGAGCAGGGCGGCTGCTCCGAGGATCCCCGCCAAGAGGAACGGCGGCGGTGCCGCGGCTCGAGGATCGAGGCGGAACGTCCACGCGGTGACGACGGAACGGATCAGCAACACGAGGACGAACAACGACGCGAGCCGGCGCCGCGTGGAGCCCGACTCGAACAGAACGAGCAGCCCGAGCGCGGCGGGGGCGAACGTGGCGAAGATGTACTCGTGAGCTCCCGGCCGGACGAACGTGTTCTTGAACAACAGGAAGAGGAACGCCGCCACGAACAGGTGCCGCCACCCCGACGCTGCTTGCGCACGGATCGCGCGCCGGTTTCGCATGACGACGACGAGGAAGCACGACAGGACGACAAGTGCCTCGCCGAGGAAGAGGGACACCTTGACGTAGTTGCCGGCCGGGATGCTCATGGAGTCGCTGAACGCGACCAGCAGGTGGGTCATCCCTTCGACGTACGGAAGCAGCGGCGCGTTCAGGATCACCGACCCGGCGGCGATGGCGCCAGCGTGGACGACGAGGAACACAGCGAGCGTCCGGCGGCTGAAACGGTTCGGGCGCAGCAACGAGACGAGGAAGAACAGACCGAGGATCCCGTTGGTGGCGAATCCGACCGTCACCTTGACGAAGAACGCGAACGCCGCGGTCAGGCACGCCCAACCGAGCGTCACGAGGGACCCGTGCTTCATGCAATGGAAGAGCATGAAGAGGAACATCAGGAACAGGACGTTGTCGAGCCACGTGGAGTAGACCGGCGCCGCCGCGAGAGACAGGACGACGCACGAAGCGATCAGGACGGGAACGAGCTTCCGAAGGCGGCGGAACGCGTAGGCGACCGCGAACCCGAACGACGCGATCAGGAAGAGATCGGCGAGGAGGATCGGCATCTTGCCGACGCCGATCGGCAGGCGCGTGGCGACCACCGCGAGCGGCCCGTACGGCCAGATGAAGTCGCGTCCGAAGGTTCGTCCGCCGTCGACCGCGAGATTGATGGCGAGCCGCCAGGAAGGATCGATTCCGCTGCCCAGCGGGTGGAAGAGTTGGTTGGGCGCGATGGCCGCGAGCAGCGTCACGAACAACGCGACGAGGACGCAGGGCATGAACCGCGCCCGCACGCCGGGCCGACGCGCGCGCGATGGCTTGGTCGATGGCGCGTCCGATGCTTCCGACCGCGAGGTTGCTTCGCCCGGGGACATGAGCCGCGGATTCTACGAGCGGGTCCGAATCACCGCGCGGCAATCGACCGCGAGAAAAAGCCTGGTGGACGTCGTCGCTCGTCGTTCTCGGGAGCCGGCACGGCGGAACGAAACGACGAGCCGCGCTCAGTCGTCGCCGGCGCAGCAGTCGGACGTGGCGGCGGTTTCGACCTTCTTCGCGCAGCACTCCATCGTGTCCGCCTTGGCGGCGCAGCAATCGGGCGCTCCGGAGGTCGCATCAGCGTTCACCGCGTCCGCCTCGCAACGCGCGTCGCTTCCGGCCGGGTGCTCGCAATCCGTGCACATCGACGGCACGGCGCCGGTGTCCGCCATCGCCGCGCGCTCGCCGCCGGAGCAGCCCGGGAACGCGAGCGAAGCAAGAAGAATGATCAGGCCGAAGGTCGTCCACTGACGCATGTCGAAACTCCGTGATCGGGTCGCACGCGGAGAATACTAGCCGGATCGCGCCGGTGAAGGCGGCCGGATTCTCACCCGGTGCGACCTAAGATGGGGCTTTTCTCGAGTCGTCGCGCGGCCGATCCGAAAAGGAGAACCAGAGTGCCGATCCTCCACCGCTCGCTGTTCCTCCACGTGTTCCTTGCAGGAGTCGCCGTGGCCGCCGCCTCCGCGCAGACGTCCCTGCCGAAGGAGGCCTGGGTTTTTCGCTGCACCGCCGGCAGCGTGTCGTACGGCGTCGAGTTCCACAAGGTCGCGAACCCCATTGCGTTCGCGCTCTCGCGGGCCGGGCCGGGCAGCACCATCGTCCTCGCCGCGGGAACCTACCCGCCCTTCAGCATCGGAGCGAACACGCGCTCTCCCCACGACGGGAGCACGAGCGGCGGCCAGCGCGGCCGTCCGATCGTCATCGAGGGGAACGGAAGAGCGACGATCCACGCGCGCGGCGGGGCGGACACCATCTTCGTGTCCCAACGTCAGAAGAACGGCTACATCCACTTCCGCAACTTGACCATCGTCCCGGGCTATCGCGCGGGCGTCATGTTCGCCATCGGCGGGGTCCACGAGGGTTTCGAGTTCACGGACTGCAACATCCGCGGGAGCTGGAATCACGTCGAGCGGAAGGGACACCCCTCGAAGTGGGGAGTCTGGGGGCGCGGGCTCAAGGAGTTCGTGTTCCGCGGCCGGCGCGACTACGCCGAGGTCAGGAACATCCGCGACGAGCACGGCTTCTACCTGCAGAACCTGCAGGGCGACGTCACGATCGAGAAGGTCCGTGGCATGGCGCTCGGACGGACGTTCTTCCAGCTCACGGCCCGCAAGGGGGACGGTCCGGTCGGGACCGGCAACGTCACGCTGAGGGATTGCTTCGTGGCCGACGTCTGCATCGCGCCCGGCGACGCCTACAAAGGAGGTTCGGCGATCACGATCGGCGGCCGTCACAACGGCGTGATCCGCGTCGAGGGTTGCACCGTGCGGGCCGGGTTCAACGAGGCCTTCCTTCCGTTGCGGCTGCCCGGACAACCCTACGGCACCGGCGCCCTCGTCGTCGTCGACGGCGGCGAGTCGCCGCCCAACGGCACGCTCATCATCGAGGACTCCACGTTCGAGTTCGCCGAGGGATGCGGCGATCGACCGTTGGCATCGATTGGGGGCTGCCGCCAGGTGTCGATCCGTGGCGAGTGTCGCTTCGCCTCGGGGAGCCCGTTTTCCGCCCTGGCGCTCGATCCAATGCGCGACCCGCTCGGGCTCGCTCTCGTGAGCCGGGCGAACGGCAAGGTGACGATCGACTCCAGGACGCGCTTCGTCGGGAAGGTCGAGATCCGCGGCGAGGTCGCCTCGCCGGAAGCGATCGCCGAGCTCGGTCGGTGACGAAGGGCGCGCGAAGGCACGCCGCCTCGACCCGTGGCGGTCCCGTGGACTGGACGGGTCGAACGGAATCGAGCACCATGACGTGATGGACCACGACGCCATTCTCCTCCGTTTCGACCCCGAGACTCCGTTCGAACGCGCGGTGACGCCGCCGTCGGCGTGGTACACGTCGCCGGAGTGGCACGAGTACGAGCAAGCGCGCATCTTTCGGCACGAGTGGATCGCGGTCGCGCGCGCCGAGCCGCTCGCGGCACCGGGGTCGTTCGTGACCGGCGAGCTGGCCGGACAGCCGTGGATCGTGGTGCGCGCTGAGGATGGAGTCCTTCGCGCCTTTCACAACGTCTGCCGTCATCACGCGACCGCCGTCGCGCGCGGAGCCGGCACGTGCGCGGAGCTCGTCTGCCCGTACCACGGCTGGACGTACGGGCTCGACGGCGCGCTCGTCCGCGCCCCGCGGCTCGGCAAGGTCGAGGGGTTCTCCCGCGCCGACTTCGGCCTCGCTCCGGTTCACGTCGCGACGTGGGGGCCGCTGGTCTTCATCTCGTTCGCGCCGAATCCGCGCGATCTCGCCGCGGACCTCGTTCCGCTCGATGACCGTCTTTCCGCCGGCGACCTCGCCTTGCTGTCGTTCGTCGAGCGCCGCTCCTACCGGATCGCCAGCAACTGGAAGGTGTTCTGCGACAACTATCTCGACGGCGGCTATCACGTCCCGCACATGCACCCCGCGTTGGCGGAGAAGCTCGACCTGGACGCGTATCGCGTCGAGCTGTTCGAGCGACTCTCGATCCAGTCCGCGATCGGCCGGGGCGACGAGCGGGTCGGCGAGCGGGCGCTCTACGCGTTCGTCCACCCGAACCTGATGATCAATCGGTATGGCCCTTGGCTCGACGTGGACGTCGTGCTTCCGATCGACGCGCACACGTGCGAGGTCGTGATCGAGTGGTGGCTCGATCCCGCCGCCGGGTTCGACGCGATCGAGATCCGCGGCCAGATCGATGAGAGCGAGCAAGTGCAGCACGAGGACGTGACCGTGTGCGAGCTCGTACAGCGCGGCCTCCGATCGATCTCCTATGACGTCGGTCGCTACGCCGGTCCGGAGCGTGCGATGCACGCGTTCCATCGCTCGCTGGCCCAGCGGATGATCCCTTGCTTCGATCCGGCGTCGGAACGGAGACCCGTGCACCACGCGTCCCGGTCGCACCACGAAGAGGCCGCGGGCTGACCCTGGCCGCTCAGGTATCCAGCAGCGTCGCGAGCCGGACCAGCGCGCGATGGAGGTGGACGCGAGCCGCCCCTTCCGTGCGGGCGGTTCGCTCGCCGATCTCACGGTGCGAGAGCCCGACGATGCGCGACAGCGTGATCACCTCCCGGTCCTCCTCCGCGAGCCGGTCGAACGCTTCCTCGATGCGTTTGGCTTCTTCCTCGGCCATCGCGTTCTGACTCGGCGTCGTGAAGTTCCGGTAGCAGCCGAGGAGGTCTCGCGACGAATCCTGCCCATGGAGCGGCACGTCGCGCGCGGCGTCGCGTTTCTGCGCCTTCCAGTAGTCGTGCCGGTTCTGGATGCGCCGCAACGCGGTCGTGAAGAGCCAGTGTTTGAAGCCGACTTCGTCACCGTGCTGGAACCGGGCCGCGTTCTGCAGGATCTCGCGGCAGACCGATTGCGCCAGGTCCTCCGACTCCTCTCGTGCCCGCACGAGCGGTCCCGAACGTAGACGGATGAACGCACGCAAACCCGGCAGGTAGCGGGCGAGCAGCACCTCGACCCCGCCGGCATCGATCAACTTGTCGTCTTTGTCGACCATGGGTTCCATCCGGCCGCCACTGCTCTCGACCATAACGCGATCCGTCCCCCCGTGGCGCGCCGTTTTCTCCCGGCATCTCTCCCCGTGGACGGCGCGGACGGGATCGTGGCGCAACGCCGGCAGGGGCAGAAAACGAACGAAGCGTCCCGGGGATGTCCCCGAGACGCTCGGCCGTCTCCACCGGCTGCGATGGCGACGCCGCCGGGCGTGTCGTTCGTCGCGCTCGCGTCTTCGCTCGTGGCGCTCGAGTCGCCGCCGGCGGCGAGCACGACGTCCGCGGAGGAGCTCTCGCGGTGGCGTCACCATTGTCGCTGCCGACGGCGGCGACGACGTCCAGACCGGCCGCCTTCAGCGTGTTCTGTCCACCCGGGAACTTCTTGTTCGACTTCGCGGGCATTCCCGGGCCGGGGGTGGGATTGTCGGGGTGCGGCGGCTGGCTGGGATCGAGGTTCTGCTGGGAACTGATCGATCGCCGCCGCCGTGCCTTGCCGGAACGGCTGGATCCAACCGCGAGCGGTCGACACCGCAAGGACATCGCGATCGAAAGCGCTTTGTCGGCTCTCGCGCGGGGCGCTCTGCGGAAGCCACGACGCATCGTCCATGTATCCGTCGAGGCTCCCGAGTCCGCGCCGAGTCCGGCTTCCGTAGCCGCGGAAGAGGATTTACTCCCGCACGAGCGCCGCCACCAGCACTGCAGGCGACCGCGGATCGTCGCCGGGCGGATGATCTCGACGTCGATTCAGGAGCGCTCATGCTTCCTCCGTTCCCGTCCACTCGGGAATCTCCTCGGGCGGGATCCATACGACCCGCCCGTCCTGCCAGACGGCGACGGGGTTGCCGGCGCGCTTGTGGTCGAGCAACGCCTCGCGCACCGCCTGCCGGAGCGCCCGCAGGATGCGAGGGATGTCGTTCACCCGCTCGGCGGGAGTGGCGTCTCCGTGGGATGGTTCGGTCATGCTCTCAACTCCTCCAGGTGGGCCCACCCGGCTCGGTCCGCGACCTGCGGAGACTGCCCCGGCGCACCGGAGGCGATCAGGCGCGGGCCGGCGAAGTCAGCATTGTCATAGACCTGCCAGGCATCCACGGCCTCGGCGTAGATCTCGAAGAGGTTTCGCAGACCCGCGATGAATCGACGCCGCACCACCACCTCCGGCACGTCGTGGCCGCCTCGTCGGACCCGCTCGGCGACCCGCGCCAAGGCGAGCTCGGCGGAAGGCAGCGCGAGGAACGTCAGGTGCGCTCGGTATTCCGCGGCGCGCAGCTCCGCCACCCAGCGGGCATGGCCGCGGCCGGCGAGAGTGGTCTCGAAGGCGAAGTCCCGGCGTTCGTCCGCAAGGAAGCGCAGGCGCCCCAGCATGATGCGCCCGGCTGCGACGGAAGCCGCTTCGGGACGGTAGGCCGAGAGCCCCTGGGCGATCACGTCTGCGTTCACGAACTCCTCGACCGCAAGCACGCCGCGCAGGAGGCGGGCTGCGCTGGTGCTCTTCCCCGCTCCGTTGGGGCCGGCGAGTAGAACGACGAGGGGAGGGGGCCGCGACATGATCTCACTCCTCTCCGACGGGCCCGACTTGACGGGTTGGCGCTCTCGCGGGGTCCTTTGCAAGCCACGCAATCGCCCCCTTCACGCCGATCCAGTAGGTTCCCTTCACGCCGATGCGGAGGCCGGCGCGGCGCGGTGGAACGCGGATGACGAGCACGCGGTGGCCCTCGTGCTCGAGTTCTTCGACGCCCACGCGCAGTCGGAGCCGGTCGATGAGCCGGCGAGGCCGTCGATCGGTTACGCCCAGGATCATCCTGCCACCGCCCTCGTTGGCGAGTGCGGCGACCTCATCGCGGCTCCTCCGCGCGCTCGATCCGCTCCGCGAGCCTGGAGCGAGAGCCCGCTGGTTCGGGATGCTCCCCGACCGGCACGACCCGGGGCGACTCCGGGATGAATCGACGCGGTTGGAGTCACTTGGTCTACGAGGCAAGCGGTCGTACTCCCATTTCGCCCGGAGCGGCCCGGTCCAAGGGAGCGGAGTGTAGCAGCGAGGTCTCGCCATGCGATCGGCGGCGTCCGATGTCCTTGGCTCCTCGTACGGTCCTCGCGGGGCCGCGCGACCAAGCACGACGTATCGCGGGTTCGTGGTTGGACGCGGACGCCGCTTCACTCGCCGATGTCTTCGTTCCACAACTCGGGCCGCGTCCGGATGAACTCCTCCATCAATCGCACGCACTCGGGGTCGTCGGCGATGAGGATCTCGACGCTTCGCGAGCGCACGTACGCCTCCGGCCCTCGGAACGTCCGATTCTCGCCGACCACCACGCGCGGGATCTTGTAGAGAAGCACCGTGCCGCTGCACATGTCGCACGGGGAGAGCGTGGAGTAGAGGGTCGCGCGGGCGTAGTCGCGCGCGACTCGGCGGCCCGCGTTCTCGATACAGTCCATCTCGGCGTGGAGGATCGGGCTTTTTCGTTGAACGCGTCGGTTGTGCCCGCGTCCGACGATCTCACCGTCGATCACGAGCACCGAGCCGATCGGGATGCCGCCCTCGGCGAGACCAAGACGCGCCTCTTCGATTGCTGCTTCGAGGAACGGATCTCGGTTCATCCCGCCCGGCTCATTCGACCAGCCTGTGTTCGACGGCGTAGCGTATCAACTCGGCGTTGCTCCGCATGCCGGTCTTCTCCAGGATGCGCGAGCGGTACGTGCTGACGGTCTTCGGGCTCAACTCGAGCTTCTGCGCGATGTCGGTGACGCTTCGACCTGAACCGATCATGCAGAGCACCTGGAACTCGCGCGCCGACAGCGTCTCGTGCTTTGCGCGTGGGTCGTTCGTCTCCAGGGCGGCGGCGAGGCGATCCTGCAGCGACTCCGTCAGGTGCTTGTGCCCGGCGTGGACCTTGCGGATCGCCGCCGCGAGCTCCAACGGGGAATGGTCCTTCGTCAGGTAGCCGGCGGCGCCGCCGCGCAACGCGTGCACCGCGTACTGGGCCTCCGGGTGGACGCTCAGGACGAGGACTCGAACGTCCGGGTGCGAACCCCTCAGCGATCGCAGCGTCTCGAGGAAATCGGAGCCGGGCATCGAGACGTCGAGCAGCACGACGTCGACATCGGCGTGTCTGGTGAGTTCGACGAGGGTCTCGGTTCCCGTCGTCGCCTCAGCGACCACCGCCATGTCGGGTTGGTTGGATACGACCCGCTTGATTCCTTCGCGAACGATCGGATGATCGTCGGCAACCAGCAATCGGATCATCGAGCCGGCCTCCAAGCCCTTCTTTCTGAATCACATCACTAGCCCCTCCGTAGGCGCACGCCAGCGGGTCGAAGGGGTCGAGCATGGGTCCCTGCGCCGGGAGAAGGGCCGAGCCCGGAGCGGTCGAAGGCATCGAGCCGATGCTCCCTTCCTCCGGCGATGACGGGAGCGTAGGTATGGAGCGGACGTGCATAATTCCAGCGAGGTCGAGATGGCGCGCAGGCTGATCTACGGAATCGAGGACCGCCCCCCGCTGCGTGAAACGGTGCTGCTCGGGTTTCAGCATTACCTGACGATGTTCGGTTCGACGGTCGCGATTCCCCTGCTGCTGGCGGAACACCTGGGTATCGGCGACGCCGCGACGCTCGCGCGGCTGATCGGCACGATGTTCTTTGTCAGCGGAATCACGACGTTGCTTCAGACCACCTTCGGGAACCGGCTGCCGCTGGTCCAGGGGGGAACGTTCTCGTTCCTCAGTCCGACGATTGCGATCTGTGGGATGGCCTCGCTCTCCGGCGCGGGGTTCGAAGTGCGCATGCAGCACGTACAGGGCGCGATCATCGCGGGGTCGTTCGTCGAGATTCTGATCGGCTACACCGGACTCGTCGGCCGCCTGCTGCGCTACGTAGGGCCGGTCACGATCGCGCCGACGATCACGTTGATCGGGCTCGCGCTGTTCGGCATCGGGGCGCCGCGCGCCGGTGAACATTGGGGCATCGGCGGTCTCACCATCGTCCTGATCGTCGTCTTCAGCCAGTACCTCCGACGCCGGCATCGGGTGTTCGAGCTGTTCCCGATCATGCTCGCCATCCTCATCGCGTGGGGCACGGCCGCCGCGTTCACGGCGGCCGGACTCTTCGGCGACGGCCATCCCGCTCACGTCGCGTTCGACAACGTTCGCGACGCCCCGCTCGTTCATGTGCCGATGCCGTTCCAGTGGGGTACGCCGGTCTTCGCGATGGGGGCTTTCGTCGGCATGCTCGCCGGGTTCCTCGCGTCGATCGTGGAGTCGGTCGGCGACTACTACGCCTGCGCGCGCCTGTCGGGAGCTCCGGTGCCGAATCGGAGGGTCATCAATCGCGGCATCGGGATGGAGGGGATCGGCTGCCTGGTCGCGGGGATCTTCGGAACGGGGAACGGCACGACGTCGTACAGCGAGAACATCGGCGCGATCGGCCTGACGGGAGTCGGAAGTCGTCGCGTGGTCCAGGCGGGCGCCGTGATCATGATCGTACTCGCGACGTTCGGGAAGTTCGGTGCGCTCTTCACGACGATCCCCGGTCCCATCGTGGGCGGCATGTACTGCGCGATGTTCGGGATGATCGCCGCGGTCGGCCTCTCGAACCTCCAGTTCGTCGATCTCAACTCGGCGCGCAACCTCTTCATCATCGGGTTCGCCCTGTACATGGGACTCTCCGTCCCCGAGTACGTCCGGGCGGAGCCGTTCACGTTCGATCCGGGGTGGGTCAGCCGCATCCTCAACACGTTCGGTGCGAGCGGAATGGCGGTCGGCGCGCTGGCCGCGCTCGTGCTCGACAACACGATCCCGGGAACCGACGAGGAGCGGGGGTTGAGCGCCTGGCATCCGAGCGAAGCAGCGGAATCCGCAGACCCGTGACCTTGCGCCGGCGGACGGCCCGGCTCGCCGAACGCGCGGCCGCGTCGGACGTCAAGCGCAGCCGCTACCCAACCTCCTGGACCGACGTCCCCCGTCTCCTGCGACATCGCGGAACATGGCGATCGGACGGCCGCACGTCGAGATCGGGCCGATCACGGGTCGAAGCGATTCAGCCGCGCAGCAATCCCGCCGCGCCGAGCCGACTCCGGGCGGCGCGGATCCACTCCTCGCGGGCATGGATCGTGAGGCGGGCGTTCTCGTGGGCGAGCGCGAAGAATGGGTCGTCCTCCTCGTCGTGCGCGCGTGCGAACCGCTCGATCGATTCGAGCTGGCGGGCGAGGACTCGTTCGGCCTCGTCGAGCCACTCCGCGCGCTTCGCCGGACTGAGCAAGCCAAGGTGAAGCGCGCGCGTCCGCAACGGATCGATGGTGATCGAGAGGCCGTCATCGAGCGGCGGGCCGAGCCAGACGCGCAAGGCGGCGCGTCCCTTGGCGGTGGTCGAGTAGTCATGGACCTGCCGGCGTCCGTCCTTGCGGGCCTTCCCGCTGATCAGCTCGCGCCGTTCCAACCGCGTGACCATCGGATAGACCGACCCGGCCGAGTCGCTGAACCTCGCGGACGGAGACTCGCGAAAGCGGGTACGGATGAAGTGCGCGGTGCAGGGCTGGTTGCGGTGAATGCAGCCGAGCGCGGCGGCTTCCAGGTCGGTCAAGCTCTCCATCGCTTCTCCTCTGCAAGGCCCGAGAGGCTCGAGGCGACCACACATTCTCCGGAATGGCGGCTCGCTTCTCAACCACCTTGGAGTACGTTTCGTACTAGTACGAAACGTAGCACAACCCCGTGGGGCCGACCAGGATCCCGCGCTTGCCGTGGAGCCGTCGATGAGGATCTCGAGGATCGGAGTTTCGTGCCTGATCGTTTCGATCGTTCTCGTGCTCGGGATCGCGACCGGGCAGGTCGAGCGGACCTTGCTCGACGGCGATTCCGTCGCCATCCCGTTCGCACTGGCGAGCACTCAGATCCTCATCGACGACGTCTTCGTGAACGGCGAGGGGCCGTTTCGCTTCCTGCTCGACACCGGCGCGATGGGCGGCGGCCGCGTCGACGTCACCCTGGTCGAGACGCTGTCGCTCGAGCCGGCGGACGAGGTCATGGCGGGAGACGGCACGAATCGCCCCGACCGCCGCATGCCGGCGTACGTCCTGGGGACGCTCGAGGTCGGCGGGTTGCGCTGCGAAGGCGTGAGCGTGTTGAGCCGCGACTACAACCGGCCGGGCAAGGAGGTACGCGGCCACATCGACGGCGTGCTTGGGTTCGCGTTGTTCGAGGAGTACCTCCTCACCGTCGATTACGCGTCGCGGACGATTCGCGTCGAGCGCGGGGAGCTCCCGGAGCCGGACGGCGTCGAAATCCTTGCGATGGCCGGGGATGGAGGGCCGGGCGTCGAGGTCGAGCTCGGCGGCCGCCGGCACGTGGCGCGGCTCGATACGGGTTCGATGGGAGCGATCAGCGTCTCGGAGGAGATCGCCGATTCGTTGACGTTCCAGGCGGAGCCCGAGGTGATCGGCGAGGCCCGGACGATGACGGGCGCGTTCTCGATCCGCCGGGCCCGCGCCGACGGCGAGTTTCGGATCGGACGACACGTCCGCACGAGCCCCGAAGTCGTCGTCGGCGGCCCTCTGCTCGGGATGAACGTCGGCGGCGACCTGCTGCGCGAGTTCGTCGTCACCTACGATCAGAGGGGCCAGCGGGTGCGTTTCCGTGCGGCGGAATCGACTCGACCGGAGGGTGCTCCGAAGCGCTCGCGACTCGGTCAGGGACCGGTCCCGGTGCCGATGGACCTGGTCGGCGGCCGTCCCGCGATCGAAGCGACGGTGAACGGCAACGGCCCGTTCCTGTTCATCGTCGACACCGGGGCCGGCGGGATGATCCTGGACGCGAACCTCGCCGAGGAGCTCGAGCTGACTCCGACCGGAAGGACGCGCATCGGCGACCCTGCGCGACCGGACGCGATCGAGGCGAGCACGTTCGAGCTGGAGCGAGTCGCCATCGGCGGGACGACGTTCGAGGGCCTCGCCGCGCTGGCGATCGACAATCGAATCCTGGGCGACGCGCGGGGAATCATCGGCCTCCCGGTCCTCCAGGACGCAATCGTGACGATCGACTTCCCGGAGGAGCGGCTCGTCCTTTCCCGCGGCGCACTCTCGCCTCACGATGGATCGGTCGCCTACGGGCTGGACGGCGACTTCCTGATCACGATCCCGCTCGACGTCGCCGGCCAGGCGATCGATGCGCACGTCGACTCGGGCAGCATGGGGGGAGTGTCCCTGCCGTTGCGCCTGGCGTCGCGGCTCCCGCTGCGGGCACCGCCGGCGGTCACCGGTCGGGCGCGTACGATGAGCGGCGAGTTCGACGTCTGGGGCGCCACGCTGGACGGCGCGATCCGGATCTCGGGCGTGACGCTCGACGACCCGGAGCTGCAGTTCAACGAGAGGTTCGCCTGGGGAAACGTCGGTAGCAGCGCGTTGAAGCGATTCGTCGTCACGATCGACCCCACGAACCAGCGGATTCGTCTCGCCGAGCCCGAGGACCAGTGACGCCGGGCGTTCGGGCATGGAGCGATCGAGCCGCGGCGAACGAGCTCGCGGGCGTCACGTCGGGCGGATTGCTAGTTACCGCTCGGTAGCGACGGGCACCTCGGCGAAACGCGCATGGACCCGAGACATGGCCGGAGGAAAGGTTGTGGCGGCCGCGCGGCTCGGCATGACGCTTGCGCCTTCCGGTCCCGGAGTCCTCTCGTGGAGCCGTCATGAGTCGTCGCGCGCCCTCTGCCATGCAGGCGGTCCTGGTTTCGATGCTCGTTGCCGCCTGCGCGTTCGAGACCGAGAACGAGACCACGCGGCGGGCCGCCGTCGTGGAGGTCGGCTACTCCGCCAAGACGGAGTCCGTCGCCGACTTCGGCTCGCTCGTCCCATCGTGGCGATCGTACGCGCCGAGGCGCGTCCCTTCTTCGGCGACGACCAATCCGATCGCCCCACCTCTGCCCCGCCCTACATCGACTTGAAGGAGCACACGGGAAAGAGGACGGAATGCGGCAACGTCGCCTTCGATGACCAGGGACGACTCTACATCTGTTCCGGCACGGACGACGAGACGGCGTCGAAGCTCGCCGGCGTGATCTACCGCGTCAGCCCGCCGATGTGAACGCGCGCCGCCCGCCCGGGACCGAACGTCGCGTTGGTAGGCTGACCCTTGTGCTCGCACTCCTCGATCCCCTGCACGGAGACCACTCATGCGCCGACGAGCGGCACTCTTCCTCCTCTTGAACCTCCTCGTGGCGTGCGGCCGCGATCCCGACGTCGTCCTGTACGTCGCGCTCGATCAGGAGCACAGCGAGTCATTGGTCCGGCGCTTCGAGGAGCAGAGCGGCCTCACGGTGCGGGCCCGTTTCGACACCGAGGCGTCGAAGACGGTCGGCCTCGTGTCGGCGATCCTCGAGGAAGCGTCGCGTCCTCGCTGCGACGTCTTTTGGAACAACGAGATCGCGCACACGGCCCGGCTCGCGCAGAAGGGGCTCCTGCAGCCGTACCATTCGCCGAACGCCGTGGCGATCCCGGCCCACTTCAAGGACGAGAGCGGGCTCTACACCGGGTTCGCGGCGCGCGCTCGCGTCCTGATCGTCAACACCGAGTCGATCCCGAACCCCGAGGACTACCCGAAGAGCATCCGCGACCTCACCGATCCGAAGTGGAAGGGCAACTGCGCGGTCGCGCGTCCCACGACGGGAACGACGCTGACGCACTTCACCGCGCTGCGGCTGGCGCTCGGCGACGAGGCGTTCGACGCGTTCGTGAACGGCCTGTTCGAGAACGACGTGAAGATCCTGCAGAGCAACGGCGCGACGATGCGCGCCGTCCGCGACGGCGACTGCGCGTTCGCGCTCACCGACACCGATGACTTCCACGTGGCGCTCACGAAGGGGTTCCCCGTCGCCTGCGTCTTCCCCGACCAGGCCGAGGGCCAGCTCGGCACGATGCTGATCCCGAACTCGGTCGCCGTCGTCAAGGGCGGCCCGCATCCCGACGCGGCGAAGAAGCTCGTGGACTTCATCCTGTCGGAGGAGGTCGAGGGGTTGCTCGCCGCGTCGAAGGCGGCGCAGGTCCCGGTGCGCAAGGGCGTCCCCGGGCCGAGCGAGCCGCAGATCCTCACCATCGATCGTTTCCGGCCGATGGAATGGAGCTTCGAGAAGACGGCGGAGAGCCTCGAGGAGTCGAGCCGCTCGTTCGCGAAGCGGTTCCAGGACGGAGGGAGCTGAGTCGTTGCGACGCATCTCCGCGCTGCCGATCCTGATCGCGGTCGCGTTCTTCGTCGCCTTCGTGGCGGCGCCGCTCCTGTTCATGCTCGCGGAGACGTTCCACGACGGCGAGCGGTTCACGATTTCCGCGTGGTCGGGCCTCCTCGCTGATCCCGTCGATCGAGCGCAGCTCCGCAACTCGGTGTTCCTCGGCTGCGTCGCAACCCTCGTGTCGCTTGTCCTCGGTGGCGGTCACGCGTGGCTTTCCGAGAGGACGGATCTCCCCGGCGCGAAGGTGCTCGGTCCGATCGGTGCGTTGCCGCTCGTCATCCCGCCGATCATGGTCGCGATGGGATTCTCGGACTTCGCCGACACGCGTGGGTTCGTCGCGTGCGCGCTGCTGCTCGGCGTCTGCTACGCGCCGTTCGTCGCCGTTCTGACGGCTCGCGGCCTGCGCTCGATCGATGGGCGCGCGTACGAGGCGGCGTGGCTCGCGCGCGGGCGCGGGCCGGCCGAGCGCTGGCTGCTGCGCTCGGTCGCTCCCGAGATCGCCGCCGGCTGTCTCTTCGCGTTCATCTTCGTCCTCTCCGAGCACGGCGTCCCCGAGTTCCTGACCGTCAAGGGGAAGGACTGGCACACGTACGCCGAGGGGATCTTCTCGAAGTGGACGCGGCGCGCGACCGGCGTCGACCACGAGGCGCTCGTGAGCCCGATCGTCGCCGCCGTCCCGCTCGTCGCGCTGATCGCATTGTCGCTCGCCGTCGCGCTCCGGCTGCGCGGAAGGCCGACGATCGAGGGCGACTTCCAGCCGCTGCCGCGGCGATCGCTCGGCCGGTGGCGTTGGCCGGCGCTCGCCCTGCCCGCGGTCTACCTCGGCGCCGGCGTCGGCGTGCCTCTCTTCGTGATGGGGGCGTGGGCCGCGGGCTCGACGCAGAGGAACGAGCCCGTCTCCGCTGCGCGGATGCTCGACCACTTCCGCCTGGCCGTCTCCGAGGCCGGGGGCGACCTCGTGTACACGATCGGCGTCGGCGTCGCGACGACCCTGATCCTGATCGTGGTTGCGGTCCCGCTCGCGTGGTACGCGGCGCGACGCCGCCCGTGGATCGACTCGATTGCGATCCTGCCGATCGCGGTACCGGCCGTGCTGCTCTCGATCGGGATGGTGAAGGTCTACAACCGTGACCTGTTCCACGACTTCTACGACGGCGCGGCGTTGCTCGCGTGCGCGTACGCGAGCCGCTTCCTTCCGTTCGGCGTGCTGACGTTGAGCCAGGCGGCGCGACGCGTCCCGCCCGAGCTGGACGAGGCGGCGAGGCTGACGAGCCGGGGGCCGATCGCGCGAACGTTTCGGACGCGGCTTCCGTTGCTTTTTCCCGCGATGTGGTCGGCCTCGTGCCTCATCTTCATCCTCGCGCTTCGGGAGCTGGACGTGGCCGTCGTTCTGCCGGGCGGAAACGGTACGGTGGTACGCCGGCTGTCGAACATCGTCCACTTCGGCGGCGAGGACATGGGCGGCGCGCTCGCGATCCTGTTGATGATCGCGGCCGTGCTCGTGCCGGTACTCACGATCTTGCTCACCGGACGGAGGCTGCGCCCGTTGTCATGACCTCGATTCAACTGGACGACCTCGTCTTCGATCGTGGCAAGACGTTCCGCCTCGGCCCGATTCGGCTCGAGATCGCGTCGGGCCGTCGGACCGCGCTCGTCGGTCCGTCCGGATCGGGAAAGACGACGCTGCTCCGCTGCGTGGCCGGGCTCGAGCGCCCAGCGTCGGGGAGCGTTCGATTCGACGACCGCGTCATGGACGGCGGCCCGATCCACGTCCCGCCGAACGAGCGTGGGATCGGGTTCGTGTTCCAGAACGCGGCGCTGTGGCCGCACATGACCGCCTTGGAGCACCTGCGCTTCGCGGGGCCGGGCACGTCACAGGCCGACGCGACCGCGCTTCTCGATCAGGTCGGCCTGAAGGACAAGGCGCGGGTGCGGCCGGGGCGGTTGTCGGGAGGCGAGGCGCAGCGGCTCGCCCTCGCGCGGGCGCTGGTCGGATCGCCGCGGGTGCTCCTGCTCGACGAGCCGCTGCGGTCCGTCGACGTTCATCGGCGCGACGAGATCGCGCTCCTCGTGCGACGCCTCGCCGCGGAGCGGAACCTCACCGTCGTCGTGGTCACGCACGACCGCGACGAAGCGCTGTCCATCGCCGATCACGTCGTGGTGATGCGCGCGGGCCGCATCGTCGAGCACGGACCGGCCGACGTGATGCTCTCCGACCCGAAGACGGCGTACGCCGCGACGTTCCTCGGGGGCGCCACGAGCCTCCCGCTCGCGATGGGATCGAACGGGACTCTGCACGGCGAGTTCGGCGAGATCGCGCGGCCGGCCGGCGTCGGTCCGTGGTCGCTGGTCCTCCTGCCGGGAGACGTGTCGGCCGCGAGAGACGCGGGCGCGGTCGGATCCGGCCGTCCCGAGGCCGTCGTTCTTCGGTCGGAGCCCGGTCCGACGGGATTCTCGGCTCATGTCGAGCTATCGGGTCGAACCGTCAGAGCGTTCTCCGGCGAACGCCTCGCGGCGGGCGACAAGGTCCGTCTGGAGCTGACGCGCCCGCCGCGCGTGCTCCCGTCCGGCGACGCCGGAGACAAAGGATGAACGGACCACTTCGCATCGGACTCGTCGTCGTGCTGCTCGTCGGGCTCGGGGTGTTCGTTCACGCGATCACGAAGGAGCACGACGCGCCGTCGGTTCCGAATGAGGGCCCCCCGAGGTTCACGTCGTCGCAACAGTGCAAGGAATGCCACCCGGCGGTGTTCGCCGAGTGGGAGGGATCGCACCACCAGATCGCGTATCAGAATCCCGAGGTGCGCAAGCTCTCCGACGACTTCCGCAACAAGGAGTGTCAGGCCTGCCACCTGCCGCGCCCGATCATCGAGACCGGTCTGACGAACCGAACGTTGCCGCGCATGACCCGACCCGATGAGGGGGTCGATTGCCTGACGTGCCACCTCGGCGCCGGCGGTCGCATCGTCGGGATGAACGCGTCGTCCGATGGTTGCGCGCCGATCGCCGACCCGAGCTTCCTCGCGGTCGAGCTGTGCCAGACGTGCCACAACCAGCACCAGACGACCGACCAGTGGCGGGCCAGCGAGTACCCGGCGCGCGGCATGACCTGCAACGCGTGCCACATGGAGCCGGTCGAGCGAGAGTCGGGCAAGCGAGGGTTCGGCCACGTCTATCCCGGCGCGCACGACGTCGCGATGCTCCGGCGCGCGGCGCGGTTCGTCGCCCGCCGCGAGGAGGGCAACGTCGTCCTCGAGCTCGTGAACGAGGGTGCGGGTCACAACTTCCCCACCGAGGAGCGCCACCGCGCCGTCGACCTGATGATCTCGTTCCGCGCGGCGGACGGGACGGACTCCGCATGGGAGCGCGTCTACCGGTTCCGGCAGCCGTACCGCGACGAGCCGGGCGAGAACACCCAGCTTCCGGCCCACGCCACGCATCGGGCCGAGGTCCCGATTCCCGAGGGCGCGTCGCTCGCGCGCGCGCGGGTCTGGTATCGACTGAACCCTTACTCCGTCGACGACGACGGCGCGAGCACGCTCCTCTTCGAGGAGGAGGTCCAGATCGAGTGATCGAGTCGGTCAAGAGCATGTCCAGGCCCACGGGAGAATGGTGACGTGTCCGTCGAACGAACCGGGCTCATTCTTCTCGCGTGCCTGCTCGTCACCGCGTGCGACCGAACGCCGACCGCGAAGTCCGCGACGCCGGCGTCAACGCCTCCCCTGGCTCCGCGCAAGGTCGAGCTGGAGGCCGCCGCGGCAGCGCCGGTCGATCTCGGCGAAGCGACCCGCAACGAGCTCTCGGAGCTGATCGACCTCGCGTACAGCGAGCAATCGACCGATGCGAGCCTCGCCCATCGCGCCGAGCGAAGCCTCCGGAACCACGCGCACGCGAACGACGGCCTCGCGGCGGGGCTCACGCACGCGGAACCTGGGGTTCGAGCCAGTTGCGCGTTCCAGCTCGGCGAGCGGCGCGCCTTCGCCGCGATTCCCGAACTGCTGTGGCGGCTCCGGAACGAATTCGACGCGCGCGTCAAGGTCTGGATCGCGGACGCGCTGGCGAGACTGGAGAACCACTCGGCGCTGCCGGTCCTCGTCGCGGCGATGGACGACTCGACGGTCGCGGACGAAGCGGGCGAGGCCGCGATCCGGATCTTGACCGAGGCGGGCGAAGAGCTCGGCGACGCGCCGACGTGGGACGACCTGAAGAGCCGCCTCGCCCGCCTTCACGACCACTGGGTTCGCACGGGGCGACGGCTCGGTGACGACGCCGAGGGCGACGTCGAGCTCGATCCCGCGCTCGCCGCTCAGGCCGCGCGTTGCCTCATCGATCTCACCGAGTTCCAGCTCCAGCCCGTCGACCGCGCGCGCAACGCGCTCAGGAACCTCGGCGCCGGCGTCGTGCCGTGGCTCGACCGAGCGGTCGGGGCGGAGGAGCCGTACCTGCGGCTCCACGTCCTCGAGGTGATCCGCGACCTCGGCGCGCCGGCCGAGCCGCTCGGCCCGAAGATCGTGCTGCTGCTGAGCGACCCCGTGACGAAGACCGAGGCGGCGATCGCGCTCGGCGCCATCGGCTACCACCCGGCCCGGGATCGGCTCGTCGAGGCGCTGCTGTCGGACGACGTCGAGCTCTCCACCGCGGCGGCGCGCGGCCTCGGCGGCCTCGCCGATCCCGCCGCCGTCGCGTCGCTGCGGACGGTCTTGAGCGCCGAGCGATCCACGCTCGATCAGCGCGTCTTCGCGGCGGGGGCGCTCGCGAAGCTCGGAGAGGCGGACGGCACGCGGTTCCTCGAGGAGCGTCTGGCCGCGGGCGACTATCACGCGCCGACGCTTCGGGAGCTCCTGGAGGAGGCTCGTCGCTGAGCCGCGTTCGGACGCCAGGGCCTACTCCGCCGTGGTTCCGCTGAGATCGGTGAGACCCGTGGAACCGGTGGAGTCCGTGAGATCGAGGACCCAGGCGTCGGGGATCGCACGTTCCACGACCAGTCGTGCGAGATCGAGCCAGCGCGCCGCGTGATCGAGGACTCCACTGTCGGCCGACACGACGATGGCGGCGCTCCGGCGGAGCACTGGGTCCGGGTCCCGCACGGTGTCGACGCACCACGACCACCCTCGACGCTCGCCGTACTCGAGGATGCTCCGCTTCAGCCGGCCGCTGTTCGACACCGGCTGGTCGAGAAGCCAGTGCGTGCCGGAGGCGCCGAGACGTTCGACTTCCACCCCGATCTTCTCCAGCGCGGGAGTCGTCTCGTCGACGCGACGCCAGGTGCCGTGAACGCTGGCCATGTCGCGGAAGCATCCGTCGCGGCAACGGAGCACCACTCCGCCCGCGAGCGCCGCTTCGATCGTCGTCAACAGGTTGAACCCGTCGATGAGGAGGGCCTCGCCCGAGACCAGTTCCGGAGCGACGAGGTTCACGCGGCGCCGATCGCGCGCCGCGTCCGAGCAGCTCGCGCGCCGCACGGCCTGTCTTTGACGCTCGTCGAGCCGGTGCCGATCTCCGACGAGCTTCAGCGCGGCGGCCGGCGGAAAGTCGCGGGACAGCAGCCAGGAGAGCTCGGCCACTGCCGTCGACAGGACCGGTCGGTGTCGGGCCGCGAGGAGTTCGGCGTCCTCCGGGTGCGGTCCGCGGTGGTTGCGACGATCGGGCATGGCTTGGTTCCCGGCGCTGGCGTCTCGAGGCCGGGTGCGTCGCGCGGGCTCCGGAGGAGCGTCACTCCACCGTGATCGAGAAGTCCTCGAAGACGATCGGCTCGAGCGGCGGGCCGTCCCCGGGGTTGCTGACCTTCTCCATCGCGCGCAGCGTGAGCATGCTCTCCGTGCGCTTCTCATCGAGCAGCTCGCCGTAGATCGTGTAGTTCCCGCACAACCCGGCGTTGGCAGCGAACATCAGGAAGAACTGGCTCCCCGCGCTGTGCGGGTCGTTCGTGCGGGCCGCGGCGAGGAGGCCGGGGCGGTCGTACTGGTGGCGCTCATCCGCTTCGAGCCGAAGCGCGTATCCGGGCCCTCGACCGCCGCGGCGATCGGCGCTTCCCCCCTGCACCATGAAGTTCTTCATGGCGCGGTGCGACGGGTTGTCGTCGTAGAAGTCGAGGAGCGTCAGGTAGATCGCGTTCGCCACGTGCATCGGCGCGAGGTCGGGGCGCAGGCGGATCGTCACCGGTCCGCGGTTCGTCTTCATGTGCAGGACGTAGTTCTTTCCCTCGGTGAACTCGACCGCCGGCGGCTTCGGAAGGAGGTAGCGCCAGCTCTCCTTGGACTTGTCGATCTGGCTCGAGGCGATGAACTCCTGGATCGCACGAATGGCGGGATCGTCCGCGAGCGGCGCGCCCGCGGGCGGGGCTTCGCTCGATCTCGCCGCGGTGCCGGACTCCTTCGAGCATCCGATGAGCAGCAACGGAAGAACGATGACCATCGACGAGACAAAGCGCATCTTGCGGCTCCCGGCCAACGTCGGTTCGAGGCCGAAGCGTACCAGACCCGCAATCCCGAGGGGCTTCCCGAGGATGAGAACGGACCTCCGTCGCGCGGCGACGAAGCGGACGGTGCGTCGCGCACTCGCGGCGTGAGGGTCCGCGCAACAATAGGTTCCTGTCCACGGGACGCTATTCTCGTGCGGACCCTTAAGCTCGCGAGCGAGTCCATCGACATGGGTGAGGCGCGACATGTGCGGAGTCATCGGTCTGGTCTTCGCCGAGTATCGGGCGGACCTCGGCCTCGTGGCGAGCGAGCTGCTGAGGACGCTCGAGTACCGCGGCTACGACTCCACCGGCGCGGCGATCCAGGGCGACGAGGTCGACGTCGTGCTCCGGAAAGGAGTGGGCGCCCCGTCGGTGATGGTCGAGGAGCTCGGCATCACCAAGTTGGGTGGGCGCGTCTTGTGCGGGCAGGTGCGTTGGGCGACGTTCGGCGCGGTCGACGAGGCGAACGCGCAGCCGCATGTCGTTCGCTGCCATGAGTTCCTCTACGGAGCACACAACGGGAACGTCACGAACTGCGACGACCTGAAGAGTTGGCTGCGATCCGAAGGCCACGCCGTCTTGTCGGACAACGACGGCGAGATGGTCGTCCATACCGTCGAGCACGAGTTCGCGCTTCAGCTCGCCGGCCGCTCCCGAGAGGACCGGGGCGACCCGAGCGTCCGTCGCGAGTCGATGCGGTGCGCGATCGCGAAGGCGCAGGATCGGCTTCGGGGGTCGTACGCGGCGGTGATCGTCGATCCGGTCACCCGCGTGCTCTGGGCCGTGAAGCAGGGCTCGAGCCTGTACTTCGGTTTGGGGGGCCAGGGTGACGAGAGCGGGGGACCGTTCTCGATCGCGTCGTCCGACCTCTCCTCGGTGCTGAAGTTGACGCGGATCCTCGTGCCGCTGTCCGAGGGTCAGTTCGTCGAGTACGACCCCGTCGGCTACCAGGTCTACCGACTCGTGCGGTCCGGCGGCGCGACCGGATTCGAGGCGATCGAGCGGACGCCCGTGCGCAGTCGGCTGCGGTCGAAGGACACCACGCTGCTCCCGCCGTTCGAGACGTTCATGGATCAGGAGATCAGCGCGCAGGAGGGGACCTGCCGCGACGTCGTCACGTTGCTCCTTGGCGGGTCGGAGCGCAGTCGCGCCTTGTTCGCGCGGATCGACGCGGCGAACGCCGAGCAGATCGCGGCGCTCGAGAAGGGCCTCGACGCCCTGCGGCACGAGTACGAGGACGACGCGATCCGGCGCGCGTTCCATGAGTTCGTCGATCGGCCCGGAGTTCGCGACCTGCTGGGAGGAGCGGGAGCCGCCGCCCCGGCCGGGGGAGTGGATGGAGTTCCGTCCGAGAGTCTCGTGTCGTCCGAGGCCGGCTTCTTCACCGACCTCCTTCCGATGGCGCGCGACGGCATCGACCGGAGCGCGGTGCATCTCCTCGACGCGTACGTCGAGCTCGATGAGGTCCGGGAGTACGAGCGATCGGTCGGGCGATTCCTTGACCTGTGCGACGACTCCTTCGCGCGCGGCGGTCGTCTCCTCGTCGTGAGCTGCGGGACGTCGTACCACGCGGCGCGCGCGGCGGCGCTCTTCTTCAACGACGTCGCGCGGACCGAGCTGATCCCCGTCCTTCCCGGGGAGTTCCGCGGACAGTACGAGGGGTCGCTGCGGGACGGTGACTTGGTCGTGGCCGTGTCGCAGAGCGGCGAGACGAAGGACCTGATCGACGTGATGAACGACGTCCAGGCGTCGGCGAGGGACGTCCACCGCGTGGCGCTCGTGAACAACGTCAACTCGACGCTCGCGCAGGAGAAGGCGGACGTCGTGCTGGCGCTCCGCTGCGGGGCCGAGATCGCGGTCCCCGCGACGAAGAGCTTCTTGAATCAATTGACGGTGTTCTACGTGTTGTCGCTCCGCGTCGCCGAGCGGCGGGCCGTCCCGCTTCCAGCCGGCCCCGAGCGGGACGCGCGGCTTCACGAGATCGCCGAGCGGCGCCGCCGACTGCCGCGCCTTCCCGAGCTGATCCGGGAGACGGTCGACTCGACCGACGCGGAGATCGAGGAGGCCGCGAAGCACCTCTTCCTTGCGCCGAGCATCCAGATCCTGGCGACGCGGATCACCGCGGTCGCGAAGGAGGGGGCGCTGAAGATCCGGGAGGTCGTCCTGAACCACACCGAGGGCTTCGAGGGCTCCGAGTTCAAGCACGGCCCGAACACGATCCTCGGGGTCAACACGATCTTCGGTCCGAGCGAGGTCGACCTGCTCGTCAAGGCGGTCGGGCGCGCGATCGACCGCCTCTTCGTCGCGGCTCGGGCGCGAGGCTGCGACGACGCTTCGATCCGCCGGATGTCGCAGGCGATCACGGATGGCGTGTTCTCCCCGACCGCCGCCGCTCTTTCCCTCTCCGACGAGGAGCGGAGCATCGTGGAGGAGTCGACCGATCGCGACGAGATCCTCGCGACCCTCGTCAAGGACTACCCGTTGATCTACATCACGGGTCCGGGCGATCGCGACGTCCAGCTCACGGTGTCGCAGATCAACACGCACAAGATCCGGGGCGCCAGCACGGTCGTCATCGCGGAGGATCATCCCGACCTGCGGCAGGCGGCGGAGAAGGCGCCCGCCGACAACCCGTCCTATCGATCGGTCTACATCCGGCTGCCTCGCACGAACGACGTCCTGATGACCGTCTTCTCCTCCACCGTCGTGCTGCAGCGACTTGCGCTGAAGATGAGCTTGCTCAAGATGACGTACCTCGATCGGGTCGGTATCGTCGACCACGGCGTCCATCCGGACGTCCCGAAGAACGTCAGCAAGTCGATCACGGTGGACTGAGGCTATGGCAATGGCATGCACCCGTCGGAGCTGGATCCACGAGCGGGCGGCCGTCCGAGCCCCGTGACGCATCGATGATGTCATTGCAGGAAGCCCTCGAACGACTGCGTGACGGCAATCGGCGCTTCGTCTCCGACGTCCAGGGCGGCCGAGCGCTCAGCCGCGCGAACCAGGAGCGGCGGGACGAGCTGCTCTTCGGGCAGGAGCCGTTCGCGATCATCCTCGGTTGTTCGGATTCGCGGGTGCCGGCCGAGATCGTCTTCGATCAAGGTCTCGGCGACCTGTTCGTCATCCGGGTGGCAGGAAACGTCGTGGCTCCGTCGCAGGTCGGAAGCGTGGAGTTCGCGGCGGAGCAGTTCGGTACTCGGCTCGTGGTCGTCCTCGGCCATTCGATGTGCGGGGCGGTCAGCGCCACCCTCCAGCAGCTCGAGCGTCCGTCGGAGAATCGTTCACCGAACCTGTACTCGATCGTCGATCGGATCCGCCCGTCGGTGGAGTCGTTGATGGAGACCGAGCTCCGGAACCAGCCCGGCGAGCTCCTGAGGCGGGCGGTGCGGGCGAACATCCTGGCGTCCGTGACCAATCTCCGGCACGGATCGCGGATCCTCGAGCAGCTCATCGATCGAGGCCGCCTCCTCGTGGTCGGCGCCGAGTACTCGCTCGAGACCGGCGTCGTGGAGTTCCTCGACGATCGGTCGTCGTCGTTCGGATCCCGCGCCGGGGACCGGAAACCGCTACAGTGATCGGCGCCCTGGCCCGATCCGAGCGGAGCACCCGATGACGCCCCACCGCTTGACACCGTTCGGGTGTCTCCTCTTCCTGGTCGCTGCGTCCTGGTCGGCGTCCGCCGCCGCCGAGGCCGACCTCGTCCTCCTGAACGGCCGGATCGTCACCGTGGACGAGCGCGTGCCGGAGGCCGAGGCCCTCGCGATCGAGGACGACCGGATCAGCGCGATCGGCACGATCGACGAGATCGAGACGTTCATCGGTTCCGAGACTCGGGTCATCGACCTCGAGGGTCGACTCGCGATCCCGGGCTTCATCGAGTCGCACGCGCATTTCCTCGGCCTCGGAGACGCGCGCCTGCAGCTCGATCTCGCCTCGGCCGGGAGTTGGGACGACATCGTGGCGATGGTCGCGGGCGCAGTCGGCAAGGCGCGGCCCGGCGAGCTCATCCGCGGTCGCGGGTGGCATCAGGAGAAGTGGGACGCGCCGCCCGAGGCGAACGTGCTCGGGCTTCCGCTGCATGACTCGCTGAGCCGAGTGTCGCCGGACCACCCGGTCGTCCTCGTCCACGCGAGCGGGCACGCGAGCTTCGCCAACGCGAAGGCGATGGAATTGGCCGGGATCGATGGCTCGACCCCCGATCCCGACGGCGGACAGATCGTGCGCGACGAGCACGGCCGACCGATCGGGATGTTCCGCGAGACCGCGGCGGGGCTGCTCGGCCCGGCCTACGAGGCGGCGACGCCGCCGGATCCACGGCGCATGGCCGAGCTGGCGGTGGACGAATGCCTCGCCAAGGGCATCACGTCGTTCCAGGACGCAGGGTCGTCGTTCGAGACCGTCGACCTGCTGAAGGCGATGGTCGACGAGGGACGCCTCGGCGTTCGCCTCTGGGTCATGCTCCGCGAGTCGAACGACCGACTCCGCCGCCGTGGCTCCCGCTACCACGTCCTCGGCTACGGCGACGATCGGTTGACGGTCCGCGCGATCAAGCGTTCGATCGACGGAGCGCTCGGTTCGCACGGCGCGTGGCTGCTCGAGCCGTACGCGGACCTGCCGGGCAGTATCGGGCTCAACACCACCCCGGTGGAGGAGATCGAGGAGACCGCCCGCTACGCGGCCGACCACGACTTCCAACTCTGCGTCCACGCGATCGGGGACCGCGCGAACCGCGTGACCCTCGACGTCTTCGAGGCGGCGTGCGGCGAGAAGAGCGAGCGGCGGTGGCGGATCGAGCACGCGCAGCATCTCCACCCCGACGACGTGCCGCGTTTCGAGGCGCTCGGCGTCATCGCGTCGATGCAGGGCGTCCACTGCACCTCGGACGCCCCGTACGTGGTCCAACGGCTCGGGTCGCGGCGCGCGCAGGATGGCGCCTACGTCTGGCGGAAGCTGTTGAACTCCGGCGCGATCATCTGCAACGGCACCGACGCCCCGGTCGAGGACGTCGACCCGATCGCGAGCTTCGCGGCGAGCGTCACCCGCCAGTCGTCGAGCGGCCGGCGCTTCCATGCCGAGCAGCGCATGACGCGCGAGGAGGCGCTGCGGTCGTACACGATCGACGCCGCCTACGCCGCGTTCGAGGAGGAGAGCAAGGGATCGTTGGCCAAGGGCAAGCTGGCTGACGTCACGGTGCTCTCGAAGGACATCTTGACGTGCCCGGAGGACGAGATCGCTTCCGCCGACGTCGTCTACACGATCGTCGGCGGCAAGGTCGCGTACGAGAAGGCGAAGGTGCGGCGGTAGGGCGCGCGTCCGCTCACGATCCGGACATCGGCACTTCCGGCTCGCCCGGGTCCTCGATCTCGTTCACGACGAAGGACGGGATCAACGGCGTCTCGATGAAACCGCCGGCTTCGACCGACGACTGCGGCGGGTCGCCGCCCTGCTGCTGCTGCTGGCTTCCGCCCCCGCCGCCCCCGCCGCCGGATTCATCAGGGATCACGGCCGAGTAGACGGACAGCGCGGGATTCAAGTGCCAGGACTCGACGAGGAGGCTGTCCGCGCTGAACGTCCCGATGCGCGCCGGGAACGCTTGCACGATTCCGCCCTCGGCGTTGCGCTCGACGTACCGAATCTCGAGCGAGTAGATCGCCGCGAACGGCCACTGCGGCTCATCGATCGCCACGGCGAGTTCGATCGGGAACTGCCCTTCCGGTGACGCGAGGTCGATCGTGTCGTGTTGGATCGCGACCCGCGTCGGCGACTCGCCGTCGCCATCCGAGCGCCACACGATGAGGTCGACGTGCGTGGCCTCGGCCGGGATCTCGCTGTCGGGTGCCTCCGGCGCCATCAGATCGATCAGAAGGTCGGCCTGGCCGATGAGCTCGTCGCCCTCGTAGACGTACTCGAACGTGAAGGGGAGCACCGGCTTCAACGTCGCGGCGGCGATCACGGTGCTCTCGACGCGGCTCACGAGATCCGCCTGCGGTTCGGGACGATCGATCGGACAGACGAGGTCGATGTCGCCGTCGCCGTCGACGTCCGCCGCGGCCAGCGCCGTCTCGAGGTAGGGCGCCGGGGCCCAGGGGTCCTCCTCGACAAGTGCGACGATGACGAACGTGCTGGCGCCGAACCAGAACGACGGGCTCCCCGACTGCTGGAACGCGATGAGCGCCCGGTAGCCCGACTTCCCGGTGATGATGAGATCGTCGCCGCCGTCTCCGTCGACGTCGGCCGCTTCGAGTCCGACCGTCTGGAGCGGCGCCATCACCTGGGTCGCGTCGAAGCCGCTCGCGTCGCCGACGACGAGGAGCTCGTTCACGCCGTTCGGGTGAAGCGTCACCCACGCGATCTTCTGTTGGCTCGTGCCCGAGACACCGACCGCGACGAGCCGGCCTCCGGCGGGGTAGTCGCGAACGTCGGTGAGGAACGTCCCGTCCGAGTCACGGATCTCGAGTCCCACGCTGGTCAGCATCGCGATCTCGAGCGCGGGGTCGGCGTCCCATTGAATCAGGACGAAGTCGCTGACCTCGTTCGGGACCGTGACCGGCGCCGCGGGCACGAACGTCGCGCCCTCCGCCGACACGCACGCGAGGAACGTGCGGCGATCGGCCGCGAGGCCGACGATGTCATCCGCGTAGAAGCCGTCGGCGTCGTCGCAGCGCACCCGGACCGCGTTCGCCCACGCCGCGCCGTCGAGCACGAGCGAGTCGAACGAGTCGCCGGTGCTCGAGAGCCAGTGGAGCGTCAGGCCGGTGTCGTCGACGATCGCGACTGCGTCGCCGGCGAGCGGGGAGCCGCGGTGGAGCACGTCGAAGTGATTCGCCGAGTCATCGAGCTCGAAGAACGACGAGTAGACGCCGATCGCCGAGCAGAGGACGACCGCTCCGCCGCGCTCGACGACCAGGTCGATGTTCCCATCGACGGTCAGGTGGCCGGTCTCCGCGGAGCGGAAGGTGCCGCTCGCTCCGAGCGTGGACGGCCAGGGGGCCGACACCGGAACGAGCTGGGCATGGACGAAAGGAACGAAGGCTGCGACCCCGAGGGCCGCGGTGAGCAGGGGGAGTTTCACGATCGAACCTCTCCTATCCGGGTTCGGTTACGTCGGTCGTCTTCGAACAGCGCCTGTCCGTGGGCCGTGCACCACCCGACCGGACATGCGTTGGCGTCGGCCGGGTAGGGCTCGGTTTCACGGACGCGACGCAGATTCGAGGGAACGACCGGCGGCTGCTCCCCCGAACGACCCGCGATTCTACCTTGGCCCCTGGCTCGAGGGGCCGCGGGTCGGGGCGGGCTACCGGGAGCGGCGCAGTACCTCGAACCGGGCCCGCGTGCGCTCCAGCGCGCCTTCCAACCGTCGGAGCTCGCTCGTCGAGATGAGCCCTCTATCGTGCATCGCGGCTGCTTCCGCCAGCCGGCTGCCCTGCTGTTCGAGCTCCTTCTCGGCGCCCTGGAGCTCGGCTTCGACCGAGAACGTGAGCACCTCGACCATACGATCGGTCGTCTCGATGGCGATCTCCTTCTCGAGCCGTTCCTGTTCCGACGCACGCCCTTGCGCCGCGAGGACCTGAACGACCGCGAACTCCTTGCGAGCGAGACGAGCGGCACCCTTCAGCTCGATCAGGCGCGTGATCAACGCGAGCGTCGGCTCGTCGACGATCGTCGTGGAGGGGGCCGACTTCGCCGGCACCCGCGTGGTCGGGATCCACGCGAGGTCCGCGACCGCATCCGGCCGGTCGGCCCTGGGCAGCCGGACCGTGCTCCCGACCGCGAGACGGGATGGATCGAGGTCGGGGTTCAGTCGCTGCACCTCGTCGAGGTCGAGGTTGCGACCCACGTGAAGCCGATACAGCTCGGAGAGACTGTCTCCCGCGGTCACCTTCACCTCGCGAGCTTCGATCGTCGCGGGGTCCGCGGGCGGCCGCATGGGAGGCGATGGCGGCGACTCGCGCCAGCGATCGACGAGCTCGCGCAGGTTCCGCATGTCGGCTCGCAGCCGCTCGTTCTCGGCACGAAGCTCCAGGATCTCGTGCTCGAGCTTCCTCACGTCCTGCGTCGGCTCGGACGCCGGCGCCGCGCCGAGCCATCCCACGCTGACCGCGAGCGCCGCGACGGCGCTCGCGCCGAAGACCCCGTGACGTTTCCACGAGCTTTGGAGCCGGAGGTCCCGGCGGCGGTTCACGAGCATCTTGATTCTCCTTTCGAGCGGCGACCTTGTGGATCCGAAGAGGGTGAGCGCGGCAACGGGGAGCGATGTCCGTTCGAGATCGAGCCCCGCGACGCGGATCAGGTGGCGCGCGTAGTCGTTCCGGCCGGCGGGGCGAGCCGCGACCTCGTCGGCGAGCAGCTCGGCCGACTGGCGGGCAATCGCGCGCAGCCACCAATAGAAAGGGTGGATGTAGAGCAGTGGCATCAGGGCGGCGAACAGTGCCTGGCCGATTCCGTCGCGACGGGTGGCGTGCGCCCATTCGTGACGGAGGACGCGGAGGATCGAATCGCCGAGCTCGGGCCGGCAGAGCACGGCGGGAAGCACGATCGTCGGACGCCGCAGTCCGAAGCAGAACGGACGGGCTCGCGAAGCGCTGACGCGCAGGACGTCGAGGACCGATCGTCCCTCGCTGCTCCGTTCGGCGCTCTCGAGGATGAGCCGCGCCAGCCACTCCGGGGTCGGGACGCCGCGGCGCAGGATCCGCACGAGCCGGAGCGCGCCGATCGCGAGGAAGGCGATGCAGAGCACGGCGCCCGCGAGGTACGCGCGGGCCGCGAGCTCGGCGACGTCGACCGGTGCGGCACGGTGCTCGGATGCCGTCGCGCCGGCCGGAACGAGCGTAGGTCCCGGCGCGGCGCCGGCGTCGAGGCCGGCAGCGAAGGGCCGGCTCGAGGAGGCCGCCGGGGCGGTCGCCGCGCCCGTCTCGTCGAGAGGGGGGAGCGCCGGTCGCGGCGGCGACGGCGGTGCGACGTCCGTGGTCGCGGGGGCACGCGACAGGCTTCGCGGCAGCGGAATCGGTGCGACGGCCAGCCACAACAACGTCACGATCAAGGTCAGCTCGGCGGCTCGCTGTCGATCGAGCGGTGCCCGCAACGCAAGCGTGACGATCGTCCCCGCCCCGAGGAGCAGGCTGCTCCCCGCGATCAGCAGGAACCCGTGCTCCAAGAAGAAGGTGACGAGGCTCATGACGACCGGCCTTCCGCGTCGCGTTCGGCGCGCTCGACCAGCTCGCGCAGCCGTTCGATCTCCTCCGGCGTCGGAGTTCGCACGGCCAGGACGTTCTCGACGAGCTGATCGACGCTGCCGTCGAAGACGCGGTCGAGGAGGCGAGACACCAGCCCGCGGCTCGTCGCTTCCCGTGCGAAGGCGGGCCGGTAGATGAAGGTCCGACCCTCGGTCCGGTGGCGGACGAGCCCCTTCTCCTCCATCGTTCGCAAGAACGCCTGCACCGTGTTCTGGACGATCGGAAGCTCGTCGCGGAGCCGCTCGTAGACCTGGCGGACGGAGCCTTCGCCGAGGTCCCACAGCACCTTCAGGATCGCGAGCTCGCGGTCGGTCGGGGACGGAGTCGTGCGCATCGGCCGGGCCTCGCGAGCCAAGTATGTCGATAAGCTTAGTTAACTAAGTGTAGTGAAGCAAGCGGTAGTTCGATCCGATTCGATCCGGAGACGTCGATCAGGGCTTCTTGGGACGGCTTCGCTCGTCCTCGGCCGCGTCCCGCACGTGTTCTCCCTCGGTGGGACGGCCTCCGTTCGTGTAGCCGAGCTCCTCCATCGTGCGGAGCACCTCGGGGTTCATCGGCTCGGAGAAGTCCGGAAGTTGCGCCGGATAGCGCGCCTCGTACGCGGCGAGCTGTGCGGCGAGCTCGCGCAAGCGGTCGGGGAACTGCTCGTTCGAGATGCTCGTCTCGAGCGGGTCCGCGGCAAGGTGGTAGAGCCGCGGCGGATCGCGCGGGTCGTTGAAGCGGTTCTTGACCAGCTTCCAGTCGCGGTTCTGCACCGAGAGGTACCGGTCGTTCTCGCAGAACGCGAAGTCGTCCTCCTTCGGGCGCGCCCCGTCGAACCACGGGACCAGCGACTCGCCGTCGACGTCGGGCGGCCCGTCCATCTCGAGGAGCTCGAAGATCGTCGGGACGACGTCGATCAGCTCGACCGGCGTCGCCACTCGCGTGCCGGCGCCGCGCTTCCCCGGCGCGCGGAAGAGCAGCGGAACGAGCTGGTTCGTGTTGAACATCCAGTCATGCTCCCACAGCCCATGCTCGCCGAGCTCCTCGCCGTGGTCCGACGTGACGACCACGATGGTCTTCTCGAGCAGGCCGGTCTCGCGCAGCGTGTCGACGATGTCGCCGATCATCGCGTCCGCGAACAGGACGCCGCCGTCGTAGAGGTCGATGACGCGCTGATGATCCGCTTCGGTGAGGCTCGCTTCACCGCGCTCGAGCAGGTTCGCCATCTCCGTCGTGAAGCGCTCGATCGGGCCGTCATAGCCCGTCGAGAAGACGTCGTACTTCGCCGGCGGGTCGTACGGCGTGTGCGTGGAGTAGAGGTGCACGACGGCGAGAAACCGCCCGTTCCGGTTCTCCTCGATCCAGTCGATCGCCTTGCTCGGGACCATCGTCGGATCGAACGCCTGGCGGAGCTTGTTCGCGATCGCGTGGAGCACCATCTCGGAGCGGAAGTAGGTCCAGACCGACGCGCGCCGCACCGGGTCGCGGCCGACCATCGCCTCGAAGTAGGTCTGGAAGCCGTCGAGAAGGCCGCTCGCGTTCGAGATCATGCCGGTCATGAACGCGCCGGTGCGGTAACCATTCGCGTCGAGGTGGCTCTGCAGCGTGACGTTCCTGCGCGGGTTGAAGCGCGCGCGCGGGTCCATCTTCACGAGCCCGTGCCGGCGGGGGTACTTGCCGGTGAAGATCGAGCCGAACGACGTCCAGGTGTACGGCGCCTGCACCACCGCGCGTTCGAACAAGACGCTCTCGCGGGCGAGCGCGTCGAGGCGCGGCGTGGTTTCGCGCTCGTAGCCGTAGCAGTGCATGCTGAACGCGCGCAGCGTGTCGACGATCACGAGGACGACGTTGTGTCGCCCGCCGGCGGCCTCTCTCGTCGGTTGCTCGCGCGCGATCGACCGTTCGCGGACGAAGAAGCCCGCGGCGAGCACGAGCAGGAGCGCGAGGAACGCGGAGCGCGCCACGTTGGTCCGCGCGCGCTCGAGGCGCGACGCCACGATCCAGCCGACGAGCGCGGCGAGGACCGCGAACGCGACCGAGAGCAGGAGCCGCTTCGGCGAGTGGAACGGTTCGCTGTACGCGAACTTGAGCGCGTCGACGCCGGCGCGCGAGGCGAACCGGCTCCACCAGAAGAGGTTGACGAAGAGCGCGGCGAACACGACCGCGAAACGGGGCGAGAACGCCGTCCGCCATGCCGTGCCGCGGCCGGCGAGCACCAGCCCAAGCAACGGTCGCAGCACGACCAGAGCGATGGCCGCGATCCCCAAGCCGACGACCGCGTACTCGAGCGCGGCGAGCACGGACGTGGCGAGCACGTCGAGCCACCCGAACGGAGGGATCGAGAGCATCCCGTCACCGAGGAAGAACCGGTAGTAGATCGCGCGGACCCCGTTCTCGAGGAGACCCCACGCCGCACCCAACGCGGCCCCGGCCAGCAGTCCGTCGAGGATCGATGGAGGTTGCGATGGATGGGTCGTTTCGTTCGATGCCAAGTCGAGATCCGCGGCGAGGGGAACGGGACGGAGAATCGTACTCCATGCGATCGACACCGGCACCATCGAGCTGGAACGCCTTGCGCCGGCGCTGGCTACGCTGGGAGCGGCGCCCGTGACCCCCGTCCGGCCCGCGCGAGCGATCCACGGACGCGACGTCAGGTCGATCGGTGTCGTGGCGGGGGCCGGACCGTCCTCAAGTCACCCCGCCGCGGGACCGAAGACGGGGCAAGATCATTCGCTGGAACCGTTCCCATGCGCGAAGCCTCGAGATCGATTCCACTGCGCGCGATCGTGGCGTTGCTGCTGATCGTCGCGCCGACCGGTCGCGGCGAGGACGTTTGCATGGGCCACGGCACCCTCGACGCGCTCGACGCAAAGGAACAGAAGAAGCTCGCCGGCCTGCTCTCCAAGCTCGACAAGGCGCTCATCGATCTTCCGGCGTGCGAAACGGAGCTCGAGTCGGCCGAGCAGGAGCTCGCCGGTGCGGAGGACGAACTCGCCGCCGCGCTCGCGCTTCCCGAGGCGACGAAAGAGGAGAAGAAGGCGAAGGCGAAGGCGGTCGCGGCCGCGAAGAAGGGCCGGAAGAAGGCGAAAGCGACGATGAAGGCGGCGGCGTCCGCGCGGGACGCCAAGCTCGCATCGATCGGCACGACGTCCGGCAAGGTCGAGAAGCTCGCACCCGGCCACCTCCTCGGCTTCGCGCCGGAGCCGGACGGCCCGTCGCCGTTCGATCCGCCGTGGGCCTTGGTCGAGCCGCTGCGCGTCCTCACCGTCGATCGCGACGAGGCGAAGAGCGCGGCCGAGAACGGCGCGGCGCTGCGCGCGACCATCCTCGCCCTGCAGCCGGGCGACCTCCTCTACGTCGGCGGAGGGACGTGGTCGGTCGACTCGTACTTCGGCGTGTCCCTGGTCGGCACCGAGAGCGCGCCGATCCGCGTCGAGGCGATGCCGGACGAGCAACCCGTGATCACGCGCGTCGACGCGGCGCAGAACGTCATGAACATCGGAGGCGGCGCGCCAGGCTCGGCCGCCTACCTCGCGTTCCGCGGTCTCGAGTTCACCGGCGGTTCGGCCGGGATCCGGATCTACGGCGGCCAGCACGTCTGGATCGATCGGTGCGAGATCCATCACACCGCGGAGGGCGCCCTCACCGCGAACACGATCGACACGCGTCATCTCTTCCTCACCCGGAACCACGTTCATCACACCGGCGGCTACGGCGAGGGGATGTACCTCGGCGGCAACAATGGAACGGTCGTGATGCGGGACTCGATCATCGCTCGCAACCACGTCCACCACACCGGCGGCTCGCAGGGCGACGGCATCGAGGTGAAGCAGGGGAGCCACGGCAACTGGATCGTGGAGAACTGCGTGCACGACACGCACTACCCGTGCATCCTCGTCTACGGGACCGGCGGAAACCCACCGAACGTGGTCGAGCGCAACGTCTGCTTCAACGCGGACGACAACGTGATGCAGGTCCAGGGCGAGGCCGTCGTGGTGAACAACCTGCTCGCGAACGGCGCGAACGGCTTCTACAGCTCGGATCACCAGGGGCTGACGCGCGACCTCGTGTTTGCCCACAACACGATCCTGAACGTCGGCAACGCGGTCTACCTGGCGAGCTGGGCGAACCGGCCGGGCATGGTGTTCGCGAACAACGTCGCGTTCAGCGAGAAGGCGGGCGCGATCCTGTTCGGCGGCGGGTCATCGGGCGTCATCGTGACCGGCAACGTCGCCCACGGCTCCGTCGTGTACGCGCCGCCGGGGAGCGTCACCGAGGGAGACATCCACGACTTCCTCGACGCCGACTTCGACGGCAGCCCCTTGGTCGCGCGACCGATGCCGTCGGCATCCTTCGCGGGGATCGCCGCCGCCGCGTACGCGCCGGCGGTCGACCTCGGCGGCCGCCCCCGGCCTTCGCCGGGAGCCACGCCCGGCTGCGCGGAGCCGTGGTCGACGGAAGTCGAAGAGCCGTAGAGATCGATTCCGGTCGGCTCGCGGCGGCGCGATCGGGTCACGTCACGGCCGCCGGTCGAGTCGTCGCGCGCCATCCGCTACGGGCTCGGGATCGCGAGCGCGTTCGTGGTCGCGTAGCCGGTCGCGGACGACGCGTCGGCGACGAACGCCTGGAGCGCAAAGCTCACGCCCTTCAGGCTCGCGGGGAGCGTGGTAGCGATGACCACCGAACCAGTGCCCGGGCCGGCGCCGCCGAGCGCGAGCGGGATCGGCGCGCCGAGGACCGACGACAGGTTCAGGAAGCACCCGCCCCCGACCGCGGTCGCGCCCGTCGACGGGCCGACCAGCAGCATCGCGGCCGCGCCGCCGTTCGCCTGCGCGAGAGTCAACGTGATCGGCGCGCCCGCCACCGCGCCGCACGGCGGAGTCCCCGAGAGCGTCGGAGTGAAGCCGCCCGCGCCGGGGCATCCCATCCCGTACGACTTCATCGTGCCGCAGCGGACGGAGTAGACGCGCGCGGCGCCGGGGGCGTAGTTGGGGGGGCGCTCGGCTTGCTGGCCCACATCCCGACCGCGATGTCCTGTACCCCGTCGAAATCGACGTCGCCGATCACCGCGAGCGACGTGCCGAGCCCTTCGGGCAGGTCCATGTCGTCGACGAGCTGGAAGATCACCGTCGCGTCCGATCCTGAGTAACAGGTCACTGAACCGAGCCCTAGCCCAGAAACGTCTTTGCTCGGCGACGCGATGAAGTAATCGATCTCCCCATCCAAGTTCACGTCCGTCTGTCCTGCCACGGCGGAGCCGGTCTGGTCATCCGTCGAGAGGCCGTATTGAGTTCGAAGGACCGAGAAGTCGGCGCCGGACAGGACAACGGCAGCCCCCGCGAAGGAGCCGAACGTGTCATCGAACGGCAGCCCCACCATGACATCGTCGTGGCCATCGGCGTTGAGATCGCCGGCGCCGGTGATGACCTGGCCCACGTACTGATTCGGTTTCGTCCCCGCATGCTTGTGAAGAACGGCGCCGCTCTTCCCCGAGAACGCATAGACCGCACCGAGGGCCAGACTGATCCCCATCTTGATGAATGGCGCGCCACCGAGGAAGTCGTCGAACCCGTCCGCGTCGAGATCGCCCGCGCCGGCGACCGTGTAACCCATTCCGCCCCCGAGGTCGACGCCAGTCACCGTCCGGATGATCGAACCGTCGAACCCGGAGGCGACATGGATCTTGCCGAGGAGAACGGCTCCTAGCTCGTCACCGATTCCGAAATCCACGAAGCCATCCGCGTTCGTGTCGCCAAAGCTCGCCACCGAGCGGCCGAGGGCGCTGTACCCGGGCTCCCCCCCGTAGATCGCGATCACGTTGCCGGTTCGACCCGAGTAGAGCTTCGCGACCCCCGCGTCCGGAAGGACGAGGTCGCTTCCCATCGCCCCGACGACGAAGTCCGCGAACCCATCGTTGTCGATGTCGCCGACTCCAGTCAGCCCTGAACCCGCCTGGTCGGCAGCGGCGTCGCCATCGAACCGGTAGATCGACTGGCCCGTCTGCCCGGAGTAGACGTAGGCGCTTCCGGACCCTGGTCCGTTCCATTTTGCTCCAATGGCGCCAATCCCGATGTCAGGCCACCCATCCATGTCGACGTCACCAAGCCCCGCGCAGCTCAACCCGAACCAGTCGAGGCCCGAGTCGCCGACGAATGAGTACAGGACGTGGGGTTGGGCCGATGCAGTGTCGCGAACGAACAGTGCGAGCAAGGACAACGCCAACGTGCGGCAGAGTCGACACATCGCTGAGACTCCCTGTCGGTTCATGGGGGCAAGACCTGCGGGAGCAGGAACGCCGATACGAAGTAGTCCTCGATGGCCACGACCGGGGCGGAGCCGAGCGTCGGTTGAACCGCGTTCGGCGTCACTGGAAACTGAGGAGGGGTCGTCACGCCGACGACGTACGCGACGCGCGCGTAGCCGGACACGACGACGTCGAACCCTTGCTCACGTCCGTTTCCCTCCGGAAGGAGCGGTTCTTGGGGCGCGCCATGGTACGTCGAGTACGCCAGCGGGCCTGCTCCGTCGGATCGCAGCATCGTCAAGACCGAATCGTCCAGAGGACCCAACGACGAGGCGTCCGTCACGGGGTAGGCAGTCGATTCGGTCAAGCCAGTCAAGACTGCGTTGCCGAACGAGTTCACGCCCACGCCGATACCGAATGAAACTAGTGCATTCATGGTGTCATTCGGATCACCCACGAAAGTCGAGTAGCCACCGGGGACGATCGAACCACCGGAGCTGATCGAGCAAAGGAACGCATCGAACCTGGTGGACAACTTCGCCTGTTGGTAACTCCCCGCTGTCGTAGGGAATGCTGGATCATCCGTGAACCCCGTCACGTACGCCGTCCCATCGCCCGCGACCGCGAAGTCCATCCCCACCGTCACCCTCTGCGTGCTCCCGGCCAGCACCCCCGAGTACTGAAGCGCCGTGCCAGCCGAATCGAACCGAGTCGCGAAGCACGCCGCGGTGTAGCACGTGGGCGCGGCGAGGAACCCGAAGGTCGTCGTGATGGGAAACGCCTGACTTACGACGCAGGGCGGCACCGGCGAGCTGTCCGTAACACCCACCACGATCGCCTCGCCGTTGTGGACGCCGACCCCGGTCGCGCTCTCGATGCCGTCGCCCCCGAGGCGCGTGGCCCACGACAGGATCGTCCCGCCCTGGTCCTCGCGGAAGACGAGCGTGTCGTTCCCGCCGGAGGCCGCCGTCTGGAAGGCGCCGGCCGTGGTCTGGAACGGCGTCTCCGCGTAGCCGACCGCGATCACTCCGGGCGGCGAGCTCGGGATCGCGTCCAGCGCGACGTCGTTGAACTGGGCGAACCGAACGACGTTGGAATGGACGAGGGCGGTACCGTCGCCCCGAACCGCCGTGATGAACGCACCACTCTCGCCAGCGAGGAGCGGCGCGCTGTACGGCGAGCCGCCGGTCGCGAGCACGGGAAAGTTCGTGGACTCCGTCCAGCCGACCACGTACGCGGTGCCATCGGCCGCGACGGCGATGCCATGGCCGGTGTCCGACACGAACCCGAACGCGTTCGATCCGAAGACGCGGTACGCGCAGTCGACGCTCTCTCGAGTCCCGCCGGGCCGGCTCCGAAACGCGGCCGGGGTGCCGCTCACGAACGCACCATGCTCGCCGCTGATCTGGAGGCGGCCGTCCTCGCGTACGCAAACGAACTTCGCCCCCTCGACCTCGATGCGGACCTGATCGAGCCGCGCTCCCGGCGCGAGATCGAGGTCGTAGATCGGGCGGCCGTCGCCATCGATGCGCAGGATGACGGAGACGCCGGGGTAGACGTTCCGATACGTGACCGACTCGAACGCGGGCACGAAGGCGCGCCAGTCCGCCTCTGGTCCGATGAGGAAGTTGTAGTGGCCGTCGGTGCGTCGTCCCGGGAAGAGGAGACTCGACGTCGTCGCGTTCGCCGAAGCGGAGGGTCACCGCGTCGACCGCGAAGTCCCTCTCGCCGCGCCGCGAATGACCACGCACGTGGAACCCGTTCTCGAGGGCCGTGGCGGGCCGGTCCTGTCGCGACTCCGGCGCCCGGAGATCGGGATGGTCGAGCGTCCCGTTCGGCCGCCTCGTTCGTTCCCACTCGGATTTCTGATAGCGTTCGAGGCGGTCCGCGCCTCCGGTGCGGGCGACATCCACCACGTCTTCGCGGGTGACGAACATGATGATCCCGATCCCGATCCCGATCCTGGTCGTTTCGTTCCTGCTCGCGGACTTGCGCGCTCCCGCGATCCTCGGAGACGTCGACGGCGATCGGCGGATCGACGTCGCGGACCTTGCGGCGTTGCGCCGGGCGCTCGACGGCGTGCTCGCGCTTCCGGCGGACGCGAAGCTCCGGGCGGACGTCGATCGGGACGGCCTCCTGACCGAGGAGGACTACACGGCGCTGACCTTCCCCGCGCTCGAGGTCCCCTCCGTCCCTCCGTTCCAGAGAGCCGCGAGCGGCATGCCCGTGATCGAATCGATGACGCCGTCCTTCGCGGGTCCGGGCGCGGTGGTCGCGATCGACGGCACGGGCTTCGGCGCCGGCGTCACGAACAACGAGGTGTGGCTCGGCGGGGTGCCCGCGAGGATCCTCGGAGCGACTCCGCGTCGGCTCGAGTTCGTGGTTCCAAACGCGACGGGCACGCTGCTCGTCCGGAACGTATCGTCCGGCTTGACGAGCCTCGGGGCTGCGTTCATCACCGCGCCGACCGAGCATCCGCCGTACGACCCGCGAGCGGGAGCGGGAACGGTCTACTTCGCGGGGCCGCCGCGAGTGCTCGTCACGAACGAGACGGTCACGGTGCCGATCGTCGTCCACTCGGGCCCGGCCGAGATCGGGGAGGTCGGGTTCCGGATCTTCTTCGATCCCGGGCACGTCGAGGTCCTGTGGCTCGAGAACAAGCTCCCGAGCGCGTTCTCGGCCCTTCCGCCGTGCATCGACAACGCGGCGGGCGTGCTCGGCGCGGGCGCCATTCGGCTGGTCGCACCGCCGGACGATCCGGCGGGCGAGCTTCGCGTCGCGTTCGAGGTCACGTTCAAGGTGTTGATCGACGCGGACGAACCGCCTGATTTCGTCGTGCGGGCGGAGACGATCGGCGACGGCGAGTTCCCCTCATCGGACATCGGGTTCGAGGGATCTCGTTTCGGCGTCGACACCTCGCAGCTCTTCCCCGCCCCGGCGGCACGGACACCGGGGAAACCTCGGAAGGACTCCGGCGTCGTTCCTCCGAAGATCATGCTCATCGATGACGTCGAGGTGCTTCCGCTCGAAGAGCTCTTCGTCCCCGTCGACTACGGCGGTGCCCCGTGCATCCACTACCTCGCCGACGCGAACGGGATGCCGTGCCCGGTGAAGTCGGTCGATCCGGACGGCGTCTGGGTACAGGTTCCGGCGCAGGTCTTGTCGGGTCCCCTGGTCCTCTTCGACGTGCACGACGCGAAGCAGGCCTCGAACGACGTGACGTTGGTCCGCCAGGAGGCCGTCGCCCCGTTCGTGGTGGGCATGACGCCCGTCCCCGGCGGCGCCGTCCTCGATCCAGGCGTGACGATCGAAGTCGTCTTCTCCGAGGTGATGCGACGCGAGCCGCTCGTGGGCTCGATGCGGCTCTTCGTGACCGAGGGCAGCCGGGCCGAGATCGAGGTCCCGGCCGTGCGCGCGCTCGGTTCGTACAAGGTCTCGGTGATGACGATCCGTCCGCTGTTCCCGTTCCCGCTCGGTGCCGGCGTGAGCGTCCGGTTCGTCGCGCCGGTCGACGACCTGGCCGGGAACGCGATGCTGCCGGCGCCGGACCTCGACTTCACGATCGGGACGTGAGCCGTTTCGAGATCGTCCGCGAGCTCGGCGGCGGCCCCGGCCGCGGCGTCACCCTGGCGCGGGACCGGGAGCGCGGAGGAAGCCTCGTCGTTCTGAAGGGAGGCGAGCCCGCCGCGTTGGCCCGCGAGTACCTCGTGCTCGCGACGGTGCGTCACCCCGGTCTGGCCCGCGCGATCGGTCTGGTCGGCGCGGGCGACCACGCGCGGCTCGTGCGCGAGTACGTCGCGGGGATGACGCTCGCGGAGGCCGCGTCCCGGCGGAAGCTCGGGCGTGACGAACTGCTCGACGTCGCGGTGGCGCTGCTCGGCGTCGTCGACCGGCTGCACGGCGAGGGATTCTTGCACCTCGACGTGAAGCCGGACAACGTGGTGCTCCCGGACGAACGGGACGTTGGGGAGCTGGTTCTCCTCGACGCCGGAGCGTCGCTCTCCCTCGCGGAGGCGCGCCAAGGCGGCCGCGCGGGCGGGACGCCCGGGTTCGCCGCGCCCGAGGTCCTCGCGGGAGTCGGCGTCGACGCGCGCTCCGACCTGTTCTCGATCGGCCGGACGTTGCGCACCGTCGCCGCGACCACGTCGGGCGGCGACGACGTGGACGCGTTCCTCGCGCGACTCGACGACGTCGATCCTCGTCGCCGGTTCCGCGACGCGGCCGAGGCGCTCGCTCAGCCCGTCGTCGAGGCGCGGGTACGTGCGTCGGTCCAGCGTCGCCCGCCGCCGCTTCCGTACGTCTTCACGCCGCGCGCGACGAAGGCGCTCGAGAGGAAGCTCGATGACCACCATGCGATCGTGCTCCACGGACCCGCCAAGAGCGGCCTGAGCACGCGCCTCCATCTGTGGAACGTCCGCTGCGTCGCGGACGGTGGGGACACGATCTGGCTCGACGGCGGTCGAGGCCCCGCGATCCTCGCCGACCTCGCGGCCCAGGTCGGCGCCGCGGAACCGGACGTGGACCCTGTGCTCCCCGGAGACGAGAGCTCGCCGGCGTTCCGCGCCGCACGCCGCCTGCTGGCCGCGGCGGCCTCGGGGGGCCTCACGATCTTCGTCGACGACGCGCATCGTCTCGATCGCGGCGTGCGGGACGCGATCGTCGCTGCGGCGCGAGGAGGAGGAGAGTGCCGGATGCGGGTCGTGTTCGCCGCGCGACGTGAGCTGGATGACTCGCTCGAGAGCATCGAGCTTCCGGCGGTGTCGCGCGAGGAGCTCGCGGCCGCGATGCGACGGGCGGGGTCGCGCGCGCCGGATCGGCGTCTCCTCGCCGAAGCGGCCGATCGGCTCGTCGGCCAGCGGCGGTCGATCGATCGGATCGCGCTCGCATTCCGGGCCGCGCTCCGGCGGACCGGTGCCGCCGCCGCGGCGATTCGAACGCTGGCGCACGACCGGATCCCCGCCGCACCTTCGATCCGGCGCGCGGATCACGCGCGGCTCTCCCCCGTCGAGCGCCAAGTGATCGACCTTCTCGTGCGCGCGGACGAGCCGATGGCGGAACGTGCATTGCGCCTCGCGCTCGGCGACGCCTCCGGCGCGGGGTTGGCCGCGACGCAAGGACTGGTGCGGCGCGAGTGGGTCCACCGCACCGGCGACGGCAGGCTCTTCGTCGAGCCGCGCCTCGCCGAGATCGCCCGGCGCGCGCAGGGCCCGACCGAGCGGGCGCGGCTCTCGAAGCGTTTGGTCTGCGCGTACGAGGGCGACGACCCGACACGCGTGCTGCTCCATCGTTTCCTCGCGAACCCGAACGCGAAGGTCGGGAAGGAACTCGCCGACGAAGTCCAGCGGCTGCGTGAAGAGGGGTGGACCGAGCCGGCGACGTGGATCGCGAGCCGCGCCTCCGGCGAGGGAGGGAGGTTCGGCGCGCTCTGCTTCGTGGAGGGCGCGAGGACGCGGCTCGGGCTCGGGCAGGTCAGCACGCCCGAGCGGCAGCTCCAGCGCGCCGCGAGGAGCGATGACCCCGTCGTCGCGGCGCGGGCACGGCTCGGTCTGGCCGAGGCGGCGCAGGCGCGGGGCGCGCTCGACGAGGCGCTCGAGCGACTCGACGCGGCGTCGGCGGCCGCGGTCCGCCTGCGCGATCACCGGCTCGTGGTCCGCGCGAGGAGCCTGGAATGCTACCTGCGATATCGCCTGGGCGAGTACGCGCGCGTGCTCGATCGAGTCGACGAGGTCCTCCCGTCCGTCAGCGATCCGATCGAGCTCGCCCTGCTCTCGAACCTGCGCGGCATCGCCTGCCTGCGACTGGCCGACCTCGACGGGGCCGAGGAGCACCTTCGTCGAGCGCACCGCCTGTTCGAGGAGGCGAGCAACCACGCCGGCACGGCCATGGTCGCGAACAACCTCGCGCTGGCCGCCGCGCGTCGCGGCGAGGAGGTCCGGGCCCTTCGCATGCACCTGCGGCTGCGGCGAGACGGGTTGCGCCACGACGCGCCGCACCGGTTCGCCTTGGCCGCCAACAACGCCGCGCTGATCTTCCGCGACGCGGGCCGCCTCGACCGAGCGACGCGCCTCTTCGACGAAGCCGTGCGGACGCGCCGCGCGCTCGGCGATCGCTACGGCCTCGCGTCCTCGCTCTCGAACCGCGGAACGGTCCAGTGCGAGGCCGGGGACGCAACGGCGGGGCTGCGCGACTTCCGCGAGTCGCGCACCCTCTTCGAGGGAATCGGCGCGGCGGACAAGGTGCTGATCCTGCGCAAGAACGTGGTGCGCGCGCTCCTCGCCCTCGGCGACCTGGCCGCGACGGAACGAGAAGCTCGCTCCGCGCTTTTCGCCGCGCGCCGCCGGAACGCCGTCCGCGAGGAGGCGGATCTCCTCTTCTTCGACGGGATACGTGCTGTGCGATCCACGAAGCGTGGTCCGGGCCGGGTTCGCCTGAGCCAAGCGCGCGAACGGTTCGAGCGGCTCGGCCTTCGCGCGCGCGTCATCGACGTCGACCTCGAGCTCGGGCTCGCCGCAACGGACCAGGAGGAGGATCGCGGCGCGCTCGTCGGCCGGTTGACCACCGCGCTCGACCTCGAGGGCGACCGCGAACGGCGCGCAATGATCGAGCTAGTCCTCGCCGGCCTCGTGACGGGTCGCGATCGAGTCCGTCTCGCCGTGGCCGCGTTCGATCGGCTGCAGCGCAGCGAGCGTCCCCGCTGGCGGCTGCTGGCCGCGGTGGAGGCGGCGCGCGCGGCGGCGGCGGAAGGCCGAAGCCTGGCCCTGGCGCGTGCGGTCGCGGTCGGATGCGAGGCACGAGATCGTCTGGCGCGCGGCGCCCCCGGCGCGATCGATCCCGCGGCGGCCGCGACGCTCGGCGAGTTCGACGACAGGGCGCTGCCGACCGACGCGCTCGCCGGGCCGTCCGAACCGTTCTCGACGGCGGGCGGCGTCGGAGTTCGGGCGGTCCTCGACCTCTATCGGCGTTTGGCCGCCGCGACCGACGTCGAGCCGCTCCTGGACGTGGTGCTCGAGACCGCGCTCTCGCTGACCGGCGCGAGCCGGGCGTTCCTCCTCGTCCGCGACCGGTCGGAGGCGGTCGTCGTCCGGTCGCTGAGGTCCGATGGCCGCGTCGCGACCGAGCCGGACGCGGAGTGGTCGCGGACGATCCTCGAGTCCGTCATCGAGTCGGGCCGCGCGGTCGTGATCGGCGACGCGGCGCTCGACCCTCGGTGGGGCGGCTCGCTTTCGGTCCAGCGGCTGAGGCTCCGGTCGGTCGCATGCGTCCCCATGCACGCCGGTGGCCGCACGCTCGGAGCCCTCTACGTCGACAACGTCGGCCGGGTCGCCGCGTTCGATCCGGAGCGCCTCGACCTCCTCGAGCGGTTCGCGGATCAGGCGTCGCTGGCGCTGATTCGCGTCGAGACGGAGGGGCGCGTCCGCGAGTTGAACCGCGTCCTCGAGCGGCGGCTGCAGCGCGCCGAGCGCCTGCTCCTCGCCGCGAGACGGTCGGGGCGTCTCACCGAGGCGCTGCGTCCGATGGGGCGGCTGATCGGGTCGAGCGAAGCGATGACGCGCGTGCGATGCGACGTCGAGCGCGCGGCGTTGACCGATCTGCCCGTGCTCTTGATCGGGGAGAGCGGCACGGGAAAGAGCCTGGCCGCGCGCGCGGTCCACGACGCGTCGCCGCGCGCGTCCGGGCCGTTCGTCGTCATGGGCTGCGCATCGATCCCGTCGCCGCTCTTCGAGGCGGAGGTGTTCGGCGTGGAACGTGGATCGTTCACGGGGGCGCGGGCGCGTCGAGGTCTCCTGCAGGAGGCGGACGGCGGCACGTTGTTCCTGGACGACGTGGGTGAGCTCGGTTCGGAGCTCCAGGCGAAGCTTCTGCGCGTGCTCGAGAGTGGAGAATGCCGCCCGGTCGGAGGCGAGATGATGCAGGTCGACGTGCGAGTCGTCGCGGCCGCCGCGGAGACGATCGACGAACGGCGGCGCGCGGGGACGTTCCGGGAAGACCTCTTCTATCGGTTGCGCGGGCTCGAGGTGCGGATGCCGCCGCTCCGCACGCGGGGCGACGACGTGGTCGAGCTCGCGGAACGGTTCCTCGAGTCGGCGTCCCGAGAGGGCCGCGGCGTCGTCGTGCGGCTCGGCGCCGACGCGCGGAGAGCCCTCCTGGATCACGCGTGGCCCGGCAACGTGCGGGAGCTCGAGAACGAGATGCGCCGGCTCGCGACGTTGGTGCGCGGCACGATCGCGGAGGCGGATCTCGCACCGTCGATCCGCATCGGGAGCCCGGATCCCGCCGCGGCGCTTCCCGTCCCGGCGTTGAGCCCCGCGGTGGCCAGGGACCTGAAGCAGCGCACGGAAGAGGATCTGGTGCGACGAGCGCTCGCGCAGACGCTCGGCAACCGCAGTCGCGCGGCGGCTCTGCTCGGGATGTCCCGCTACGGCTTCCTGAAGAAGCTCCGGCGCCTCGGCCTCGACGCCGGACGCTGATCCGCGAGGTGTCAACTCGAGTTGGCGGCGGGGCACGTCGTCGGCCGCCACGACGTGCTCTAGCGTTTCCCTAAGCCAAGCATTGACAGCATTTTGAAAGTACGCCACCAACTCGCGGTCGCGTTGGCATCGCGGTTGCATCTCAGACCCCGAGACAGCGACGCAGAGGCCGCGTCCGCGGCTCACGTTGGTGCGGTCCCGGTGTGCCCAGGGAGGTTCGTTCGGAGCGAGCGACAGAGTTCGTCTTCCCCACTCCCCGTTCCTTGGGAGGGGGGGGGTGTCGCGAACGAGACCACAGAGGACAGCGAGGCCGGTCCGCAGGTGACGTGAGACGAGCGGCCGGGTGTGCACGACCCGGTCACGGTTGGATTCGTCATTCGTGAAGGCCTCGAACTCGTTTGTCGAGGCTGCGGAGTCGGGACTCGTATGCCACTCGTGGTTCCGATTCCGCGCTTTTTTTCCCGCTCCCCCGTTCCGCCGTTTCGTGGGGCCTCTCGGTGTGGCTACCGCGGCGCGGACGAGACCCGCCCGCGCCACTTCCGGAGGACCGCTTCGAGTTCGCTGCGGCGGATCGGCTTGCTCAGGTAGTCATCCATTCCGGCCGCGAGGCAACGCTCGGCGTCCTCCGCCATCGCGTTGGCGGTCAGCGCGACGATCGGAGTCCGGCACGCGGGCGCGAACATCCGGCGGATCCGCGCGGTGGCTTCGTAGCCATCCATGTCGGGCATCTGGCAATCCATGAAGACGATCTCGTAGGAACGCTCGCCGAGCGCCCTCAAGGCCTGGTGGCCGTCGTGCGCGACGTCGACCTCCGCGCCGAGCTTCTGGAGGATGGCGCCGGCGACCTTCGCGTTGACGGCGTTGTCCTCGACCACGAGGACGCGATACGACGATGACGCGACGGGTCGTGCCGCCTCGGGTGCGGTGGTCGACTCGTCGGCCGACTCATCGTTCTTCTTGGCGGTGGCGGCGCGAACTGCCGGAATCCGAAACCAGAAGGTCGAACCCCGACCCATCTCGCTCTCGAAGCCGATCGTGCCGCCCATCGCGCCGACGAGCCGCCGGCAGATCACGAGGCCGAGACCCGTCCCGCCGAACTCCCGCGTCGTGGAACAGTCCGCCTGCGCGAACGGTTGGAACAACCGGCCCTGTTTGTCTTGCGGAATGCCAACCCCGGAGTCGCGGACCGCGATGCGGACGAACGGAGCGCCATCGGGGTCGACCTCGGCCGAGAGCGTCAGTCGGATGTCGCCGTGCCGCGTGAACTTCACCGCGTTGCTCAGGAGGTTCAGGACGACCTGGCGGATGCGGACGGGGTCTCCGGTGATTCGGCTCGGGACGGCGTCGTCGCACTCGATGACGAGTCGGATCCCCTTCACCTTCGCGGCCGGTCGGAGCATCTCGACCGCGACGTTCATGTTCTCCTTCAGGTCGACCGAGAGCTTCTCGAGCTCGAGCTTGCCCGCCTCCATCTTGGAGTAGTCGAGGATGTCGCTGATGATCGCGAGCAGCGCCTCTCCGGCGTGATGAGCGATCTCCGCCATCTCGGCCTGCTCTTCAGAGAGCGGCGTGTCGAGCAGAAGCTCGCACATGCCGATGATCGCGTTCATCGGAGTGCGCAGCTCGTGGCTCATCATGGCGAGGAACTGCGATTTCGCGCGGGCGGCCTCCTCTGCCGCCTCCTTCGCCTTCAGGATCTCGCGCGCGATCTGCTTCTGCTCCGTGATGTCGCGGATCATCGCGATGAGCTGGTCGTTCAACAGCGGGAAGACGCGAGCCTCGAGGTGTCGCTGCTTGTCGCCGTCGCCGAGCGTGTACTCGAACGAGTGCCCGTTGCCGTTCCAGCGGACGCGCTTGATCGTCTCCGCGCGCGCCGCGTCCTCGTCGTGGTCCGCGACCGCGAACGCTTCGCCCAGTCGAACCGTAGCGTCCACGACCTCGCCCTGGACGTTCGTGACCCGGCCGTCGAGTTCGATCCACACGAACTGGTCGGGACAGGCCTCGAGGACGGCCCGCATCTCGGTGTTCGCGTTCAGGAGCTCCTTGGAGCTCAGGTCGAGAGCCCGCTCCATCATCACCCGGTCGGAGTCGGACGACCGGTACGCGTCGTCGACGGCCGCGATGAAGTCCTGGAAGTCCTGCGGACTGATCTCGCTCGCGTGCCGAGCCAGTTGCCGCCGCAGGAGCGGGTGGAGCTCGTCCACGATCACCGCTCCGCGAACGTCGTGACCGTCATGGTCTGATTGTGGAGCTCGCAGCGTGCGTTCGCGGTGAACGGCGAGATCTCGCCGTAGCTGTAGAAGCCCGCGAGCACCGTCCTCTCTCCGAACACGTCCTGGACCGCTTCGACCTCCTCCTCGACGCGTTGCTGCAGGACGATCTTCCGGCCGACGCAACTGATCAGGAGCGCCAGCTCCGGAGCGAAGCTCGTCGTCGAGAGGCAGGTCCTCGCCGCGCCCGCTGCGCCGTCCACGAGCCGATCGTAGTTCGCCTTCATGAGGCGCGCGTACGAGCCGGTCGGAATGTCGCCGGCGAACGTCATCGACTGTACGCGCTCGTCGACGGAGAGGATCGTGCGTACGACCGGCGTATCGTTCGCGGTGCGACGCACCGCCAGCGGGAACTTCAACCCGGTCGCGGGCAGCCCGGCGGCGTGCTCGCCGAGGTACGTCTTGTAGAGCTGCAGGGCGGACTTCCCGTCGAGCTCGTACAGCACGTTGCCGTCCGAACGGGTCACGATCCGCTCCGGCCCGAACGGATCCCAGCCGCCGAGCGAGGCGTGACCGACGAGAATGTGCCGTCCGTACATTCCGAGCGCGACGACGGTCCGGGTGGCGGGGGTATTGCCGGCGATCACCCAGGTCTCGCCGAAGTCGACGCCGTCCGCCGCGAGACCTCCCGTGACGGAGACCCACGGGGGCAGGTTCGACTCGAGACCCCTCACGAGGTCGCTGCCGTTCACGTGGAGGCCGTCGGAGAGCACGATCACGTGGCGGAGGTCCGGATCGAGCAACGCATCCGCGAGCCGGCTGCCCGCGGCGCGACTGTCCTCGGCCACCTCGCCGAGGTGGATCCGCGCCATCCGGAGCGTCGTCCGCTCGAAACGAACCGCGGTCGCGACCGCCGAGTCGTCGCGGACCGTGACCCCCTCGATCTCTCCCGCCGTCGAGCAACCGATCAGCATCGCCTCGGGATATCGCGCACGGAGCGCTTCGAGCCCGTCCGCATGAAGAAGCGCGGCCTTGCCGCCGAAGACGAGGACGACTTGAGCGGTTTCGACGGGAGACTCCCGCGGAAACGACCAGCCGCCCTCTTTGTCCCAATGGCTCTGCTCGATGAGCATGGCCGCGCCCTCTCAAGGTTGATGCCACTCAAGGAGTCCTTATCGGAATCCGCGCCGCTTTCCCTGACATCGTCCTCGGGGCCGCACTCGGTGGTCGAGCGGTTCAGGCGACCCGCCGGCGGCCGATCGCACCCGACCAGAGGAGCGACTCGGCGGCGAGAAGGGCGATCGCCGTGAGTACGAGCGTGCGCCAGATCGGACGCTCGACGTCGAACGATCCCACGGAGGCGAGCCGGACCGCGGCGGGCGGGAACCGGTCGTCGTCGGGAGGCCGGCTCGGGAGCGTCGTCTCCGCGCGTGACAGGAGGCTGACACCGACGTCGCGCGTCATCGCGTCCACCGCCGCCGTCCCTTTGGCGCGAGCACGCACCTCGTGGAACCCGATCGGCGCTGGCCGCGGCCACGGCAGGTCCTCCCGCGCCCACGCCTCGAGCTCGCGCGTCGCGCCGCCCGGGGACGTGATCGACAGCTCGACCGTGCCGGTCAGTCGGTCGAGTCCGGCCGTGATGCGCGGTGCTTCGGCGGCGCGCAGCGCGTGGCCTTGGATCGCGAACAGGCTTCGCCCGAGCAGGTTGCGCACGAAGATCGGGAACGCCGGGAGGAGGACCCAGTTCGAGTCGGCGAGCGCGCTCGCCCAGACGAACGCCTCTTGATCCGGCGTCTCGATGACGACGAGCTGGGGCCCCGCGGTGGTCGAGAGCAGCACGCGGCCGCCGGCCGGTACACGGAGCTCGTGCGCGCGGACGAGGAGCAGGTTCTCGAACCCGACACCGCGCAGGTCGTCGTCGCCTCGCTCCCACGAGAGCACGGCGGGATCGTCGATCGCGAGACCCACGCCGACGCCGACGTGCTTCGGAGCCTCGCCCATGTAGAGAACGCGCCGGGCGGGGATCCGCCCCTCTCCCTCGAGGCGCTCCGTCACGATCGCCGCGTCGTACGTGTGCTTCGCACCGGCGTCGATCGCGGACGCCTCGGCCGCTCCGACGCGGGTGAGCTCGAGGCCGGGGAACACGTGCTCGAGCTGGGTCAGGAACCGCGTCTCCTCGCCGATGACCAGCAGCCGCGGCGGCTCGCCGCGTGCCACCCCGACGTGCGCCACGTCGTCGCCCGGGAACGCGTCGCGTGGCTCGAGCCGGGCGGCGTAGCGCGCAGTCTCTCGACCCTCCGCGAGCCCGACGTCGAAGACGAGCGCGACCTCGCCGCCGGCCGGCACCGTCACGTCGCGCGCGTCGACCAGCGCGTCGTCCCGTTCGATCACGAGCGTCCGCAGCGCGGGGCCGCCGCGGCCGGCCACCATGACGAGCAGACGGGCACCGTCGGCGTGGCCCGAGACCGCGACGTGGACGATGCCGGCGTTCGCGACCTCCTCTCCGCAGTCCACCAGCGTGACGGGAACCTCGCTCGCCGCGACGACCTGCAGCTCGTCGGGCGGTACCGCGAAGTCGGAGAAGACGATCACTTCGGACGCCTCGCCTCCCTTCACGAGCCGTTCGGCCAGCTCGAACGCGTCGCCGAGCGAGGCCTCGGTCATCGCAGGCTCGAGCCGAGACAGCGTCGTGCGGAGCGCGGCCGGATCATCCGATTCGTGGCCGATCACGCGGGGTGACGGGCCGGCCGCGACGATCGCTGCGCTCGAGTCCGAAGAGAGTCCCGCGATCAGCTCGTCGGCCTTGTCGCGCGCGCGCTCGAAGCGCGACCTACCGTCCTCGGCGTCCTCCGTCGTCATGCTCGCCGAGACATCGAGCACGAGGACGACGCGTCGGGCATCGCGCCCGTCCACGCCGACGCGCATCCCGCCGGCCGCGAGCGCGAGCGCGGTCGCTGCGACGAGGAGGAGGACCAACGAGAGCCACTCCATCGGTCGTCGAAACGGCGCGCGGGCCAGCACGTCTTCGAGGGCGCGGGCCCAGAGCAGCGTGCTGCCGACCGGCCGGTCCTGGTAGCGCCGCTTCAGCAGGAAGAGCGCGAGGATCGGGACGAGGCAGACGCCGGCCAGGAGGCCGAGTGGAGTGGCGAAGCCGACCGCGAGCGCGGTCATCGGAGGACCCCCTCGCCGACGAGCGTGCGAACGACGAACTCCTCGAGCGTCGCGCCCGTCGAGTGGGTGGCGAACCCGGCGCCGCGCCGCCGCGCGGTCTCGGAGCAGAGTGCGATGAACGAGCGGACGCGGCGGCGATACGCGTCGAGGAGCGCCGCGTCGGCGTGGATCTCGACCCGCGCGTTCGTCTCGCTGTCGATCAGCCGCAGGTCGCCCTCGAGCGTTGGATCGGTCTCCTCGCGGGCCAGCACTTGGAGCAGCAGAACCGTACGGAACGAGCCCTCGAGAGCGCGCAGCACCGCCTCCGGACCCTCCGCGTCGAGAAGGTCCGAGATCAGCACGACGAAACCGCGCGGGCGGAAGCGACGCGCGAGCTCGCGGGCTCCGTCGGCGAGGCCACGCGTGCCGTTCGTCGCAAACGTGGCGAGGGGGCCGGCGATACGCGCAAACGCGCCGCGGCCGCGGACGAGCGGGACCGCGATGAGCTCGTCGCCGATCATCGTGAGCGAGACGCGCTGGTCGTGCGCGAGCCCGATCCACGCCAGCGCGGCCGCGATCTCCCGCGCGCGCCGCGCTTTCGCCGGAACGCCGTAGTCCATCGAGCGGCTCGCGTCGACGACGAGGTGGATCTGGACGTCCTCCTCGTCGTGGTAGAGCTTCACGATGAGCTGATCGAGACGCGCGTAGCCGGCCCAGTCGAGGTGGCGCACGTCGTCCCCTTCGACGTAGCCGCGGAAGTCGGCGAACTCGAGCGAGATTCCTTTCCTCGCCGGCGAGCGCCGGTCGCCGCGCCGGTTCGACGGCAGTGCCCGCGACAGGCGGACCTCGAGGCGCTCGAGGCGCGCCGCGAACTCGGGCGAGAGGAGCCCCGCCGGCTCGTCTCCTCGTTCCGCGTGGTCGTCCGGGGCGTCGCTCACGCGCTCTCCGTCTCGTGCACCGCGGCGAGGACGTCGTCGACCAGTGCGTCGGCCGCGACCTCGTCCATCTGCGCCTCGTACGACAGCACGAGCCGATGCCGCAGGCACGGCCGCGCCGCCCGCTTCAGGTCGGCGAAGCTGACGTTCATCCGTCCGTCCTCGAGCGCGAACACCTTGGCGCAGAGCACGAGCGCTTGCGCGCCGCGCGGGCTCGAGCCGAACCGCACGTAGCGGCGGATCCGATCCGGCGCGTCCTCGTGGGCCGGATGGGTGGCGAGGGTGAGACGCGCCGCGTAGTCGAGCACGTGGGGCGCGCAGACGACGTCGCGGACGAACCCCTGCCAATCGAGCAGCTCGGCGCGCTCCATCACCTGATCGAGCGCGATCGTTTGGCGGCGGGTCGTGCGCGCCACGATCTCGCGGAGTTCCTCGCGGGTGGCCGTGCGCACCAGCACCTTGAGCAAGAAGCGGTCGAGCTGCGCTTCGGGCAGCGGGTACGTCCCCTCCATCTCGATCGGGTTCTGCGTGGCGAGCACGAAGAGCGGCGCCTCGATCTCGTGGCTTTCGCCCCAGACGGTGACCCGGCTCTCCTGCATCGCCTCGAGCAGCGCCGATTGCGTCTTCGGCGTGGCGCGGTTGATCTCGTCGGCCAGCACGAGGTTCGCGAAGATCGGCCCCCGGCGGAACGTGTACGTCTTCCTGCCGCTCTCGTCCTCGATGATGATGTTCGTGCCGGTGACGTCGGCCGGCATCAGGTCGGGCGTGAACTGGATCCGCGAGAACTTCAGGCCGAGGAGCCGGCCGAGACACTTGATCAGGTGCGTCTTCCCGAGCCCGGGCAGCCCTTCGAGCAGGCAGTTGCCGCCGGCGAACAGGCACGTGATCACGAGCCGTACCAGCTCGTCCTGCCCGACGAACGCCTTCTTCAGCTCGCCGGTGAGGGCGGAGAATCGCGCGTTGAACCGTTCGACCCTCGCTGCCGTTTCGGTCATCGTCTACTTCCACTCTCGCCGCTCGGCGGCGCGTTTCTTGGCCTTCTTGAGTTGGTCGAGCGTATCCGCGTCCGGCGCGGCGGGCTTCGTCTTGGCGACCGGGACGGGGCCCGTGCCGGAACCATCGGGCGCGGCCGGCGGAACGTCGAGGCTCGGCGCGTCCCTCGAACGAGGCGCGTCGGGCGAGCCCACCTCCTTGGCGCGGGTGGCGCGCGGCCGGCGGCGGTGCAGCGCGGCGACGAGCGGCGCGAGGTCGAAGTCGAACCGCCGCGCGAAGACGTCGAGGACGACGAGCAGCGACGCGATCACGACGAGGATGGCCCAGAGCTCGGCGCGGCCGACGACCGCCTCGAAGTCATGCGCGAACGGCTCGTCGCCGTCGCGGAGGACTCGTCCGCCGGTCAGCTCGGCCGCCCGCGCGAGGCGATCCTCGTGGCTCTGGAGGGAGCGGTGCTCGGGCGCGTAGTCGATCGCGCCGACGCCGAGCGAACGGCCGGCCGTCCCGTCCCGTTCGTAGCGGAGCTGCGCAAGGTAGTGTCCCGGCGCGGCCGCCTCGACGCGGGCGACGTAGCGTCCCGCCTCCTCCTGCGTGGGCTGGAACCGCACGGGCTCGGAGCCGGCGCCGAGCAGGATGCCGTCGAGCTCGAGGTCGGTGACCGGGACGTTCCCCTCGTCGCGCGCGTCGAGCGTGATCGTGAGCACGAGCCCATCGGTCTCGACCCGCACCGGATACAGGGACGCGTTCGAGTCGGGGATCGTCGATCGGATCACCTGCGTCCAGAACGGCGCGTACTGGCTCCAGCCGAGCCACTCCTTCGCCCATCGCGCCGAGGCGTCCGAGGTGAACGCCACGGTGCGGCCGATCCCGGCGTAACCCGCCGCGAGCAGCGGGTCCGCGTTCTCCTCGTCGGCCAGCAGGATCGTCTCAGCGCCCGCTTTGATCGACGTGACGACGTAGCCGAGCAGCGACGGCACGCCACCGTCGATGCCGCGCAGGAGCGCCGAGCGACCGAGCGCGACGATCGGGACGAACGGCGTTTCCTTCACCGCCGAGCGTCGCAGCGTCGTCGCCTCCTTCAGCATCAACGCGGGCAGCTTCGACAGGTCGCCGCGGCGTGGAAAGAGCTGGCGGTAGCGGCCGCCGCCGAGCGCCGCCAGACGTTCCATGGTTGCCGTCGAGTTGCCGTGGGGCTCGATGCAGATCGACGAGATCGTCACGCGTTTCTGGATCATCCGCGTGAGCAGCGCGTCGTCGGGCGCCTGCGGGTCGCCGTCGCTGATGACGACGACGTGCTTCACGGCGGCATCCGACGCCTCGAGCGACGCGGCGGCGAGCACGAAGCAGTTGTGGAAGCTCGGCATGTCGCCGACGAACACGTTCTCGATGAGCGTTCGCTGAGCGTCTCTGTCTCCGATCGGTGCGAGATCGAAGAGCCACCGCTCGCCCTTCTGGTGGTGGTAGTAGACGACGCCCATCTCGTCGTCCGCGTCGAGACCTTCGAGCGCGCTCTTGCAGATGCGCTCCGCCCAGGTGTTGCCGCTGTCGAACTCGATGCTGTGGAGGACGATGACGAGCGCGCCCTTCGGCATGGACTTCTTGTGCGTCGTGTTCAGGTCGACCGGCACGAGCTCCTCGATCGGCGTGCCGCGGTAGCCGCCGGGCCCGAACGCCCGGTCGCCGCCGACGGTGACGACGCCGACGCCGAGCTCGACCACGGCGTCGCGCAGTCCGTTCGCGGCGAGCGGGTCGAGGTCGTACGCGGCGACGTTGACGAGGACCACGCTGTCGACGTCGACGTAGCCGGCCGGGTGACGGGGGAGTCGCGACGGTTCGACGACCTCGATGCCGATGCCCGCCTCGGCGAGGGTGCGCGCCAGGGTCTCGTGTTCCGCGGACGACGAGACGACGAGCACGCGCGGCGTGCCGCCGACGATCACCCCGGCGCGGCCGACGTTGTTCGCGCGCTGCCCGTCGAGAACGGGACGCACCTCGATCTCGTACGCGTGGTAGCCGGCCGCGTCGGGAATCGGCGAGTATCGCAGCACGTTCGCGCCGCGCGAGAGCTTCACCGCCGCCGGTTCACCGAGCAAGAGGCCGTCGTCGAAGAGCGCCACCTCGGCGTCCGTCTCGACGAACGAGGTGATGACGGCGCGGAGCTGGATCGGCTCGCCGACCCGGCCGCGTTCGGACGCGTGCAATGCCTCGACGATCACTTCGTCGTCGAAGCGGTACGCGATCGGGCGGACGTCGAGCCGCACGCCGGCCGCGGCGAGGGCGCGCGCCGCGGCGATCAGATCGCCGGTCGTCTCGCTTCCGTCCGACACGAGGACGATCCGCTTCGCCGCGCCGCTCGGGAACGTCCCCTCCGCGAACTCGACCGCGCGCGCCAGGTCGCTGGCGCCCCGTCCGACGCGGCTCTCGATCTGATCGAGCCGTACCGCGAGCGGCGCGTCGCCCCCGGCGCCCGGTCCGAGGCCGAACGGGATCTCGACCGATGGTCGCTCCGCGAAGACGATCAGCGACGCGTCGTCCTCCGTCGCTCGCGCCATGAGGTCGGCTTCGATCCGGCGCAGCGCGCGGTCGCGTCGATCGGTCGGCACGCTCTCGGACACGTCGACGACGAACGCGACCGCGAGCCGCTCGACCTCGCGGATGGATTGCGGCCGCGAGACGGCGAGGATCAGCGTGAAGAGGACGAGCCCGCGGAGCGCGACGCTCACGCCGCCGCGCCGGCCGCGTCCCTTCGGCGAGCGCCGCAGCCAAGCGAGGAGCAGCGCGCCGGGAACGAGGAGGAGGAGCGCGAATGGATGGACGAAGGCGATCGACGTCATCGGCCGCGACTACTTCTGATCGCGGAGCGCTTCGAAGTAGCGGCGCACGTACGCGCGCGCGTCGGGCGGGATGAGGTCCTTGCCGAGCCCCTCCTCGGCCGCGGCGGCGGCGCGCCCGATCGTCTCGTCGAACTCGCGTTTCGCCTCGGCCGGGTTCGGCACTCCCTGGAACGGGACCGCCCGGCCCAGCTTGCCGGTCGGGTCGATCCGGCCGCGGACGCGCTCGGGGTCCTCGCCACGGCCGTCGTCCGTGCCGCGCCGGGCCTGGCCGCCGGCCCCGGTGCCCGCGCCGCCCATGCCGGGGCCGGGCTCGTTGGCGCCCCGGCCGGTGCCCGCGCCGCCGGATCGGCCGGCGCCGATCCGGCGCAGCATCGCGCTCAGCTCGGCGTCCGACAGGGCGCCGGAGCCGCCGGAGCACCCGCCGCGGCACTCGCCGACCGCGCGTAGGGCGGCCTCGAGCACGTCCGCTTCGCGCAGCGCCTTCAGCATTCGCTCGAGCTCGTCGGCGGACAGCGAGCCGAGCTGGTCGAGCAGTTCCTTCAGCTCATCGGCGTCCAGCGGGCGGCCGCCCGCGTTCGCCGCCCCGAGCCTCGACTCGAGGTCCTCGAGTGCCTTCTGCAGCTTGGCGAGGGTGTCGAGCTGCTCCTGGGAGAGCGACTCGTACTCCGCCAGTTCCTCGGCGGCCGCCTCGCGCAGCGCCTCGAGCTGCTCCGTCATCTCCTGGAGCCGTCGCATCAAGTCGCGGAGCCCCCGTTGGTCGACGGTCGCACTCGAACCGCTCGCGGCCGCACGCTCGGTTTCGAGCCGGGCCTGCTGCTTGAACGCGTCGAGGTCGAGGGAGAGGCCTTGCGGGTCGAGCTGGTCGAGGTCCCGCGCCAGCTCGGACAGGCGCTCCGCGGTCTCGTCGCCGAGCTCTCCGGCCTCGAGGCCGAACGCGTCGGCCTGCGCCCGCTTCAGCGTGAGCTCGAGCACGGCCAGGCTCTTCAAAGCGTCCTTCAGTTGCGGCGGCGAGGCGGCCATCCGATTTGCCTCGGTCCGAAGTTCGCGCGCGAGACGCCGCGCCTCTTCGAGCTGGTGGATCTCGGCGGCGCGCTCGATCTCCGTCGCCCGTTCCTCGAGGCGCCGCGCGCTCTCCTTGACCCGGCGCGACTGCGTGGCCGCGTCCCGCCTGGCCTCCATCTCCGGATTCGGCGCCGCGGTCGCGTGCTTCGGCAGCCACGGCAGCGCGACGAACAGGACGAGCACCGCGCCGAACGCCGCGCCGGGGGCGTAGTCCCGGGGGAGCCGAAACGCGCGCTTCACGTCGGCCGCCGTCTTGTGATCGAGGCAGCGGAGGGCCTGCGTCTGGATGAACTCGGCGGCGTCCCCGAGCTCGTCGCCGGCTTCGCGGACGTACTGCGCCGTCGATACGCGCTCGCGCAGGTCGAGCCGGACGTCGAGTGCGGCCGCGACCTCGCCGGCGGACGGCACGCGTCGCACGTAGCCCGCGACGAACCCGAGCAGGAAGGCGGCGATCGGAAGTGCGAGGAGCCAGGCCGAGTCCGGGAGGCTGGACACGACCCGGCTCGCGAGCAGGACGACGAACGCCGCGACCGAGCCGCACGTCGCGCCGGCGTACGCGACGCGCAGCCCGGCCTCGGTTCGAAGCCGGCGGCGCACGACCGCGAGGGCAGCGTCGACCTTCATCCTGCGAGCCTCCGAGCCCCCGATGAGAGGGCGGACGAATCGTACCAGGAGGGTCGGAACGATGGGTCAGGGCGGGGCGCGGTGACCACGCCGGGTTCCGCGTCTCGCGGAGCCGCCGCGTGGTCACCGCGCCGGCGATCGAGCAACCGCCTCCGCCTACGGGAACGATGCCTTCAGCGCGTTCGACAGCCCGACGCCGAACGTCGCCGTCGCGTCGGCGATCGCGAACTGGAACCAGATCTGGGCGTTCGGGAGACCTCCCGCCGGGACGGTGAACGGCAGGGTGAGGGTGCCGTCACCGCCGGTCGTCAGCGGCAGGACGAACAGCGGCGGGACGGGGAGCAGCATGCCACCTTCGAACGGCGTCGGCGTGGCGGTCGGTCCGACCACGGCCAGCGCGAGGCTCGAGGGCGAAGCGTTGGTGAGGAGCAGGGCGGCCGCGGTGCCGCCGGCCAGCGTGCCCGTCCCATCCAGCCGGGGCGCGCCGCCCGCGCCGGCCTTGGCGAACCCCTCGTACTGCCACGGGGTGGCCGGGTCGAGGATGAAGCCGCGCGACGGACCCCACGCCGGACCGAAGAACCCGTAGCCGATGATCACGCCGGTCTCGCTGATGTCGTCCGCCGACTGCAGGATGAAGGTGCCGGTCGGAGCCAGGTCGTTCAGGTCGTGCATGCCGGTCTGCGGATTCCACAGGAAGGCGTGGTAGCCGTCCGATGTGAGGGCGCCGCCGACGACCTGTCCGGCGTCGTCGATGGCGCTCGGGACGACGTACTGCTCGTAGCCCACCTCCAGCGGCGGCAGCAGGACGAAGCCCTGCGCGGCGCTCCAGGTGTACGCGCGCTTCCCGATCGGCGTCGTGCCGCTGCCGGTCACCACGCCGTACTCATTGACGTCCACCGCATCGCTCCACGTGAGGTACCCACCACCGTTCAGGAGCTGGCCGACGTCGGTCCAGACGCCGGTCTTCACGTCCACTACGAAGGCGCGGGAGCTGCTGATTCCGCTGTTGATGTAGCCGACGGCGAGGCCGCTCTCGCTCACGCGGAAGAGCGTCTTCGCGCCATAGATCGGAATTGTCTTCGACGCGTTGACGGGGTCCCACACGAGGATCTGGCTGGACGTCCCGTTCGGCCCGCTGCCGACGAGCAGCAGATCGTCGTTCAGGTCCTGGAGCGAGGGGAGGCTGATCGTGCCGTCGACCAAGGGGATCTGGACGTGCGTGCCGTCCGCGAGCACGAGGAGGTTGCCGAACAGGCGGTCTCCGAGGTCGTTCAGACGACCGGCGCTCGGAGCGGGGTTCGTCGGCGACTGGAACAACACCGGCAGCCAGGAGAAGCCGCCGGCGTGGGTCCACTCGAACCATCGGTACGTGTCGTTCTCGCGGGTGTTCCCCAACACGCGACCCTGATTGCTGATGTCGCTGCACCCGCTGCTGTTCAGCGCATAGGAGCCGGTCGGCACGACGATGTTCAGGTCGTACGGGAGCTGGGCGGCGGCGGGCGCCGCGACGGCGGCGAGGACGCCGAGTGGGAGAAGCGCAAGGCCGGCGACATGGGAGAGGCGAGACGGGCGAGGCATTGGTCGGACTCCGGGGGTTCGATGCGTCGCCCGTCCATGCGCCGTCGCGGCGGCCGAACGGTCACGGAATCGGTGGAACTTTCCCGATCCTGCTCCCGAGTCCGAACGGCCCTATGCCTCGGGATTCCGAACCACGCGCGGCGGCGTAGGGGTCGGCCGGCGCGGTCGGACTCGTGCCGGGCGGACCCGATCCTCGCGCAAGTCGGCGTACCGGGACGGGATCAGGTCGAACACGAGCTTCCATGCGAGGGCGAGGTAGCCGAGCCAATACAGGACGAGGAAGACGAGGCCGTCGAACGCGCCGGCCACCAGCGTGTATCCGGCGATGAAGAGCGGGTGGTGCCCGAGGAACAGCCCCGCCAGGCTCTCTTCTCCGTTCGCGGCGGCGAGCAGCGAGAGCCCGATGGTGGGGATGATGAAGAGATGGGCGATCATCGCGCCGATCGTCTTCACTGCCGCGCGGGTCGTGTTGGAGCTCGTGAGCCCGATCCACATCGAGAAGCCGGCGAGGGCGACGATCAGGACGTATGCCACGACGGTGTAGACGATCGCCGAGACCAGGTGGATGTCTCCGCAGACGACGCCGAGGAACGCGTGCGCCATCGAGAAGAACCAGAACAGCCGGCTGCCGGCCAGCACCCCGTTGATCTTCGCGCGCGCGAGAGCCTCGTTCGACAACGGCGACGCGAACAGCACGTCGCGCGTGTTCGCCTCGTTGTCGCGGTGGAACGAGGATGCACCGAGGCTCGCGGTCGAGAAGAAGGCCAGGGTCAACGCGATGATCGAGGCGGCGACGTGGAGCGGCGCGGCTTCGTTCCCGTCATCCTTGAGCTCCGCGAGCGCGTAGAGGAACGCGGCTTCGAGGAAGAGGATGGCGAGCAGGAGGATCGCGGTTCGCAGGCGAGCGGTGCCGAGGATGCTCGTTCGCGTCACTTCGAGCCAGCGCGCGGGGTCGCGCCGGAGCAGCGTCAGCTTGCGGCTGAAGCGCCCGCCGCGGCGAGGCCGATGGCCGTGCTCCGCCTTCACCGCCGCCGCGGCGGGCGCCACGACGACCGCCGGCATCGACTCGCCTCGCGTTCGAAGGTCCACCGCGAGGGCGCGCACCGAGAGCCAGAGGAAGAACGCCGAGAAGCAGCCCCAGGCCAGCACGTGGAACAGCGTCGGATCGAGCCCCAGCGGGGTGAACGTCATGAACCGGTTCACTGGCGTGCTCACCAATCCGAGCGCGGTGAACGGCTGCAGCGAGGCGACGACCTCGGCGAGTTCCTGCGACCGGATCGCACGCGAACCCGAGAGGCCCATCAGGACGAACAGACCGATCCCCAGCGCGATGACGAGCACGTACGCCCGCCGCACCGCGACGCCGAGATCCTTGGCGGTGGCGCTCACGTGGAGCGAGACGGCGGAGACCCAGATGACGGTGGTGAACACGATCACCGTCGAGCGGAGGAACATCGCGGGCGAGACGCCGCCGAACAGGAGCGCCAGCGCGGCGAGCGGGAGCGCGGCGATGATCACCATGTCGATCAGGAGCACGCGCGAGAGCCACTTGCCGAGAACGATCGACGCGGACCCGAGCGGCGCGCTGCGCAGCACCTCGAGCTTGTTGTTCCGTCGCTCCTCGGCGATGACGTGCGCGAGCATCGCGGGCGTGATGAAGATCGCGAGCGCGAGGATCGGGAACATCGTCACGTTGAAGATGACGAGACCGAGCGCGTCCGCCGATCGATGTCGAACCTGCGAGCCGATCAGGATCAGCAAGGAGAGCGGCACCGCGACGGTAAGCGTCCGCAGCACGAAGAAGCGGCGCCGCTTCGCGAAGCCGAGGAAGTCGAGGCCGAGGATCGCCCTCACTGGACGAGCCCCTTGGTCAGGTGCAGGAAGACGTCCTCGAGCCGGGTCTTCTCCTCGCCGAACCGTTCGACGCGGAATCCACGTCGGACGAGCTCCTCGTTCAGCCGCGCCACGTCATCGAAGTCGGGCACGAACTTCACGAACGCCTCGCCGGCCGCGTCTCCCTCGCGGACCGCCTCGACGTACGGGAGCGAGCGCATCGTCTCGAGCAGGTCGCCGCGGGTCAGGGAACGCTCCGGATCCTCCTTGACGCGGACGGAGAAGATCCGGCTCTCCTTCGCGACCTGCTGCGAGACTGCCTCGACCGAGCCGGAGTAGACGAGCGAGCTCTTCTCGATGATCGCGATCGAGTCGCACATCTCGCCGAGCTCGGAGAGGATGTGGCTCGAGATGATCAGCGTCTTCCCCATGCCGCGCAGCGTCGACACGAGCTCCTTGAAGTCGATCCGCGCGCGCGGGTCGAGCCCCGACGCCGGTTCGTCGAGGAGCAGGAGCTTCGGGTCGTGGAGGAGCACGCGCGCGAGGTGGAGCCGCTGCGACATCCCGCGCGACAGCTCGCCGCAGAGCGAGTCGGACTTGCCTTCGAGCCCGACGAGGTCGAGGGTCTCGTCGATCGCCTTCTCCGCCTTCGTGCTCGTGATCCGGTAGACGTTCGCGAAGAAACGCAGGTACTCGTGGACCCGCATGTCCTCGTAGAGCCCGCAGACGTCCGGCATGTAGCCGATCAACCAGCGGATGCGATCGCTGTCCTGCTTGATCGAGTGGCCCGCGATGCGCGCGTCCCCCGACGACGGGCGCACGATCGTCGCGAGCATCTTCAGGGTCGTCGACTTTCCCGCGCCGTTCGGGCCGATGAAGCCGAGCACCGAGCCCTCCTCGATCTCGAGCGACAGGTCGGTCACGGCGGGAAACGAGCCGAAGCGCTTCGTCAGCTTGTCGATCTCGACCAGGGCAGCCATCGGACGTCGCTCGCTATCGAAGGGACTCGGGAAGGGTGACGGTGCGGCGGAGGAAGACCCACGTGAACCCGCGTGGGCGGTCGGCGAGCGCGTCGTCGAACGGGAGCTCGTCGGTCCAGACGAGAAGGACGCCCTGGTCGTTCGTCAGGGTGTGGGTGAGATCGAACCGCGGCCGGAACCGATTCGGTTCGAGCGGGATCTGCACGCCGTTCTGCCAGATCGTCTCGCCACGACGCTCGTTCTCGAACGACCGCGAGATCGATTGCGAGCCGAAGAGCGACAGCGCCGCGATCGCCGACACGACGTCGTCCGGAGGCGGCTCCTCGCGGTGCCGGTGGCGTCCGGCGGTCGACCGCATTCGATAGCCGAAGCCGCTCGGATCGACGCTCGACAGGAATTCGGACGCGTGGCGCCCCCATGGCTCGGACCGGCCGAGCGGCACCTCGAGAGCGTCATTCGCCGCGATCCTCGGCAGCCGATGGACGCCCTTCGCGGTCAGCAGCGTGCCTCCGAACAGATCGCTCGCGAGGTCGTTCTGGACTCGAATTCGGACCTCGCCCTCGTGCTCGGACACGCTCACGCTCACCGAGCCGCGCGGCGGACCCGACACGAGCTCGGCGGTGACGCGCTGGCTGTTGAACGGCATGGAGAGGACGATCGGCTGCGAGCCGGGCGCGAGGACGACCTGCTCGACGGGCTCGGCCGCCTCCGGCGACGCTCCGAACACGTCGAACCGCGCCGGCCGCGGGACCAATCCGCCGAACGTCTGGAACCCCTCGATCGCGGTCACGTGGTCGCCGCCCGTCGGTGCGTAGATCCCGCGGTAGACGTGGCCGCGGAGCGACTCCGCGCCGTCGTGCCCCTCTACGAGGTCGAGGACCGCGATGCGCGTCACCTCTTCGTCGGGCGCGAACAAGACGAACGTCGCGCCGATGCTCACGAGGCTGAAGAGGGCCGTGTATCCGAGCAGCGTCCACGGGCTGAGGTGGAGCTTGTTCTTTGCCTTCAGCAGTCGGTAGTCGAACGGTCCGATCAGGAACAGGAAGACCAGCGCGAGCACGAAGAACAGCCCGAGCGACGGCGTGATCGTGTTCTCGTTCGCGAGCAGGTCGTAGAAGAGCGATCCCCCGCGCGGCCCGAACGAGATCACCATCTGCCCCTGGCCTTCCACGTCGGGCGGCGCGTAGTCGAGCGCGAGACCGGCAGCTTGGTTGACCGCCGCGGCCAACAACGCCGGGTCGCCGAGGTCGTACAGGAGCGGGTCGAAGCACGCCACGGCGACGCGGCCCAGGCCGATCGGGCGCTCGAGCGGAACCGGCAAGGGACCCGCCCACGACGGCGACGCCGTGGCGTGCGCGCGGGCGGTCGCGTGGGGCTCGATCGCCTGGAGGATCGGCCCGCGGGCATCGAAGCGACTCGCCGTGAAACCGTCCGGAACCGGATAGGCCCGGGCCGCCGACTCGAACGAGCGGGCGGCCAGCACTCCCGGCCAGCCCGCGTCGTCCAGCAGCGCGGGACGCGACGCCGCGAGCAGCACGAGCCTCCCGCCGTACTGGACCCAGTCGAGGAGCGCACGCCGCTGGCCGGGGTTCGGCCACGCGGCCAGATCGGGCTCGAAGAAGAGGATCGCGTCGACGCCCGCGTACGCGAGCCAAGTGTCCGGCGCGTCGTCCGCGTCGAGGGGCAGGATCAGCGCCGGTCGCTGGCCCTCGTGCAGCCGGCGGAGCTCTGGACCGTGCATTTCCTCGGGCAGCGCCGCGGCGAGCTGCCGCGCGCGCGGGCCGAGGGTCACGATCACCACGCGGGCCCGGCTCGACCTCGCCTCGCCGAGCGGCAGCGCGAACCCCCGCGCGTCGTTCGCGACGTACGACTTGCCGTCACCGCCGGTGCCGATGTAGTCGAAGCGTTCGAGGCTCGCGAGCTCGACCTGCGGAGTGAGCGGGCCGGCCCCCTGGACGAGGATCGTCACCTGCCGCGCCGCGCCCGGGGTGACGTCGACCGAGCGCGATGCCAGCGGTCCTGCCACGTCGAACAGGCTGTCGTCGACGATCGAGACCTCGCCGCGAAACGGTCGCGTCGTCCGGTTCTCGATCGTGATCGTGATCGGGGACGGCTCATCCTCGATGAGGACGCCGCCGAACCCGACCTCGGCCCGCACTCCGATCTGCGCCAGGACCGGACTCGAGGAGCAAAGCAGCGCCGCGGCGAGGATCGCGCCGCGGCCGAACGATCGTCGAGGGCAGGGGACGATCTGGCTCACGTCTCGATGGTCATCTCCGTTCGTGCCGACGCCGGACGGTCCCAAACGACGATCCGGATCGTCACATTCCAAGCCGACGCGCGTCCCGATCGCGCGCGGTTTCGGCGCGGGCAGCGTCGTCAGCGGGTCGATCCGGACGCGAAGCGCTCGTCCGAGCGGATCCAGACCTCCTCGATCACGTCGCGGCGAGGTCCCGAGCGACGCCGCCATCCTACCGAAGCCGCACGTCCAACCTCCATCGGACGAAACGACCGGGAGGAACGAGACGAATCCGACCCGCTCGGCCACGGCTCGGGTCCGGGGACGACGGGAGAGAGCGCGCGTCGGGTCCGCGGCGAGGACGCGACCGCCTTCGAGGAGCACGAGATGCTCGGGCGCGAAGCGGAGCGCCTCGTCGAGCTCGTGGGTCGCGACGACGATGGTGCGCCGGGCGGCCGGTGCCGCCGTCCCGTCACTGCTGCATGCATTGGGCGGTCGACCCCCCTTCCCCGCCCCCTCCACGACCATCACGACGAGAGCCGCTTTGGAACACCTATCTGCGGTTGTCAACCACCTACCAGACGGAAACGGTGGACTTGGTCGGTAGAGCACTCTTCCGCCTCCCGTGGCCGATGATCGGCAACGGCAGCAGCTAGGTCGAAGGAGACGACCCTTCTCGGAGGAGGACGTCAACCTCCACGAGGGGGGGGCACTTCGTTTCCATCGGGGAGCCTGCTCCGGGGGAGCCGGGCGGGCATCGGGATGCGTGCCGCCGCTCAGCGCGGCGCGCCTTCCTCGACTTCGCCCGCGACCCGACCACGCCCTGGACCTGCAACTTCCGCGACTTCAACGCCGCCCGTCACGCGCATGGCCACCCTCGCCCGCCGGCGGCCGCATCGACCGCGCCCGCGTCGACGAGGAGATCGCGCGGCTGCGCCGCACCTGGCGCAGCGACGACGGCATCGGCGGCACTGGCGAGGCCCTCATCGTCGCCGACCTCGGCCCGGAGCGCGCAGCGGAGCTGGACCGCGTCGACCGGGTGCAGCTCGCCGACGTCCTGGCGGTGTGCCGTGCCTCGCGCACCCTGTCCGAGGCGGGCCGCGTACTGTTCGCGGCGTCGCGCGCTCGGCGCAGCAGCACCAACGATGCCGATCGGCTGCGCAAGTACCTCGCGCGCTTCGACCTCTCGTTCGCGGCTCTGCAGGCGCCGGACCTGGCCGGCGGCTAGCTTCCGGCGCGCGACCGTACACTGGGCTCCATGAGTCTTCGCCACACGCTCCCCGCTCTCGTCCTCGCGCTGTCCTCGACCGCACCTGTCCTGGCCCAGGCTCCGTTCCCGGGTCAGCTTCCCGGCACGGACATAGGCCAGGGTCTGCCCGCCGCCTTCGAGGGCAACGGGACGACGCCGGGCTTCCAGGCTCCGAGCTTCCTCCTGCCCTTGAACTCTGACGCCTATCTCCAGCTCACCGCGAGCCACGCCAATGTGCCTCCCTTCGTTAGCACGCTCGGCGCCTTCGACGCGAGCGGCGCGTCGCTGGCGGCGCTCGCGGTGCCGCCCCTGCCGCCCGGCCTCGTCGGCCTCACCCTGCATCACGCCTATCTCACGTTCCATCCGGTCACGACGAAGATCGTCGCGGCAAGCAATGCGGAATTCCTCGCGATCGTGCCGTAACGGCTACGCCTCGTCGAGCCGGAGGAGACGCTGGAACACGGCAAAGCATGACCATGCAGGAAGGTCGCCGACACGAGAAAGCGCGGGAGACTACGGTGTTCGGGAAAGGTCGTCTCTGACCATGTGCCCGATGGCTCACCTGGTTCACCTCGTCATGGGCATATCGAGCGTCGGGAAGTCGACGTACATCCAATCGAGGGTCGCAGGCGGGGAGTGGGAAGGCATGCCTGTCCTGATGGCACACGAAATCACCAAAAAGCCGAACCGTGGGGTTCTCCAAGCCGACTGCGTCGTTCATTACAACCTGTTCCGGCCCTTCCGGAACCGGGCCTCCCGCTTGAGCGAGGACCTTCTGTCGGACGCTGCGCTCGTTCAGCTTCTCGATCACGGCACGAGCATCGACGCGTACGCGTTGGTCGCGCGCCCCGCGGAGATCGGACGCCGTTGCCGGCAGCGGACGACCGTGGAGCCCGAGTTGCGGCTGACGACGAACCCGTACCCCAAGGGCCGGATTCTCGAGCTGCTGGGAAGTATCGATCTTCCCGCGCTGCATGTTCGGTGGTTCGTTCTGCTGCGAGAACGAGATGTGAGATTCACGATCCTCGATTCCTCGTCGCCCGACTATCCGGTGTTGTCCGAGGATCAGGCCCTCGCCTTGCTGTCGGATGTTGAGACTCCGTAGCAAGCGGCCCCAGGGCCGGGGTCGCCGTCGCCGTTCAGATCCTGCCCGCCGTCGTCCGCCTCCGAGCGGAGGTACAGATAGCGGCCGTCCCCGCCGTCGTAGAAGGGTAGGCGAATGGCATGGGCCAGGTTGGTGAGCACACCAGTGGCCCGGTCGTAGACGTGCGCCACCAGGTCGAGGAGGTCGCCGTCGCCGTTCAGGTCGGCGTTGGCCAGGGTCTCGTCCAGTCCCAGGAACGCGGTCGGCCCCGAGGTGCGCAGCGTGTACCCCAGACCCGGGAACGGAAGGGATGGGTTCACGATCGCCGTCATGGCGGTGGACGCGCCGGACGCGAGGTCGATCACCGCCAGCACCTGGTCGCCCTGATCGCCATCCTGGTTGGCGTCCTGGCCCAGGGCCTGCTCGGACACCGCGCCCAGGGCGAAGCCGTCGCCGGGCACGAAGCCGTGATGGCCGGGCGAGCCAGGGTCACGCCGCCGCTGGACACGTCGAGGATCGCGCCGACGAGGTCGAACTGGCGCTCATTCACCCGAGGATCCGGCACAGCAGCCAGCCACGCACGTCCGTGATCGCGCGGAAGTCGCACGGCGCGGCGCCGGGCGGATCCTCGCGCAGCAGCCAGGCGGCGTGCCGAGCGACGCGCTCGACCTCGATCCGGACGGCGCTACGTCGGAGCCTTGACGTCGCTCGCGGTCAGTAGTTCGAGTGCGTCACGTGCCGCGTCGGGATCTGGAAGCCGACCCACGGTCCCGGGAACGGCGCGAGCTGCGAGTAGTTGCTCGCCATGTCGACCGAGTTCTGCGTCTGCCACGGGCGCAGCGAGTCCGGCACGACGGGGAAGCCGCCGGCGTTCATCACGCCGCAATGGAACTCGACGCGAAGATCCAAAGCGCACGTGTCGCCGTGGAAGAAGAACCCCTCCTTGGTCCAAAGGCCCTCGGGACCTGGGTAGGGCGTGCCGGGTCCGGTCCCGTTCCAGCGGCCGAGGCTGGCGGTGATCGAGTGGACCCAGAGGAGTGGCGGAGGGGTGAGGATCGAATCGAAGTCGCTGCCGGGCGAACCGCCGCCCGGGCAGGTCCCCGTGCCGGTGTAGATCTGGGCGGTGTACTGCGGCGGGAAGGCGCTGAGCGGGCAGATGCAGCCGGAGCCGAGGGTGATGAGGTTCGCACCGCCGGCGGCGATGGGCTCCTCGGCGAGGCAGGTGGCCGAGCCGACCGGGCCGACGTTGCGGATCGCGCCACCGGTGGCGGCGCCCGAGAACGGCGGCGAGATCCCCGGCACGAACGGGTTCGCGGGCACGTCGGGCCCGACGATCGCGAACGAGACGCTCGGGTGGGCCGGCCCCGGGTCGGAGGACAGGAGCGCGTTATGGACCAGCACGTCGCAGGAGTGGAAGAGGCTGAACGCCGGCTCGAAGTTCCCGGTGGAGCAGTTGAGCGCGTAGTCGAGATGACCGAAGAAGAATGCGTCCGGGTAGATGGAGAGGCATTGGGGGACGGGGCATCCCGGCGGAGCGCCGGTGACGGCGGAGATCTCGACCTTGGCGAGGAAGCGCCAGACCTGGAGGGAGTCCCCGTCGAAGTTCGTCTCGGACCAGGTTCGCGAGTAGTCGAGGCGCATGAAGCCGCTCAGGACCGGCGTGCTGGTCGAGTCGAGGATCGTGAGCTGGGAGCCGAAGACTCCGCACTGGAGGAACGCAGGCGGGCTCCACGACGCGGTGACCGCGGTGGAGGGGAACGGATTGCACTGTGCCCAGCACGTCGTCACGCTCGGCAGGTTGATGGGCGGGAGGATCGGCATGTTCAGCGTCGCGATCGAGCAGCACGGGCCGGTCAGGCCGTCCGGACCCGAGCAGAGCTGGGCGGAGGCGGTGTTCGCTCCGATGAAGAGCGCGAGGGACGCGAAGAGCAGGCGTGGCTCCATGATGAGGGCCTCCCGGTGTGGCTTGAATCGTTGATTCGGCGCGATGGGGATCGCGGGCGTGACGAGCGACGAGTCGCCAGCCTAATGCGGCGCTGAGTCTCGTGGGCACAAAACTCGAGCCGCGATCCCGATCGCGCATTGGCCTGGCGCCGCCGCGTCGGCCGTCTCGAGGGCTCGTCGGGAGCCTCTCGGTCGCACGCAGTTGTTCGCGGCGTTGGAGGCATCGGCTCACGCAACGGCTGACGAAAGCGCGTGGGCGCCGCCGACACGACTCCGGGGCGTCGCTGATGGTGGAGTCTGCTGTTCGAACTGGAGCTGCTCGGCGGACTCCGTCGGACTCGGCGCCGCGGCGCGACGCGCCTGGCGGACGGTGGCGACATGGTCGACGTTGACGTGGAGGCGCAGGTCGCGGGCCATGGTGTGAGACTATCGGCGCGAAGCCGCCGTGCCGTCGCGGCGAGGTCCCGAGCGACGCGGCCATCCTACCGAAACCGCACGTCCCGAAGCCGCACGTCCAACCTCCATCGGACGAAACGATCGGGAGGAACGGGACGAATCCGACCCGCTCGGCCACGGCTCGGGTCCGGGGACGACGGGAGAGATCGCGCGTCGGGCCCGCGGCGAGGACGCGACCATCTTCGAGGAGCACGAGATGCTCGGGCGCGAAGCGGAGCGCCTCGTCGAGCTCGTGGGTCGCGACCACGACGGTGCGCCGGACGGCCGACCGCCGTCCCGTCGCTGCTGCATGCATTGGGCCGTCGACTCCCCTTCCCCGCCCCTCCACGACCATCACGACGAGAGCCGCTTTGGAACTCCTATCCGTCGAATTCTCCCGCAGGGACCGCGAGCACGATGGCACGCGACTTGCATCCTGCGCAGGAACGAAAACGACTGGAGGCGGCGATGGATCCCCAGGTGCTCTATGAAATCCAGCCCGGTCCGCATTGGGATTGGCGCGTCGCCGCAGATCTCTTCCTCGGGGGCGCCGGGGTCGGCGCGTTCCTGTTTGCCGTGGGGCTCGACGCCGCGTTCCACGGGCGCTACCGCCGCATGACGCAGACGGCGGCCTGGCTTGCGCCCGTCCTCGTGATCGCCGGACTGCTGTTCCTGGTCGCCAAGCTCGGCGCGCCGCTTCATCTGTGGGCGACGTTCACGCACTTCGCGCCGACTGCTCCGCTCTGGTGGGGTGGGATCTTCCAGACCCTCTTCGTCGCCGGAGGCCTTTGGTACGCGGTGAAGTGGCGCCGCGAAGACCCCGCGTCGGGCCACCGGCGGCTCGGCCTGGCGATCACCCCGATCGCCGTCATCGTCGGCGCCTACCACGGCTTGCTGCTCGCGGCGGTCGTGGCGCGGCCGCTCTGGAACACCGGACCGACCGTCGTCGCCGCGCTCCTTTCGTTCGTGTCGACCGGCATCGCGGCCGTGATGCTGGTTCACCTCGCCCGGATGAAGGTCGCGGGCCGCCTCGTCCCGGGAGAGCCCCTCGAAAGGCTCCTCGACGATCTGCGCGCGGTTCGGACCATCCTCACCGCGACGCTCGTGCTGCTGCTCGGCACGCTCTTCCTGTGGTGGCTCAGCCTGAAGTTCGGAGTGCTGCAGGATCGCCACGCGCTGGCGGCCGCGAACGAGGCACACGGCGTGCTGTTCTGGAGTCTCGGCGTCGGTCTCGGCATCGTTCTGCCGTTGCTCCTCGGGGCGGTCGCGGTCTGGCGGGGCCCCGGAGCGAACCGCACGCTCGAGATCCGCGCGATCGTCGTCACCAGCGTGTTCATTCTCATCGGCGGGTTCGTCTTCCGCCTCGCGGTGGTGCTCGGCGGGCAGGCCTTCCTCCCGGTCCCGTCTTTCTCCTGAGAAGGGGTCCGAACGATGACGAACAAACCCTATGTCCCTTCGGCTTCGAGCCACGCCCCCACCGTCTCTCGACGAGGGTTCCTCGTGGGGACGGGCCTCGGCCTGGTCGCAACGACCGGAGGAGGACCTCTCCTCGCTTGGTTCGTTCCGACGTCGAGAACCGCTGCCACCGACCTCACCGCGCGATGGATGTCCTCGACCTGTCAGGGCTGCACGAGTTGGTGCCCGGTACAGGTCCAGGTGGTCGGTGGACGTGCCGTCAAGGTGCGCGGGAATCCCCACTCCAAGGCGACCCATGGGCAGATCTGCCCGCGTCCTCACCTCGCGCTGCAGCAGCTCTACGACCCGGATCGAATCAAGGTCCCAATGAAGCGGACCAACCCGAGGAAAGGGCGGACGGAAGATCCGCGGTTCGTGCCGATCACGTGGGACGAGGCGATGGACACGATCGCCGACCGGATGATGGCGCTGAGGGAGACCGAGGAGAGCCACAAGTTCGTGCTCTTCAGAGGACGGTACAGCTACCTGCGCGACATCCTCTACTCCGCGGTCCCCAAGGTGTTCGGCTCGCCGAACGGTATCAGCCACTCGGCGATCTGCGCCGAAGCCGAGAAGTTCGGCGCCTACTACACCGAGGGATTCTGGGACTACCGGGACTACGACCTCGAGAACACGCGCTACGTGCTCTGCTGGGGAGCGGACCCGGTCGCGTCCAATCGCCAGGTCCCTCACGCCATCAGCGTCTGGGGCGACGTCCGGGATCGGGCCGAGATCGCCGTGATCGACCCCCGCCTCTCCGCGACGGCCGCCAAGGCGAACGAATGGCTGCCGGTCCTGCCGGGCGAGGACGGGGCTCTGGCGGTCTCGATCGCGCACGTGATCCTGACCGAGGGACTCTGGAGCCGGGACTTCGTCGGTGACTTCATCGACGGAGAGAACCGGTTCGTCCTGGGCGCCCCGGTCGACGAGGCGACGTTCGAGGAGAAGTACACCCACGGCCTCGTCAAGTGGTGGAACCTCGAGCTGAAGGACCGGACGCCGGAGTGGGCCGAGGAGCAGTGCGCGATCCCGGCCGCGCAGATTCGACGCGTCGCCATCGGGTTCGCGAAGGCCGCGCCCGCGTCGATCAGTTGGGTCTCTCCCGGCACGAGCATGCAGGCTCGCGGCGGATACGCCGCGATGGCCGCGCATGCCCTGAACGGACTGGTCGGTTCCACGGACCGGAAGGGCGGGACCGCGCAGAAGACGAAGGTCCCCGCCGGCGAGCTTCCCGACGTGTCGCTGTACCAGGACGAAGTCGCCAAGAAGCACGCCAAGTTCCCCAAGATCGATCAGCGGGGGACGCTGGCGTTCCCGGCGCTGACCGAGGGGAAGAGCGGCGGCGGTGTCGTGACGAACAACGCGGCGGACGCGATGCTCGGTGAGGATCCGTACGACGTCAAGGTCGCGATCGCGTACTGGGCGAACTTCGCATTCTCCTGCGCCGGGGTGTCCCGATGGGAGGACGCCCTCTCGAGGCTCCCGTTCTTCGTTCACATCACGACGAACGCGTCCGAGACGACCCACTTCGCCGACATCGTCCTCCCGGCGGCCCACCAACTCTTCGAGAAGTGGAGCTTCCTGAAGTCGAAGCAGAACCTCCACGGCTACGCCACCCTGACCCAGCCGGTGGTCGAGCCGATGTGGGACGTGCGTCAGGACGAGACGGAGATCCCGTGGATGCTGGCCGAGAAGCTGGCGTCGAAGGGGTTCGACAACCTCCAGCGCTACTTCAAGGAGCAGTTCGCCGACCCCGAGACCGGTCGGGCGCCGACCGATTCGAAGGAGTTCGCCCTGGCGGCGGTGAAGCAGTTCACGCGGCCTTGCTGGGACGCGACACACGCGGACTACGGGAAGTACGGGGATTCATTGGCCGGATGGGACGACTTCGTCGCGAAGGGCGTCTGGAACACCCGGCGCTACGAGCCCGGCCAGAAGTGGGGGAAGTTCGGCACCCGGACGACGAAGTTCGAGTTCTACAGCGAGACGCTGGCCGCGGCCCTCCTGGCCCACGCCGAGAAGCACGGAGTGACGGTCGACGCGGTTCTCGAGGAGACGAACTACGTCGCACGCGGGGAGCGCGCGTTCGTGCCGCACTACGAGCCGGCGCTCCGCTGGGGTAGCGAGAACGAGTACCCGTTCATCTTCTTCGAGCACCGCAGCCGCCTCAATCGCGAGGGCCGCTCGGCGAACTGCACGTGGTACCAGGAGCACAAGAACGTCGACCCTGGCGACGAGAACTGGGACGACGTCCTCAAGATGAACCCGGTCGACGCCGAGAAGCTCGGGTTGGAGAACCGGGAGATGGTCCGGGTGATCTCGCCGGTCGGCGAGATCACGGCGCGCCTGAAGCTCTGGGAGGGCGTCCGTCCCGGCACGGTCGCGAAGTGCTACGGCCAGGGTCACTGGGCGTATGGCCGCGTCGCCACGCTCGACTTCCAGGCACGAATCCCGCGGGGCGGGAACAACAACCAGATCCTGCCGGCGGAGTTCGAGCGATTGAGCGGTTCGACGGCGAGGCACGGCGGCGTGACGCGGGTCAAGGTCGTTCGCGAGTGACGACATGAGTAACGACATGAGTGACGACAAAGGACGAGACATGTCCAAGACGCCTCAGTACGGAATGGTCATCGACCTGCACCGCTGCGTCGGCTGCGGAGCGTGCGACATCGCCTGCAAGAGCGAGAACAACGTCCCAGAGGGGTTCCACTGGTCGAACCACATCATCGAGACCTCGGGGACCTTCCCCGCCACGAGGTATCGGTACATCCCGACGCTCTGCAACCACTGCGAGGACGCGCCGTGCGTCGCGAACTGCCCGACGACGGCGATGTACAAGTCGGAGAACGGACTGACCCTCCACGATCCCGACCTCTGCATCGGCTGCGCCTCCTGCCAGGTGAGCTGTCCATACGGCGTGATCTACCGCAACAAGGAGCAGCCGCACTCACGCTGGCGCGACGACGAGGCCGCGATTCCCGGTTGCACCGCGACGGGACGCGAGGTGGTGGAGAGGGCCGGGACCGAGATCCCGACATACAACCCCGCCCGAGCCGAGACGTATCCGGGCATTCGACAGCAGGGGATGCCCGAGAAGTGCACGTTCTGCGACCACCGGCTCGCCAAGGGGGAGCTGCCGTGGTGCGTCGAGAGCTGTCCCTCCGGGGCACGGATCTTCGGCGACCTCGACGACCCGGAGAGTCCGCCTCGGCAGGCAATGGCGAAGCACGCCCCGCGGGTGCTCCAGCGGGACAAAGGGACGAAGCCCAGGGTGTTCTACATCCGCGACTTCTGAGGAAGCCACTATGCCGCTCGATACCCATGATCAGGTCGTCGCCCGCGCCAACTCGTACAGCACTCTCGCCCGTGCGTTCTCCGCCCCGTCGGCGTGGGACGACGAGTTGGTCACGGACCTTCGCCGGAACTTCGCGTGGCTCGGCGCGGAGCTGCTCGAACCGGCAGAGCGGAGCGCGGCGGCGGTGGAGGCTTCGGGCGCCGATCGCCAGGCGCTGGAGGTCGCCTTCGCGGGGCTCTTCCTCGGTCCGTTCGAGATGGCGGCGCCCCCCTACGCGTCCCTCTACCTCGATCCCGAACGCCGTCTGATGGGAGCCGTCAGCCTCTCCGTCGCCAAGGCGTACGCCGAGGCCGGGCTGGCGCCGTCCAATGCTCCCCGCGAGGCTCCCGATCACGTCACGCACGAGCTCGAGTTCATGTACTACTTGAAGTTCCAGGAGGCGACGACGGGCGACTCGACGTGGCGGGAACGTGCGGACCGGTTCCGGACCCGACAGCTCGAGCCCTGGCTTCCCGAGTTCGCCCGGCGCCTCGCGGCGGCCGATCGGCATCCGGTCTACAACTCGCTCGCCGACCTCTTGACGCGTTTCGTGACCGCGTGACCCCCTCGTCCAGAGAAGCATGACGTCCGAAGCAACGACGCTCGCCTGCCGTCTGTCGGTCACCGACCGCTACCTGACCCTGTGGATCTTCGCCGCGATGGCGATCGGTGTCGGCCTCGGCTCCCTCGTGCCCGGGGTCGAGGGGTTCATCCATCGCTTTCAGGTCGGGACGACGAACGTCCCGATCGCGCTCGGCCTGATCCTGATGATGTACCCGCCCCTCGCGAAGGTCCGTTACGAGGAACTGGGCGACGTCTTCCGCAACTGGCGCGTGCTCGGCATGTCGCTGGTGCAGAACTGGCTGATCGGACCGATCCTCATGTTCGGTTTGGCCCTGGCGTTCCTCTCCGACCGGCCGGAGTACATGGTCGGTCTGATCCTGATCGGGCTCGCGCGCTGCATCGCGATGGTCATCGTGTGGAACGACCTCGCCGCCGGTGACTCGGAGTACGCGGCTGGCCTCGTCGCGTTCAACAGCCTCTTCCAGGTCCTCTTCTACAGCGCCTACGCGTGGATCTTCGTGACGCTGCTGCCGCCGCTGTTCGGGCTCGAGGGGAGCGTGGTCGACGTCTCGATGGGACAAATCGCCGAGAGCGTGATGATCTACCTCGGCATCCCGTTCGCCGCCGGCCTGCTGACGCGAGTGTGGCTCGTCAAGGCGAAGGGACGCGAGTGGTACGAGGAACGGTTCGTGCCCCGCATCAGCCCCCTCACGCTGGTCGCGCTCCTCTTCACCATCGTCGTGATGTTCAGCCTGAAGGGCGACCTCATCGTGACGATCCCCTTCGACGTCCTGCGGATCGCGGTCCCCCTCCTCGTCTACTTCGTGGTCATGTTCTTCGTCAGCTTCTGGCTCGGCCGGAAGATCGGCGCCGACTACGAGAAGACGACCTCGCTCGCGTTCACTGCGGCGTCGAACAACTTCGAGCTCGCGATCGCCGTCGCGGTCGGCGCCTTCGGGATCGATTCGGCGGTCGCCTTCACGGCCGTGATCGGGCCGCTCGTGGAGGTCCCGTGATGATCGGTCTGGTCACCGTCGCGCTCCGCCTGCGACGCCGGTACTTCCTCCCCGCCGATGATCCGCACTCGCCGGCGGGCGCGGGTCTCTGACGGCGCCGCGCCCGCGGCACGGCGGCGGGACTCCGCCGTCACGGCCAGGTCCGCGTCGCCGTCGCCGTTCAGGTCGGATCGGTCGCTGGCCCTTGTGCGCCGCGATCAGGAGGTGCTCGCTGGCGGGAGACTTCCGCGCGAGACCTCGGCGCCCGCCCCCCGCGCCCGCGGTACGCTGGCGAGAACACCACGTGGGTCGTCCCGTCGTTGCGGCAGCGTTCGGTACCCGCGGCGACGCGTGGATTACGTAGGACAAATGGTTGCGACTTGACCCGCAGAGACTCCAGTTGACGATCCGTACTTCCGAAGTTATAACCACATGTGCACCGGCTGGAGGACCCAGGGTTACGGCAAGTTCGCCACAAGTGGTTATTGTTCAACGACCTCTCCGTGACGGTCGAGGATGACGAGCGATGGCGAAGGAAGGGCCGGAAAGCCGTCCCTGAGCGTCCAGGACGCTGCCTCCGCGACCCCATGTCCCCGGCACCACGGGCGAACTTGACGTGACCGTGGAAACTGGAGGACCAAACATGATCGCCAACCTGCGAAGGCTCGGAAACGGCCGAGCCATCTACCTCGACAAGACACTGCTGGCCCAGCTCGGGATCGATGATCCCGACCACCAGGAGATCGAGATCCAGGTGGTCCGTGACGCGTTGATCGTCCGTCGGGTCGGTGCCGATTCGCAGGAGATCGGTCCCGAGCTGATCGCGGCGAACGAGGAGATCCTCCGCCGTTACGCTGAATCGTTCCGGCGGCTGGCCGCGGAGTGATCCGATATCTGACCCTCGGCGAGATCCTTTACCTCCACGACCGCCAGCTCGAACGATTCGGAGGGATGCAAGGTGTACGGGATTCGGGTGGGCTCGACGCGGCGATGGCTCAGCCGCGGATGCACGTCTTCGGCCACGAGGCCCACGAGACCATCCACGCCAAGGCCGCCGCGTACCTGTTCCACCTCGCGAAGAACCACCCGTTCGTCGACGGCAACAAGCGCACGGCGCTGAACGCCGCACTCGTGTTCCTCGCGCTGAATGGAGTTCGCATCGACGTCGATCCGGGCCACGCGGCCGACTTCGTCGTGCGGGTCGCGGGCGGCGGGGTCGGCAAGGATGAGATCGCGGCGGAGCTGGAACGGTGGACGACCGCTGACTGACGGTCCGCGATGCGTTCGTTCGACCGCTTCGACCGTCATGTATCCATGGGATGCTGCTCTCCCTGGAGGCGGCGATCCGGGAGCACGTCTTCGGTCAGGTGGGCCTCGGTCTCGATAGGCGGCGCATGCAGCACGAGGGGCAGAAGCCGCGGCCCCTGCAGGAGAACGGCAGGATCTGCTCGCGATGGCAGGCATCACATCGAGACGGCCGACCGACGGCGCGCATCCGTCTGTCGGCCGGACCTCCGAGTCGGACGCGCCTACTCGATCCGGAACTCGACTGCGTTCGTCAATCCGACGGGGACCGCGACGCCGGGCGACGAGTCGAACAGCGCGCCCTGGACGTAGACGGTCAGACCGATCAGGCTCTGGTTCGCGGGGATCGGGATCTTGAACGGTACGGGGCAGCCCGCCGCCGTCCACGGCGCGCCGAACAGAACGGGCTTGATGAGACTCGCCGGGCTCGGATCGATGAGGAGCTCGCCCTGCGCGCCGTTCGGTGTGAATCGCACGACGAAGCCGGACGGGTTCGTCCAGGTGCCTCCGCAGCAGTTGCCCGCGGTCACGATCTTGTCATCGGGCTGCACGACGAGCGCCGCCGCCGACCCGGGGGTCGTCGACGTGGCGACCCCGTTCCCGTTCGGGCCGAATGTCGTGTCCAGCGACCCATTGACGTGGTACCGCACGACCTCGACTCCGGCCCCCGCGACCACGATCTTGCCGTTGCTCTGCAGGCCGATCGAACTCGCTCCCCCCGCGGGTCCGAGGACGATACCACCGTTCCCGAAGCTCGCGTCGAGCGTCCCGTCCGGCTCGTAGCGAACGAGGGCGTACTGTCCCGCCGAGCTACCCGCGACGACGAACTTGCCGTCCGGTTGGCGCACCAGCGCGTTCGCGACGTCGATTCCACCGAGGTCGGTGATCGTCGATCCGCCGTTTCCGAACGCCGGATCGAGTTCGCCCGACGCGAACGCTCTTCCGTCGAGGATCAACGTGAGGACAAGCACCCCGAGGGTCTGTCTCGTCATGGTTCGGCTCCTTGTTCTCGCCCGATCCGATTCGGGCGCGCGTCGCCCTGAAGAGGCGCGCCGCGAACCGGGGTTTCCCAGTTTCTCGAGAAGTCGAACGAATCCGGCGCCGGAAGTCCAAAGCGCCCGCTCCCCCGCGTCCGCGGTACGCTGGCGAGATGTCCAGCGCGGGAGCGTCGAACCAGTGGATCCGGGCGAGTACCGCGAGCTGAAGGAGGTCTTCCTTCGCGTGCGCGAGCTGCCGACCGCCGAGCGCGGCGAGGCGCTCGACCGCGAGTGCGGCGGCGACGTCGAGCGGCGCCGCCAGGTCGAGGAGCTGCTCGCTGCCGACGCCGACGACGTGCTCGACGCGGCCGCGCGCTGCGGGCCGCTCGCCGACGCGGCGTCGAGCCGGATCCCTGAGCGCGTGGGCGGTTACCGCGTGCTCGGGGTCCTCGGGGAAGGCGGCATGGGGGTCGTGTACCGGGCCCGGCAGGAGCGACCCGAGCGGACGGTCGCCCTCAAAGTCATCCGTCCGGGGTGGCTCTCGAGCTCGCTGCTCCGCCGTTTCGAGCACGAGGCCGAGGTCCTCGGGCGTCTGCAGCATCCGGGGATCGCGCAGATCTACGAGGCGGGCACGGCGGACGACGGCGCCGGGCCGCAGCCGTACTTCGCCATGGAACTGGTCGAGGGGACGTCGATCCTCGAGCACGCGAACGCCGCCGGACTCGGCCTTCGCGAACGGATCGCGCTGCTCGCCAAGGTGTGCGACGCGGTCGAGCACGCGCACCAGAAAGGCGTCGTCCACCGCGACCTGAAGCCGGGCAACATCCTCGTCGACCGCTCGGGGCAGCCGAAGGTCCTCGACTTCGGGGTCGCGCGCGCGACCGACTCGGACGTCCGGTCGGCGACGCTCCAGACGAGCCCCGGCCAGCTCGTCGGCACCCTGGCGTACATGAGCCCCGAGCAGGCGAGCGGCGACCCGTCGCGCACCGACACGAGGTCGGACGTCTACGCGCTGGGAGTCGTCTGCTACGAGCTCCTGTCGGGACGGTCGCCGCACGACCTTCGCGGCAAGACGCTCGCCGACGCCGTTCGGATCATCGTCGAGGACGACGCGACGCCGCTCGGCGCCGTCGACCGGAGCCTCCGAGGCGACCTCGACACGATCGTGTCGAAGGCCCTCTCGAAGGGAATCGATCACCGCTACGCGTACGCCGCCGCGTTCGCCGCGGACCTGCGCCGGTTCCTTCGCGACGAGCCGGTCCTCGCGCGCCCGGTGAGCGCCACCTACCAGCTCCGCAAGTTCGCGCGCCGCAACCGCGGACTGGTCGTCGGCGCCGTCGCGGCCCTCGCCTTCCTCGTGGCCGGGCTCGTCAGCTCGACGATGCTCGCCATCCGCGCGAACGAACGCGCGACCGAAGCCGAGAAGCAGCGCCGTCGTGCCAACGACGAGGCGGCCGGCGCGCAGGAGGTCACGGACTTCATGGTCGACCTCTTCGCCGTCTCGGAGCCGAGCCGCGCGCTGGGGGAGACGATCCTCGCGCGCGAGCTCCTGGACCGCGGCGCGGAGACGATCGAGGTGGAGCTCTCCGGCCGCCCCTTCTCCCGGTCGCGCGTCATGACCGCGATCGGGCGCGCCTACGCGCAGCTCGGACTGTTCGAGGAGGCGACTTCGCATCTCGAAGGAGCGGTGGAGATCCTGAGGACGAACGAGGACACCGACCCGCTCGACCTCGCGCGCGCCTTCTACGTCCTCGGCGACTGCTACGGGAAGCGCGAGCGGTTCGACGACGCGGTCGCGGCTCAGAACGAGAGCCTGCGTCTCCGCCTCGACGTGCTGCCGCCCGACCACCCGGACGTGGTCCGGTCGCGGATGGCGCTCGGCGTCACCTACGCGTCGAGCGCGCGGCACGCCGAGGCCGAGGCGGAGCTGACCGAGGCGGCGCGACACGCCGAGCGCGTGCTCGCGAAGGACGACGTCCACCGCGCGCAGGTGTTCAACGAGCTCGGAGGCCTCTACCAGCAGATGGGCCGGTTCGAGTCCGCGGCGCGGAACCTCGAGAAGGCGCTCGCCCTGTGGCGCGACTCGCTCCCGCCCAACCACCCCAAGCTCGCGCAGGCGCACAACTCGCTCGGGATGCTCTTCCAGGCGATGACCGAGTACGAGCGGAGCGAGAGTCACTACGCCGAGACGCTCCGGATCCTCGAGGAGATTCTGCCGCCCGGCCATCTGAACCTCGCCTTGTTGAACGGGAACCTGGCCCTGCAGTGGGCGGATCGAGACCGCTTCGACCGCGCCGAGCCGTACGTGGAGCGGATGATCGAGGTGATCGAGACCGGCGGACACGAGGGGCATCGGATCGCGGCGATCCCGTACGCGATCCGCGCGCGGGCGGCGACGGCGCGGGGCGACCACCGCGCGGCGATCGAGAACAACGAGCGGGCGATCGAGATCGTCGAGGTCGCGGCCGGGCCGGACCACGCCGACCTGGTCACGCTGCTGCGCGCGCTCTCCGTCGCTCATCGACAGAGCGGCCGGCCCGAGCGAGCGCTCCCGCCCTTGACGCGCGCGCTCGAGATCACCGAGACGACCTACGGGAAGGACCACCTGAACATGGCGATCGCCCTGCAGAACCTGGGCAACCTGCGGAGGGACCTCGGCGATCACGAGGGGGCCGCGGCCGCGCACGCGCGCTCCCTCGAGATCCAGGACGCGCAGGAGACCAAGTCGCCCTTCCTCGCTACGACGCTCCGCACGTACGCCCGCGCGCTCACGGACCTCGGCCGCGACGAGGAGGCGGCCGCCGTCGCCGCCCGGCTCGAGGCCGAGCTTGCGGCCGGGGCGGACGACGACTGAACCCTCGCCGGGAGCGGCGGCCGTCTGATAGTCTCTGCCGTAGGACCGAGTGGATGAACCGTGACCGAGAGCCCGACTCGACTCCTGAAGCTCGCGAGCGAGGGCGACGATGACGCCGCCGCCCGGCTGACGCCCGTCGTCTACGACGAGCTGCGGCGCCTCGCGCGTTACTACCTCGGGCGCGTCGGTCCGGCGGCGTCGCACACGCTCCAGCCGACCGCGGTGGTCCACGAGGCGTACCTCAAGCTCGTCGACCAGACGGCGTCCGACTTCAAGGGGCGGACCCACTTCTACGCGGTGGCCGCCGTCGCCATGCGGCACGTGCTGATCGACCACTCCCGCGAGCGCGGCCGCGCCAAGCGCGGCGGCGACTGGCGGCGGGTCACCCTGAGCGGAGTGGAGTTCGCGGACGCGGGACGTGAGATCGACGTCCTCGCCCTGGAGGACGCGCTCGCGCGGCTCGCCGAGCTCGATCCGCGCGCCGCGCGCGTCGTCGAGCTGCGCTTCTTCGGGGGACTCGGCGAGCGCGAGGTCGGCGAGGTCATCGGGGTGTCGGAGCGGACCGTCCGGAACGACTGGGCGATGGCTCGCGCCTGGCTGCAAAACCGCCTCCGCGAGAGCGAGCGCGGCGACGAAGCCGGGCCGTCGCGGGCCTGATCGCTCGCGGCCGATTCATTCCCCGCGCGCGACGCGCGTCAAGAGGTCGACGAGCTGGTCGATGTTCTTCAGCGTGCTCAGCTCCGACCGGGGCACTTTGATCCTCAACTCCCGCATGCTGCAAGAGACGATCTCGACGATGTCGAGGCTGCTCACCCCGAGGTCGAGCATCGACGTCGAGGAGTCGATTTCTCGTCCTTCGAGGTCGTCGACGGTGTCGACGAGGTGGCGGAGGACGCATTCGAGGACCGCCTCGCGGGTGATCGGATCCTGGACGGTGTTCGCATCGTTCGTCATGGCACTTCTCCGATGGTCGGTCGAAGCGGCTCCGGTCGCTGTCGGCGCCGCGGCGTCGAGGAGAGACACGACGTCCGCGACCGGGACCGGCAGCCGAGGGCGGGAATCCGCGAGAATCAGACCGCCGCGTCCGACCGAGCGCTCGATGGCGACAGCCCGAGCCGCTCGCGGTTCGCGAACAACCGCACGAGGTTGTCCGAGAAGTCGAGACCCCGGTCCAGCGTCAACACCTGCCCCTTCACGCCATCGAGCAGGCCGCTGCACAGCGCGGACACGGCCCGCGCGACCTCCTCGGGCGCGAGGAAGAAGTCGGGCCCGTGGTACGCGCGGCAGAACGGCGCGAACTCGGGGCCGAAGGTCGCGACCAGGCTCTTCGTCTCGACGAACCACGCGCGCAGCACGTTGACCCGGATGTCCTCGCCGAGCAGGTCCGCGGTCAGGTAGCGGCAGAACGTCTCCATCACCGTCTTGGACGCGGCCACGAAGTCGTAGCCGGGCAGGTGGTAGTCCGGCCCGTGCGACGACATCCCGATCGCGTACCGCGGGCAACGGCCGAAGACGCGGCGTATCTCCTGCAGGTACGCGACGAACGGCCAGGCGCTGTATTCCAGGCTCCTGAGCAGCGCGCTGCGCGAGAGGTCGTCGGGGCCGCGGCCGACGTGCGCGAACGAGACGTTGCTCACGAACACCTCGACGCGGTCGTGGTCGTCCTGCACCCGTGTCATCAGCGACCGCGTGTCCGCGTCGCAAGACACGTCGGCGCACACGATCGACGGCGCGCGCCCGCCGGACTCCGCGAAGCGCCGGCGGATCTCGTCCTCGTCGGCGGACCCCCAGCGGTGGGTGAGGTAGACGTGGGCGCCCCGGCGGGCGAGCTCGAGCCCCGTCGCGAGGCCGATGCCGTCCGTGCCGCCGGTGACGATAGCGGCCTTCCCGTCGAGATCGACGAGCTTCATCGCGCACCTCCGTTTCGCGCGGCCTCGAGCAACCGGGGGCCGAGCGTCATCACGTTGTCGACGAAGGCCGCGCCCCGGTCGACCTGGATCACCTGGCCGGACATCGCGTCGAGGAGACCGCTGCAGAGCGCGAGGACCGCGCCGGCGACCTCGTCGGGGGAGACCGCGAACTCCTCGAAGAACGACGCGAGCGCGCGCGACTCCGCGTCGAACGCCTCCTCGTAGCCGCGAGTCGCGACCTGGCGGGCGCGCACCACGTTCACGCGCACGCCCTCGTCCCGCAGGTGCTCGGCGAGGTAGCGGCTCTGCGTCTCCACGACCGCCTTCGCCACCGCCACGTGGTCGTAGCCCGGGTAGTGGGTGTCGGGTCCGTCGGACGAGATCGAGACCACGTACCGCGGATAGCGTCCCATCGCGGCCTTCATCGCCTGCAGGTAGCCGACGAGCGGCCACGCGCTGTACCTCAAGCTGCTCGCCAGGTCGCGCCGGCGGTGCGCGAGGGCGCCGTCGACGCGGGAGACCGCGCAGACGTTGCTCACGAAGACGTCGACGCCGTCGTGACGTCCACGGATCGCCTCCACGAGACGCACCGTGTCCGCGTCGCGCGCTGCGTCCGCCTCGATCACGGTCGGCGCGGGGGCACCCGCCGCCGCGAAGCGCGCGCGGATGTCGTCCTCGTCGGCCGAACCCCAGCGGTGCGTCAGATGGACGTGAGCTCCGGCCCGGCCGATCGCGAGGCCGATCGCGAGGCCGACGCCGCGCGTCCCGCCCGACACGAGCGCGACCTTTCCGTCGAGATCAACGATCATCGCTTCTCCTCCTGCGTCGTATCGGCGCGGACCGGCACGTACCGCTCGCGGATCCGTTCGATCGTCTCCGCGCGCCCGAAGCACGCCTCGTGCATGAACGACTCGAGCGTGCGCGCCTCCTCGAACGCGCGCCGCTTCGGCAGCGAGAGCGTCCGCTTCAGCATCGCGAGCGCCGCGCGCGGCTTGTCGACGAAGCTCGCCGCGATCGCGGTCGCGTGCTCGAGGACGTCGACCTTCGGTACCACGTCGTTGACCCGCGCGCGCCCCTCGAGCCTCGAGCCGCGCAGCGTCCGTGCGCCGAACATCATCTCGGCCGCGAGGTAGTCGCCGACCGCGTCCCGAAGGATGGTGGTCGCGCCCATGCCGGGCGTGAACCCGAGGTCCATGAAGTTGCACCCGTAGCGGCTTTCCCGGGCGAGGACGACCGCGTCGCAGCACAGTCCGAAGACCAGGCCGCCTCCGACCGCGTGCCCCTCCATCGCCGCGACCACGGGGATCGGGACGTCGAGGAGGTCGCGGCAGAGGTCGAGGTCGTAGGGGGCCAGGCGCCGTTCCGCGAGGTCGATGAGCACGTCGAGGTCGCCGCCGGCGCTGAACACGTCCGGGAGGCCGGTGAGGACGCACGCGCGCACGCGGTCGTCCGAGAGGGCAGCGAGGGCACGGCGCAGCTCGGCCACAAATGGCCGGCTGAACGCGTTCTTCCCGCGCGCGTCGTCCATCGCGAGGCGCGCGATTCCTCGGTCGTCGACGGAGACGGAGACGCGGCGAGTCATCCGGCGCCCTCCGCGTGCCGGCGGTCGCGGTCGAACCAGGGCGGCGCCGCGCCGTCGAGCCAGCCTCGAATCGCGTTGCGCACGGATTCCGAGCACAATGCGCGTCGCGTCCGCTCGGCGCCGAGGGCGAGCGCACCCGCGCGGTCGAGCGCCGCGGTTTCGTCGAACAGCCGCTTCCACGACGCGACCGCCTCGGGGCTCCGCCGCAGGATGCCTCGCACGATCCGCGACACGGTCCGCTCGGCCTCCTCCGCGTGGGGGACGAGCTCGTCGACGAGGCCGGCGCGCGCGGCCTCGGCCGCGGTCAGACGCGCGCCGGAGAGCGCCCACCAGCGCGCCTTCTGCGGGGCCATGCGCTCGCGCAGGATCGGGAGCACCACCGCTGGGGTGAGGCCGAGCGTGAGCTCCGGGAGCGCGAACGACGACGACGCGGTGGCGACGGTGACGTCGGCGGCGCCGGCGAGCCCGACCCCGCCGCCGGCCGCCTCGCCGTCGACCACGCAGAGCACGGCCTGATCGAGACGCCTCATGCGGTCCAGGCATCGCGCGAATGCGACGGTGAGATCGCGGATCCCGTCCGACGGATCGGTGGTGGCGACGCCCAGGTCCATCCCGCCGCAGAAGACTCCGGGCGTACCCTCGAGGACCAGCACGCGCCAGCGACGGCACCGCTCGACGCGACTCGTGAGCGCCGTGAGCGCAGCCACGCCGTCCGCGTCGAGGAGCACGTCGCCTCGCTCGTCCGCCTCGAGTCGCGCCCGCAGGACGGGTCCGGCGCCGACGTCGTAGACGATGCGCACGGCTCAGCTCCTCTCGTACTCGCGCCGGAACCCGTCGACGCCCGCGAGCACGAGACGGCCGCAGCCCTCGTAGCGCCGCGAGTACACGTCGCGAAGGCCGGAGCGATCGACCTCGTAGTCGGCGGCGTCGGCGTGATCATGGCGCCACGACTCGATCCGTTCGTAGTCGACGACGCTCACGACGTCGCGCGCCTCGAGCCGCTCCCGCAGGCGGTCCGCGGCGACGATCTCCTTCGCGCGCTCGCCCACGCGCCCGCAGTAGAACTCCGCGCACGACCCCGACCCGTAGGAGAAGATCCCGACGCGGTCGCCCGGCCGCAGGTCGTCGCTCGCGTCGACGAGCCCCATCAGCCCGATGAAGGTCGACGCGGTGTAGGTGCCGCCGAACGCCGCGCCGTAGGTGAGCGCGGCGGCCGACCGGCGCTCGAAGTGGTCCCGCGCGGCGCGGGAGCTCGACTCGCCGTGGCGGCGGAGCAGCGCGCGGTGGGCGCGGAGCGTCATCGCGCCGAACGGGGCGTGGTACACGTTCTTCTGGAAGTACCGATCGAAGTCGATCTCGCCCACGCGCGCGAGGAAGTGGTCGTAGGCGCCCTCGAGCCCCTCGAGGTAGCAGTAGAGGCTGTCCCCGGCGTTCCCGACCTCGGTGCGGTGCGTCGGCCGGTACGTGTCGGCCACCTCGGTCGTCCAGTAGCCGCTCGAGCCGAGCTCCAGCTCGAGCACGTCCGGCCGGTCGCTCACGAGCATCGCCACCGCGCCCGCGCCGAGCACGAACTCCCACGGCTTGCCGAAGTGCGCGCGGCTTTGGTCGGTCGCGACCACGAGGGCCTTCTTGCCCGGGCGGACGCCCGACGCCACCCAGTGCGCGGCCGTCATCAGGGCCGACGTCCCGCCGTAGCAGGCGTGCTTCGTCTCGAACGCGCGGCAGTGGACGCCGATCCCCGTGTGTCGCTGGACGTAGGTCGAGATCGGCTTGCCGAAGTCTGGCGAGGACTCGGTGCCGACCACGACGAGCTCGACGGCGTCGCGGTCCTCGTCTTCGAGCACGCGCCCGGCGGCCGCGACCGCCATCGTGACCGGGTCCTCCCAGGGAGGGTTGAGGGAGCGCGTCGCGACGAACAGGTCGTCGCGCGGATACGACGGATCGCGTCCACGAGCGCGGGCCAGCTCGGCGAAGTCCAACGCGAGTTGACAGGGATAGGCCGCGATCCGCTCGATGCCGACGCGGGCCGGCGGCTCGCGTCGCGTCGCTGCTCCACCGCTCGATCTCTCCGTCGCGCGGCTCATGACGTCCAGTCCAGTCCGCCGGTGACGCGGACCGCCTCGCCGTTGACGAAGCCGGCCGCGTCGGAGCCGAGGAAGGTGACGACCCTCGCCACCTCGAACACGTCTCCCATCCGGCCGCCGGGCATCGGGCAGAGGTCGCTCCAGTACTTCCGCATCGAGTCCGGCATCGCCGCGCGCGTCATGTCGGTCTCGAAGAAGCCGGGCACGACGACGTTCGCGCGGATCCCGCGGCGGCCGTACTCCTTCGCCAGGCTCATCGTGAGCCCCTCGAGGCCCGCCTTGCTCGCCGCGTAGTTCGCCTGCCCGGTGCCGCCGCGCGACTGGATGGACGAGACGTTGACGATGCGTCCGAAGCGGTTCGCGAGCATCGACGGGAGCACCTGCCGGCAGACGTAGAACGGGCCGGACAGGTTGGTCGAGATCACCTCGTCCCACTCCTCGTCGCTCATCGAGACCGCGAGGTTGTCGCGGCTGACGCCGGCGCAGTTGACGACGACGTCGACACGCTCGAGCTCCTCGAGCACCGCGTCCACGACGGCCTCGACCTCGGCCGCGCGCGACACGTCGAGGCGGTACGCCCGGCAGCACGCGGCCGCGCGCCGCGCTGCCGCCTCCGCGACGACCCGCTCGGCGGCGTCCCGCCGCTCGACGTACGTGAACGCGACGTCGTGCCCCTCCTCGACGGCCTGGAGCACGATGGCGCGGCCGATGCCGCGCGAGCCGCCGGTGACAAGGTAGTTCATGGCTCAGCTCCGCGCGGGATCGAAGCGGCGGTAGAGGGCGCAGCAGTTGATGCCGCCGAACCCGAACGAGTTCTTCAGGCAGACCTGGACCTCGTGGTCGACCGGCTCGTTGGCGCAGACGTCGAGGTCGACGTCCGGGTCGATCCGCTCGACGTTGATCGAGGGGTGGAGCGTGCCGCGCTGCATCTGGAGGAGCGCCGCCACCGTCTCGACCGCCGGCGCGGACCAGCAGGTGTGCCCGAGCATCGACTTCGGCGCGTTGATCTTGAGCCTCCTCGCGTGGTCGCCGAAGACGCGCTTGATGGCGTTGATCTCCGACAGGTCGCCCTGCGGCGTCGACGTGGCGTGAGCGCAGATGAAGTCGACCTCCTCGGGACGGACGCCGCATCGGTCGAGGAGGCGCACGATCGTGCGCGCCTGGCCGTCGGTGGAGGGCGACGGCAGGTGACAGGCGTCCGACGTGCTGGTGCAGCCGAGCACCTCGGCGTAGATCCTCGCGCCGCGCTCGAGCGCGGCGTCCAGCTCCTCGAGCATCAGCGCGCCGGCGCCGTGCGACGGCACGAACCCGTCGCGCCGCAGGTCGTACGGCCGGCTGGCCGCCGCCGGATCATCGTCGAACGTCTCGATCGTGATCGCCCCGAGGAGCGCCATCGCCTGCACGTCGAGCGGCGAGAAGTCGAGCACCGGACCGAGCACGAGCGCCGCGTGCTGGCCGTGGTGGCGGATCTCGTCGATCGCGGACCGGAGCGCGAGGTTGGCGCTGGCGCAGGCGCCGCCGAGCGTGTACGCGCCGCCCTGGAAGCCCAGCACCTCGCTGGCCGACGCCGCGTGATCGGTGTCGAGGGTCAAGAGCGCCGCCATCGAGTCGATGTAGTCCGGCTCGGTCTCGAACGTGACCTGGTTGCCGACGAGGTAGTTCTGGTTGAGGTTGTGGCCCCCCACGAGGACGGCGCAGCGCGTCGGGTCCGCGGCCTCGGAGAAGCCGGCGTCGCGCCAGGCTTCGGCCGCGCAGAGCATCGAGAGCGCGGTCGAGAACGGCGCCTTCTTGCACAGCCGCTTCAGCCGACGATGCATCTCGGCCGGCAGGCGTCCCTCGAGCCCGTCGACCCGCGCCGCGACGTCGTATCCGGAGAGGTCGCCGCCGATCTTCGAGTAGACCCCGTCGTTCTCGAAGAACCGCCACCTCGTGATCGCCGATCGGCCGGCGATCAGGTTGGCGTAGTAGGTGTCGAGGTCGTCGCCGAGCGGCGTGTTGATCGCCATGCCGGTGACGACGATGCGCGTTTCGGTTGCGGACACGGCTCTTCTCCTGCGAGGCGCCCCGACGCGGGGCGCGGCCTTCGACTCGAGAGGGGACACGACGTTTCGCTCGAAGACCGGCAACGGCGGTTCGGGCTCAGTCGTCCTCGGCCGCCCGGTCCGCGACGGTGCGGATCTCCGCGCGTCGCGCGTCGAACTCGCGGGCCGCCCGCTCGTCCCGGGCCGCGACCTCGGCCACGTCCAGGTCGCCGAACCCGAGCACGCCCATGCGGTCGAACTCGGCGGCCACGCGCGGGGTCAACAGGCCGATCTCCCGGACGATCGGCACGATCCGCGAGAACAGGTTGCCGTGATACTCCTCCATGACGCCCGACTCCTTCATGTGCCGCGCGCAATCGTCGGCGGGGAGACCGAGCCGCTCCCAGACCTCCGTCGCCTCGAACCGGTCTCGCATGAAGTGGAGGGCCTCGATCACGAACTCCTGGCGCTCGCGGCGCTCGGCCTCCGAGAGCTGGGGGTAGACGTCCCGGAGGACGATGCGCCCGAACGCCACGTGGCGGACCTCGTCCTGCATGACGTAGGCGTTGACGGCGGCGACGAGCGGGTTGGCCGAGCAGTCACGGAGCTGCGCGAACGCCGCGAGGGCGAGACCCTCGACCATCACCTGCATGCCGAGGTAGGTCATGTCCCACCGAGAGTCGGCGAGCACGTCGGACAGGAGCGACTTCACCGAGGCGTTGACCGGGTAGACGAGCTCGTACTTCTCGCGGAGCAGCCGCGAGAACGCCTCGTAATGCCGCGCCTCGTCGACGACCTGGGTCGCCGCGAACAGCTTGCATTCCGCCGACTCCGACTGCGCGGCGACCTTCGCGGCGCAGAGCAGGGCGCCCTCTTCGCCGTACATGAACTGGGAGAACTGCCACGCCTGGAAGTGATGTCGGACGCGTGCGCGCTCGCGAGGGCTCATGCGGTCGTAGACGACCGACCCGAAGAGCGGGAGCGTCTCGTCGGGCAGCTCGGCCGGGTTCTCCGGGTCGACGTCGATCGACCAGTCGAGGCGCCCCGACGCGTCCCACTGGGCCTTCTTGCCGCGGGCGTAGAGCCGGAGGAGGGTCTGGTCCGCGCCGTCGAGACCCGAGGAGAAGGTGGCGTCGTAGTCCTGCGGCACTCGCCACCGGTCGGACTCGGCCGTCGGACGCTCCAGGATTCCGGTCGTCATGGGAGACACCTCGTTCGTCGTGGAGAGAATGCGAATCGGATCCGGCCGCGCGCGCGGCTGGGACGTCAGTCGATGAACACGGCCTCCCAGGCGGCGGCCGCGAGGACCTCTCCGTCGCGCACGACCTGCCCGACGCAGGTCGAGACGTAGTCGCCGGGATCGGTCGCGTGGACGAGGAGCTCGACCTCGTCGCCCGGTCGGACCGCGCCAACGAAGATCGCCTCGCGGATCTTCAGGAGACGCAGGCGCTTTGGGACGTCGTCGTCCGCGACGGCGGTCCGCCGCGCCGTCAACAAGTGCTGCAGACAGATCCCGACCTGCCCGACCATCTCGAGCAGCAGCACACCCGGGTAGACCGGGTCGCCGGGGAAGTGGCCGGCGAACACTGGGTCGCCCGGATCGATGCTCCGCCGGCCGCGGATGCGCGCGGCGTCGAGGGAGACGCGGTCGATGCAGTCGACGAGGAGGAACGGCGTGCGGTGCGGCAGCATCCGATGCAGCGCGGGCTCCCGGAGGTCGACGACGTTCGCGTCGTCGTCCGGCGTGAAGAGCGGCCGGCGGCGGGCCGCGCGGAGCATCGCCGCGCTCATGCGCCCCTCCCCGCCGGGTGCGCGCGGCCGGCCAGCTCCGCCGCGACTCCCGCCAGGTGCGCCGCGGTGTCCTCGCGGCTGTCGCACCGGAGGACGCGGTTCCGACACCACTTCCGGTGCATCAGGTTCGCCAGCACGGACATCGGCCCGACCTCGACGAAGACTGCGTCGCGCCAGTGCGCTCGGACGTGATCGATCGACTGCCGCCAGAGCACCGGCGAGTGGACGTGGGTGGCGAGCAGGTCGACGAGCTGCTCGCGGCTCGGGTCGGCCAGCAGGCAGCCGAGCCGGTTCGGCAGGTACGGGAGCGCCGGCCGCCGGAACCGGACGGTCTCGAGGTGGGCGCGGAAGCGCCTCCCGACCGGCTCGAACAGCGACGAGTGCATCGGGATCCGGCGCTCGATCACCACGCCCTGCGCGAAGTGCTCGTCCTCGGCGAACGCGATCGCGGCCTCGACCGCCGCCCGCTCGCCCGAGATCACGTGCTGGCGCGGCGAGTTCAGGTTCGCGATCTCGAGCACGCCGTGCTCGCGAGCGGACCGCACCACGCGCCGCAGGTCGTCGAGCTCGATCGGCTGGATCGACGCCATCATCCCGGGAGGGCCAGTGTCGTAGACCGCGCCGCGCAGCGCGACCGTGCGGAGCGCGTCCGCGAAGTCGAGCGCGCCGATGTGGACGAGGTGGTTGTACTCCCCGAGGCTCAGCCCCATCGAGAGATCGGCGAACACGCCGTGGTCGGTGAGCGCGTTCAGGAACATGTGGTTGGCGAGGAAGACCCCGACCTGGACGTCCACGTTGCGCGCGAACGCCTCCGGGTCGTCGGCCCGGTAGCGGCGGCCGAGGTCGCGCCCGAGGAGTTCGGACGCCTCGGCGAGCAGGGCGCGGTTGGGCGCGTGCAGCTCGACGAGCTTCTCGAGCATTCCCGGGTAGCGGGAGCTTTGTCCGGGGAACATGTAGACGACGACCATGACGGGCTCCTGGGAGGGCGGGCGACGGGGGTCAGCGGGTGGCTCGGTGGACGACGGTCGCGTCGAGGATGTCGAGCGCGCGGTCGAGGTCCTCCTTCGTGTGGGCGGCGGTGACCGCGGCGCGGTAGCGGAGGCCATCCTCCGGCACCGAGGGGTAGTCGACGGGCGCGAGGAACAGTCCCTTCTCGTGCATCTCGAGGCACGTCTCGTAGAGCCGCCGGCGGTCCGAGCCGACGAGGATCGGCACGACCTGGCTGGTGGAGTCGCCGAGGTCGAGACCGATCGCGCGCGCCTCGCGACGGAAGTACGCGACGTTCTCCCACAGCCGGGAACGCAGCGCGTCGTCCCGCGTCGCCACGTTCAGGGCGGCGAGGAGACCGGCCACGGTGGCGGGCGGCAGCGCGCAGCTGAAGCCGTACGGCCGCGCGTAGAAGCGCAGGTACTCGAGCAGGTCGCGGGGGCCGGCCACGAACGACCCGACCCCGCCGAACGCCTTGCTGAACGTCGCGAACCGGAGCGCGACGCGGTCCTCCATCCCGGTCGCCTCGAGCACGCCGCGCCCGTGCTCGCCGTGCACGAGCATCGAGTGCGCCTCGTCGACGAAGACGGCCGCCCCGTGGCGCTCCGCGACCGGCACGAGACGCGCGAGGTCGGCGGCGTCACCGTCCATCGAGTACACCCCCTCGACGACGACGAGCCGGCGCCGGCCGTCGGCCGAAGCGAGCGCGCGGTCGAGCGACTCCGGGTCGTCGTGGTCGAAGAAGACGGCGCGCGCGCCGGCGAGCCTCACGCCGTCGATGAGGCACAGGTGGCACTTCGCGTCGAGGACGCCGACGTCCCCCCGGCGTAGCATCCCTGACAGGCTCCCCATCCCGCCGACGTACCCGCCGTTGAAGAGCATGCAGTCCTCGCGGCCGAGGAAGGCGGCGAGGCGCGTCTCCAGCTCGCGGTGGAGGTCGGCCATCCCGGACAGCAACGGCGATCCGCACGCGCCGGCGCCGTAGCGACGCAGCGCGGCGGCCGCGGCCTCGATCACCTCGGGGTGGTGCGCGAGGCCGAGGTAGTTGTAGGAGCTGAGGTTCACCACCTCGCGCGTCGTGCCCGCGCGATCGATCGTCACCCGCGGCGCGGCGGCGCCGCGCATGCGTGGCTCGAGAAGCGACGTGTACCGGCGGTTCTCGCGCATCCAGGCCGTGAAGTCGGCGGGGGCCTCCGCGGGGCTCGCGGCGTCGGAGAAGAGGAAGTCCGCGAGGCTCAGCTCGAGTCGGGTGGTCATCGTCGGCTCCGATCGGCGCGTGCCCCAAAAGGCGCGCGGTGGTGCGCTCGGTGGTCGACACGACGCGCGACGGTCGAACCGGCAACGGATTCCCGAGTCGCATCGATCGCGCAACGGCGCGCGGGAGGCCGCGGGAACAGCCGGTCGAGGAGGGCGTCCTTCAGCCGTCGCGGCAGGACGCGCGCGGCGAGGAGCAGCAGGTGGATGTCGCGGTCGGTCACGATCAGGAAGCGCCCGCCCCGACATCGGCGCAGGATGCGACGCGCGGCCTCGTCCGCGGACAGCGCCGCGGTCCGCGGACGCACGCGCTCGATGCCGTCCATCCAGGCCGGCATGCCGGCCCATTCGGCGGCGAGCTGCGGCGTGTCGATGTCGGCGGGGCAGGCGACGTGGACGCTCACGCCGGACGCGAGGAGCTCACGACGGAGCGACTCGCCGAACGCGATCATTCCCGCCTTCGACGCGCAGTACGTCCCGTAGCCGGCCCCGCCCACGAGGCCGGCCGCGGACGACACGAGCAGCACGCGCGCCCCCGCGCCGAGGAGCGGCAGGAAGACCCGGGCCGAGAGGACCGTGCCCCACAGGTTCACGTCGAGCTCGGTCTTCAGCTCCGCGAGGTCCTCGTGATCGAGGAGCGCCTTCACGTGCGCCACCCCGGCGTTGAGGGCCAGGAAGTCGATCGACAGCGACCGGGCGCGAAGCTCGGCCGCGACCGACTCCAGGTCGGCCGGCACGGTCACGTCGGCCGAGCACGCGAGGACCTCGGCCGGCGCGTCCGCGAGCGATGCAGCGGCCCGTGCGAGCCGCCCGCGGTCCCGGGCCACGAGGACGAGGTGCGAGCAGGTCGGCGCGAGCGCGCGCGCCATGGCCAATCCGAGGCCGGACGAGCCTCCGGTGATCAACGCGAGCTTCTTCGGTCCCATGCGATTCGTGCTCCGGCGCGCGGAAAGATCGAACGACCGGCGAGCGCGCCCCGGGAGGACCACGACGACGGGACGGAGGACCGGCAAAGAATCCCGGCTTGACGTGCGGGGACGCGCGTGGTGGTTTCCTCCGCGTGTCCGAGATCGAAGTCCGAACCGTCCGGCTGCCGCGCGACGCGCGGGCGTTCGTCCGCGCCTGGGGGGCCTTCTATCGCGACGACCCGCGCTGGGTTCCGCCGCTCGAGGTCGAGCGCCGGGAGTTCCTCGACCCGACCCGCAACCCGTACTTCCGGCGCGCCGACGTGCAGTGCTTCATGGCGTACGCCGGCCCGCGGCCGGTCGGGACGATCAGCGCGCAGGTGGACCACGCGTATCAGAAGACCGAGCCGGGCACGGGGTTCTTCGGGTTCTTCGAGCTCGTCGACGACGTGGAGGTCGCGCGCACTCTCCTCGAGGCGGCGCGTTCATGGCTTCGCGAGCGGGGCATGACCCGCGCCCTCGGCCCGTTCAGCTTCAACGGCAACCACGAGTTCGGGCTCCTCGTCGACGGCTTCGACGCTCCGCCCTGCGTCCTGAACCCCCACGCGCGCCCGTACCACGCCCACCTCTACGAGCAGGTCGGGCTGTCGCGCGTGAAAGACTGGTACGCGTACTGGTTCGACGTCCGGCCGGTGCCGGAGCGGATCGCGCGCATGTCCGAGCGCCTGCTCGCGCGCCACCCGGAGGTCACGGTCCGGCCGGTCGACATGTCCCGGTTCGACGACGAGATCGCATGGTTCTGGGGGATCTACAACGACGCGTGGGAGCAGAACTGGGGCCACGTGCCGCTCTCGTTCGAGGAGTACGAGCGGTTCGCCGTCGGCTTGAAGCGCCTGATCGATCCGGATCTCGTCTGGTTCGCCCTCGTCGACGGCGAGCCCGCCGCGGCGTCGGTCACCCTGCCGGACGTCAACCAAGTGCTGAAGCGGATGAACGGCCGGCTCTTCCCCGTGGGGTGGATCCACTGGCTGCTTGGCCGCCGTCGGATCGACGTCTGGCGCGTGCTCGTCCTCGGCGTCAAGCAGCGGTTCCAGCACCTGCCGCTCGGCGCGCCGCTCTACGTGCGCACGTGGGAGAAGGCGGTCGAGCGCGGCATCCGCGGCGCGGAGGCGAGCCTCGTCGTCGAGGACAACCACCGCATGCGCGGTGCGATCGAGAAGCTGGGCGGGCGGATCTACAAGACCTACCGTATCTACGGGACGGAGCTGGCGTAGAGCGCCGGGCGCTCCCCGGAGAGGACAGCGATCTCGTCGACGCCGCCCCCGCACGCGTTGCCGCGCCGCACCCGAACGGCCCGCGTCTCCGGGAGGAACACGGCGCTCGCGAGCGTCTCGCTGAGCGGGTCCCGGTGGCGGCAGATCGTCAGGCTGTCGCCATGGCCCCCGTCGTGGTCGCCCAGGACCGCGGTCAGGTCGTCGTCCGACCAGCGCGCGTCGGTCCCGCGCCGCCGAACGAGATCGTCGAACCGCCGCGCGCGCGAGACGTTGCACGCGTGGACGTCGTAGCCGTCGAACACGCCGGTGGCGCGCGCGCCGAGCGGGATCTCGACCGCCTCCATCACGGCAGCCCGGTATTTGTTGAACGACGCGAGCGCACGCGTCGGCGAGGGGCGGCGCTCGACGGCGCGCGTGGCCGAGCGCTCGATCGCCGCCGCGCGACCGGCCGCGTCGACGAGGGTCAGGATGCCGCCGCTCGGCACGCGCGCGTCCCGGATGCGCCGCGCGGCCTCGTCGACGTCGCGGCACCGGTCGAGACACTCCTGGAGGAGGAGGGTCAGGAAGAGGCCCGGCGCGCGGCGGCGGACGTCGGTGGCAAACGCGTGGTTCAGCGTGAGCGCGAGGCCATGCTCGTTCACGCCCGCGACCGCGCCGAGCAGGGGCGCGTAGGCGAGCGCGACCGAGGCGAACGCGTCGGTCGGCCGCGAGCGGCGCAGGCGAAGGAAGCGGCCGAGCGCGGGCGGGAAGTCGTGGTTGTAGCCGAGCCGGGCGTGACCCGACGTCGTGCGCGCGGCGTCGAGCGCGATCGAGGTGCACCCCATGGTGAAGCCGAAGGCCGAGCTCTCGACCTCGACGGCGTTCATCCCGTAGAGGCGCGCGGCCGAGACGCCCGCGGCGGCGGCGGCGGCCCGGATCGAGCGCAGGTGACCCCCGCCGCCGACGCTCGCGAGGTGGCCGCGGTGCCACCCGAGCCACGCGCAGCCGAGCAGCCCGATCGCGCCGGGTACCATCGCGCGCAGGACCGGGTCCGGGATCCAGCGCGGCGCGAACGGCAGCGCGCACAACGCGGACGTCACGTCGCGCAGGAGGGGACGCAGCGCGAGCCCCTGCTGGTGCGCGCGCTCCTCGGCGTCGCCGGCGGTGTCGAGGATCGGCAGGCTCATCCGATCGTCCGGTACGGCTCGGGCTTCCCGCGGATCACGTTCGCCGCGCGGATGCCGGACTCGACCGCGCCCTCGACGAGCGCGATGTTGAAGCGCGTGCGCATGTAGTCCCCGGCGAGGACGAGCCCCCACCGCTCGAACAGGGCCCCCGCGCGGAGGCGACCTCGCGTGGAGTCCCGCGGCGCGCGGTTGTAGAGGTCCGACCCGCTCGGGATCGACGGGACGTACTGATCGCGGATGCGCTCGCGGCCGGTGTGACCGCCGTTCGTCGGGTCGCCGTACACGACGCGATCCCACTGGAAAGCGCCGTCCTCGTACGCGGCCGGCCAGAAGTGCTCCATGTGGTCCTCGAGGTAGTCGGCGAGGCTCTCGTGCTGGTCGGGCTCGCCGTCCTTCCAGTACCGCTCCGGGATGTCCGGCCGCACGCCCCAGAAGTACGCCAGGCTCCGCGGCGCGCCGGTGCCGCCGCCGAAACCCTCGGCCACGAGCACGTGGCTCATGTCGGTGTAGCCGTTCACCGGGTCGAGGTAGGTGCCGCAGAGCGTGCGGCCCGGGTCGCGCCCGCGGAAGTCGGGCATCGTGCGGCCCCAACCGAGCTCGTCGCGGTCGGCGGTGAGCCAGATCTGGCCGCCGATCGGGTGGATCGCGTTCTCCGTGCCGCGCGCGACGAACGCGGCGTACTCCGGGTCGGCGTCGATCAGCTCGCGGCAGATCGACGCGTGCGCCCCGATCGCGATCGCATTCAGCACGACGTCGAAGTCGCGCGCGCGGTGGATCGTCGCGTCCCGCTCGCCGGGGATCGCGTGGAACGACTCGAGTCCCTCGCGCTCCTCGAGCCTGCGGAGGTCGACGCCCGCGACGTCGTGCTCGAGCTGCTCCCAGAGCGGCTCGCTCGGCCAGCAATCGATCGGGCGCTGCAGGTTGCCTTTCACGGGGTACAGCGGCTCGTACGCCTCGACGCCCTCCTTCAGCGCGCACTGCCGCACCATCTCGACCGCGTCGATGGATCGTCCGTCGGCCGAGAGCCGCAGGTTCGTGACGCGGTGGAAGAACTCGAACTTGACGCCCTTGTGGCGGAGCATCTGGAAGACCGGCGCGACGACGACGTCGCCCATCCCCGCGTTCATGAGGTACTGCGGCGAGCCGGTCCACGTGAGCATCACCCGCAGCACCGTGTAGAGGGCGGAGCCCGCGGCGAGCGAGCATCCGTTGTGCGCGATCGTCTTGTAGAGGTTGATCAGCATCGGCGAGCGCTCGGCCGACGTCTCGGTCAGCCCGTGCCGGCGCAGCCAATCGATGAAGTCCTCGTCGTCGAGCTCGTGGAACCCCTCGGCGTCCGGCTTCGACAGCCGGCGCGCGTTCTCGACGAGTCCGCGGACGAGCGCGCAGGACAGGTCGGCGGTGTAGAAGGCGCGCCGCAGCGTCCGGTTCGCGCTCGCACGGGTGACGCGGTGTTGGACCCGGCCGAGGACCAGGCTCGTCACGCGGGCGAACGGGTAGGCGCATCCGCCGGCGACGAGCAACGCCGCCCGCGAGAACGCGGAGCGACGCGCCGGCCGGTCGGCGTCACGCTCGCCCGATCCGCGACGGGCCCGGGCGCAGCCGAGCCGCCGCACGATCCACCGGAGGGCGGCGCGGACGAACGAGGCGACGAACAGGTCGGGCCGGGCGCGGCCCTCCTCGCCGGGGTAGAGCGAGTTCGTGGCGAAGCGTACCGGCCAGTGTCGCCACTCGCGCGGCTCGCCCGGGAAGCGCTCCTGGAGCTGCCACGACGGCATCGGGCGGATCGCCTGCTTCACGCCACCGAATGGCGCACCGCAGCCGAGCCCGTGCTGCTCCACGTAGTCGTACGCGTCGAACAGGAGCCGGAACGTCATCTCGTAGAAGCCGATCAGAATGTGGAGCCCGTGCTCCTCGACTCGGTCGTGCTTCGCCCGGTTCCGCCCGGAACGCGCCTTCCCGCCCAACCGCCAGCCGAGCTGGTAGACGGTGATGTCGTACTTCGCGCGCCAGTCGGGCTCGAGCGTGAGCTCGTGGACGGCCGACAGCGCCGCCGCGCCGCCGCCGAGCACGGCGATCTTCCTCGGTCGACTTCCCGTCCCGTTGCCGTCGTTCGTCATCATCCGGACCTCGCGTCGTCGCTCCGGGGGAGTGAACGACGTCGGGGCGCGGGAGCGGCAAAGTGTTCAGCCGGCGGTGGAGGCGGCTCAGGCGCGCCGTCGAGGGGCTCGGCGAGGGCGCGGAGGTGGTCGACGAGCCAGGGGAGGCTTGCGTGAGCTGGGGGAGGAATTCGTCGTCGGCGCCAGAGGCGGAGAGGGTGTGGTCGAGGGAGAGCGTGGCGCTCGACCTCGTCGAGAGATCCGACTGAGCTGGTTCGCGAGCGTGGAACCAAGCCGCCCGCAGCCGGTCCGAGGTCGTCGTCATCGCGCGAGGTTCCGGTGGACGCTCCCGCGACGCGGAGCGCCGCGGGCTCCCGGTGGTTCACCTCACGCGATGTTGGAGTCCGGCCGGCGCGCGGCTCACCGAGGACGATCGTCCGGCTCGCGGAGGTCGATCTCCGGAGGGAGCCGGTCGCTGCGAAGCAGCCGTTCCCGCACCTTCGCCACCAAGTCGACGAGCGCGCCGCGCGCCACCTCGGCGGGGACGCCCGCCGCGTTCGGGAGCGTCGCGATCAAGGCTCGGCAGGCCGCCTCGTCGAGGTTCGTCCAGTCGACGCCGGGGCGGGACGCGACATGCTCGACCAGGAGCGGCAGCAGGAGCGCGAACACGCCCTCGGCGAGCAGGTCCTCGACCATGCGCGCGGAGGTCCGCTCGGCGTCGTAGTCGTCCCCGAGCAGACGCACGGCGACGAACTCGATCCCCTTCTCGAGGAGGTACGCGGCCGACCGGTCGAGGACGAGCTCGTCGAGGCGGACGTGGAGCAGCTCGACGACGAAGTCGATCGAGCCGTCGCCCGTCGCGGTCACCTCGACCGCCAGCGTCGCGCCCGCGCGAGCGGGGAGCACGGCGTCCTGTCGATCGGCGTCCCGCCGCGATCCCGCGACCCGTGCGCCTCGAGCGTCGTCGCGGACCGACAGCGCGAACGCCCCGTCGCCGGCTTCCCGGCGCACGCGCACGACGGCGACTCCGCGCGCCGGCAGGGTCCATGCGTACGCGAACGGACGCTCCGGCGTCGCACGGCCGAGGACGGCCACGACCGGCGCGAGCACGGCCTCCTCGACGACCACGTCGAGGCTCTTCTCCCGCCGGGGGTCGAATCGGAACTCGAACGGGCCGGTCCGTCCTCCGGGCGTCTCGAACCGGCAGACGAAACGGCTCGCCAGGAGCGGCTGCCGTCCCGGGCGCGCCTGTCGCGTCTTCCCGGTGGGCACCTCGATCGGATCGAGGCCGCCGGAGACCGGCGCGTCGTGCTCGTCCCGCCAGTGCTCCGGTACCACGAGCACGTTCCGTCCCGCGTCGTTCCGGACGACGACGGGACCGACCGTCCAGAGGAAGCGCGGGTCCCTCGCGATCCGTTCGGCGCACGCCTCGAGCAGGCGTTGCGGCTTGTCGTTCCCTCCGACGAACTCGGCGAAGTACCTCGCGGGCTCCCACTCGACCTTCTTCGTCTCGCGGCCGGCGTAGCGCGAGCTGCTTCCCGCGCCGACCGTGGTCGTCGTCTCGGTGCCGACCTCCAGCTTCTCCGGGTGTCGTCCGCCGCGCTGGTCCTCCCACGTGAACTCGACGAAGTACGTCTTCGTCTCGACCGCTCCACGCTTCACGACCGCGGGGGGCGTGAGCGACGGCTTCCTCCAGTAGCGGACCTCCGGCTGGCCGGCCGCCGGCGGTCCGTCGACGAGCGCGACGATCGCGATCAGGAGCGCGGCGAGCGCCCGCGGTCTCTTTCGACCGATCCGGTTCGGGCGACCCTGCGGGGCGTTCGAATCGTTCGGGCCGCTGTTCTCGAGTGACACGTCTCTCCTCCAGGCACTCACTGCCCCGAGCACTATCCGGGCGATCGCCGGATCGTCACGCGCGAAATCGGGGACTCTCCCCCGGCGCGCTTCGGCTCGCGGCAGGTTACGCCGGCTCGGGAGCCGTATGCGGGTGCGGACGGCCGTTGCTCTTCGCGCCGGCCGCCGGCGCCCGGAGGAGGAGGCCCCCCTCGTGCTCGACGGCCCCGCGACGGTGGCGACGGCGGCCGCGGCGGTGGAGGACTTCGACGCGGACGGCGGCCTGGACGTCGCGACGCTCGCGCGGGCCGGGAGTCTCGAGTGACACTTCTCTCCTCCGAGCACTCACCGCCGAGAACACTGTCCCGGCGGACGCGTAGCGTCTCGCCCGTACTCGGAGTATCCCGATGATCAGCAACTGGTGGCTCGCCGGCGCGTTCGCGGCGGCGGCCTCGCTCGTCGCCGTGCTGGCGCCCCGTGGTGTCGGCTCCTCGCCGCCCGATCCGTACGTCCGCATCGTGGCGGAGGTGCCCGCGGTGGAGTTCCCGCTCGTGGTCACCGCCTCGACGTCGATCGTCCACGGGCGGGTGACCCACCGTGAGTCGCGGGTCCCCCCGCGCGGACTCGGTCACACGACCTACACGCTGGACGTCCTCGACACGTGGAAGGGCGCGCACGCGGAACGGGCGACGTTCGGCGTGCTCGGGACGCTGGACGGCCGGGTGACGCTGGTCGGCGCTCCGCGATTCGAGCTCGGGGACGAGATCGTCGCGCTGCTCCACACGGACGCGGCCGGTGTGACCGGGCTGCTCGGGCTGGAGCAGGGAGTCCGCCGCGTCGTGCGCCGGGGGACCGACTGCTTCTATCGCGAGCGCGCCGGGGGGGACGAGGTCCCGCTGGCGAATCTCCGCACCCGCGTCGAGGCCATGCTCGCCGGGGGCGACCGATGACCTCCCGCGGCGTCTCCTTCGCGGTTCCGGCCCTGCTGGCCGCCGGCATGGTCGCGTCCACTGCGTTCGCCGGGGGCGGCGAGCGCCTCTGCGTCGACGGGGTCGAACTCGTCGAGAAATGGCCGGGCCCCTCGCCGGGCGTGATCCCGTGGAGCGTCGCCACCGGTCCGACCGGCAGCGCCATCGCGCCGGGATTCCCCGAGTCGGGCTGCTTCGCGGCGCTGCCGCTCGACGCGCGCCCCGGGCTGCAGAGCCTGATCCGCGCGGCGAGAACGTGGAACGAGGCCGCGGTGCCGTGCGCGTCGTTCCCGTCCTGCGGCGGCCCGCCGGCGTCGACCTTCCGGCTGTCCGAGACCCCGTCGCTCGTCCCGTCCCCCACTCCGGGCGCGCCGACCGGCATCGCGCAGGACGGCACGAACCTCGTCACGCTCTGGGAGCCGGCGACGACCTTCACGCTTGGGGGCGGACTGTTCGCGCTCGCGTTCTCGGTCGTCTATCTCCAGCCCGGGACCGCGCAGATCGTCGAGTGCGACGTCGCGTTCGCGGCGACCATCGAGGTGGTTCCCGGCTCCGGGGTCCCGGTGCAGAGCCTGGTCGAGGAGAACGACGCGGTCGGGCAGGTCTACGCCACCCGCACGGCCGCGGTCGGCTTCGCGGACCCGACGCTCTTCTACACGGACTTCGAGGGGGTCATGATGCACGAGTTCGGGCACTTCGCCGGGCTCGGTCACTCCCTCGTGGACTCGCGCCACGTCGGGTCGCAGAACGAGTTCCCCACGATGGCGACGGTGAGCCAGATGAACGCCTGGTCGGGCACGGTCCGGCTGCCGAACGGGACGTGCGACGCGAACGGCTTCTCCCAGTTCCTCGCGGACGGCGCCAACGCGGGCGTCCCGGGTATCACCGGCTCCTCGGCGAAGGGATTGAGCATGGACGACGTGTCCGCCCTCGCGGACCTCTATCCGGACGTCGCGGCGCTCGACGCGGCGACAGGAGCGATCGCGGGGACGGTGACGTTCAAAGACGCCACCGGCGCCGTGATCCCCCTGCCCGGAGCGCACGTCGTCGCCCAGAACGTCGCCGCGCCCGACGTGATCCGCGTCGGCCGGCTCTCGTTCTCGGGCGGCAAGTACCGGATCGGCGCCCTGCCGCCGGGCGACTACCACGTCTTCGTGGAGACCGTCGACCAGCCGCCCCAGGAAGGCCTGACGGGCTACTACTTCCGCAACGACGGCGTCCCCAACTACGTCTTCCTCGGTCCGACGGGCTGCACGCTCGAGCTCCCGCAAGACTGGCGGCGTGAGTTCTTCGACGGGGCGAGCGAGGGGTTCGACGAGCCGCAGGGCGCCAACGCCGTCGCCATCGTGCCGGTCGCCGTGGGCGCGGAGACCATCGCGGACTTCCGTGTCGTCGCGGGGCCGGACGGCCTGACGGTCCGCTACGGCGGCGAGACATACGCCTCGCCGCGCGGCGTGTGGCGGACGCTGCTCGGCCCGCCCTTCCCCACGGTCGAGTTCCTCGTGAACCAGCCGGCGGCGCCGAGCGCGCCCGTGATGCTGCTGCTTTCGGCCGATCGCGTGAGCGTGCCGCTGGCCGGCCAGCTCCTCGAGGTCTCTCCGCTGGGCGCGGTGACCCTGAACGGGATGCTCGATGCCACCGGCAGCGCGACGTTCGGCGTGCCGCTCTCGGCCGCCGCCGGGTACTCGAACCTCTTCGCGCAGGCGGTGTCCGCGGTGGGCTCCTCGATCGTCGCGAGCAACTCGATCAACGTGTGGACGGTCTCTCCCTGATGCACGACCTCGTTCCGGCGGCCGCGTTGGTTGCACGAGGTTCTTTGCGGGATCAGCGTGACCGACCGGCCTCCTCCGCACTGAGTGGGCGGGCGCGTCCGCGTCCCCCGCGGCGGCGCGCGATCGGGAGGTCCGATCCCGCCCCCCGCACCATCGACGGAGTGAAACCATGCCTTGCATACGACCGGTCCTCGTCTCATCCCTATGGATGATCCTCGCCGCGGCCGCCGGCGCGCAGACGTATCACGTGGACCCGCTGAACGGCGTCGACGACGCCACCAGCAACGGCTCGCCGGCGAATCCGTACCGCAGCATCACGTTCGCGCTGACGCAGCAAACCGGGCCCTCCATCCACCTGAAGCTTGCGAAGGGCACGTATTCGCAGGCCACCGGTGAAGTGTTCCCGATCTTCCTGGCGGGGACGGTCACCATCGAAGGGACCGGACCCGGCTGGTCCTCGCAGGAGTCGTGCGGCGCGCGCATCTCTTATCCGGCGAACCCGGTCCTGACGTCCGTGTTCCAGGTCGTCGGAGGCACCGTCGCGCTGCAGCGGTTCAAGATCGAAACCGGCCACCGCGGGATCTGGGTGCAGGGCTTCGACGACCTGCGCTGCGAGGAGCTCGACGTGACCGCGTACCGGGCCATCGACTTCGACGGCGGGGGAACCCCGTCCGGAGCCGCCCTCGTCCGGCGGTGCCGGCTGCGCGTCGCCGCGTCGGCCCTGCCGCTCGCTTCGGCCGCCTTGCGCGTGAGCTGGAACAGCGTGCAGGGGAACCCGCTGAACTTCGAGGTCGTGCAGTGCGACGTCAGCGCCGGATCCCAGGCCCGCCGCGCCGCGGATCTCGTCGGCGGGCCGTTCGGCTTCGTGATCACGTTCGCCTCGTCCGTGCTGCACGCGTCGCAGGCCGGCGTCGTCGCCTTCGGCAACCTCACCGTGAACGTCAACAACTGCACGCTCTGGGGGAACGGGACCGGCCTGCCCGGCGAGGGAGGACTGGTCAGCGCCGGCGGCCCGAGCGTCGTGTTCAACGGGTTCAACAACCTCTTCAACGCCAACGGCGCCAACCAGGACGTCTTCCCCGGCGCGACGACGCAGGGCACGGGCGTGTTCGCCAACCTGTTCAACAACCTGATGCAACAGAACGCGGGGGGTGGCACGACCTTGCCGGTGTTCGGACCCGCCTACCTCGCCGACCCCGCGAACGGCGACTTCCACCTGCTGCCCGCGCCGTTCGGCAACCCGAACGCCAGCCGCGCGATCGGGATGGGCTTGCCGTCGAGCCAGAACGAGGACTTCGACGGCGGACGGCGGACGGGTCTCGACGGCATCGTCGATCTCGGGGCCGACGAGTACGAGCCACACTGGATCTCGGTGCAGCCCCCGTTCCGCATCGGCGCGCAGTCGACCGTGGCGATGATCGGGAACGGCAACGTCAGCGAGGGAACCATGCTGTTCGCGGACGTCGCGCCGAATGCCTCCGTCCCTCATCCCGCGGGATTCCTGCTTCCGAACCCGACGTTCCTCCCGCCCGCCTTCGTCGTCCCGGCGAACCACCGGGTCACCTACTCGGCGACGCTCCCGGCCGACTTCTCGCTCGTGGGCGCGCAGATCGTGCTGCAGGCGCTCTACCTCGACACGACCACGAACACCTACTCCGTGTCGAACGTCCTCGCCGCGCCGGTGCGGCAGTGAGGTGACGCCGAGGAGGGATCGACGGTTCCGGCGCCCGCGCGGCGCCGGTGGCCGCGGCGCGGGACGGCCGGACCACGTCCTGAAGGCTCTCCCGCGCGCTCGATCTCGGCGATCGTATCGTCGAGGCGGTCCGGACTCGGCGAGTCCGATCCCGGGCAGGAACCGAAGGTTCGACACCGAGTCGACGGTGAAGCCGTTCGCCTCTGCGCGGGCCGGCTGCGGGGGACGTGAACGCGCTGGCGGCGGATGTGACGACGGCGTGCGGTTGCGCGAGCGTTACGGTTCTTCCACTGACACGTGGCATTCCCGGACGTGTTCCCGGTGAACGCGAAGGGGGGGCGATCTCGTCCGACGAGCGGGCCGCTCGCTCTGCGGACGCGGGGAGCTGCTCCGGCGACGCTGGCAAGGAGGCGCTCGATGTCATGATCGGAGGGATCGGCGGGTCAGGTGCCGGCCACGGGCCGGACCTCGAGCCAGCGGGTGCGGAACGGCCACCCCCTCCGCCGTACCGCCGGCGCCACGGGTGACGGCCACCGCCAGCGTCGGACGGGCGGGTGGACCTCGACCCGCCAGCGGGCGTCGCCGAGGAACGAGAGCTCGAGCGCGTCGTCGCCCTGCGCCTCGATGTCCTTCACGACGCCTGGGGTGTACGGCTGCGAGATCTCGATCCGGTCGAGGATCCGGAGGCTCGGGTCGAGAAGCACGAGATGGAGCGCCTCCTCGTACGGGCAGTCCTCGGTCATCAGGAGGAGCGGTCCGTGCGTCGTCTCGAATTGGGCCTCGAGGACGGCGCCGGGGAGGCGGACCGGGGTGCGGTCGCCGTCCGCGACGAGCTCGGCGCCCCGGTCGGAGTCGCCGCCTTCGCGGACGCGGATGTCGAAACGGTCGGTCGGCTTCACGGCGCGGTCCAGTACCGATCGAGGGACGCCCGCATCATGTCCGGCCGTGCCCGCGCGGGCAACCGTGGCGTCGGGCGCGGGCGGCGCTCAGTCCCGCGGGCCGGCGGCCGCGTCCCACGCGAGGTCGACGCCCAACGCCGCGAGAGCGCCGCCCACGAACACGCCGACCGCGACGCAGACCGGGGCGCCGGGCCCGCAGACGAGACCGGCCGCGCCGCCACCGAGCGCGCCGCCCGCGATGCCGCCGCCGATGACCGTCCCCTCCCGCGCCGTCGCAGGTCGTGCGCTCGCGCGCGAATCGCTCGAGGCGGCCGGCCCGCCCTTCGAGGAGCATCGGGCTCGTGCGGACGAGTCGTCCCCGCTGCGCTATCCTGGTTGGTTCGTGATCGGAATGAACTCCCGTCGGCCGCGTACATCTCCTCCATGATCTCCCCCGCGACGTACCCCGACGGCCCTCGCCCGCCCGCGATCGAGATCCGGGGCCTCAGCAAGACCTTCCAATCCACGACCGTGCTCGACGCCATCGACCTCGTCGTCGAGCCGGGGTGCGTGTTCGGCTACATCGGGCCGAACGGCGCGGGAAAGAGCACGACGGTGAAGATCCTCGTCGGCATGCTCGCGCACACCGAGGGAGAGGTCCGGGTCGCCGGCATCGACGTCGCCGAGCGGCCGCAGGAGGTGAAGCGTCACATCGGCTACGTGCCGGAGAACGCGGTGCTCTACGACTCGCTGACGCCGTTCGAGCACCTGCGGCTCGTCGGACGCCTGCGCGGCATGGCCGACGCCGAGATCGACGCGCGCGGAGAGGCGATCCTTGAATGCTTCGGCATCGCGGCCCGCCGGCACGCGCGCATCGGCGCGCTGTCGAAGGGGATGCGACAGAAGCTGATGATCACCTCCGCCCTCCTGCACGATCCCGACATCCTGTTCCTCGACGAGCCGCTCTCCGGCCTCGACGTCTATTCGACGGTGCTGATCAAGGAGCTGATCGCCGCGCTCGCGAAGAGCGGGTGCACCGTTTTCTACTGCTCGCACATGATGGACGTGGTCGAACGGGTGTGCGATCGCATCGCGATCCTCTCGGGCGGGCGGATCGTCGCGAACGGCTCGTTCGCCGAGCTGCTCGAGACGAGCCGCGCGCGGGGCACGCTGGAGCGGATCTTCCTCGAGCTCACGGGCGGCGGCGAGGCGCAGAAGACCGCCGAAGCGATTCTCGACGCGCTCGGCCGGCGGCCGGCCGCGGCCGGTGGAGCGTGACGGCGATGCCCGGTGGCTGGAGAGCGCGCCAGCAGAGCCGCGATCGGCGGGGCCAGCGGTTCGTGGCGATCCTCCTCCGGATCATCGACCTGTTCCGAGGACCGATCCGCGCGATGGGGGTCGAGTATCCCGCGTTCCGAGCGCTGCTCGAGACGCGGCTGCTGCTCGACGCGCGGCGCGCGAAGGATCACGGCAGCCCGCTCGGCGGGAACATCTTCGCGACGCTGGTGGTGAACCTGTTCTTCGGGATCTTCGCGGGCGTGATCCTGGTCGTAGTCCCCGATCCCGTGGTCGCGATCGGCGGCGCGTGCTTCATCACGATGTTCCTCCTCACGATGACGCTGCTCGTCGACGCGAACTCGCTCATCCTCGACACGACGGACATCGACCTCATCGCGCCGCTGCCCGTCGGCGATCAGACGATCGTGGTCTCGCGAATCGCGCACGCCATGATCTACCTCACGCTCGTGATCGGGAGCGTGTCGATCGTGCCGCTCGTCCTCGGCTCGTTCCACTTCCCGACGGTCCGGTTCCTCCTCGCCTACGGGGCGTCGATGGCGCTCATCGCGATCTGGTGCTTGGCGGCCGCGTTCGGGCTCTTCGTGCTCGTGATCCGACTCTTCGACCTCGAGCGGTTCCGAAACGTTCTGCTCTACTCCCAGATCGCGGCGGTGGTGGTCCTCCTCGGCTCATACCAGATCGTCCCGTATCTCGCCGAGCGCGTCGATCTGGTCGCGCTGTTCACCGATCACCCGTGGACCCTCGTCGCGCTGCCTCCGTTCCACTACGGAGGGCTCGCCGCGGTCGCGTTGGGACGGTTCGACGCGTTCAACGGCGCGCTCGCCGCGATGGCGTTGGTGATCCCCCTCGTCATCCTCGTCGTCACCGTACGGATCGCGCGGACCGGGTTCGTGTCGGGGCTCGCGGCGATGGCGAGCGGCGAGCGATCGCTGAAGGCAGTGCCGCCGCGGCGCGACCTGCTCCGCGACCGGCTCGTGCGGACGCCAGCGGCGCGCGCCGGCTACGACTTCTTCCGCGCGCTCTCGCGGCGCGAGCGGACGTTCCGATTTCGCGTCTACCCGATCGTCGCGTTCTCGATCATCTTCGGCGTGGCGTTCGGGTTGCGCGCGACCTCCGACCCCTCGGAGACGCGGATGATCTGCGGCGTGTTCTACCTGCTGGCGATGTATTCGCCCGCGATCATCCTGCAGGCGCGGTACAGCGACGATCACGAGGCTCGGTGGGTCCTCAGCCATTCCGGCCTCGATCGGCCGGGAGAGTTCGTCCGCGGCGCGATGACCTCGATGGTCGTGACGTTCGTCCTTCCCGTGCTCGCGGTGCTCCTGCTGCTCGTCCTCGCGTTCGGCGGCATCGAGCAGATCCCCGACGCGATCTTCGCGAGCGAGGTCGTGCTCTTCCTCGTGCTCCTGTCGGTGCGAATCCTCGGTCGCCGGATCCCGTTCACCGAGAAGCCGGTCAAGAACCCGGTCGAAGGGCACCTGGGCACCACGCTGCTCCTCACGACCGTCGTCAGCGCCGCGATCGGCCTGCATGTGCTGGCCCGCCTGCACCCCGTGTCGTTCTACGGCGTCATGGCGGTCCTCGCGGCGGCGAGCGCAGGCATGCTGCGTCGCCTCGACGCGCTCGAGGTCCCCGTCCGGCGCGCGTGAGCGCCGTGTGGAACGCGCCGCTCCGGCGCGTCGTTCGGCCCGACGAAGCCTCGATTTCGGCCAGAAGAGCGACGGTCGGACCTCGCGTTCGGGAACGGACGATGCCGCGGGAACGTGGCAGCATCGTCCTTGGTTCCCGATCACCGCTTCGGCCACACGAGAAAAGGGGGAGCCGGGAAGCGATACCTCGCGGCCTCCACTCCGTGCCTCGCCGCGCGGCCAGTTGATCGTGATCACCGTCGCGCCGGTCCACGCTCACGCGGATCCGCGCTGCGCGTGGTCGCTACATCTACAACGACGCGGTCTGGGTCCCGATCGCGCTCTGGATCGGGCCGGCCACCCTCCTCCACCACATTCACGCCGGGTTTGATCTCTTCGGTCCCGTCGTCGGTCAGCGTAACCTTGACCTGCTTGAGGGTCTTCGTCGACTTGGCGTAGTTGCCGCCGGTGTGGAACGTGAAGGTGAACGTGCCAGGGGACCCTCCGCTGATTCCGCTCCCCTGGGTCGTCACGAACTGATGGTCCGACGTGCCGCTGCCGGCCGTCCAGCCGGTGGGCATGGCGGGAGCCGGATCGCTCAGCGGCGCCTTCAGGTTCTGGCTCTTCGGGGAGCCCGGTTCGAAGTGCAAGTCTTTCACGGTCTTGCCGCTCGGCGCGACGACCGTGTACGTGGCGGTTGCCTGGTTGTTCGCGCTGCCGGCGTTGAAGCTGGCGCCGAACGCTGGACAGGGCCAGCGGCGTCCCAGCGAGCACAAGGGCGAGGGCGAGGCCGCACCCCACTCGACCACCCGCTCGCGCCAAGGGACGCCACGCCGGCCAAGCCCTTCACCGAGTCGTTCTCGATCGTGGGCTTCGGCCTCACGTTCGAGCACGACGGCCTGCGCGGGCGCATGCGCATCGCGCGGTGACCGGATAATCCGCGTGTGGTGCGAGCCGCCGCGCGACTCCCGCGCACATGACAAGGCTCCGCTTCGGACACCTGGCGTGTGCGCGGACAAGGAGGCGCTCGTATGTTCGCACCAAACCGTTCCTCGAATCGATCCCTCGCTCGCGCCGGGGCGCTCTTCGCCGCGGCTTTCGCGTTCCTTATGCCCGCCGTCCTCGCCAACAACGCGGGCGAGCTGCAGATCGAGGTCACCGGCACCGCCGGCGGAACCGGGGGCAAGGTCTGCGTCGAGGGCAAGGATGGATCCATGCCCCCCGGCAAGCTGTTCGGGCCGGTTTGCGTTGTCGTCAAGAACGGCGACACGAACGACGACGTCGGTGCAGCGCTTGTGAAGGCGCTGAACGAGGACCCCAACTTCAAAAAAAACTACACCGCGAAGCACCACGTGAGCGGCGTCCCCAAGTCGAAGCTGAAGATCACCAAGAAGGACAAAGACGCAACCGACATCGCGTGCCTCGACGTGACCGAGCCCACGCCGATCACGGGTCAGGCCTTCGACACCCAGAAGGTGGACATCAGCGCCAAGATCACTCCCAACAATCTCTGGGGCGGCTCGACCAACGTCACCGTCACCGCGACCGATCCCTCGGTCGATTTCATCAACCAAGGCGCGGTCGGCCTCGATCTCGGTCCCGGCGTCATCGTGAACGGATTCAGCGTGATCTCCTCCGACACGATCCAGGCGAACGTGTGCGTTCCTCCCTCCGTCACGTGGACGACCTGGATCGCGGACGTCACCGCCGCGACCCTCGTGCCCGGCGTTCCGCGCTACGTCGCGAGCTTCACGGTGGATTACGACGGGGAATCCTCGGTGGGACACGACAACTTCATCCACCTCATCAACGGCGTCGACTACTTCTTTGGCAAGGCGCCCACGAACGGGGCGTTCGGCGGGATCTGGCGCTGCTTCCCGAGCGAGGTCCTCCACGCCCCGACGCGCGACGTTTCCCCGTCCTCGCCGACCTTCCTCTCGTACGCGACGAAAGTGAACGCGATCCACGTCACGATGACCGCGTCTCCGGGAAGCCTGATCTCGTTCCCGACCATCGCGCTTTCGTCCTCCGCCGGCACGTGCAACTACCTGACCAGCGCGGGCACGCTGAACTTCGGTCTCGCGTCGGTCGCCGGCTACGGCACGTTCGTGGCCGGACCGCTGACGAGCCACGCCGGCGCGGAGTCCGTCCACTTCCTCGGCGGCATCTCGGGCGCCTCGGTCCCGAATCCCGCGAGCGCGGCGAACGTGCTCACGCAGATCAGCCTCTGCCTCGACTCCCCGACCTACATCGGTGTGCCCGAACACGAGAGCCTCGTGCTCTGGGTCCAAGACAACCCCAACCAGTTCGGTGCCGGCTCGATGCAGTACTGGACCGGCTCGATCGACGAGCGCAACCTTTGCTCCGGCTACTCGTTCTTGCTCTCGGCCGGGTCGGGCGCGACGACTTGCTTCGCGCCGAACTTCGAATGGTCGATCGGCCTCGGCACGGTCGACGCAACGATGACGACCGCGATCTCGTCGCTCGGCAGCGGGCCGTCCGGTCTCAACGCGCACGACGCGAGTCAGGGCTTCAGCCCCGGCTTCGACACCGGCTCGGGCAGCCGCACGATCTCGATCACCGGTGGATCGCTCGGCCAGGAGTTCCTCGGGATCGCGGTCTACGACGACAACAACCAGACCGGCGGGTCCTATCGCCTCGCCGTCGCGAACGTCATGGGGCTCGACCCCACCCACGCCGGGAACTGCAGCACGCGTTCGGGGACCTTCGTCCCGCTGCCGACCGGCGGCCCCGGCGGACCCGTGCTCGCGACCACGATCCCCGAGATGCCGCGCTCCGTCGGACGCTTCGACGTGCTCGCGAACGCGCTGCTTGGGAACGCGATCTGGATCGCATCCACGAACCACAGCACGGCGTCCGGCTCGCTCAACATCCCGTGGTATCCGTCGCCAGCCGGCGTCTCCGGCTCCAACGGGAGCGGCTCGAACGGCGGGTTCATGATTCCGCTGCCGCCGCTGCCCGCCTTCCCCGGGCTTCAACTCTACTTCTGGAACTGGAACGTCGATCCGTCCAACTCGTTCCTCGATCCGACCGCGGCCAACGGTCACTCGCTGACGAACGGCTACGACGTGATGTTCTTCCCGTAGCGAGGCCACGAGCAACACGCGAGAGATATGGTCAATAGTTGTGGATCCAAGAACTGATCAGGCGGCGACCTTGATGCCGTCCTTGAACTCGACTCCGTAGATCACGTCCTTGATGTAGGCAGCTCCATTGAGCCGCCTCCAGTGTTTCTCGGCGGCCTGGGT
>CAZYQW010000123.1:0-39079 GCA_964649825.1 uncultured Phycisphaeraceae bacterium | reverse complement strand
GCTTCGCCCCCCGGACCGCCGCCCTCCGCTCAGCCAGCCTGAAGGGCTGGCTTCGGGCGGCTCCCCCTTCGGATGCTCTCGTCTTTCAGCGCACTAAACTCCTGGGGCCGTTCTGTCTCGCGCATGTTGGCACAGAGGGGCGCTCGGAGGCGGAGGCCGGCAACGTACCGTGTCTCCGTGCGGGGCGTCGCCTTCTCTTCGACCCGGACGTCGTGCTCGCCGTCCTCGAGGCGCGCGCGAGAGAGAAGAAGGAGGCCGACGCATGACGCGACCGACCTCCCTCAAACAACGCTCTGAGCCTCAGCCTATCGTTCTCGTCCCGCCGGTCGACCATGACGACGTTCCGATCCTCGGTCTCCGTCGCGAGGCCGCCGCGAAGTCGCTCGGCATCAGCGCGCGCAAGCTCGACGAGCTGACGGCCGGCGGGTTGATCCCGTCCGTGAAGCTCGGCGCCGTGCGGCTCTACCCGGTCGCCGAGCTCGTCCGGTGGCTCGCCGAGCGAGCGAAGGGGGGCGACCGATGACCCACGACCTCGAATGCGCGTTTCGTCGGTGGGCGCAGTTCTACTGCGGGAACCTCATCAGACTCCACGGACTCCGGCCGGCGTTTCTCTTCCTCGGCGAGATCGACGTGCTACAGCGCGACGGCCGGTTCGCATCGTGCCGCACCGAGCAGGCCGTCGACGACGCGGTCAAGGCGATCTACACCGAGTTCGTGACCGCGGAGCCCGACCGATGTGGGTGAAGCTCGACGACAACTTCCCGCACCACGAGAAGCTCATGGCGGTTTCCCCCGAAGCCGCCGCGCTCCACGTGGGCGCCCTCTGCTACGCCGGCCGACTCCTGACCGACGGACGGATCCCGCGATCAGCTCTCCCGATCCTCTGGCCGGCGCTCACGAAGACGAAGCACGTGCTTGAACCACTTGCTTCGGAGTTGGTTGAAGCAGGGCTTTGGGAGTGCTTCGAAGACGGCTACCAGATTCACGACTTCCTCGATTACAACCCGAGTCGCGCGAACGCCGCGGCGAGGCGCGCACAGAAGGTCGATTCCGGTCGCAAAGGCGGTCGTAAGTCGGGCGAGGTACGGAGGAAGAGGATCGAAGCACGTGCTTCGACCAACCGCCAAGCACGTGGTTCAAGCAAACCTCAAGCACCCGGGGAAGCCCCGACCCGTCCCGACCCGACCCGTAGGGGAGGGTCGGAAGACTTACGTCTTCCTTCCCGGCCGGACGCTGACGCGCCGGCCGAGAGAGCTGCGAAGACGTCGAAGAAGACCTCGAAGACGCACCCGAACCGGCAGGCCGTGATCGACGCGTTCGACGCGATCTACCGTGAGGCGACGGGCTCGCCGCCGACATGGACCGCGAAGACTCGCGGGCTCGCGGACACGCTCGCGCGAACGCATTCCGTCGAGGAGATCCGCGCGCGGTTTTCGCGCTGCTTCCGCGACCGGCAACCCGAGTTCCTCTGGCGGGACGGCGCCATGCCGGATCTCGGCACGGTCGTCTCGCAGTTCGACCGACTCGCGAAGGCGGAGCCGCGGTCGATGCTCGACGGCCTTCAACCGGTCTCGATCCCGGCGCGTCGCGACCGGTCCGAGGGGATCGAACCATGACCACGACGCCGGAGAACAACCGCGTCGTGCATGACGCGACCGCGGAGGCGGCCGTGCTCGGAACGGCGATGATCGATCGCGACGCGATCCCCGACCTTCTCGAGCTCCTTTCCCCGGGCGACTTCTACGAGCGCCGGAATCGGCTCGTGTTCGAGGCGCTTCGCGAGCTCGACGCGCGTGGCGGCGCAACGGACATCGTGGCGGTGGGCACGGAGCTCCGCGCTCGCGGCTCGCTCGAGGAGGCGGGGGGCGAGAACAACCTGATCGACATCCTCGAGTGTTCGCGGACTCTCGAGTCGCTGCCGTGGCACATCGGGACCATCCGGAAGTACTCCCGTCTTCGCGCCGCGGAGACGGCCCTACGGCGCGGACTCACAGCCGTGACGACCGGACGGCCAGACGAACTCGAGGACACGGTCGGTGCCATCCTGACCGACCTGCAAGGGGCGCTCCGCGACTCCGCCGAGTCGAACGAGACCACGGCCGATGTAGCCGCCCGGATCCTCGAGCGGATCGAGGCCAAAGACGCGGCACCCGTGGGTCTACCGACCGGGCTTCGAAGCCTCGACGACGTGCTGCAAGGCTTGCGACCGGGCGAACTCGTCTTGATCGGCGCGCGGCCGTCGGTCGGCAAGAGCGCGCTCGCGACAACGATCCTCGGCAACGTCGTCCGGGCCGGTCGGTCGGCCATGCTCTTCAGTCTCGAGGTCGACCGCGAACAAGTCGTCCGCAACCTGATCGCGGGTCATGCCGACATCGACGCATTTCTGCTCCGGCGCGGCGACCTCGAAGAGGAAGAGATCGCCCGTGTCCGTGACTTCGGCAACGAGTTCCAGACGGCGCGCGTCGAGATCGACGACAACCCCGCCGCGACGGTCGAGAGGATTCGCGCGCGTGCCAAGAGCATCGCCGGCCACGCCGGGCTCGATCTCGTCATCGTCGACTATCTGCAGCTCGTGAAGAGCCCGCGGGCGGAGACGCGGAATCTCGAGGTCGCGGAGCTCTCTCGCGGTTTGAAGCTCCTCGCGCGCGAGCTCCGGATCCCCGTTGTCGCGCTCTCGCAGCTCAACCGCGGTCCAGAATCTCGGGATGATCGTATGCCGCGGCTCTCGGAGCTCCGCGACTCCGGCTCGCTCGAGCAGGACGCGGACGTCGTGCTCCTGCTCTGCCGCCCCACCGCGGGCGGGGCCGGGGAGCACGCGGTGGTCGCCATCGCGAAGAACCGGAACGGCCCGACCGGGGTGGTCAAGCTTCGGTTCCGGTCCGCGATGCTTCGGTTCGAGGATCCGTGATGCGCACCGCACCCTTTCCACCCTCAACCGATCCCCCCACGCCGGTAGAGTCGGCGCAACCTCGGAGGTGACGGCATGGCCAGCGTCTTCAAGCGCCACGGTCGCGGACCCTGGCTCATTCACTACGTCGACGCCGACGGCCGGCGGCGCGAGCGGTCCTCCCGCACCACGGACAAGCGCGCCGCGGAGAGGATCGCCGCGGACATCGCGGAGCGGGTCGCGCTCCGGAAGGCGGGAATCATCGACACGCGCACGGACCGCTTCTCCGCGGCCGAGGCCCGGCCGATCGCGGAGCACGTCGCCGAGTACGCGGCGTCGCTCCGCGACGCGGGACGGACGCAGAAGCACGCCACGGAGACGGAGACGCTTGCGCTTCGAACCTTCGCCGACGCAAAGATCGAGAGGATCTCCGACGTCGCGCCTTCCTCGGTCCTCGCCGCGCTCGGGCGGCGGCGGGCCGAAGGGTTGTCGCTTCGCTCGCTGAACAAGGCGCTCCGCGCCATGAAGTCGTTCTCCCGCTGGTTGACGCGGGACGGCCGCACGGCATCCGACGCGCTCGCGCACGTCCCCGGCTTCCCCGAGTGGACCGACCGCCGGCGCCAACGCCGCGAACTCTCTCCCGAGGAGATCGAGCGGCTCATGAGTGCGGCAGAGAGCGGCCCTACGCGCTTCGGGCTCACGGGGGACGATCGGGCCATGCTCTACCGCCTCGCGGCCGGGAGCGGGCTCCGTGCGTCCGAGCTCGGGTCCCTGACGCGGACCTCCTTCCGGCTCGACGCCGAGCCGCCGATCGTCGTCGTCGAAGCCGCGTACTCCAAGCGCCGCCGGCGCGACGAACAGCCGATCCATCCCAGCCTCGCGGCCGTGCTCCGCCCGTGGGTCGCCACGAAGCCGGCGGATCGGTCCGTATTCGACGTCCGAAGGATCGAGCAGAAGACCTCGCGCATGATCGCGGCCGACCTCGAGGCCGCGGGGATCGACGCCGAGGACGAAGACGGACGCGTCGCGGACTTCCACGCCCTTCGGCACACGTACGTTTCCCGGGTCGTCCGCTCGGGCGCCACGGTGAAGGAGGCGCAGACGCTCGCGCGACACGCCGACCCGACGTTGACGATCGGGCGGTACTCCCACGTGCACCAAGACGATCTCTCGCGCGCTCTCGACCGGGTCGCGACCGCGGAAAAAACGAGCGGCGAGTCCGCGAGGGTCGCCGCGGGGGGCGAGATCCACCCCCAGCACCCCCAGCACCCCCAGCAGATTCCCCAGCACTTGCAGCGCGAATCGGTGCGATCGGACGCGAGCGGCTGCAATGATCCGACCTCGGAGACCGAAAACGCCAACCTTCGAGAATCGGCGAATGGCGTTGGTATACGCGCTCCCCTGCGCCCCCCCGCGAGACACTTCGATGGTAGGCCCGCTCGGACTCGAACCGAGGACCAACGGATTATGAGTCCGCTGCTCTAACCAACTGAGCTACGGGCCCCAATCGAAGTCTTCCACCAGCCGGAGGCCGCAGCCGCACTCCGAGCACTCGACACGGAGGTGCACGCGGACGCCGTCATCGGTGAGGTCCATGCGACCCATTGGATGAAGGGAGAGGGGATTGTCGCAATCCGGGCAGTCGGCGTGGCCGGCGAGGATCGGCTTGCCGTCGATGCGATCGATGACGAAGCAGCGCTTGAGCGCGGCCTCCTCGTCGGCGGGATAGCGGGGACCGTTCACGGCATCACCTCGATCGGACTCGACGCGTCGTCATCCGGTGAGTCGTCATCGGACGCGTCGTCGGCCTCCGACTTCGACAGCAGCGCCTCGATGCGATCGCGCACCCGCGCGCTCTCTTCCTTCGCGAGCGCCTCGCGCAGCAACCGGCGTCCCTCCGCCTTCTCCCCCATCTCGAGCAGGACGAAGCCGAGATTGCCTCGCGCGCGGTGATCGTCGAGGTTCGCGGCGAGGCATTGCTCGTAGATCTCGCGGGCCGCGGCGAGGCGTCCCTGCGCCTGGATCGCGGCGCCCAGGTTGAACAACGCGTCGGCCTCGCGGATCGAGTCGCCGGCCGCGGCGTCGACCGCACGCCGGAGCAGCGCCTCGGCGTCGGTGTATCGCTGCTCGTCCGCGCGCAGCCGGGCCAGGCCCTGCAGGAGCAACGGATCGCTCGGGGCGAGCTCGACCGAACGCTCGATCCACGTTCGGCCGGCCGCCACGTCCTCGCCGGCCTCCGACCGCGTCAGGAACTCGCCGAGCCGATACGCGGCGCGGCCGTCGTCGGGCCGCGCCGCGACGAGCGCCTCCCACGCGGCCCGCTCCGCGCGGGGACGCCCGAGCGCCCTCGCCGTCCACGCGTTCATGCGAAGCGCGTCGGCGTGGCGAGGATCGATCTCGAGCGCGCGACGAAAGTCGACGTCGGCCCGGCTGAAATGCCGCCGATCGAACTGCAGCTTTCCGCGCGCGTAGAACGCGTCGGCCGAACGCGGTGCCGCCTCGCACGCGAACGTGGCCCGCCGCACCGCCTCGTCGTACGCGCGCGGTTCGAGGTCGCGCACCGCACGCGCGGCTTGTGCCTCCGACACGGCGAGGTGCGACTCCGCGGCGTACGGGTCGATCTCCTCGATCGCCTCCGCCACGCGCACGGCCCGGTCGATCTCGCCCCCTGCGATCAGCTCCTCGACCGCGCGGCGACCGTCCTCCAGTCGAGCACGGTCGAGCGCCAACACGGCCGGGTCGGCGGCGGGCGGCTCGCTCCGGCAGGCGGCGAGCGCGAGCGGCAGACACACGGATGCAAGGAGGGCGTCTCGGTTCCAGGGCACGCGTTTCAATCTAGGACTCCTCGAGACTCCTTGTCGAGCGCCGATCTCGATCCGCCTCGATCGAAGATTGACCCCCCGCGTCCTGCGCGTCAGGCTAGATGCGTCTTTGGATTCGACGGGAATCGACGACGATGCTCACGTTCGGCCCGCTGCTCCTGTTCATCGCGCCTCTCCTCGCTCCCGGCAAGGAGACCGAAATGCTCCACCAACTCCTCGACGACGTCTTCGAGGCACGGCTCGAGGCCGATCCGGTCCTCGCGAGCGAGCGCGGTTTCCGCCGCTTCGACTCGCGGCTTCCGGATCTCTCGGAGGACGCACGTGTGGCACGCGAGGCGGCTGACGCGCGGTTCCTGGACCGACTGAACGAGATCGATGTCGAGGGCCTCGGTGCCAGGGAACGAATCGACGCGGAGCTTCTGCGCCACGAACTCGAGGACCGTGCCGCGGCGGCGACCTTCCGCTTGGACGCGATGCCGATCACGCAGCAGCAGGGGATCCAGCTCTGGCTGCCGCAGCTCCCGGACCGCGTCCCCGTCGCGGGCGACGAGCAGCTCGCGGCCTACCTCGATCGGCTCGAAGCGGTCCCCGACCACGTGGGCGCGCTGATCGCGCTGCTGCGGGCCGGTCTCGCCTCCGGCCGGACCCCGCCGGGCGTGGTGCTCACCGCCGTCCCGCGGCAGATCCAGGCGACGTCGGCCGAGGCGTTCGTCACCGACCCGACGCAGCATCCGTGCTTCGTGCCGTTTCGGAGCCTCGACCCCGGCCACGAGCTCCTCACCCGCGCGCGGCGCGCGATCTCCACGCGCGTCGTCCCCGCGATGCGCGAGCTGGAGGCGTTCTTTGCCGACGAATACCTGCCGGGCGCCCGCACGTCGATCGGCATCTCCGCGGTCGAGGGGGGCGCGGCGCTCTACGCGAACCGGTTGCGCCACTTCACGACGCTCGAACAGAGCGCGCCGGAGATCCACGACCTCGGCGAGAAGGAGGTCGCGCGCATCCGCGGCGAGATGCTCGACGTGATCCGCCGGACCGGCTTCGGCCGCGCCGAGGGGGAGGACGACGCCGCGCTCCTGCGGCGCTTCACCGAGACTCTCCGGACCGATCCACGGTTCGTGTTCCAGCGCAAGGAGGTCCTCCTCGACGCGTACCGCGCACTCTGCAAACGCATCGACTTCGAGCTTCCGCGCCTCTTTCGCGAGCTCCCGCGGCTGACGTACGGTGTGCGCGAGATGCCGCCGTACATGGGCGAGGCCGCACCCTCCGCCTACTACTACGAAGGCTCGCTCAAGAACGGGCTCGCCGGCGCGTTCGTCGTCAACACGCACCGGCTCGACATGCGCCCGCGCTACGAGATGGTCCCGCTCGCCCTCCACGAAGCCGTGCCCGGCCATCACCTCCAGATCGCGATCGCGCAGGAGCTGGAGCATCTCCACCCGTGGCGTCAGACGCTCGGCTACGACGCGTTCGTCGAGGGATGGGCGCTCTACGCCGAGCGCCTCGGGCTGGAGATGGGGGGTGGACCGCGGGGTCTCTACGCCGACCCGTACGACGAGTTCGGCCGCCTCTCGTTCGAGATGTGGCGCGCGCTTCGCCTCGTCGTCGACACCGGGATCCACGCGTTCGGGTGGACGCGCGAGCGCGCGATCGAGATGATGCTCGAGAATTCCGCCTTGACCCGCATCAACGTCGAGAGCGAGGTCGATCGCTACATCGCGTGGCCGGGGCAGGCGACCGCCTACAAGCTCGGCGAGCTCAAGATCCGCGAGCTTCGCGCCAAGGCCGAGGCGAGCCTTGGGAAGCTGTTCGACCTGCGCTCGTTCCACAAGACCGTGCTCGGCGCCGGGCCGATCCCGTTGCCGATCCTTGAACGCCGCATCGATCAGTGGATCCAGCGGGTCTACGACAACGGCTGACGCGGCCCGGCGAGCGGCTGGCGCTCAGCGAAGAACGAGCTCGAGCGCGCGGTCCTGCGCCTTCTCCGCCTCGTAGCGAACCGTGACCGTCGTGCCGGCCGGCGCCTCGACGAGGAACCGGAAGTACGCGCGGCCGCGGCTTCCCACGCCGGCGTCGTGCACGAGCCGGTTCGCCTCGTGGCGCGTCGCGTCGAACCGTGGCGCGGACATTCGCTCGGTCGGCCCCCCCGCCAGCACCCGCCCCGCCGCCGGCTCGCACGTGACGACGTCCGGCGCGCCGATCCGATTCGCGCGCGCGATCCCGCTCCGGGTCGGCATGAGCCGCTCGTTCTCCACCTCGACGGTGAGCTGATAGAGCCCGGCCGCCTTCGCGACGACGTCGGCCCGTTCCAGCTTCAGCCGCGGCATCTGGTCGGCATGGTACGCCGTGAACGCGAAGTTCCGGTGGCACTCCTCCTCCAACAGGAAGAGCGGCGTTGCGCGCGACCCCCAGCGGTTCGGGCCGCCGATCAGGACCTTGCCGAGCGTGGGATGATCGAACGGCGCGTAGTCGGCGAACGTCTGCCCGAAGACGAGCCGGTCGACCGCGAGGTACGGGTCGTCCGCGTCGCCGTCGCGCCCGCGCCCCTCGCCGGGGCCGCTCTCGCGCTGGAACCACTTCGCCGACGACCACATCTCGTTCGTGAAGCTGAAGATGCCGAGCCCCTCGGCGGTCCAGTTCACGAAGCCGCCGTGAACCGTGTACAGGTCCTTGTAGATGATCATGTAGCGGTAGAACGGCAGGAGCTTCGCACCGAGCTCGCCCATCTCGTCGTAGACGCGGACGTCGCCGGCCGGCACGACGCGCTCGCGGTACTCGGCGCCCGGGCCGCGCAGGATCATGCCCCCCGAGTTGTGGTAGCTCTGGACCGCCGCGATGTTCGGGTGGTCGAGGATGAACGCCGCGATCGCTCGCGTCTCGGGGTGCGACAACGGATAGGGGCCGGCGCCGAACTGGACGTACGTCGGCTGCCAATCGCTCGGCCAGTTCCGGTTCATGTCGTCGCCGCCCGGCGGGTCCTCGTTGATCTCGCCGTCGCCGTCGTTGTCGACTCCTTCGGAGCCGAGCCGCCGCCACTTCCCTCGCTCGCCGGCCTCGACGCGGCGGAAGATGCGCGGGTCTTTCTCGTCCCTCACCCAGTCGCCGTCCGGGTCCTCCTGCCACATCGTCGTGATCGAGCCGTCGCCGTCGAGGTCGTCGTACGGGTCCTCGTCGAAGCGCCCGTCGAGGTCGCCGTCGACCGGTCGCTGGTTCGAGCGGCTCGAGCTCGACGTGTTCGCGTGGGAGAACCAGTACTCGCGGCCGTCGGGGTTCTGTGACGGCAGGAGGTAGAAGACCGTCGCGTCCATGAGCTCGGTCAGGTCGGCGACGGCGCCGTACGCCTTCGTCAGGTACTGGATCGTGTAGAGCACCGTCTCCGCGCCCTGGATCTCGTTGCCGTGGACGTTCGCGTCGATCCAGATCGCCGGCTTGCCACGGTCGTCGCCGCCCTTCTTCGGATGCACGGTCGCGACGACCAGCTCGCGCCCCTGCAGGCTCCGGCCGATCGTGTGCACCGAGACCAGCTCCGGGTAGGCGCGCTCGAACGCGCGCAGGTGCGACACGATCTCGTCGTAGCGGTAGTAGCGGTTGAACGAGATCGGCACGAGGCTCTCGAGCGCGGGCTGGGCGCCCGCGGGCGCGACCGCCGCGAGGACCAGCAACATGAGGGTGACGGTCCGATGGGTCATCGCGCGTCCTCCGGCAGCTTTACGACCAGACGGCGCTCGCCGGTGAACGACGAGCGGAGGACGCACGTGACCTCATGGCCGGGCCGACCGATCACGATCCACTCGAACGAGATCTCGCCGCCGCCGGGGATCGACCAGGTCCGCGACTGGCGCGCCCCGGCCGCGAGCCGGTCCTCCGCGACATCGATGCTCGCGACGAACGGAGTGAGCCTCCGCACGCGGGCGCCGATCTCCGAGATCGTCGGCAGTCGACCCTGGTTCTCGATCTGGAGCCGGACGCGGAACAGCCGCTCGCCGAGGCGCTCGGCGCTCGGGGTGCGCACGTGAACCCTGGGCATTCGCTCCAGGACGGCCGCCGCCAGCTTCGCGTGCGTCTCGACGACGCCGTCGATCGCGTCGACGGGGATCGAACGGGTGAAGCCGGGCACGAAGCCGCCGACCTCGACGCGGCCGAGAGTGGGATGCTCGAACGGAGTCCAGGCCGCGAAGCCGGCGCCGAGGCGATCGGCAACCGCGAGCCAGCGCTTCTGCGTGTCGAGGTCCAGGTCGGGGCCGCCGCTCGCATGGGGCGCGGCGGCGCGTTCGGTCGCGCCGGACCGGCCAGCCCGGCCGCCGCCCATCGCGCCGACGCCTCGCGGGCGGCCGGATCGGCCCGCCGCGCCGCCACGGTCCTCGTCCGCACCGACCGTGTTCTCACCCTTCTCGTCCTTGCCGTCCTTGCCGTCCTTTCCGTCAGGGCCGTCCTTTCCGTCCTTTCCGTCGGGGCCGTCGGTCTCCGCCGTCGCCTTCCGTTCCGGCTTGGGCGGCGCGTACAAGTCGCAGGCGAACGTCGGGGTCCCGTACTGCGCGTACGCGAACCGCTGGAGCGAGCCCTCGTTTCGCGCGGCGCGCGCCTCCTTGCGATCGGTCAGCTCCCGGTAGAGCTTCGCGATCTCGGCGTGGACGGCGTGGTCGTTCGACTCGTGTCCCTTCGGGGCTCGCCCGGTCTCGTCGTTCCCGCCGTCGCCGGGCGGGTTCAAGAGGTTGTCGCCGTCGCCAAGGACGAGTACCGCGGCCACGTCCTCGCGGCCGAGCATCCATTCGACGAGGGCGCGGGTCTCCGGCTCCGACAGCGGGAACGGTCCGGCGTGATCGCCGTGCTCCGGCCACTGGTGCGGGAAGTTCCGGTCCAAGGAGACGCCATCCAGGCCGTCTTCGGCGTAGCGCCCGTCGCCGTCCTGGTCGCGTCCCTCGGGCAGCAGCGCGAACGTCGCGGCCTCGCCCTTGCTCACGTCGGCCGGGCGCGAGAGCCGCGGCTCGTCGTCGTCGACGACGTGCGTCCGCGGGATCCACGCCGGAGGATCGGGAACGCGCATCCACGTGATCACGCCGTCACCGTTCACGTCGGCCGGCGGATCCTCGTCGATCCGCGCGTCGCGGTCGCGGTCGTCCGGCCGGAGCGCGCCGCCGAAATCGGCCGGCCCGCCGCCGCTCGCGAACCGCTGGTAGGCGTCGGGGTTCGCGCACGGCACGACGTGCACCGGGTTCCGCTCGAGGAGGTCCGCGTGGCGATCGAGCAGCCGCTTCGCGACGCCGAACGCGACGTCGACCGCGCCCAGCTCGCGGCCGTCGAGGCCGGCCACGATCAGGAGCGCCGGTTGCCGCGGCGCACCGCCGACGAGCAGCTCGGCGCCGAGCGTCAGCACGCGCAGCGGACGGCCCTCCCGCGACACGCCGTACGTGGTCGTGGCGAAACGGCCGCCGTGACGCCGCTCGAGGTCCTGGAACCGAGCGTCGATCGGATCCGCCCGGACCACGCCGCCGCCAACGAGGAGCGCGGCGACCACGAGTTGAATGCAGGACCGATCCATCGGCGCTCCAAGGAATGAAAGACCGGGGAAAGCGAAAGGCCGGCGCGACGGATGCGAGCGATGGGTCAGGTCGCGGAGATCGTCGCGGCCTCGATCGAGAGCGACTCGCGCGTGCGACCCGAGCTCGAGCCGGCGGCCTCGAGCGCCTTCAGCGCGTCCATCCCCTCGATGACCTCGCCGAAGATCGTGTGGTTGCCGTCGAGCCACGGCGTCGCCACGAACGTGAGGAAGAACTGGCTGCCGTCCGTCCCCGGTCCCGCGTTCGCCATGCTCAGGAGGCCCGGCTTGTCGTGCTTCACCGCGCCGAACTCCCCGCCGTACTCGTAGCCGGGGCCGCCGGTGCCGGTGCCGAGCGGGCAGCCGCCTTGCGCCATGAAGTCGGTGATGACGCGGTGGAACGAGAGGCCGTCGTAGAACCCGAGCAGGGTCAGGTAGATCGTGCTCGAGACGTGCATCGGCGCCACGTCGGGCATGAGCCGGACCTTGATGCCGCCCTTGGTCGTCTTCAGATGCCAGAAGTACTCGAGACCCTCGTCGAACTCGACCTTCGGCGGCTTCTTCAAGCTCGTCCGCCAACGCGCGCCCGTCGTCGCAATGCCGCTCGATTCGATGAACGCCCGCAGGGCGGGGACAGCGGGATCGGACTCGGGAACGTTGGCGCGATCGGTCACGACGGCTCTCCTCCGGACAGGGGGACTCAAGTCTCGAAGCGAGGAGCATAGAGGACCGCGGCTCAGGACGCCAACTGAGCGTGCGCGGTTCGATCACCATCGACGTTCCGGCCGGCCACACGCGCCAAGTCGGCCGGCCTTGGTCCAAAGCGACTACCGCGGCGGCGAGGCGATCCGTTTCGAATGCTCGCGGAGCAGCCGCGCGACGTTGCGGATCGCTTCCGACGGATCCTCCTCGGCCCGCTCGATCATCCGGCCGACGGCGGGCAGGTAGATCATCGGGTTCCCGTCGGAGACCGCCGCGAGGAGGTAGGCGGCGCGCAGATCGGTCCGTTGCTCGCGCTCGAACGCGTGTCGAAGCGCCTCGCTCGCGCGGGGGGCGAACGCCTTCTGCGCGGCGAGACGGACCGCCGCCGCGGCGCGCACGTCCGGATCAGGGTCCCGGATCAGGGTCTCAGCGTACGCGACGTCGAGGCGGCTCGCCACCGACGTCAGGACGACGATGAAGACCGTCGCCGCGGCCGCGCCGCGCAGCTTCGAGACGCGGCCGGCGAGCACCAGGAGGATCCCGTTCAGGAGCACGAGGAAGCCCCACCCGCTCCACTCCGACGCGACGCGCCGCACCGGGTCCGCGCGATACGGGTCGACGTGGGCGGGAAACGAGGCGAGCAGCACCTCGGTGCGCACGGTCGCGGCGATCCGTGCGAACGCCTCCCCGGCCGGCCGCGTCGCGAGCCGATCGCCCGGAGCGAGCCCGCGGAACAAGAGCTGGAAGCCGACGCGGTCCGGGTCGCGCAGGCCGAAGCCGCGCGCCGCGACGTGGCCCGAGATCCAGATCGAGAAGCCGCGCCCGTCGCCGAGATCGATCCGATCCGGACGCGACGGCCCGAACGTGCGGGTCAGGTGATGCGAATCGATCGTGCTCGTGCTCGACTCGATCAAGAGCTTGCGCAGGTCGGCGCGCGTGGGCCACTCGAATTGGAACGTCGAGTCGACGGCGGCGAGGAAGAAGCCGAACGACTCGGCCGGGTCGGCCGGCAGCTCGAGGATCCGCTCATGAAGCTCGCGCGGTCGCATCAGTCCGGTGGCGTCGGAGACGACGACCAGCACCTGGAGGCGGTCCGGGGCCGGCGGCGCCGAGTCCGCGTTCGGAGGCGGGTCTGCGACCAGGTGGACGACGGTGTCGCCGTCCGGCTCGACGTCCCGCGAGGCGATCCTCCATGCTTCGGCGGCGAGGACGCTCGCGATCAACAGGACGCCGAGCACCGGCGCGGCAACGCCCGCGACCCGCAGCGGCGCGCGCGCGCCGCGGTCACGACGGCCGAGCAGGAAGACAGCGAGCGACACGAGGAGGATCGTCCCGGCGAGCACGAGGACGACGCGAGCGAGAACGAGGAATTCGGGGCTCATGGGAGGCATCCTCACTTGATCTCGAAGGTCGCCGGCTCGACCGCCGTCGGTGAGCGGAGCAATAGGTAGAGGACGAAGGCGCCGAGCAGAACGATCACGAGGATGGCCAGCGCCACTCCGGCCGACGCGCCGCGCCGCCTCACGAGCCCGGCCGAGCCACCGGCCGGAACCAGCTCGCGCTCGATCAGTCCGCTCCGCGCGACCCGGTAGCTCGACCACGCCAGGCAGAAGATGATGGCGGTGAACGCGATCGTCTCCGGCCCGAACGGCACGCCCGAGAGGTCCTCGGGGGTCGAGCCGGGGGGCGCGACGAGGCGGACCACGATCACCGTCAGGACCGCGACGGCGAATCCCACCACGAGCGCGGCGATCACGCCGGAAGGTCCGTGCTGCCGCACGTTCTCGGGCCGCTCCTCGCGCGACGCGAAGGAGAAGCAGAGCGAGTAGGCGAGCAGGACCAGCGCGAGGACCGGGGGGTACTGCGACGCCGCAAAGCGAAACTCGACCCCGGCCACCAGCGGCTCGGCGACGAGGCGCGCGAACCAGGCGTGCGTCTCGACCAGGTCGGAGACGACCACGAGGCACAAGAGCATCGCGACCGGGAGGAACCCGAGAAGGTAGCGGACCCGGATCCACTCCCCGCGGTCGATCGGCCGCGTGAGCACGAACTCCCACGCGTCGTTCATCGCTTCGTCGCCGCCGACGCGGACGCCGAGCGACGCGGCCAGCAGGATCCCCATCACCGCGAATCCGAGCGGAGCGTCGCCGGGAAACACGGTGACGCCGACCACGGCGACGAGGAGCGCGTCCACGAGGAACTCGCGCTGGAGCCGCCACTCCTTCCACACGTTGATGCGCCAGAGGTTCATTCCCGTTCGCTCCGTCAGGTCGTCCGCGGCTCGTCCGAGCCGTACGCGATGAAGATCTCTTCCAGGGGCAGGTCGACGACGTCGACGCGGGCGCCGGCCTCTTCGGCGCGGCGTCGCGCCGCCCCGTCGCGAGCGTCCTCGATGGTGACGAGCAACTCGTCGCCGAGGCGCCGCGACCGGATCGCCCCCGGCAGCGCGAGGTCCCCGAGCGGAGCCCCGTTCCTCGGCGCGATCCGCAGCGTCTTCACGCGCTCCTTCAGGTCGTCGAGCCCGGCTTCGAGACGCAGGCGGCCGCCCTCGATCAGCATGACGCGATCCGCGATCCGCTCGACGTCGTTCAGCAGGTGAGTCGAGAGGATGACGGCCATCCCCTCGGCGCGGAACAGGTCGAGCACGACCTCGAGGAACTCGCGTCGCACGACCGCGTCGAAGTTCGCGGCCGGTTCGTCGAGCACGAGCAGCGCGGGACGGAACGCGAGGTTGACGAGGAGGACCACCTTCCGCGACTGCCCCAGCGAGAGGTTCTCGATCCGCGCGTCCGGATCGAGGCTGAGCCGCCTGGACAGGTCGCGGGCGAGCGCGTCGTCCCACGTCGGATAGAAGAACGACGCGTACGCGATCGCTTCGCCCACCGTGAAGCGTCGATCCAGAGTCATGCGCTCGGAGACGAATCCGATTCGACGGCGCGTCTCGACGTCGAGGGCGGCGCGTGGCCGGCCGAGGACCCAGACGTCACCGTCGTCGGGAGCGAGCAGGCCGATCAGGCACTTCAGGGCCGTCGTCTTGCCGGCGCCGTTCCGGCCGAGCAGCGCGGTCACGGATCCCTCCGGCACCGATCCGGAGAACCCGCGCAGCGCCTCGGTCGCGCCGAACCGCTTGTGGATGCGGTCGAACCGCACCGCCGTCCTATCCATCGTTGCTCTCCTTCGCGGCGCCCGCGACGCCGCCGTACACGTGATCGATCTCTTCCTGGAAGATCCGTTCGAGCGCGGCGCGCGAGAGCTGGAGCTGCCGTCCCTCCGCGACGGCGTTCCGGACGTGCTCGGTCGCGCGGCGCAGCCGCTCGTCGTCGGAGAGGCTCGCGCCGTTCCCGAGGATGAACGTCCCCTGCCCCCGCCGGGTCTCGATCACGCCGTCGCGCTCCAGGTCCATGTAGGCGCGCTGCACCGTGGTCGGATTGATCACAAGCGCCTCCGACAGCGCCCGCACCGACGGCAGCTTCTCGCCCTTCGCCACCACTCCCCTCGAGACCGCCACCTTCACCTGATCGATGATCTGCCGGTAGATCGGGACGCCGCTCGAGGTGTTGATCCTGATAAACACGGCAGTTACGTCGCTCCGGCCGGCCCGCCCACGGGTTCTGGACGTCCTGGCGTACTACTGTAACGGTGTACGATGTCACCCATACACCATGTATGCTCCCAATCCCTTCACCTCGCAAGACCATTGACGAGTTTTTTTGGTGAGGTGCTCGCCCGTCCGGCTCGACCTCAGAGGTGCTCGACGAAGTAGTCCGCCATCATCTGATACATGTGGTTGCGCTGCTGGGTGCGGCGCACGCCGTGGCGGTTGCCGGGGTAGAGCATCAGATCGAACGACTTGCCGGCGTCCTGCAGCGCCAGGACGAGCTGCAGCGTGTTCTGCACGTGGACGTTCTCGTCGATCACGCCGTGGATGACGAGCAGACGCCCGCTCAGGTTCTTCGCCGCCTCGAGCACCGAGCTCGACTTGTAACCCTCGGGGTTCGCCTGCGGGCGGTCCATGTAGCGCTCGGTGTAGATCGAGTCGTAGAGGCGCCAGTCGGTGACCGGCGCGCCGGCGATGCCGACCTTGAACATCTCGCTGTGGGTCAGCGCGTACGCGGTCATGTAGCCGCCGTAGCTCCAACCCCACAGCCCGATGCGGTCAGGATCGGCGATGCCCCGATCGATCAGCCACTTCAGCCCGTCCTCGATGTCGCGAAGCTCGCCGGCGCCGAGGTTCTTGTAGATTCCCTTCACCGACTCGAGGCCCTTGCCGCTGGCCGAACGGTTGTCGCAGACCCAAATCACGAAGTCCTGCTGGGCGAGCATCTGATGCCACAGCATGAAGCGGTTCGCGAACCGATCGTTCACGGTCGGCGCGTGCGGGCCGCCGTAGGTGTGGCTGACCACCGGGTAGCGCCGGCCCGGGTCGTAGCCCGGCGGCTTGATGATCATCGCCTCCATCTCGAAGCCGTCCCGCGTCTCGACCTTCACGAACTCGGGGCGGGTCAGTCCGTACGGCGCGAGCACCTCGTCCGATCCCTCCGCGAGGACGCGCACCAGCGTGCCGTCGGTGCGGTGCGCCGACGCGCGACCGGGATCGTTCAGCGAGCTGAAGTCGTCGAGGTAGAACGTCCAGTCGGGTGACACGGAGACGCCGTGCGAGCCCGGCTCCTCCGAGATCCGCTCGAGTCGCGTGCCGTCGACGGCGACGCGGTAGAGATGCGCCCCCTTCACGTCGTCGCGGTCGCCGGTGAAGTAGACGACCTTCGCCTTCGAATCGATGCCATGGACGGCGTCCACTTCCCACGGCCCCTCGGTCAGCCGCCGCTCGAGGGTGCCGTCGCGGTCGTACAGATAGAGGTGGCGGTAGCCGTCGCGCTCCGACAGCCAGACGAAGCGCTTGCCGTCGCCGGTCCAGAACGGCGCGTCGCTCGGCTCGATCCAAACCTCGGTCCGATCGCGGAACAACACCTTCGACGTCCCGGTGCTCGGGTTGCATGAAACGACGTCGATCCAGGTCTGGATCCGGTCTTGCACCTGCGCGATCACCTCTTCGCCGTCCGGCGTCCAGCCGACGCGCACGATGAGGAACTCGTGCCCCGCGTACCGCGAGAGGTCGATCCAACGCGGCTCGCCGCCGCCCACGTCGACGACGCCGAGCTTGACCGTCGGGTTCGGGTCGCCCGCCTTCGGGTAGCGCCAGACCTCCACGTTCGGCCGGGTCTCGCGATCGTCCACGATCGTGTACTCGGGGACCGGGCTCTCGTCGAGCGCCAGGAACGCGAGGCGCGACGAGTCGGGCGACCACCAGTACGCCTCGAAGTTGCCACGCCCGTACACCTCCTCCTGGTAGACCCAGTCGAGGCGTCCGAACAGGAGGTTCTCGTGGCCGGCGCTCGTCAGAGCGCGCGCCGCGGTTCCGTCCGTGCCGATCACGTGCAAGTCGTAGTCGCTGATGTAAGCGACCATCCGGCCATCGGGCGAGATCGTCTCGCCGACCTCCTCGGTCGGGTCGCCGGTGAGCCGCAGCGCGCGCTCGTCGCCGAAGCGATAGAAGAAAAGGTCGTTCTTCTCGTTCAGCAGCACGGCCCGGTGGTCAGCCGAGAATCGGTAACGCGACCGCCGGCTCCACGAGCGCGCCTCCTTCTCGGTGACGCCGGTCAGTGCACCGAGCGCGCGCACCATGCGGTCGACGTCGTAATGGGCGCGCTTCTCGCCGGTCGCGACGTCCACCGCGACGAGCTGCTTCTGCGTCTCCTCCGCGCCGTCCCCGTCTTCGCCGTCTTCGGAGCCGGCGAGCTCGTCATGGGCAAGATACGTACGACCGTCGAGCCACGCGACGCGGCGCGCGTACTTCGGAGCAAGCTTGTCGTTCAGCTCGAACGTCTTCTCGACCGTCAACCGTTCGAACCCTCCGGCGATGACGTCGTCCGATTCGCCCGCGAACGCGGCCGACGAGGAAAGGGCGAGGACAAGCAACGTTCGGACCACCATCGCAACACTCCGCGTTCGTCGAGGTTCGTCGAGGTTCGGGATCGGATCGAGGTCCCGAGATCATATCGCCCGCCCGCGGACGGCAACGTTCGCTCGCGCGGCCGGACGCGGTCATTTACAGTGCTCGAGCATGTCCGCGACGCTCAGCATCTACACCGCCGGCCACGGTGCGCGAACCATCGACGCGCTCCTCGCGCTGCTCGGCGCGGCGAAGATCGGCGTGCTCGTCGACGTTCGCCTGCGCCCTGTCTCGCGCCGCTACCCGCACTTCTCGCAGCGGCAGCTCGGCGAGGCGCTCGATGAGCACGCGATCGAGTACGTGTTCGAGGGCCGGGCGCTCGGAGGATTCCGCGAGCCGGGCCCGAACTGCCGCCACTCCGCGCTCGCGAGCGACGCGTTCCGCGGCTACGCCGAGCAGATGGCCACGCCCGAGTTTCGCGCCGCGGCGGACCGGGTCCTCGCGCGGGCGGCCGGCGCGAGGCTCGCGGTCCTCTGCGCCGAGCGGTTCCCGGTCGACTGCCACCGCAACCTGCTCGCCGACCACTTCGCGACGCGAGGGGCCGAGGTGATCCACCTCATCGATCCCGGCCAGCTTTACGCGCACGTGGTCCACCCGGCGCTGCGGCGGGACGGCGAGCACTTGATCTACGACGCCGGCCGCGGCCGGCAGCTCGAGCTCGGTTTCTCATGACCGCGGCCGTCGCACCGCCCCCGCGCCGGAACCGGAGCTGGATCCATCGCGTCGGCGCGCTGCTGCTGCCGTTCGCCTTGGTCGGCGCGCTCGAGGCCGGACTCCGCCTCTTCGGCGCCGGTCACCCGACGGCGTTCTCGATCGAGCAAGAGGTCGCTGGAGTTCGCTGCCGCGTCCCGAACCCCACCTTCACGTGGCGGTTCTTCCCACGCTCGATCGCGCGCGTCCCGCTGGCCACCGACGTCCCGGTCGACAAGGCGGCGGGCACTCGAAGGATCTTCGTGCTCGGCGGGTCGGCCGCGATGGGCGACATCCGCCCGCTGTTCGGCATGGCGCGCTGCCTCGAGATGCACCTGAACGTGCGCTATCCCGGCGTGCGGTTCGAGGTGGTGAACGCGGCGATGACCGCGATCAACTCGCACGTGGTGCGCGAGATCGCGTTCGACGTGCTCGAGCAGGACCCGGACCTGCTCGTGGTGTACATGGGGAACAACGAGGTGGTCGGCCCGTTCGGCGCGGGGAACCCGCTCGTCCCGTTCTCCCCGAGCCTCTCCACGATCCGAGCGCGGCTCGCGTTCGGCCGCGCGCGGACGTGGCAGCTCGCGGAGCGCGTGATCGGCGCGGTTCGCGGCGACGCCCGCGAGGCGCCGTGGCGCGGCATGGAAGAGTTCCTCGACGCGCAGGTGCGGTCCGACGATCCGGCGCTCGCGAGCGTGTACGAACACTTCCGCGCGAACCTGACGGACGTCCTCGACGCCGCGCGAGCGAGACGGGTTCCGGTCGTCCTCGCCACGGTCGCCGTCAACCTCGCGGACTGCCCCCCGTTCGCGTCGGCGCACCGCGCCGATCGAGCCGCCGAGGTCGACGCGGTGAAGCTCGCCGCGGACGAGGCGTTCGCAGACGGTGCGTTCGATCACGCCGCCTCGCTCCTGGGGGGAGCGATCGAGCTCGACGACGGTGCCGCCGACGCGTGGTTCCGGTACGCGCGGGCGCGCCGGGCCGGCGGCGACGTCGACGCGGCCCGGACCGCGTTCGAGACGGCGCGCGACCTCGACACGCTGCGCTTCCGCGCGGACTCGCGCGTCAACGCGATCCTCCGCGAGGAGGGCGCGCGCGCCGGCGTGACCCTCGTCGACGTCGAGGCCGCGGTCGCGGCCGATGCGAAGGACGGAATCCCCGGTCGCGAGCAGTTCCACGAGCACGTCCACTTCACGCACGGCGGGAACCACCTCGTCGGCCGCCTCCTCGCCGACGGAGTGGGCCGGGCTCTCGCCGACCTCCCTCCCGCGCTCGACGCCGCGCTCGACGCGGCGACCGTCGCGACGCGGATCGGCCTGACGACGTATGAACGCCTGCGCTACGCGCGCGACATGCGCCGGCGGCTCGAGCGACCGCCGTTCTCCCATCAACTCGGGAACGACGCGCGCCTCGCGGAGTGGGACGCGGAGATCGCACGCCTCGAGCGGGCGCTGGCCGACGAGCCGCCCGCGGCGGGCCGCGCCGCATACGCGGCGGCGCTCGCGTCGACCGACCTGCCGTGGGTCGTCCGCGCGCTCCGGCAGCGCTACGGCGAGTACCTGCGCGACGTACAGCACGACGCCGACGGCGCGATCGAGCAGTTCGCGTCGATCCTCGTGCGCTACCCCGACTCGCGCGCCGCGCGCCGGGCACTCGGCCTGCTCCTGATCCAACGCGGCCGAACCGCCGAGGCCGTGCCGCTGCTCGACGGGCTCCTGGCCGAGGACGACCGGGACGCCGAGATCCACTACGTGCTCGGGCTCGTCCGGCAACGGGCCGGCGATCGCGAGCGCTCGCGGGCGCACTTCGACCGCGCCCACGAGCTCGACCCGCGCGCCGGCGAGAAGGACGCGGGCCGGCGGCCGAGGGAGGAGCCCCGCGATGAGTGAGACCCTCACGTTCGAGGGATCGGCGGGACGACCCGTCCGCGCCGACCTGCACGCAGCGGGCGAAGACGCGCCGACGGTGATCGTCTGCCACGGATTCAAGGGGTTCCGCGCGTGGGGCTTCTTCCCCTGGTTGTGCGAGCGGGTTCGCGAATGCGGTCTGAACGCGCTGCGCATCGACTTCTCGCACAACGGCGTGGAACGGACCGACTTCGACCGGCTCGACCTGTTCCTCCTCGACACGTGGACGCGTCACCAGGACGACCTCGCCGGGGTGACCGACCTCCTGGCCGGACCGCTCTACATCGTCGGACACAGCCGCGGCGGCGCGGACGCGATCCTGCACGCCGCCGCGAACCCGCGCATCGAGCGCGTCGTCACCCTCGCCGCGGTGGCCGATGCGACGCGCGCGCCGCCCGACGCGGAGGAGAAGCTCCGCGAGCTCGGCTACTATCCGTTCCCCAACGTGCGCACGAAGCAGGTGATGCCGGTGTCGCGGCACCAGCTCGAGGACGGACGCAACCACGACGTGCCGGCCGCCGCGCGGGCGATCGCCGATCGGCCGCTCCTCCTGATCCACGGCGACGCCGACGAGTCGGTCCCGGTGTCCGACGCACGCGTGCTGGCCGACGCGCACGGCGGCGCGGAGACGATGATCCTCGAGGACGCTGGTCACACGTTCGGGGCCGGGCATCCGTTCGCGGGGCCCACGCCCGCGCTCCGGCGGGCCGTCGATCGCCTGACCGAGTTCTTGTCGCGCGAAGTCGGTTGACGGCAATCGGCGCGTCGAGGCCGCGCCCGCGCTTAGGGTTCGCGCGAGAATAACGTCGCATCCACGCGCAGCAATCGCCGCCGAGGGCAAGGCGCGACGACGAAGCGTATTGGTGGATACGCTGAGGAGGAGCAACGCAGCCATCGGCGGCGAGGGCAAGCGAGATGCGACGTTATTCTTGCGCGGGCCCTGACTCCAGCCAGACCGCGACCTCGTCGAGGCGCTTGCGCCGCACGTCGGGGACCGTCGCGCCGGCGGATGGATAGCCGATCGGAAAGAGGATGAACGGCCTCTCGTTCGGCGGCCGTTCGAGGACGTCCGAGAGGAAGCTCATCGGGCTCGGCGTGTGCGTCAGAGTGGCGAGGCCCATGTGGTGGAGCGCCGCGATGAACATCCCACAGGCGATGCCCACGCTCTCCTGCACGTAGTAGTTCTTGCGCCGCGCGCCGTCCGCGTCGAGCCCATGCATCTCGGCGAAGACGACGACGATCCACGGGACGATCTCGAGGTACGGCTTGTGCCAGTCGGTCCCGAGCGGGCGCAACGCCTCGCGCCACTCGTCGGGCATGCGCCCCTCGTACGCCGCGCGCTCCTCGCGTTCGGCCGCGACGCGGATCGCGTGCTTGACCCGCGGATCGGAGACGGCGACGAACCGCCACGGCTGGCGATTCGCACCGGAGGGAGCGGTCGACGCGGTGGCGATCGCGAGTTCGATCAGCTCGCGCGGCACCGGGTCGGCGGCGAAGAACCGCACGGAGCGCCGCCGCGTCATCTCGGTCTGGAACGTCACCGCGCGAGCAAGCATCTCGTCCGGCGCGAACCGCGGCGCGTGGAGCGGGACATGGGGGTAATCGGTCATGATCTGCCTCGGCCGAGGACGCTCCGATGGAACCATGCGGCGGTCAGCACGAGAAGTCCAAACGCCGCGACGTTGCCGAACGGGCCGGAGAGGCTCCCGCCGACGCCGTCGCGGCTCCCCGGCCAGAGGAGCGCCCCGCCCACGACGAGCGCCCCGGCGAGCCCTTCGCCGCCGATCATGCCCGCGCCGAGGAGGACGCCGCGTTCGGTACGCGCCGCCTGCTCCGCCCCGTCCGCCGCGCGCCGGCGCGCGAGGCTGCGCACAAGGCCGCCGGCGAGCAGCGTCATCGTCGTCGACAGCGGCAGGAACAGGCCGATCGAGAACGTCAGCGCCGGCACGCGGAGCAGTCGAGCGACGACCGCGATCGCGGCGCCGATCCCGACGAGGTGCCACGGCAGCGAGCCGTCGAACAGTCCGTCCACGGCCAGCTTCGTCAGCGTCGCCTGCGGCGCGGGCAGGTCGGACGCGCCGAACCCCGGCGCCTTCGTGAACGTCGTGACCGCGAGCGCGGCCACCATGGCCGAGATCGACACGCCGAGCAGCTCGCCGATCTGCTGGCGGCGCGGCGTCGCGCCGACGAGGAAGCCGGCCTTCAGGTCCTGCGCCGCGTTTCCCGCGACCGACGCGGCGATCGCCGCCACCGCGCCGACCACCAGCGCCGCGACCTTGTCTCCCGCGCCGGATCCGCCGGACACGAGGAGCACGGCCGACGCCGCGAGCAACGTCACGATCGCGGCACCGCTGGTCGCGTTCGCGGTCGCTCCGATGAGTCCGGCGACGCGGGCCGAAACGGCCGTGAGCACCGCCGCCAGCCCGAGCGCGAGCAGCACCGACCCGGCGCGCGTGGAGACCGCCGGCACGCCGTCGAGCGCGAACGGGCCGAAGGTCAGGAAGAGCGACACCAGCGCCACGAGGAACCCGACGAAGCCGATCGAGAGCTCGCGCTCGGTCCGCTTGGTCATGTCCTCGATCCGTGTTCCGAGCCCGCCGATCTCGAACCGTACGCGGTAGGCGCCGGCACGCTTTCTCAGGCTCGCGAGCATCGCCGGTGCGCTCTCGACGAACGCGATCGCTCCCGCGGCGGCGACCGCGCCCGCGCCGACGTAGCGGGCGACCTCGATCCACAGGTCGACGGAGGCGGCGGCGACGCTCGTCCCGTCCTCGGCCGGCGCCGCGAAGGCGGGGACGATCACGAGCGCCGCCAAGAGCCCCCCCGCCGCCAGGACCGCCGCGACGCGCGGGCCGAGGACGTAACCGGCGCCGAACAGCGCCGCGCTGACGTGGACCGACACGATCGCGTTCGGAACCAGCGGCAGCGCGACCGCGACCTTCGCGTGGAGCAGCTTCAGCCCACCGACGATCGCCTGGATCGCGGCCCCCGCCGCGGCTCCCGCGACGACGAGCCCCGCCCGTCCTCCGCCGTCCTGGGTCGCGGCGAGGGCCGCCGCGCAAGCCGCACCCTCGGGGTAGGGCAGCCGCCCGTGCTCGCGCACGATGAAGCAGCGCCGCAGCAGCGCGGTGAAGAGCACGCCGAGGAGGCCGCCGCCGGCCCCGAGCGCGACGAGCTGCGCCGCGTCGGGGCGCGCGTCGAGAAGCCAGAGCGCGGGGAGCGTGAGGATCATCGCCGACGCGACCGAGCTCGCCGCGGATCCTGTCGCCTGCGCGAGCGTCGTCTCGAGCAGCACCCCGGACGGGTCGCGGCGCGGGATCCGAGTCGCCGCGGCCATCATCAGCGCGAGCGGAATCGATCCCGAGACGATGAACCCCGTCTGCAGTCCGACGTACGCGTTCGCGACGCCGAACACGGTCCCACCGACGACCCCGATGACGATCGCGCGCGCCGTCAGCTCGCGCGGCGACTCGTGGGCCGGGACGAGCGGGTGGTGCGCGCGGTCGCCGTCGTCGGTACGGATCGCGTCCATGGGCCCATGGTGTCACCGCCTCGACGACCGTCAAGGGTGCCGCGACGTGGACAATGCGCGCGATGGTCGACATGCTGGCGTCCGCACGAAACGCCCGCGCGACCGCTGACGATCCGAAGGATGAACCAATGTCGTTCCCCCTTGTCGCCCTGTTGATGTCGATCGTGTTCCAAGGTACGGGTACGGGTACGGGTACGGGTACCGGGACGGGAACCGAGCCCGCGAATCCGAAGTCGAGCGCGGCCGACGTGCCGAAGGACACGGGCCTGACCGGGGTCCTCACCGAAGAGGAGTTCAAGAAGCTCCACGAGCTGAGCGAGGAGGAGGCGCCGGCGCCACAGGGAAGCATGATCGAGCTCGCCACCGGCGATCGGGTCTACCTGAGCCTGCCCCGCTCGGGGACGGCGCCGTTCCCCGCCGTCGTCGTCATCCACGAATGGTGGGGGTTGAACCCGAACATCCAGCACTGGGCCGACCGCCTCGCCGCCGACGGCTACGCCGCGCTCGCCGTCGACCTCTACGGCGAGGTCGCGACGAACCAGGACGACGCGATGCGGCTCATGCGCGAGGTGGACGAGAAGGAGGCGTTGAAGACGCTGCGCGCCGCGCACGAGTTCCTGAAGAAGGACGACCGCGTCCGTGCGAGCCGCACCGGCACGATCGGCTGGTGCTTCGGCGGCGGCTGGTCGCTCCGCTCGGCGCTCGAGCTCGACGACCTCGACGCGGCCGTGATCTACTACGGGCGGCTCGTCACCGACGCGAACGAGCTGAAGCGGATCGAGGCGCAGGTCTGCGGCGTGTTCGGCAACGAGGACCGGGGCATCCCGCCCAAGGTCGTCGACGCGTTCGAAGCCGCGCTGAAGGAAGCCGACGTCGACGCGGAGATCCACCGCTACGACGCAAACCACGCGTTCGCCAATCCTTCCTCGGCGCGCTACGACGAGGAGTCGGCGACCAAGGCGTGGGAGGTCGTGCGGTCGTTCCTCGCGCGGACCCTGAAGGCGCAGCAGGAGGAGTGACTACCACCGTGCTTCCCACGCGGCCGGCCGGTCGCGCAGGTAACGGTCGAACCAGTCGAGCAGCATCGTGCGGTGCGCCACGCGGTTCTTCCACGTGCCGCGTAGGCCGTGGTCCTCGCCGGCGAAGCGGACCATCTCGACCGGACGCTGCAGGATGCGCAGCGCGGTGAACATCTGCTCCGACTCGCCGGGTGGGACGTTGCCGTCCTCGTCGCCGTGCAGGAGGAGGAGCGGCGTCTCGATCCGATCGGCCAGGAAGAGCGGCGAGTGGTCGGTGAACCACTTCGGATCGGACCACGGGTACTTGCGCGCCAGAGCCTGGTCGCCGTACGTGTAACCCCACATCCCGTCGCCCCAGTACGACGCGAGGTTGCTGATCCCGTAGAGCGAGACCGCGGCCTTGAACCGCCGGGTGTGGGCGACGAGCCACATCGTCATGAATCCGCCGTACGACCCGCCGTAGCATCCGACCCGATCGCCGTCGAGGTCCGGACGCGCCGCGAGCAGCGACTCCACGCTCGCCAGGATGTCGGCGCCCGCCTTCTCGCCCCAGTCCGCCACGTGCTGATCGGCGAACGCGCGGCCGTACCCGTTCGCTCCGCGCGGGTTCACGACGAACACCGCGTACCCGTTCGCAGCCAGGAACTGATGCAGCTCGTTGTAGCCGCGCAGCGTCGGCGTCGCCCCGCCGTAGTAGTAGACGATCAACGGCAGCTTCGTCCCGCCGTCGCCACGCGCCGGTCGCAAGAGCCACGCGTCGAGCGACGATCCGTCGGCGCCCACGACGGCGACGTCCTCCGCCGTCGACAGCGCGAAGCGTTCGTGCCGCTCCCGGTTCGGATCGAGCAGCAACCTCGGTCCGCCGCTCGTCCCATCGGGACGCCGCACGAACAGCGCGGGCAGGCGATCGGTCGAGCTCGCGACCGCGGCGAACGCGCCCTTCGCGTTCATGCTGAGGTCCTGGATCGACTCGCCCCCGGCACTCGTCGACGAGAACCGCGCCGCCGCGCCGTCCACCGGCAGCGTCGCCGTGACGAGCACGTGTCGCGAGCCCTCGGTGGCGACGAAGTAGATCGCGCTTCCGTCCTCGCTCCACTGCAGGTTGCCGTTCACCGACGCGTCGAGCCCCTCGGTGAGACAGAACCACTCGCCCGTCTCGAGGTCCATCACGAACAGGTCGGGATCGAACGCGTTCGGCTCCACCTCCACGTCGTCCCCGAGCTCCGACGGCGGCCCCACGAACGCGGCGCGCGACCCATCCGGCGACACCGTGAACCCGGAGAGACCCGGTCGATTCTCGAAGCCCATCGTCAACGTCCCGACCACCCGGTCCTCGAACGAGCGCGTATCGATCCGATGCACGTCCGTCACGAACCACGGCCGCGCGCCGATCGGACGGTTCACCAGGTAGACCAGCGTGCGCCCGTCGTCGATCCACGCGAACGCGTCCTGCACCCAATCGCCCGGCACCGTCAGCCGCCGCCGCACGCCCGCCGCCAGCTCCAACAGGTGAAGGTGCGGGCGCGTCGGCCAATCGTCGAGCTTCTCGCGCAGCTCCACCCGCCTCCGCGCGCCCTCCTTCGACGGTTCCGCCGCGCCGCGCGTCGACGAGAAGACGAGCCGCGATCCGTCGCGCGACCACGCGACCGAGCTCAGCCCGGGCGCGTCCCGCAGCACGCGCTCGACCTCCCCCGTGATCCGACTCCAGACGAACAGGTCGTTGCCGTCGCGGAACAGCAGCGCCTTCCCATCCCCCCGCCAGGCCACCGCGCTCGCCCCCGATCCGCCGAGCCACGCGGCCAGCACCCGACCCGACCCCGTCGCGACCACGTCCAGCCGCCGCCAGCGGCCATCTCCGTCCGGGTCGTCCTCGCTGCGCCGAACCGCGAGCAGGTCCCCGTCCGGCGAGAGAAGCAGCCCCGACATCGATTGCACCGCGCGAAGCTCGTCGTACGAAGCCGGCGCGTGGCGCGGTTCCACCGTCGTCGAGACGCGCGCCTCTTCGTTCGCCGCGTCGAACCGCAGCTTGAGCGCCGCCGCCTCGCCCGTGCCGCGCTGCACCCGCACCAACACCCGATGCATCCCCGTGCGCGCCGCGAACCCATGCGACACCGTGCTCGCCTCCGCCTCCTCGCTCCCCGACTCTCCCGCCGCCTTCCCGTCGACGTACAGGCGAATCTCCCCCGGCGCCTCGACCACCGCGTCGACCTTCGTGTACCGATCCACCTCGACGTAGACCGCCATCCACGTCACCGCCGCCATCGCGCCGCCGAACAGCGGAACCCCGCCCTCGCCCGCCGCGGTCTCGGTCCATCGCCCCTCCGCGCCGGGCAGCCACTCCACCTCGTCCCCATCGTCCGGCCAGAGCGACACCACGTCGAACTCCGGCATGAACTCCACCTTCTTCGCGCCCTCCTTCCCCGTGAACTGCGCCGGCGCCACCGCGAACGGCCCGCATACCAACACGTTCTCGGGCTCCACCGCCCCCCACCCGCGACCCGCGCCCAACGACAGAACGGCAATCACGATCGCGCGCCGATAGCACATCGAACCACTCCATGAGCCGAAACCGGAGCCGAAACCGGAGCCGGAACCGAGGCCCCGCAAACCTACACACCCGCGTCCAATGGCGCCGCCCACCCGATCCGAACGGGCGGCGGCGATGACCCGGCCGGTGCGCGCCGGACGCAGGACGCGACGCGCCTCAGGACCCGAAGCAGTACAGCGCCTTCTGCGTCCTCACGAACACCTCGCTCCCCGCGATCGCCGGCGTCGACCAAGTCTCCTCCTCCAGCTCCGTCACCGAGAGGACGTCCCACTCGGGCTCGGCCGTGATCACCGCGAGCTGACCCGACTGGCTCGCCGTCACGATCCGCTCGCCGCCAGCGACCGGCGAGGCGAAGTACTGATCCGGTTGTCCGACGCGGCCCTGCTTCGTCACCTCGCCGGTCGCGACGTCGACCGCGGTGAACAACCCCCCCTCCTTCATGAGGAACAGGGTCCGACCGACCACGAGCGGCGACGTGACGTGCGGCAGCCCGCGGCGGCCGTCGTACGTCCAGACCACGTGGCTGTCCGAGACGTCGCCGCTCCCGCCGGCGCGCACCGCGTACAGCCCGCCGGTCGCCGACTTGCTGCCGAGAAGGTACTTGTAGTCGCGCTCGTCGAACTTTCCGTCGTCGTCGAGATCGAACACGAACCACGCCTGGTTCAGCGCGTCGTGGCGCCACTCGTCGCGCGAGATCATCCCGTCGCCGTCCTCGTCGAACGACTCGAGCGCCTCCTCGAAGGTGGGGAAGAGGTTCGGGATCCCGAACTCGTTCGACGGCACCATGAACGCGCTCACGATGCAGACGTCGCCATCGAGGACCGGGAGGCTGTTCGTCTGCCAGCTCGATCCGCTCGTCCACCATAGCTTCTCGCCGTCATCGATCGAATAGCTCGAGAGCTCGAGCGACCCCGAGACCAGCACCTCGGCCGGCCCGCTCTCGGGGGTGAAGATCGTCGGCGTCGCGTAGCTGTGGGTCGCGGCCTCCCGTTCCACCCGCCATCGCACGTCGCCCGTCCGCTTGTCGAACGCGATCAAGTAGGCGCCGCCGTCTTGATCGACCTGGAGCACGAGCGTGTCGTCATGCAGCACCGGAGACGACGACAGGCCGTGCGGGATATTGATCTTGCCGACCGCGTGCCGCCAAACCTCCTCGCCCGCCGCGTCGTAGACGATCAGCCCCACGTCGTGGAACAGCGAGTAGATCCGCTCTCCGTCGGTGACCGGCGACGGGGCAGCCGGCGAATTGGCGCCGGTGCGCCGGCCGTGGAAGGTCACGCTCTTCACCCACTCGATCTCGCCGCTGGAGCGGGACACCGAGATGGTCTGGAGCTCGGTGCCGTCGGCCGCCGTCACGTAGACGTGCTCGCCCGCGACCGTCGGCGACGAGTAGCCGCCGGGAATCTCGGTCCGCCACCGCAGGTTCGCCTCGGGGTCGAGCTTCTCGGGAATCGACGCGGACGAGACGCCCGTGCCGTTGTTCCCGCGAAAGCCTCCCCATTCGGGACCGGCGGGGCCGGCGGCGCCGGTTTCCGGCACCCCGAGAAGGAGCGCCAACCCGAGGAGCGTGAGAGGTCCGGACATGAGCGATGTCTCCGTTCTGGGCGGGAGCAGCAGCGACGACCGAATGCGCCCGCGATCGTAACGAGGTCGCGCATGGTACGTCGGAGAGCGCGAAACGCTGGGTCCAGCCCGAGGATCGACGAGAGGTTCCCCGGCCCTCGTGGGGACACATCCGCCGCTCGCGGCTCGCCGGCCCGACCCGTCCGGTAGCATCGCGCGGATGCCGCTCGTCCGGAACGCGCTTCCCTGGATCGTCCTCCTGTTGTCCGGCTTCTCCGGGCTGGCCGCGGAGGTGGCGTGGATCCGGCGTGCGTCGCTCGCGTTCGGCTCGACGACGTACGCGTCTTCGACCGTCCTCGCCGTGTTCCTGCTCGGGCTGGCGCTCGGGAGCTTGACGTTCGGACGCCTGAGCCGGCGCGTCGCGCGGCCCCTCCGCGTCGCCGCCGCGATCGAGGTCGGGATCGGTGCGCTCGTCCTGATCAGCCCCGAGCTCTTCGCGCTCGCCGACGACGTGTACGGCGGGTTCTATCGTCGCGCGTCCGACCAGCCGGCGCTCCTCGTCCTCGTCCGCGCCGGGCTCATCGCCGCGCTCCTCCTTCCTCCGACCTTCCTGATGGGCGGAACGCTGCCGCTCTTCTGCCGCCACTTCGCCGAAGCGCGCGCGCGCGTGGCGCGCGTGGTGGGCAGGCTCTACGGCGTCAACACGCTCGGCGCGGCGATCGGATGCACCGCGGCCGGGTTCCTGCTCCTCCCGGCGCTCGGGCTCTCCACCACCCTCCGCGTGGCCGCGGCCGCCAACGTCGCGTGCGCGCTCCTGCTCCGCTTCGTCGCGACTCGACCCGCGGCGGCGGTCGACGCGACCGACCCGGTCGACCCACGTTCCGGCCCGGCCGGACCGCCCGGTGCCGCGGTCGTCTCCCTCCTCGCGTTCGCGACCGGCTTCGTCGCGCTGGGCGGCGAAGTCCTCTGGATCCGCTACCTCGGACTGTTGGTCGGAAACACGGTGCGGACGTACACGACGGTCCTCGCCGTCGTGCTCCTCGGAGTCGTCCTCGGCAGCCTGCTCGCGGCGCGCTTCGGCGACGCGGCGAAGCGCCGCGCCCTCTGGTTCGGCGCGTTCCAGGTGGCGGGCGGCCTCTGGACGCTCGCGCTGATGCTCCAGCCGCCGGACGCCCTGCGCGGCCTCGCGTCGCCGCTCGCGGCCGACTTCGCCCTCCTCCTCGTCCCCACCGCGCTGTCGGGCGCGTCGTTCCCGCTGCTCGTCCGCCTGCTCGAGCCATCCGTGCGCGACGTCGGCCGCGTCACCGGCCGCGTCACCGCGCAGAACATCGTGGGCGGCGTGCTGGGGTCGCTCGCGGTCGGCTTCCTCGGGATACCCGGCCTCGGTCTCGAGAAGTGCCTCTTCGCGCTCTGCGGCATCTCGCTCGCAACCGGCTTCGCCGCGTGGTTCGCCCTCGACTCGCATCGACCGCGCCGCGGCCGCGTCGTCGCGGCGCTCGCCGCGATCGCGACCGCGGTCGCCCTCCCTGCGTCGCTCGACACGCGCTTGCCCGCCGACCTCCTCGGTGATCGCGCCGAGCTGGTCGCGTTTCGCGAGGGAAGCGCGGCGAGCCTCGCCGTCCTCGAGAAGGACGGCGTCCGGCGGCTCGAGATCGACCGTTGGTGGCAGGGAGAGGACCGGAAGAGCCACCAGGTCATGGCCGCGCACCTGCCGATGCTCCTCCACCCGGACGCGGAGCGCGTCGTCGTCGTGGGCGTCGGAACGGGACAGACGCCGAGCCGGTTCCTGCTGCATGACGTGCGCGCTCTCGACTGCGTCGACGTCGAGCCCGCCCTGTTCGAGTTCGTGTCCGAGCAGTTCGAATCGAGCTGGATGGACGATCCGCGCGTCCGAGTGCTCGCCGACGACGGACGCGACTACTTGCTCCACTCCGACGCGACGTACGACGTCGTGTCGCTCGAGGTGGGCCAGCCGTTCCGTCCCGGGGTCGCGCACTTCTACACCGCCGACTTCTACCTCCGCGCTCGCGAACGGCTCGGCCCGAGCGGCCTGCTCGTCCAGTTCGTTCCGCTGCCGTTCTTCACCGTCGACGAGTTCCGCCGCGTCCTCGCCTCCTTCCGCGTCGCGCTTCCGACCTGCGCGCTCTTCTACAACACGTCGGAGCTGCTCCTCGTCGGAACGATCGGCCGCGAGCTCTCGCTCTCGCGAGAGTCGCTCGCGCGACTCGACGATCCCACGGTCCACGCCGACCTCGCGTTCTCCCACTGGGGCGGCGCGGAGCGCCACCTGAACCGCGGCCCGGTCCTCCTCGCGACGTTCCTTTGCGGTCGGCGCGGCGTCGAGCGGCTGGCGGCGGACGCACCACCGCTCCGGGATGATCGCCCCGTCCTCGACCAGGCGACGCGCGAGGTGAGATCGAGCGACCGGCGCGAGCTCGCGATCCTCCCTCTCCTCCGCGACTGCCTCGATCCGTTCGACGCGGTGCTCGCGTTCACGCCGAGCGAGGAGGAACGCCGTGAGTCGGCGGCGCTGCGCGAGTGGAACCTCGCCGAGATCGAGATGAGCGTCCGCGTCCGCGAGGCGGAGGCAATGCGAGCCCGCGGCGACCACCGCGCCGTGATGCGGACGATGCGGGACGTGCTTGCGCGGTTCCCCGAGCACCGGCGCGCGCGGCGCTTCGTGGCCGAGTCGCTGTTGTTGACCGGCGACGCCGCGGCCGCGCAAGCCGAGTTCGACGCGATGGTCGCCGGCGACACGGGCGACGGCCTCGCCTGGTACGGGGCCGGCCTCGCGCGCCACCAGCTCGGCGAGGTCGACGCGGCGATCGCGCGCTATCGGACCGCGATCGAGCGAACCCCGCGCCACGCGGACGCTTGGAACAACCTCGGCACCGCGCTGGCCCAGCTCGGTCGCCTGACCGACGCGATCGAGCCGTTCGAGCAGGCGGTTCGCCTTCGCCCCGGTTTCTCCGACGCGATCCGAAACCTCCAGCAGGCGCGGCGGGCCCTCGGCCGCTGAACGCGCGCGGGACGGCGGCCGCCGCATCGCCTTCGGAGTGGTCGCGCGCGCACGCGGGCGAGCCGCTCAAGGACGAAAAAGGGCGAGCCTGCAACTGCCGGCCCGCCCCCCGCATCGAGTTCCTGGCGAGTAGGGGGGGGGGTGGAGGTTGCCAGTCGCCCGAGCGGTTTCCATTTCGAGGGGGACGTCTTCCGTTCCCCCACGGCCGCTGACGATAGACAACCTTCCGTCACGAAAAAAGGGCCTGTTCGACCTGACTTCACGTCGAACGACCCATCCATCCTCTAGAAAACGAGGTGGGCGTCTCGAAAACGAAGCCGGCGCAGACCGATCCGGGAATCGGGCCCGCCGGCTTCCACCGTCAGATCGTGAGAGCCCTCCCCCTACTCGGCCCGACCCGTGCGACGAATCAGGCCAACCGAAGGGCTCGCACGTCCCGCACTGCATGGGGCAGCCATGCTGGCTCCACGGTGCAGTGAGAGACGCCTCGTCGAGGGTCACCTGGGCTCACTTTTCTGGTGACGAGCCTGACGCGACGCGGGAGAATCACGCGCTCAGGGCGGTGTCGTATGGGTCTAGACACGCAGGTTCGCGCCCTCGCGGACGCCGACGAAGATGCACGTGCCACTCTCGAACGGGTCGTGCCGTTGGTCTATCGCGACCTGCACCGCCTCGCGCACCACCATCTCGCACACGAAGCGCCGGACCACCTGCTCCAGACGACCGCGCTCGTCCACGAGACCTACCTGCGCCTGAGCGACGTGCGGGAAGCGACGTGGAGGAACCGCGCCGAGTTCCTGGCGGTCGCGTCGACCGCGATGCGGCGGATCCTCATCAACCACGCGGTGGCCCGGAAGCGGAAGAAGCGCGGCGGCGAGTTCACCCGCATCACGCTCGAGGACGCCGCCCAGCTCCGCACCGAACCCGCCGCGGAGTGCTTGGCGGTGGACTCGGCACTCGATCGCCTGTTGTCCATCGACCCGCGCAAGGCGAAGCTCGTGGAGCTGAGGTACTTCGCCGGACTCCAGCTCAACGAGGCGTGCGCCGTGCTCGGTATCTCGCTGGCCACCGGGAAGCGGGACTGGGTCTCCGCCCGCGCCTGGATCCTCCGGGAGCTGGTCGCCGAGGACGACGCGGATGGATCCTGACCGGTGGCGGCGCGTCGACCAGGCCTTCCAGGACTGCCTCGACCTCGAAGGCGAGGCGCGGGAACGGTTCCTCGCGCGGCTCGGTGACGACGATCCGGCCCTCGAGAAGGAGGTGCGCGAGCTCCTGCGGTTGGATCGATCGAGCGGCGAGTTCCTCGAGGTGCCGGCGTCCGAGCGCGAGCCCAAGGAGATCGGCAAGTACCGCATCGTCCGGCGCATCGCGACGGGCGGCATGGGCGTCGTGTTCGAGGCCGAGCAGAGCGAACCGAAGCGCCGCGTCGCCCTGAAGCTCCTTCGCGGCGGTCCGCTCGCCGACGCGTTCCAGCTCCGCCTGTTCCGCCGCGAGGTCGAGTCGCTCTCGCGGATGCAGGACCCCACCATCGCCACGATCCACGACGCGGGCCACACCGACGACGGCCTGCCGTACTTCGTCATGGAGCTCGTGCCGGGCGTGCCGCTCGACGAGTGGGTCCGACGGGAGCGCCCCGACGACGTGAAACGGCTCTCGCTGTTCGTGGAGATCTGCGGCGGGGTCGATCACGCCCACACGCGCGGCGTGATGCACCGCGACCTGAAACCGGCCAACATCCTGGTCGACGACCAAGGCCGGCCCAAGATCCTCGACTTCGGCGTCGCGCGCGTGGCCGACTCGGACGTCGCCGTCACCACGATCTCCGCGGTCGGCCGGCCCGTGCCGGGCACGCTTCCGTACATGAGCCCCGAGCAGGTGAGCGGTCCGCCCGCGGACGTCGACTTCCGCGCGGACGTCTACGCGCTTGGCGTCCTCCTGTTCCAGCTCCTGACCGACCGCCTGCCGTTCGACTTCGATGGCCGCTCCACCGCCGAGTCGGTGCGCATGATCGGCGAGGGCGCGCCGGCGCGCCTCCGCTCCGTTCGTCCCGATCTCGACGTCGATCTCGAGACGATCGTCGGCGCCGCGCTCGAGAAGGAGCCCGAACGCCGCTACCGGAACGTGGCGGCGCTGCGCGAGGACGTGCGCCGCGTCCTGGCGGACCAGCCGATCCTGAGGCGCCCTCCGACCACCGCGTATCAACTGCGGAAGTGGTTCGCGCGCAACCGGGCGGTCGCGACCGGGCTCGTGGCCGCGATGCTCGGACTCGTCGCGTTCGTGGCCACGCTCTGGATCGCGAACGACCGCCTCGCGCAGGAGACGGCGCGGGCCCACGAGGCGGAGACGAAGGCCGACGCCGAAGCAGCGCACGCGCGCGAGGAGGCGGCGCGCAGCGAACAGGCGATGACGTTCCTCGTGGACACGCTCCGGCGGGCCACGCCGGACGCGAGCCGTGGCAAGCAGCTCACCGTGATGTCCATCCTCGACGTGACGGCAAGACGCGGCGCGGCCGAGCTCCGCGACCAGCCGTCGCTGCTCGCGCCGTTGGCCGAGATGCTCGGTAGCTGCTACCTCGCGCTCGGCCAGTACGAGGAAGCGGAGCAGCACCTGCGCACCGCACTGGCTGCCTTGGACGCAGCCGGCAGAGCCGGTCCCCGGGTCGCGCGGGCGCACAACCGCCTCGCGGCCGCGCTGGCCGAGCAGCATCGCGTCGAGGAGGCGATCGATCACTTCCAGCGCAGCGTCGCCCTGTGGCGCGGGATCGGCGGCCACGACGACGAGCTCTCGCAGACCTTGAAGAACCTGGGGGGCGTGCTCCTCGATCAGGGCCGCCAGGACGAGGCGGTTCCGCTCCTCGAGGAGGCGCTCGCGCTCGGGGCCGAGGATCCCGAGCTCGTCGCGCGCGTCCAGCGACGGCTCGGCGACGCGGGACGCGCGGAGACGTCGTTCCGTCGCGCCCTCGAGATGCAGATCGAGCGTCACGGCGAGGACCACACGTTGGTCGCGACGACGCGCGCCGCGCTCGCGATGCTCCTGTGCGAGCACGGTCGCCTCGACGAAGGAGTCGCCGAGTGGCGCCGTTGCCTCGCGTCGCGGCTCGTCCGGCTGGCGCCCGATCACCCCGTCGTGATCGCGACGCGCGTCAACCTCGGCGTCGCCCTCGCCGAATCGAGCCGAACCGAGGACGCGCGGAAGGAGCTCGAAGCCGTCCTCGAGCACTGGCGCTCGACCGACGCGCCGGACTGGTCCGAGTTCGCGATCACGCTGTCGGCGTTGGCCCACGTGAACGCGGAGGAAGGCCGACTCGACGACGCCGAGCGCTGCCTGCGGGACGCCGTCGACACGTCCCGGAGGATCGATCCATCCGATCCTCTCACCGTCGCGGCGCATACGTCCTCGCTGGCGGGCTTCCTCCAGCGGCTCGGTCGTCTCGACGAGGCCGAGCCGCTGTACCGCGACGCGTTCGAGGTCCAGAAGCGGCTGTGCGGCCCGACGAGCCCTCGGACCCTCGCCTCCCTGAACGAACTGGGTCGTACGTTGCTGCTTCAGGGTCGAGCCGATGACGCGATCGCCGCGTGGGAAGCGGCGCTCTCGGCGTTCTCCGCACGGACGCCGCCGAGCGACGCGAGCCTGGCCCTCCGCTCCGACCTCGCGCTCGCGCTCGAGCAGACGGGACGAGTCGAGGACGCGGCATCCCACCTCGCGATCGTGATCGAGACGCTCGACGGATCCGCGCCCGGCGACCCCCGGCTGCTCCCGTCGCTGCGACGCCTTCACGCGCTCTACGAACGGTCGGGGCGAGCCGACGAGGCCGCCGGCTGCCGCGCGCGGATCGACGCGCTCGCGGACGACGCCGGCGGCGGGGAGTAGGCCAAGAGCCGGCACGGAGGCGGACGATCCGCGCCGCCGCGACCGTGGCCCGACTCAGCGCGCGCCGATCACCCGGAGGTAACGGTCCTCGACCTCGAGGCAGAGAGTGAGCGCGGCGGTCGTGAAGACGCGTCCTCCGCGGGCGCCGAAGCGGTCCGCTTGCGGATCCCACGAGCCGCGCTCGTCGCCGTCGGTTCGTGCGGCCTTCAGCAGCGCTTTCACGCCGCGGCGGAGCGTGGACTTCTGCGTCCCGTGGACGATCGTGTGGCCGCGGGCGAGGAGGTCCGGGTGAGGAACGCCGTCAGCCGCGACTCCACCTCACCCGCCGGTCGGAAGAGCTCGACCGTTCCACTGCCCGCCGCCGCCACGCCCTCGAGCAACGGCCCGTTCACGTCGGATCCGACTCCGAACGTGTGCACGCGAAGGCCGCGCTCGGCCCCGGCCCTCGCGAACTGCACGATCTTGTCGGGCCGTTCCTCCCCCACCGTCGCCAGTCCGTCGGTCAGGATCACCACCATCGCGACCCGCCCGCTTTCGCACGGAGCGGCGCACGCCGTTCGGATGGCGTCGCCGAGCGCGGTCCCGCCAACGGCGGTCAACGCGTCGATGAAGTCGCGCAGCCGGACGAGGTTCTCGGCCGTCGCGGCGACCGGCGCGTCCGCGAACCGCTTCGAGACGTCGTTGAACGCGATCACGTTCACGCGGTCCTTGGCCCTCAGGTGGTCGAGCAGCCAGCGTACGGCCGCACGCGCCTGCTCGAACTTCGGGCCGTCCATGCTGGCGGAGACGTCGATCGCCAACGTGACGTCGCGGGCCAGCACGCGCTCCTCCGTCAGCTCCGGCGGAGTCACGACGGCCGCGAAGTACGTTCGCGGGATCCCGGCCGCCGATTCCAAGGCACGGACGGCCTCCGCGCCGCCGCCCACGAGCGACGCCGGCGAAAGCGACCACCGAATCGATCCAATCGACCGCCGGCTGGCGCTCGATCCGACTCGAGTGCTAGGATCCCGCGTGCCAGTAGAAGGCTGCCGAATGCCGCCCGAGCTGACGACGAGCTGACCAAAAAGGGGCACGATGAAGCGTTTGCGAAGTGCCGACACGCAGCAGTGCGAGCAATCGGCGTGTCCGGCCGCGGACCCGACCGACCCACCGTGCGTGGGCCCTTGAGTTCGCCGAACGCTCGGGGAGGTTCGACGTGACCGTCCTTCGCGTCCTGCTGGTCGAGGATGACCCCGTCGACACGCGGACGTTCTGCCGCCATCTCGCGCGGAGCGGCGTGTCGAAGTCGGAGATCTCCACGTTCGATCGTCTCGAGCCGGCTCTCGCCGCCGCGGAGAGCGAGGCATTCGACGTCCTGCTCCTGGATCTGCATCTTCCGGACAGCACGGGAGTCCAGACGGTCGAACGCGCGATCCGCGCCGCGCCGAACCTGCCGATCGTCGCCATGACGTCGTCCGCCGCCCCGTCGATGGAGGACGAACTCGTCCGCATCGGCGCGGAGGAATACGTCAGCAAGGACGGGATGGACTCGGTCGCCCTCTATCGCGCGATCCGATTCGCCCGTGAACGCAAGGCACGACAGAAACGACTCGTCGACGACCGTCTGAACCGAGTCCTCGCCGGCCACGGCCGGGATGAACTGACCGGGCTGCCCGGCCGCGCATCGATGACGGCGTCGCTCGTGCGATTCAGCACGCGGTCGTTTCTGGACAAGACCCACCTCGCCGCGGTGCTCATCGACATCGACGATCTCAGCGTGATCAACCACCGTCACGGCGCCGCGGCCGGAGACGAGACGATCGTCCGGGTCGCGCACACGCTGCAGTCCGCGTTCCGGCCCGGCGACGAGATCGCTCGCGTCGGCGAGAACGAGTTTCTCGCGATCCTTCCCGAGACGACGGTCGACGAGGCCCGCTTGCTCACGGAACGTCTCCAGGACCGGCTCGCGATCCCCGGCGAGTCACGCGTCAGATCCATCACGGTCAGCGCGGGAATCGTCGAGGTGTTCTCCCCGACGATGAAGCTCGACGACGTGCTCGCGATGGCGCAGGTCGTCCTCCGTCGCAGCAAGGCGGCCGGCAAGAACCGGGTGGCCGCCGCGCACGAGCCGGCGCTGCTCGGCGAGATCGATCAGCTCATGGACCGACTCCTGCGCGGCCAGGGGCTCGGTGCGGCCGCGCAGCCCATCGTCGACCTGACGACGCGCGCCGTCGTCGGCCATGAGATGCTCTGCCGCGTCGACTCCCAATGGTTCGGGCAGCCGGACGTGTTTCTGCGCGTGGCCGAGAGCCGCGGCGAGCTCACGCTCGTCGACCGCGAGTGCTTGCGCGCCGCGGCGCGCGCCGCGCCCCAGCTCCGGAACGGTTCTCGACTCCACCTGAACGTGTTTCCCGACACGCTGATCCAGACGCCGACCGACGACCTCCTTTCCATCCTGAGCCTCGCCGAGCGCACCCCGTGTCTCGAGCTGAACGAAGCGCAGATCGTCGGCGACGCGACCGAGCTGGATCGCCCCATCGCACGGCTCCGGAAGCACGGCGTCACGATCGCGCTCGATGACGTCGGCTTCGGCCGGAGCAGTCTCGAGACGTTGATCTGCCTGGAACCGGAAGTCGTCAAGCTCGATCGCCGCCTCGTCGACGGAATCGCCCACGACGCCGTCATTCGCAAACGCTTGCGCCGCATGAGCCAGGTCGTCCAGACCCTCGGATCGGAGATCATCGCGGAGGGGATCGAGACGGAGGCCGACCTCGCGGTGCTGATCGATCTCGGGATCGAGCTCGGGCAGGGATACCTGCTCGGCCGCCCCACCCCCGTCTCGCCGGTCCCGAACCCCTGACCCCGAACGATTCAGTGCGCCAAGACGGGCGGAGACGCCCTTGGCGGAAAGGACCTGTGGATGAAAGATCCACCCAGATAATTGTCGGTTCGATCTGGTAGCCACCCGGGCGGCGGATGGAGGTAACGCCAGCCGTCG
>CAZYQW010000122.1:0-134549 GCA_964649825.1 uncultured Phycisphaeraceae bacterium | reverse complement strand
GGGGCGCCGCCCCTGGGGCTGCTCTGCCCCCACCCGCGCCCCCCCCCGGGGGGGCGCGGGGGCCCCAGACCCCGCGCCCCCCAACCAAGCCCACCACTGGGTCCACCCGCCACGTGACGCGCAGGAACGGGGACGGGGGAGGGGCCGGGCGGAAGGGTCAGGGTGGGAAGCCTTCCGGGGGGGGACGGTCGGGCCGGGGATCTCGGATGGATCGATGAGGCGGAAGCGGCGCCAGCCGAGCAAGAGGTCGAAGACGCGGGTGTCGGTGACGGGGCGGGGGACGTCGGGGACGAGGTCGGTGTAGCTGTTGCGGCCCTGCCGCGTTGGGAGACGCCTTCCGTTGGCGCGAACCCGACCTCGTTCAGGTTTCTGTTCCGCGATGCCGAGATAGGTCGGGGAGTCACCAGGACATGTCTCAGGCGCTCGTTGCTCGCCAGCCGATCTGTGATCGGAAGCTCGAAATCTATGGATATGAGCTCCTGCACCGTTCGGCGAACCCGGACGCGCCCATGGTCGATGGGGATCAGGCGTCCGCCGTCGTGACCGCGACGTCGGTCGTGGAGATCGGGCTCGATCGACTGGTCGGACCCCGGCGAGCGTTCTTGAACATGACGAGGAACTTCCTGGTCGATGGGCACTACCAGGCGCTGCCGGCGGAGCGCGTCGTCCTCGAGGTGCTCGAGGACATCGATCCGGATCACGAGGTCATGAGCGCGGTGCGCCGGGCCAAGGATGACGGCTACCGCATCGCCCTCGACGACTTCCTCTACGATGCGCGGCTCGAGCCGTTGATCGACCTGGCCGACATCGTGAAGGTCGAGACGAACGCGCTCGACCTCGACGGTTTGAAGCGGCACGTCGACCTGCTCGATCGTCCGGGCATCCTCAAGCTCGCCGAGAAGGTCGAGACGCATGATGAGTTCGAGCAATGTCGAGAGCTCGGCTACGACCTGTTCCAGGGCTTCTTCTTTTGCCGGCCGAACATCGTCCACCGGAGGAAGCTCCCGTCCGACCGCCTGTCGCTCATTCAGCTCATGTCGCGGCTGCAGAGCTCCGCCGCGGTCGACATCGGTGACGTCTCTGCGCTGATCGAGCGCGACATCTCCCTCAGCTATCGGATCCTGCGCGCGGTCAACTCGGCGCTCTACTCGCTTCCGCGCCGGATCGAGTCGATCCACCAGGCGATCGTGGCGCTCGGGATCGAACGGGTGAAGCGGACCGTGACGCTTCTCTTCATGACGTCGGTCGACGACAAGCCGCGGGAGCTGATGCGCACGTCGCTCGTGCGCGCGAGGGTTTGCGAGTCGCTGGCCGCGACCGAGGGGCTTCACTCCGACACGCTCTTCAGCGTCGGGCTCCTCTCGGTGCTCGACGCACTGCTCGATCTGTCGATGCAGGAGGCGCTGGAGACGGTGCCGCTCTCACCCGACGTCTGCGCGGCGCTGCTTACGCGCGACGGGCCGATGGGACGCGTGCTGCAAGCGGCGATCGAGTGCGATCGGGGTCTCTACTCGAACCTGCCGGCGCTCGGGATGGATCCGCAGAGCGTGTATGGGATCTACCTCGACGCCTTCGAATGGGCCTCGGAGGTGCTCGCCCAGATCGCGTAGGCGACGTCACCGCCCGCCCGCGATCTCCGCGATCGCGGCCACGAAGCGATCCAGGTCGTCGAGCGAGTTGTGCAGGTTCGGCGCGACCCGAACGCCCGACCCGACGCCGACGGTGAAGATGCGGTACTGGTCGTAGAGGATCTCCGCGACGTCCTTCGGCGCGCGCCCCTCGATCGAGAAGTTCGCCAGCGCGCAGCTCTGATCGGCCGAGGACGGCGTGTTGAACGTGACGCCCGGGATCGACGCGGCTCGCTCGGCCCAGTAGTCCTTCAAGTAGCGCAGTCGCGCCTCCTTCCGTGCGCCTCCGATCGTCTCGTGGAAACGGATCGCGTTCGCGATGGCGAGGGTGGAGGCCGGCGGATTCGTGCCGATGTGCTCGAACTTCCGGACGTCGTCGGGCGCGACGTTCACGTCGCCGAACAACGGCCAGACTCGCGGGATGAGCTCCTTCTTCATGAAGAGGAGGCCGGTGCCGAGCGGAGCGCCGAGCCACTTGTGCAGGCTGGCCGCGAGGACGTCGCAGCCGAGATCGCGAATCTCGTAGTGGAGGTGCGCGAACGCGTGGGCGGCGTCGACCACGACGAGAACGCCGCGGGCGCGGGCCATCTCGCAGATCTCGCGGATCGGCAGCACCTGCCCGGTCAGGTAGATCACCTGCGACGCGAGGATCACGCGTGTGTCGGGGCCGACCGCGCGTTCGTACGTGTCGACCACCTCCGCGCGGTCGCGCGGGTGGCGCGGTACGTCGATGCGACGGATCCTGGTGCCGAAGCGGCGGTGTCGCTGCTCGAGCGTCTCCTGCATGCTGCCGTACTCTTGGTCGCCGTAGAGCACCTCGTCCCCGTCGTCGATCTCGAGTCCGTGCAGCACGATGTTGAGCGACTCGGTCGTGTTGCGCGTGATCGCGAGCTCCTCCGGGTCGCAGCCCGCGAAGTGCGCGAGCTGACGACGCAGGTCTTCGCGATCGCCGGCGTGCCGGCGCCGCATGTAGAACGACGCCGTCTCGTTGATCCGCCGCGCGTTCTCGCACCATGCGTCGAGGACGGGGAGCGACGACGGACTGTAGTAGCCGCTCTCGAGGTTGATGAACCGCGGCGATTGGACGTACCACCCGCGGATCGGGGCCCAGAAATCCTCGTCGCGCGCGACGTCGTCGGGGTCGCGGTCCGAGATCGACTTCACCGCCGACGTGAGCCTCGCGATCGCGCGCGGAGAGAGCAGCCCCACGAACGAAGCGCCGGCCGCGAGCCCCCCCGCGGCGCGTAGGAAGCGACGTCGTGTCGTCGAAGTCATCGTCTCGCCTCACGGATCCGAAGGTCGGAGGCCACGAACCTACCATGTGCCTCGGCCCCGTCCGTCACCGCTTCGACGCCTTCCGGGCGGCCCCCGGTCCGGCCGCGGCATGACCCTCGCCTCGTGGTTGGGTGAGGTCATTCCGGAGCGGATCCTTACCATGGAGACCGCCAAGGCGCGTCGCTGCGACCGGAGCTTGAGACCCCTGATCCACCGTCCGCTCTCCACCTCGATCATCGCGTTCGCCGCGATCTCCGGCGCTCTCTCGTCGTGCTCCGAGCAGGACGCGGTCTTGGAGACGTCGAAGGCGGCGGCGCCCGCGGCCGCGCGTGACGACGAGGCGGTCGCGCGCGAGTTCCGCGCGATCGCGGAGCGCCTCTACACGGGAGACAACCCGATCCTCGGCCACGCGGAAGTCGACCGGCTCGCCGCGCGCGTCGCCAAGGGCGCGTCGCGCCCGGTCGACGACCTGGAGGTCCGACTGCTCTACGTGCAGAGTCTGCTGCGCGTCGGCCGGGTCGACGAGGCGACCGAGCAGATCGACACGGCGCTGACGATCGCCAAGCGCTTCGCGGCGCTCCAGGCGCGCATCGTGGACGTTCATCGGGCACGGGCGCTCGCGTACCTGCGCAAGGCGGAAGTCGAGAACTGCGTCCGGCGCCACAACGCGGACTGCTGCGTGTTTCCGCTGCGGGAGGGAGGCGTCCACACGGTGACGTCTCCCATCGAGCAAGCGATGCAGAGCTACCTGCGCGCGCTGAAGGCGAAGCCGGATGCGCTGGACCTGGCGTGGCTCCTGAACATCTCGGCCATGGCGTTGGGCCGACACCCGGACGGCGTCCCCCCTCGCTACCTGATCCCCGCCGGAGACCCGAGCTCGCGGGAAGGCTACGGCGCGATTCGCCGATTCGTCGACGTCGCGGCGGCGAACGGAGTCGCCGCGTTCAACCTCTGCGGCGGCTGCATCGCCGAGGATTTCGACGGCGACGGCGTCCTCGACGTCTTGACGACGACGTCCGACCCGAAGGAGCACGCGATCCTCTACCGCGGTCTCGGCGGCCTCGCGTTCGCGGACGGCTCCCGGGACTCCGGTCTCGAGGGTCAGCTCGGCGGGCTGAACTGCGTCGGGGCCGACTACGATTCGGACGGCGACGTCGACGCGCTCGTGCTGCGCGGCGCGTGGATGCAGGACGACGGCCAGATCCGGAACTCGCTCCTCCGCAACGAGGGCGGCGGCCGCTTCGTCGACGTCACCCACGCGGCGGGGCTCGCGGATGCGGCCCGTCCCACCCAAGCGGCGTGCTTCGCGGACTTCGACGACGACGGCGACCTCGACGTCTACGTCGGCAACGAGTATCGGCCCGACGCGACCGGGCGCTACCCATCCGAACTGTTCGTGCAGGTCGATCCCGGGCGGTTCGAGGAGCGAGCCGCGGCGGCCGGCGTGACCAACGACCGCTACGCGAAGGGCGTTTGCGTGGGCGACTACGACAACGACGGCGACGTGGACCTCTACGTCTCGAACGTCGGCCGGAACCGGCTCTACAAGAACGATGGGCGGAAGGACGGGCCAGGAGGCCTGTCCTTCACCGACGTCGCGGAGGAACTGGGCGTCGCGGAGCCGGCCGGCCGGAGCTTCGCGTGCTGGTTCTTCGACATGGACAACGACGGCTGGCTCGACCTCTTCGTCACCGGCTTCCGTGCGACGTTGGCCGACGTCGCCGCCGATCACCTGGGCCGGCCGCACGGCGCCGAGCCGCCAAGGCTGTATCGGAACCGCGAAGGGCGGTTCGAGGACGTGGCGCGCGACGTCGGACTCGACCACGCGTGGCTCCCGATGGGGGCGAACTTCGGCGACCTGGACAACGACGGTTGGCTCGACGTCTTCCTCGGGACGGGCGACCCCGAATACGAGACGTTGGTGCCGAACGTCATGCTCCGCAACGTGGGCGGCGAACGCTTCGTGGACGTGACGACCGCGGGGGGGTTCGGGCACCTCCAGAAGGGGCACGGCATCGCGTTCGCGGACTTCGACGAGGACGGCGACCAGGACCTCTATCTGCAGCTCGGCGGGTTCTATCCCGGCGATCGATTCGCGAACGCGCTCCTCCAGAACCCGGGCCACGGGAACCACTGGCTGAAGGTGCGGCTCGTCGGCGCAACGTCGAACCGGTCCGCGATCGGCGCGCGGATGGTGGTCGAGATCGAGGGCGAGGACGGCGAGGTCCGTCGCGTGCATCGCGCGGTCGGCGCGGTCAGCTCGTTCGGGGGTTCGCCGCTGCGGCAGGAGATCGGCCTCGGGGCGGCGCGCGCGGTCCGGTCGCTCGAGGTGACGTGGCCGACGTCGAGGACCAGGCAGCGCTTCACCGACGTCCCCCTCGACACGTCCCTGATCGTGATCGAGGGAGAGGACTCGTTCGAGCGGGTCGTGCCGCGCGGCCGGCGTCGAAACTGACGGCGACCTCGACGGAGCTCGACATCGCGGTCGGCGACCTCGACGGATGACTCGACGTCGTCACCGCGACGACGATCGTGCTCGGGGCGTCGAACGAATTCTCGAACGCCCTCGAGCTCGACCTTGGAACGTGATTTCCGCGCGCTGGCCCCGAACGGAGGAGACTCGCGTCGTCAGGAGCCGAACGTCCGCTCCAGGCCCTGCGTCTGGGCGGTCTGGTACGGGCCGCTCGCGCCCGGGTCGACGAACATCATCTGATGGTAGATCGAGACTCCGCAGAGCGCGGCGTCGGCGGGCACTCCGTCGGTGATCGTCAGCGTTCCGGACGCCGGGACGGGGATCGGGATCGTCAGGACGAACGGGTTCGAGACGAGCAGGTGTCCTTCGTCGAATGGGATGCTCGCGGGCTTCGTGCCCAGGAAGAGGATGGGAAGCGCTCCCGGCCGCGCGTGGCTGAGAGCGAGGCCCGACTTCTTGCCGAGCACGGGAAGCTGGAACGACTCGAGCACCGGGACGCCGTTCGTGCCCGCCTTGCCCGATCCGTACGACGAGTGATCCGCGGCGTTGTTGCACGGGCAGTCGCAGAGGAAGCCCGCCGACGTGGCGAGCGAGAACGGGAAGATCGCGCCGCCGGCCACGACCGGTTGGAGAGTATACGACGAGCCGACGAGCGCCATCTCCTTCTCGGTGATGGCCACGCTCGCTCCGAAGTTCGAGTTCTCGGAGTAGGAGCAGTTGTCCTTGAGCCGCGCCTGGAAGATCCAGTCCTTCGTGTCCGTCGGCGGCGCGCGGAACACGTGCGCGCCCGCATTGTCGAACCCCGGGCTCTCATTGCTCGGGGCGCCGACGATGATCCGGGGGATCTCCGCGTGCCCCACGCGGTTGATGGCGACCGACGTCCCGAACTGGTCGCCGACGAGGGGCAGGTGCCCGTGGATCTCCGTCTGTGCCTTCAGCAAAGCGGGGTCACCGACGAAGCGGAAGACGTAGGCCGATCCACAGTCGACGGCGAAGTCGTCGTCGCCCGGAGCGCCGACGACGGCATGAGTCTCGTTCAACGCGACCCCGTTGCCGAATCGGTCGTTCGCGTTTGCGTCGGCGGCGGCGAAGTCGGCCGCGGACAGCGTCTGAGCCTTCTTCCAGACCCCTTCCGACCGGCGATAGAGATGCGCGGCCCCGGCGTCCGGCGCCAGTTGGTCGTCCAGGCGTGCGCCAATGATCGCGTGATTGCCGCACATCGCGATCGACGCGCCGAAGTCTCCGACGCCGGTGATGGTCTGCGTCAGCTTGAACTTCGCACCGGACCACGCATAGACGTAGACCGCGTCGACCCCGCCGATCATCGCTTGGCCATCGTCCATCGCCATCACCGATCCGAAGTCGCTGAGCCCGTTCGCTGCCGGATCGGCGATGGTCTGGACGTGGTTCCACGACGACTTCGATCGTTCGAACACCACCACCTCCTCGGGCAGCCCGAGGAACCCATGGAAGCCGACGAGGATGAGGTCTTCATCCAAGGCGACTCCGGCGCCGAACGTTCCCAGTCCCACGGCGGTCGGGTGGACGAACTGGTGATCGATCGTCCACTCGCCTTGCACGTTTCGATAGAGGAACGCGGACTGTTGGCCGGGGCCGCTGACGAGCAACTCATCTCCATCGAGATCCATGACGCCGCCGAACCCGTCGAACGGCGCGGATCCGGACGGTTGGATCATGGGGAGGCGGCACGCGGGGCCCGGGCCCTGCGCGAGCGCGGCGGCGCCGATCGAGAGCAGCGTCGTGAAGGTGAGTGGAATCAAGCGTCTGGACGGTCTCATGCTCGGCTGGCCTCCTTCGGTTGGATCGTGTCGGGCTTCTTGAAAGAAGGACGCCCGTCCGGAGGGCGCCGCCCGTCACGGAACGGAGGTTTTTTCTCGCGCGGCGGCTGCGTAGCGGCGGGTGGGCGAGTCAGGAGTGCGAATGACGCCGCCGCCACTCGAGCATTGCGATCAACGGGGTCGCGACGAGGAGCGGGAGAGCGTAGTAGACGACGCGGTAGACAAGGATGACGCCGATGAGTTCGGCGGGATCGGCGTCGCCGGCCAGATAGAGGGCAACCGACTCGAATACGCCGACGCCGCCGGGGAGGTTGCTGATCATGGCCAGCGACTGGGCGAGCAGGAAGATCGAGACCGTGTTCCCGAACGAACCGAACCCGTCGGGGAGGAGCACGTGGAGCACGGCGGCGGCGACGATCCAGTCGGCGCTCGACACGAGCGCTTGACCCGCGAACGTTCGGATCGTCGGGAGGCGCAGCTCGAGACCCTTCACGCGGACGCGCGGTCGGCCACGACCCCATGCCGTCCAGGCGGACAGAACGGCGAGGGTGACGAGGCACGCGACGCCGAGCGGGCGCGTCGTCTCGAACGGAAGTCGGCTGAACACGGGAATCTCGATCTCGCGGATCGTGAGGACCACCCCTCCGAGCGCGATGAAGCCGACCCAGAACGTGAGGTTGCAGAACAGGATGATCCGCGTGGCGTCGAGCGCCGACACACCGTAGCGCGAGTAGAGCCGATAGCGAACGGAGCCGCCGGTCAGGAACGACATGCCGACGTTATGGCTGAGCGCGTAACCGACGAACGAGCAGGCTGCGATCCGCCGATAGTGGAGCTCCTTGCCGATGTATCGGAGCGCGAGCGCGTCGTACCCGGTGAGGATGACGTAGCTGAGCCCCGTGAGAACGATCGCCAGGGCGACCGCGCTCTTCGGACGACTCGTCGCGGTCGCCCAGATGTCCTCGATCGCGTGGTCTCGGAGGAAGTGGCGCAACGCCAAGACGGCGATCAGGAGGAACACGGCCGACGCGAGCGGCCCCAGGAGTCGCATCGTGCCGCGCTTCGCGGTCGTCGGGTTTTGCACCAGCGTTTCAGACAACGGCGTTTCCGCGGGAACAGCCACCTTCGAAGGTCCTACCAAAGTCGCCCCGGCGGGAACCAGCGCGAGGCCGGATGCTGTTGCATCGTCGTTTCGGGCGCGGCTCCGAGCGAAGAAGTGCAGATGACGGCTCGCGCGTCCACGGGCCGCGAGGCGCAGGTGGTCGAAGTCGAGATGACGATTCGGCAGACTGGCCTTCGAGGTCGGTTGGATTCGAGCGCCACCCGGTCGTTGGTCGTGGGGAACCGGAGCGTGGCGGCATGGGCGGAACGGGGCGGAACGGAGTTCGTTCGGCGGATCGAGCCTCGCAACCACGGGTTGGGCTGGCTATCCTGCGGGGCCGAAAGAGGCCCGCTTGCCGCTCGCATCCACTCGCATCCGAGGCCGCACCGAACGCGGCCCCCTCCGCTTGCCGATGATCGACACCGAAAACTCGCGCTGGGAACGGATCGCCGGGGCGCTGCAGACGTCGCGTCCCGACGCGAAGTGGAGCCTTGGTCGCGCGGTGGACGCGTTCCTTGGTCACCGCGCCGATTTCGCGGCCCATCTCGATCGGGCGCTCGCGATCGACGCCGGGCTCGCGACCGCGCACCTTCTGCGGGGGTTTGCGCCCTGCTTCCTGGGCCGCCGCGACCGGTCGTTCCGCCTTTCGAACGCGGAGTTCAGCTACGGAGTCGCGTGAGTGCCCGCGTGATCGAGGTGATGGCTTGGGGATGGGCGGCGATCGGCCTGATGGTCGCCGTCCCGTTCCTGCTGTTCGGAGCGGCTCGAGTCCTCGATGCGGCGCGGGGCAGCTCGCTCGCGTTCCGGTTGCCGCCGGGACCAGTCGTTCGTCGGCTTCCTCGTCGAGCGGCCGTACCCGCATCTCCGCACGCTCGATGACCAGGGTCGCGTTCGAACGGTTCTGCTCGTCAGCCAGAGCAAGGGGGGCTACCGCGGCGACGTCGCGCCCGACCGGCTGGTGCGAATCTACGGCCACTCGATCGAGCGGGCGAAGTCGATGATGCTCGAGGTGACGTCGATCGAAGCGGCCGACGACGCCGAGCTCGACGCCCGGCTGCGGTCCGTCGCCGGCGAGGCGCGCGGAGCCGCGACCCTCGTCGGCGAGATCGTCGATTCGAAGTGTCACTTCGGTCGGATGAGGCCGGGCCGCGGCCGCGCGCACCGGGCCTGCGCCCAGCTCTGCATCGCGGGCGGCATACCTCCGATCCTCGTCTGTCGAGATGGAGCCGGCAAGGAGACGCACTACGTCGTCTGTTCGACCGCGGAAGGGCCGGTCGGCGACGACGTGCTTCCGTTCGTGGCCGAACCGGTCGAGGTGACGGGCGACCTCGTGCGGCGCGGAGACATGAACCTGCTCTTCGTCGATCCGGCGCGCATCCGGCGGATCCGATGACGGAGTCGGCGACGCTGCCCGCCCCGACCCGCGCCGCGGACGCCGGAGGCCACGCTCCCAAGAGTCCGCGCGTGGTGTTCGTCGATCTCCTGCGGCTTCTCGCCGCGCTGCAGATGGTCAACGGACACACGCTCGCCGCCGTGCTCGATCCCGCCCTCCAACGCGGGCCGTTCTTCGATCGATACAACGCGATGCGCGGGATGGTGTCCGTGGCGTTCCTCCTTGCGTCGGGGATGGCGTATCACCTGAGCACGCTCCATCGGTTCGAGGCGCATCGAGGCGAGCCCTCGCGGTCGCGTCGTCGCATGCGGATCGCGCTGATCGTGATCGCGATCGGCTACCTGCTCGGGTTTCCGTGGGGCGCATGGAACGCGGATCCGGACGTTCGGGCGCAGTCGTGGTACTACTTCCTGCGCGTCGGGATCCTGCAGTGCATCGGGTTCGGACTCCTGTCGCTCGAGCTGATGACCGTGCTCGCGCGCCGGCGGTGGATGGTGGTGACGGCATGCGGTCTTCTCGCGTTGCTCTCGATTGGCGTCGCGCCGTGGTGCGACGAGCTGATTCCGGATCACCGCCCCCACGCACTGTGGAACTGGCTGTCGACGCGAGGCGGCTCGATCTTCCCGCTCGTCCCGTTCCTCGGGTTCATGTTCGCCGGCGTGGCGGTCGGCGCCTACGTCCTCCCCGACGCGGGCCGCACGCCGCTCTGGGTCCGCGTGCGGCGCCTCGCGGTCGTCACGCTTGTCGCGACGGCGACGTGGGCGATCGCCGTCGGATCGACCGTCTCCCTGCATGACCCGGCGATCCACCATCCGTCCACGGCGCCGGCGCTCTCGCTCCGCAACGTCGCGCTCGTCATGGCGTTGCTCCTCGTGCTCGCCGCGGTCAGCTATCGGATCACGCGACTGCCGCGGCTGCTCGCCATCCTCGCGTCCGAGACCCTGTTCATCTTCACGTTCCACATCGTGGTGCTCTTCTTCCCGTTGATCCGGATCAGCCGTCACCTCGGGAACGGGCTCACGCTTCTCGAGGCGCTCGGCGCGTCGGCCGGCATGGTCGTCCTGACGGGTGCGTCGACGTTGACCTGGCACCGGATCCGCGCTTGCCGGCGCGAGGAGGGCGCCGCTCGCGGCGTTCGGGGCGACGCGCGGGCGTCGTGAGCGGCGGCCCCGATCAGGGCGACAGCTCTTCGAGCTCTTGCCATCGCACGTACGACTTGTCGAGCTCGGCGTCGACGTCGGCGAGCCGGTTCGTGACCGTCGCCATCTCCTTGGCGTCGCGGGCGTAGAACGCGGGGTCCGACATCGCGCCGTGGATCCGCCGCTTCTCGGACTCGAGCTCCTCGATGCGGCTCGGGAGCGCGTCGATCTCGAGCTGCTCGCCGTACGTCCGGCGCCGCGGTGCGCCGCGCGGCAGCGCCGCGGCGGTGCGCGACCTCTTGGGACGTGGCTTCTCCTCGACCACCGGCGGCGCCGGTCGTTGGAGAAGCCAGTCGTCGTAGCCGCCGACGTACTCACCGACTCGCCCGCCGCCCTCGAGCACGAGCGTGCTCGTGACGACGTTGTTCAAGAACTCGCGGTCGTGGCTGACCAGCAGCACGGTGCCCGCGTAGTCGGCGACGAGGCCCTCCAGCAAGCTCACCGTCTCGGCGTCGAGGTCGTTCGTCGGTTCGTCGAGGACCAGCACGTTCGACGGGCGCGTGAAGAGCCGCGCAAGGAGCAGGCGGTTGCGCTCGCCGCCGGAGAGGAACCGGACCGAACGGTTCAGTTGCTCCTTCTCGAACAGGAAGTCGCGCATGTAACCGACGACGTGACGGCGCCGGTCTCCGATGATGACGACGTCGCCCTCGACGACGTTCTCGGCGACGGTCCGGTCCTCATCGAGCTCGGCGTGGAGCTGGTCGAAGTACGCGATCTCGAGCTTCACCCCGTGGCGGATCGTTCCGGTCGTCGGAGCGGCTTCGCCCAGCAGCAGGCGGAGGAGGGTCGTCTTCCCCGACCCGTTCGGACCCATCACGCCGATCCGGTCACCGCGCATGACCGACGTAGTGAGGCCGCGAACGATCGGCCGGTCGTCGTATTGGAAGCCGACGTCCTTCAGCTCGACGACGAGGTTTCCCGAGCGTTCCGCCTCGACGAGCTTCATGCGCGCGTCGCCCGGCCGCTTCCGTCGGCTGCGACGCTCCTCGCGCAGCTCCTCGAGCGCGCGGAGTCGCGCCTGGCTCCGCGTCCGGCGGGCCTTGACGCCCTGTTTCGCCCACGCTTCCTCGCGCGAGAGCGCCTTCGCCTCCTCCGCCTCGAAGGTCGCCTCGGCGTCGAGATCGGCCTCGCGGCGGCGCAAATAGGTGTCGTAGTCGCACGTGAAGTCGAGGACGCGCGCGCGGTCGATGCAGAGGACGCGGGTCGCGAGGCAGCGGAGAAATGCGCGGTCGTGCGTCACGAAGAGGAGCGCCGCCTTCTGGCGGAGGAGGAACTGCTCCAGCCACTCGATCCCATCGATGTCGAGGTGGTTCGTCGGCTCGTCGAGGAGGAGGAGATCCGGGTCGCGGACCAACGCGCGCGCGAGCAGGACCCGGCGCTTCATGCCGACCGACATCGATTCGTAGTCGGCGGTCGGATCGAGCCCGACGCGGCTCGATACCCTCTCGACCCGCGCGCCGTGGTCGAACGAGTCGGTCTCTACGCCGCGCTGCCCGTCGAGAAGGCCGCTCTCCACGACGTCGAACACGGTTCCGTCGAGGACGGATGGCAGCCGCTGCGGGAGCGTCGCGACCCGGAGCCCCTGAGTGCGCAGGATCGATCCCGCGTCCGGCTCGATCTCGCCCCGAATCAAGTCCATCAACGTCGACTTGCCGGCACCGTTGCGACCGACGAGGCCGATTCGTTCGCCGCGGCGGATGACGAGGTCGACCCCCGTGAAGAGCGGGGGTCCACCGTGTCCGAAGGCGACGTCGCGAAGGTTGACGAGGTTCAAGGGAAGGTCTGGGAGGGCGGCTGCTTGCAGGGACGAGTCCAACTGTCGATCGCGGCCTTACAGTAGCACGCCGGCGACGAAGACGAGATGATTCGGGCGCACGGCGGAACTTCGGACGTTCGGACACCCGGGCGATGCCAGGCGGGTCGCGTCTCTCCGGGCAGCGTCGCGATGACGGTCGAACCGAGTCGACTCTCCACCGAGGCGGCTCGTGATCCGGCTCTGATCGCGTGGGCCGAGAGGAACGCCCTGTTCGATGAGTTTTGCCCCGAGGTCGCCCGCTGCCTCGCCGCGGTCTCATTGTCCCGGGATCGTGAGTCGGGGGTTCGTGAGCCGGGGGCGAATCGTCGGGTAGCCTGACTCGCGCCATGACCGATTGCCACGACGTCACGACCCTTCATCGTTCACGCGGGCTCCGCGTCAGCGACGTCCGCTGCCACGTGGCGAAGCGGGGGCTCGGCGCCGAGGAAGCGGCCGCCGCGCACAGCGTGGTCCTGCCGCGCGAGGGACTCTTCGTGCGGGCGGACGGGACGGAGCGCGTGGTGGGCGACGCGGCGACCGGACCGACGTCTACCGAGCTCGCGGCGTCGAGGTGTTCGTGCGCCAGGACGGCCGCTGGGTGAACTCCGGCTGGCATCTCCAGGCGCTCGGGTGACGTGAACGGCGTGCGACGCGCGGTCAGGGGAAGGCGATCGTCAACCGTTTCGAGCTCGAGAAACCGTGGGGGAGCGTCGGCTCGGCGACGAACGTCTGCACGTGGGCGGCGAGCCCGATTCCGGAGAGCCCCGGCGGCACGACGGCGGGGAGGACCGCGGTGCCCTGGCCCGGTCCGAGGCCGCCGAGCGGAATCGAGATGAAGACGGCGGGGAACGGCGCGACGTTCAGGAAGCAGCCGCCGTTCATCGGGAGCGCGGCCGGTTGCGCGCCGAGCATCACGAGCGCCGTCGATCCGCCGAGCCCCTTGTCGATCGCGAGCGCAACCGTGTTTCCCGCGCAGGCGGGGCCGATCAGGTCGAGCGTGGGGACGAAGCCGCCGGTGCCGGTGCAGCCGAGCCCGGCCGTCGTGTCGACGTTGCAGTGCACGCTGTTGTTCTGCCAGACGTCGGTGCCGGTGCAGCGGGAGAGCACGACGTCCTGGTCGCCGTCGCCGTCGACGTCGAAGGCGGCGAGGTCGTAGGTCCCCTTCAGGTCCGCCTCGGTCATGCCGACGACGCCGATCCACCCCGAGTTCCCCGCCATCTGGCGCTCCTCGCGCAACGTGACGTTCGTGGTGCCGACCGTGCCGCCGAGGTTGTGATAGACGTGCGTGCGTCGACTGCAGCTCGGTATGTCGACGCTGACGTCGGCGATCAGGACGTCGTTCCAGCCGTCGCCGTCGAGGTCGGTGATGAGGTTGTTGCCGCCGAACCCGTCGTCGCCGCCGAAGAGGAACTTGAACGACTTCGACGCCGTCCAGGTGGCGATCCCGTTCGCGGACACGCCGGTGTTGATGCGGAACCGATCGCTGGCGTCATCGGTGAAGACCACGTCGGGACGACCGTCGCCGTTCAGGTCGCCGGCCGACACGTAGTACGCCGAGAACACGTGGAACGGATCGAACTCCGAGAACGCGGTGGGGATCGACGGGTGGTGGTAGCTGATCGCGCCGTACAGCGGCGGCGTCAATCCGGTCGTCTTGATCAGGTCCAGGTACCCGTCGCCGTTGAAGTCGGCCATGTCGGCCGCGGTGCCGTAGGACGAGAGGAGCATCTGCGGAGTCATCGCCGCCTGGCTGTGGTCGGCGAAGAAGCCGAAACCGTCGTTCACGAGAAGGCGGTCGTTCAAGTCGGTGGACGGCGGCTGTCCCGCCCCGCCGGAGCCGGAGCTGTCGTGGTCGACGAAGTACAGGTCCGGATACCCGTCGCCCGTCACGTCGCCGGCCGCGACTCCCGCGAAGCGCGGGTTCGTCGGGCTCCCCGTCGTGTACTCGTAGAGCTGCGGAAAGCGCGCCTCCTCGTACCGGAGCCCGAGCCATACGCCGCCGCCGGTCGCGAGGTTCCGGTACACGCGCGGGTGACCGACCGCCTTCGGCAGCCCATCGCCGAGGGAGGTCGCGGTGCAGACGTCGGGCCAGCCGTCCTGGTCGACGTCGGCGATCACGACGTCGGGGTCGTTCGTCGGCGTGAGGAAGCCAAGGTCGCCGGCGACCGACGACGCGGACCCCAGCGCCGCGGTTCGATCGGTCAGCACGCCGCCCACGTTGACGAGGAGCAGGTTGCTGCGCGGTCCGGCCGTCGTGTACGGCTGCTTGCGGACGACGACGAGGTCGACGTCGCCGTCATTGTCGAGGTCGTCCCACGCGAGATCGGTCTCGTCGCCGGGGCTCGACACGGTTCCCGCCGCGAGCATCGCTGGGTTCTTCTGGAACGACAGCCACTGGGTGTCGAGCTGGGCGGGCGCGATCGCGGCGAGCATCGCGGTGGCAAGGAGCGTCGCCGTCGAAGTCCGGATGGGGTGTCTCATGTTCGGTCTTCCGCGGTGCCTGAAGGCGCGCAGCGTACCCGAAGGCGGACGATCGTCGTAGGGGTCGCCGCGCTCACTCCGCCGGTACGAGGCGGATCACCGGCACGACGCGCTCGAGCGCGGACGGCCCGCCGTGACGATAGCCGCGGCCGTTCTCGGCGAGCCGGAACCCGTGGTCGGCGAACACGACGAGCGGGCGCGCCGCGTCGAGGCGATCGGCGACGCGCCGATACGCGCCGCGGAGCTCGGCCGCCGCCACGCGCGCGAGGTCGTCGAAGGGATCCTCCCGCTCGTGGAGGAGCGCGTCGATCACGTCGATCTTCACGATGCCGCGCGTCAAGCCGGCGTCGGCGAGGTGGCGGTAGCAGGCGTCGGTCGTCGTGTCGGGAGGCGCGATCGCGAACTCGACCGAGTCGACGCGGCGCCCGCCGAGCGCGTCCTCGAGCTCGCCGCCGAGGAACGGCAGGAACGGCAACCCGAACGCGTCGATGCAGAGCCACGGCTCGTCGGCGTACTCCTTCAGCCGGTCGGCGAGCGAGGGGAGCGGTTCCTCGATCTCGGTGTTAGCGAGTGCCTCGAGGCGCGAGGACCACCGCTCGCCGGCCAGCCTCCGCAGCCTTCCGTCGACGCCGTAGAGCGCGGCGGCGAGGCGGGCGAGCTCGCGCGGGGCGGCGGCCGAGGTCGGTCGAAGGAGCTCGCGGGCCGCGGTGAGGAGCGCCGACTCCGCGTCGGCCGCCGGCGGCAGCTCCAGCACGCCCTCGATCGCCCAGCCGACGACTCGATCGACCAAGCCGTCCGGCAGCCGCAGGCGGTCGAGGCGAGCGAGGGCGGAGGGGCCGACGAGGTCGGGTCGAACGGCGTCGCCGGCGGCCGCGAGCGCGTCGCTCGGCAGCCCCGCCGGCAGCGCGACCCCGTGCCTCAAGCACTGCGTGAGGCACCACGCGGCGACGGACTCGTGCGCGGATTCTCCCCCCGATCGGCCCTCGAGCCGAACGCGCTCGGCGGAGCCCGAGCACTCGTCGAGGAAGGCGCGCACGGCCTGCATGAGGTCGTCGCGCTTCCACGTCCGCCCTTCGATGCGCGCGACGAGATCGCCGAGCGCGAGGCGCTTCACGAGCTCGACTCCGGAGAGGTGGCGGTCGAAGCGATCGACGTCGTGGATCTCCGGCACCGGGGCCTTCCCGGCGAGGTACGCGAGCGTTCGCTCGTCGGTCTCCAGCCCCTCTCGCACGAGCTGTTGGACCCGGTCCCGCACGACCTCGCGGTCGAAGAACATGACGAGCGACGACTCGATCCGCTCCTTGGCCTGGGCGAGCTTCCTCAGCGCGTCCTCGATCGGCGCACCCCGCCCGTCGAAACCGCACGCGCAGGTGGACTGGAAGGTCAGGTCCGGCCGCCCGCGGCATCGGAAGCGCTGCGTTCGAGCGTGCGCCTCGGCGAGGCGCGCGACCTCGGGATCGAGCTGGAGATGACGGCTCTTCGCGATCCGCGGGGGACGATAGCTCCACGCGGGGTGCTCGTCGAGCGCGCGCCAGAACGCGTCGTGGCGGGTCGTGTATCGATCGCGATAGGCGGCCCACGCGGCCGACGCGGTCTGGATCCACGCCTCGAGCCCGGCGAGATCGTCGAGCGGCGGCGGGTCGCCCGGGTCATCGAGGGCGATCGGGGGCGCGTCGCCGCCCGTCGCCTCGTCGCTTCGTGGCGCCGTCCGGAAGAGGTGCTCGAGCCGCCTCGACTCGCGGAGCAGCCGATCCAACCGGGTGGGGAGGTCTCGCGCGGCCTTGACGCGCGCGACGTAGTCTCCGATCGGGCCGATCTCGTTCCGGAGCCGATCGAACGCCTCGAGCTCGTCGCCGCCGCGTTCGAACGTTCGCCACGGCAGGAGCAGCTCGCGCAGCCGCTCGCGCAGCGCCGAGCCGCGCGTGTCCTCGTCGAGTCGGAAGATCGACGGCTGGAGGGACGCCTCGAGCTGTCGTGCCGCCTCGCGCAGGCGCTGCACCTCGCGCCGCTGCGCGATGCCGTGCGACTCGCCCAAGGGCTTGAGCCCGAACGACTCGCTGAGGTGCAGGAGGTCGCGCAAGGACTCGGACGAGAGGCTGCGCCCGGGCACGACGCGGTGGTACTGCAGCGGCGACGGCAGGAGCTCGTGCAGCTCGCGGAATGATTTGTCGTCCTTCACGAGGTCGAGTTCGCCGAGCGAGAGCAGCGCAAGCAGCAGCGCATGGACCTGGTCGGGCACGAGCCCGTAGATCGGCTGCGCGAGGTGCTCGTACACCGCCTTCGGTGGAGGGCGCTGCTCGAGAAGGGGCAGCACGAGCCGCACGAGCTCACGCCGCTCGAGCTGCGCCGGGACGGCGTAGCCGCGGCCCTGACGGACGAGCAGCCCCATCGGCATCAGGTACGCCTCGCGGACGAGCTGCACCGCGTCATCGTTCGAAGGGTCGGCGAGGTGGTTCGACAAGGCGAACGCGCCGAAGCGAGCCAGCGTCTCCTTCGGCAGTGCCCCGTGCGCCGGCGCGTACCGCTCGAATCCGGGATAGAGGCGCTGGAACACGGCGAGCGCGAGCTGATCGAGCCACTGGTCGAACGACGCCGCCGCGCGCGGGACGACGGGAAGGACGTGTCCCGCCGGATCGAGCAGGTCGGCCTCGGCGTACGCGGTCCGCACCTCGTTCTCGAACGCGAGCGTCTTCTCCGCGAGCCGCGCCTCGACGCGTTTGCGGGTCGTCTCGCTCCACCTCCCGTCCCTCAGACGGACGAGGGCGAGCAGCTCGAAATGGCCAGCCTCGGGGGCGAGCCGCTTCGGGCGCACCACGTGCGCCCCCTCGCACCCGTGCACGTCGCCGAAGCAGGGGCGCACGACCACGACGGGCACGTCGGACGTGGGAACGAGCCCGTGGCCGAGGAACACCGCGTACCGCCGATCGTGGAAGCGCCAGCGTAGGGTTCGGTGTTGGAGGCGGTCGCGGGGCAGCGAGAACGGATCGAACGGCCGTCCCGCGAGGAGCGGGACGATCTCCTCGAAGACGGTCTCGCCCATCGCCGAGCACGCCTCGGTCTCGCGACGGAGCTTCCGCTCGAACGTCTCGGTGTCCGAGTCACCGAAGTCGAGGTGATAGCCGGCGGCGCCGCGCACGACGTGTCGTCCTTGGTCGCAGAACCGTTCGAGCACACGCTCCACGAGCGCGACGTTCCGCTCGGGCTCGATCCTCGACGCGCGATAGAGGAGCCACGCCGTCGCCTGCTCCGCGGTCAGAGCGTCGCGCGTGGGCGAAAGGTGGACGAGCACGAGCAGGTTCAACACGCGGCTCGCGAGCTCGCGGACCGGCGCGCGGTCGAACAGCTCGGCGAGGTGTTTCTGGTACCACGGGAAGAGCCGCTGCGTCAGCGCGAGATGCTCCGGCTGCAGCTCCAGCAGGTCGCGGAAATGCGGCACGATGCGGTCGGGACCGAGCATCTCGCCGACGGGGCGATCGAGGAACGGTTCCACGCCGCGCGCGGGATCGCCGACGAGCTGCGTCAACACGAAGTCGATCGCGCCGCGCGCCTGCGAGAAAGTGTCGCGCACCTCCTCGAGCAGCTCGAGCGTCGACGGGTGGAGCGGGTAGATGTCGCACAAGCGGTCCGCGTCGGCGTCGCAGCCCGGCAGCGCCCGCTTCACCTCCGCCACGATCCGGCGGGTTTCCTCCGCGTAGCCCTCCTTCTTCTCGAGGATCCCGTCGCGGACGAGGTCGTGGACGTGGGCCGCGGTGAGGAACAGGCGGAGCGGGAAACGGTCGCGGATCTTCCGGTACAGCCCGTGCTCGAGGTCGCCGGTGTGCTCGATCTGCTCCTGCATGCTGCAGAGCAGGAAGAAGCGCTTCGCCTGACACCATTCGCCCACGTACTGGAGGAAGCGGACGTCCTCGCTGAAGCTCCGCGCGTCGGGTTTCGACCGCAGGAACTCGGACAGCTCGTCGAGGATCAGGAACACCCCCCGCGGATGCTCGTCCTGGAACTTCGTCCATGCCGATCGGCGATCGTCGTCGCCGACCGACGGGAGCGCCAGCGTCCGGTTGACGACGTCCTCGAGCGAGACGTCGCCCCGGAAGTTGAGCAGGGACGCGGTGAACACCTCGGGCGCGTCGTCGACGAACCTCCCCGCGCGCAGGTTCTGCGCGACGTAGGAGACGAGGTGCGACTTGCCCGATCCGTACGGTCCGACGAGGAAGATCCCGGTGCCGGCGGGTCGGCGGAGCGCGTGACCGAGCGCGTCGAGGTGGGCCGCGACCTCGGCCGTCGCGCAATACGAGGTCGTGATCCAGCCCGAGTTCTCGTCGTCCAAGTGATCGAGACGGACCACGCGAGGTCGGTCGCGCACGTCGACCAGGTCGCGAATCGTGCGGTTCGTCATAGGAAGGAACGTCCTCGATCCGGCGGAAGCCGTTGAGCTTAGGGTTCGCTCGAGAATAACTTCTCGTTTTGTGCGGCCCTCTCCGCCCGGGTTCTGTTGCTCCTCCTCGGCGGATCGCGAATAGGCGGTCGTCGTCGCGCCTTGCCAGGAACGGGGATTCCTCGATCCGGAGGACTCCATCGACGGTCTGCTAGACTTGGCTTGCGTCGTACGGTTCATTCCCGGTCGGAGGCCGCCGTGCCTCCGCTGAGGGTCGAAGGGATCGGAAGTGGTTCGAGACGTCGTCCAAGTGCTCCGCCGGCAGGTGTTGGATCGGCTGAAGAGCGCGGATCTCCCCGGCGCCGCGGAAGCACTGGCTCGCCTAGAGCAGGAGGACCCGCTGTCGAGAGAGACGCGCGGCCTGCGGCTCGATCACCTGATCCGCGTTGGTCGGCTGGAAGAGGCTGCCATGCTCGCTGCGACGCTGCTCGAGCTCTTCCCCGACTCGCCGCGCATCCGATTCCTGGCCGGCCAGGCCGCGTACCGGGCCCGCGAGTACGACGCGGCACTCGAGCAGTTCCGGGAAAGCGAACGCCTTCATCCCGACGGTTGGACGCGGGTTCAGATCGGATGCACCCTCACTCAGATCGGGCGGTTCGACGAGGCCGAGGCGGTGCTCACGGCGCTCACGTCGCGGTACGTCCACGCGTGGCGCGATCTCGCGTGGCTCCACGAACGCAAGGGTGACGCCGCGCGTGCGCTCGAAGCATGCGAGCGCTACCTCGAGCATCGGGCGGACGACCCGGTGGCGAGGAGCCAGCGTACGCGCCTTCGCGCGCGCATCACCGCGCCGGCCGAGTTCATTGATGAGGTCGAGACGCTGCGTGACCTGGGGGAGGACGTGTCTCCCGAGCTCGTCCCCGAGTACGTCGACACGCTGATCCGGTCGGGACGCTCGAAGGAGGCGCGCCAGTTCCTCGCCGAGGCCGGCGCTGCGCTCGACCCATCGATCAAGGCGCGGGTGGCGTGGATCGCGTATCGGCTCCAAGCATATGACCTGGCGCTCGACTACTTCATCGACGTGTTTCCCACGCATGGTCGGAACGTCAAGCTGTCGACCGCGATGGAGGCAGCGGCGCGCCGCGTGCATCGAGTCGATCGCGTGATCGCGCTCTACGCGGCGCATGCCGTGGAGGACCGGCGGCTGTACGGCCGGATCAAGCGGCTGTCGGGCAGCCTCGGGGGCGGGTAAAGCTCGGGCCAAGCAGCGAATTCGTGGTCGTGCATCGAGCGATGCGTGGTGCAGCGCGCGTTGGATTTGCGAGTGGATCCGCCGCGTTTTGTAAGTACACTATTCACACCTACAAAACTTGTATGGGTACGAATCATGAACTCAGCGACGGTCGTCACGCGGGAACAGTTCCTCTCGGATCAGCACGGAAAGACGTTCGCGGACGTTTTCAATGATCCGGACATCTCGTTCGACGAAGTGCTCGAGTTCTTCAACGACCCCGACCGCCAACGCCGGATGGAGGATTCCGAGGTCCATCACGACAGAGCGCCGCTGGCGGGAGTCGTGAGAGAACTCGAGGCGGAACCGGTCATCGGTCGGTTCTTCGAGACCCTCCATCGGCGACGGAGCGCGCGGCTGAGGCAGAGCATCGGGGTTCTCGTTCGAATGATCATGGAGCGTCGTGGCTGGCGCACGACGGGCAAGAAGGGGTCGCTCGGCGTTCGCGGCAGCCCCGATTCGCGAATGCCGCATCACAACACTGGCGGACTGGCGCTTTGGTTCATCCGTGCCGAACGCTACCGCCGCGAGGCGGGCATGCCGTTCCGATCCGTTCGCGAACGCTGCGCGAAGCTCGAGCTGACGGACTCCGCCGATGCGGCCGCGGTGGCCATGACGACGGAAGCGACGGAGAGCGCCGCTGCTTCATCCGTTCGTGCATCCGTTCGTAGCCCGCGCGGAACATGAGCATGGCCGCCGTCACCGTCACCGCCGCGGCTGAGCACTACGCGAAAGCCCACGCCGCGCACTACGCGGACGGCCATCTCGTCGCGGCCGTCCGAGCTTATGAGCAGATCATTGCTTCGCACCCCGGCGCTCCGGAAGCGGAGTACTCGCGCGAGCAGGTGCGGAACATCGTGAGAGCCGTGGTTCCGGCGGCGGACGTCTTGGCGGCCCACATGGATCTCGTCCTCCGTCACGCGAAGCCCGACGGTTAGATCCAGGGGACTGGGACATGAGACAGTGCCCGACGACGATGAGGCTCGCGACCTGGCCCAGGAGGAGGGGCGAGGGGGACTTGGCGGGTAGAGCGAGAATCGGCCCATGAGGCGTTCCTATGGGATATGACGTTCATATCACGCGCGCCGTTCTGTGGATGAGGAACGGAGAGCAGCACATTCCACTCGGCTCATGGCTGAGCAAAGTGGAAGAGGACGGCGAGCTGACACCTGACTCCACCCACGGACCCTACTCGGCCCGGTGGAATCAACGCGGCTCGACGGAAGTCGCATGGTTCGATTGGCAAGACGGCAATATCTACACCACGAGCCCGACGCGTGCCGCCGTGGCCAAGATGCTGGCGCTCGCGAAGCACTTCACGGCGCGGGTTCAAGGCAATGACGGCGAGGTGTACGAGCACGCGAACGACTGGCGCGCCCCGCGCCACTGACGCCCGCGGCCCGGCGGGAGCGAACGTCTCGAGCAAGGCGCGGAACGCACGTTCGGTTCCATGCTTCAAGTTCTCTTCGGGTGCCGCGAAGAACTTGAAGCACGTCCACCCGACACGTGACCGCGTCCTCAGGCGCACACGTGCCGTGTGCTTCTTCGGTTGCGGTCATACCGCGTTCGGGTGAACGCGCCGCGCCGATCACTCGTCGTCGAGCAGCACCGAGAGACGCGCGAGCGCGCGTGAGGTGAGGTTCCAGATCGCATGGTGCGATCGCCCCATCTGCTCGGCGATCTCCGCCGGCGGGAGCCCGGAGAACCGTGACAGAAGGATAACGCGCCGGTAGTCCTCGGGGAGCCGCGCGAACGCGGCCTCGATCCGCTCGATCTCCTCGCGCGCGGAAGCCTGACGGCTCGGCGTGAGCAGCGAGTCGCGATACGCGGCCGCCATCTGCTCCGTCAGCTCGTCGTCGCCGTCGGTCGCGGAACGCTCGCGCTCGGTCGAACGTCGCTCGGACCGGTGATAGCGGACGCGATCGACGATTCTCTGCTCCGCCACCCGGAACAGGCCGCGGCGGAAGTCGTCGACGTCGCGGCAGGGCCAGGAGGGGAGGCGCTCCATCGCCTCGATGCACGCGTTCTGCACGATGTCCCGCACCGATTCACGGGCCCGGAGGAACGGCCCCATGCGCAGCCTCACGTAGGCGTGCAGCGGCGCCATGAAGCGCCGGATCAGACGGTCCTGAGCCGATCGGTCGCGTCCCGCCGCGCGGGCCAGCAAGTCTTCCTCGATGCCGTGCATGACGATCGGGTCGCTCCTCGGGTCGATGGTAGCATGACCGCCGCGGCGTTCGCCCCGGCACGAACGCCACCTCCGTTCCCGCCCGACCCGACGACGACCGCGGTCGCAACGAGCCCGATGGACGAAGCCGAGATCGAACGATTGGTCCAGCTCGCGTTGGACGCCTACTGGGACGATGGCGACGCGGGGTTGCGGGCGTACCTGGAAGCGATCCCCGACCTCGCGAGCGAGGTCCGCCGCCACGTCGAGCGCCTGCGCTGTCTCGACCTCCTGCCGCGGCGCGACACGAGCGAGGCGGAGAGGATCGGCGCGTACGAGGTCGTTCGAGAGATCGGTCGCGGCGGGATGGGCGTCGTGTTCGAGGTGCGGGACGCCGCGGGGGCGACCTTCGCCGCAAAGCGCCCGCTCGGAGTCGGCGACGCGTCGGGGGCGGCGAGGTTCGAACGCGAGGTGAACGTCGTCGCCGCGCTCGATCACCCGAACGTGGTGCCCGTCGTCGCGTGCGGCTCCGACGTCCGCGGGCCGTGGCTCGTGATGCCGCGGCTGCGCGGGGCGTCGCTCGGCGACCTGCTCGTACACCTTCGGGCGACGTGGCCCCGCATGGACCGGCGCGACGTGGACGCGCTCCGCCGCGGCCTCGAACGACGCCCCGAGCTCGCCGGCCTGCGCCGCATCCTGGAGAAGAGGCGGACCTGGGCCCACGCCGCGGCCGCGATCGTCCGCGACGTCGCCGCGGGTCTCGACCACGCGCACGTGCGCGGGGTCCTCCATCGCGACGTGAAGCCGGACAACGTCTGGGTCGAGCCGGACGGCACGGTCCTGCTAGGCGACTTCGGGCTGGCGCGCCGACCGGACGACGTCACGCTCACGTGGACCGGCGATCTCCTCGGGTCCGCCGAGCACATGGCACCCGAGCAGGCCCGAGGCCGCCACGACCTCGTGGATCGACGGACGGACGTCCACGGTCTCGGGCTCCTGCTGTATGAGCTGCTGACGTTCACGTCGCCGTTCCGCGCTCCGGTCTGGGACGTGGTCCTCCGTCGCGTGGTCGCGGTCGACGTGCGCTTGCCGCCCGACGTCGACGACCGTTCGCGTGCGTTGGCTGGCGTCATCGCGCGCGCGACCGAGAAGCGCCGCCGCCGCCGCTACCCCGACGCGCGAGCGCTCGCCGACGACCTGGAGCGGTTCCTTCGCGGGCGAGCGCCGCGCGCGCGGCCGCCTGGGCTGCGCCGCGCCCTCCGCGTCGCGGTCGGCCGGCACCCGCGCGTGGCGGCCGCGATCGCCGCGATCGCACTTTCGCTCGGCGTCAGCCTCGGCTTCGCCGGCGTGCAGCTTCATCGCGCGTTCGACGCCGAGGGACGCGCGGCCGAGCGGCTCACCGCGCTCGAGAGGCTCGCGGCGCTGCCCAAGCTCGAGGCGCTCGAGTCCGGCGTCGCGGGTCTGCTGCCGCTCGTGCCGGAGCGAAGGGCCGCCCTCCATCGATGGATCGACGCGGCCGACGAAGTGATGGAGCAACGTCCGGCGCTCGCCGAGGCGCTCGGCCAGTCGTCGACCGCCGGCCCGACGCGTGCCGAACGGTGGCGGCGCGAGCGCGTGACCGAGGCGCTCGACCGGCTCGACCGTCTGCCGTTCGAGATTGCCCGGGTCGAGGCATGGATGGAGGAGCTCGCCCGCGTCGAGGCGCTGAGCGTGACCGGCGCCGCCGCCGCGTGGGACGACGCGCGTGACGCGATCCGCCGCGCGCCGATCTACGGGGGACTCGAGCTGGAGCCGCAGTTCGGGCTCGTGCCGCTCCGGCTCGACCCGGAGTCGGGCCGCTTCGAGTTCTGGCACGTCGCGTCCGGCGACCGACCGCGCGTCGACGACCACGGGCGCCACGTGGTCGACGCCGCGACCGGCGTCGTCCTCGTCCTCGTCGAGGGCGGCGGGTGCACGGTTGGAATCGACGTTCCGGCCGGCCATACCGCCGCGTTCGCGCCTGCGCACGAGATCCACGTCGCCCCGTTCTTCCTCTCGAAGTACGAACTGACGCAGGCGCAGTGGCGGCGCGCCGGGATGGAGAACGTCAGCCGGTGGCAGCCGGGCGTCTATCCGGGAGGGGCGGCGATCACGCTCGCGCATCCCGTCGAGAGCATGAGCTGGCTCGACGCGAACGACGCGTGTCGCCGCTTCGGGCTCGAGCTGCCGACCGAGGAGCAATGGGAGTTCGCGGCCCGCGCGGGGACGACCGGCGGCTGGCTGGGCGGAACGACGGCGGACAGCCTCGCGGGCGCGGCCAACCTCGCCGACTGCGCGGCGTGGAGCGCGTTCGACCTCGAGGTGCGGCGCGTCGACGAGTGGCTCGACGACGGACATCCCGTGCACGCTCCGGTCGGGTCGTTCCGTCCGGGGCCGCGAGGGCTGCACGACCTGCTCGGGAACGTCTCCGAGTGGACATCGACGACGTTCGCGCCGTACGCGCCGGCCGGATCGGGTCCCGCGCGCGTCGACCCGCGCGAGGCGACCAGGGTCCACCGGGGGCTCGGCTACGACGCGCGCGCCGCGAACCTGCGCACGTACCATCGCTTCCGGCTGACGCCGGAGAGCGCGGTGATGACGGTCGGGCTGCGTCCGGCGCGCCGCATCGAGGCGCGCCGATGAGCCAGGACGGGGCGCGCTGGTTCGGACGGTTCGAGATCCGCGGCGACCTGGGTGGCGGTGGTCAGGGGGTCGTCTACCGCGCGTGGGACCCGGAGCGAGGACGCGAGGTCGCGCTCAAGGTGCTCCACGCGTCGGCGGGGACAGTGGCGCGCGATCGGCTCCGTCTCGCGCGCGAGGCGACGCTCTTCGCGGACCAGGCCGGCGCGCACGTCGTGACGCCGATCGACACCGGCGTGCGCGACAACGCGACGTGGGTCACCTACGAGCTCGTGGAGGGCCTGACGCTGAAGGACGTCCTCGCGCGGCTGCGCGCGGCCGGGCATTCCCCCGACCGCATCGATCGGGACACGCTCGCCGCCATCGTGCCGCCCGCGGGCGGCGGAGGCGACGACGGGTTGGTCCGGTTCGCGTGCCGCGTCGCGATGGAGACCGCGCTCGCGCTCGGTTCGCTCCACGCCCGCGGCGTGGCGCACGGTGACGTGAAACCGTCCAACGTCATGCTCGACGCGACCGGAACGGTCCGGCTGATCGACCTCGGGCTGGCGGAGCGGCGGACCGGCGACGATCGCGAGGCGATGCTGGGCGACGTCACGCGTCTCGGGCACCTTCTGTTCGAGCTCCTCACGTTCGTCGACCCGACGCGTCTTGCACGGACGCGCGGCGTCGGCGCGGGCGGCGTGCCGCCCGCGCGTCCGCGCCGCCACCATCGGGGCTTGGATCGGGCCGTCGACGCGATCTGCGCCGCCGCGATCGCATCCGACGCGGCGCTCCGCTACTTCGACGTGAAGGACGTCGCGGCCGACCTGGGCGCCGTGCTCACGGGCGCCCCCGTGGCCGTACACGTCCCGGCCCGCCTCGAACGCGTCGCGGCGGCCGTCCGGGCCCACGGCGCGTGGCTCGCCGTCTCGTTCGGTGTGCTGGCCGTCCTGGCCGGCGGAGGCATCTGGGCCCGCGTCGCGGCGTCGCGGGCGCTCGCGGCGGAGCGGCTTGCCGAGGAGCGATCGCTCGCGATCCTCGGCCTGTCGGACGAGCTCTGGATGGACGAATTGGAGGCGCGGGCCACGGCGCTCTTCCCGCCGGTGCCCGAGCGCCTCGAGGGATACGACGCATGGCTCGCCGACGCGGACGAGCTCCTTCGCCGCCTGGCGGCGCACCGGGCGGAGCGGGATCGGATCGCGTCACGGGTCGCACCGCATCCGGCCGGGGGCGACGACGTAACGCGCTTCCGCCTCGCGCGGCTTCGCGCGATGCTCGAGCGCGAGCCGGCGCTCGCCGCGCTCGCCGAGGACGTTCACGCGCGAAGGGTGTTCGCCGCGACCCTCCGGGCGCGGAGCATCGACGACCACCGGGAGACGTGGCTCCGCGTCCGGGCGGACGTCCTCGCGGATCCGCGCTTCGGCGGGCTCTACCTCTCGCCGCAGCTCGGCCTCGTCCCGCTCGCGCGGAACCGGATCACCGGGCTGTGGGAATTCCTCGCGCTGGGCACCGGCGCAGCCCCGCGAGAGATCGACGACGCCGTGGGGACGTACCACGCCACGGAGGAGACCGGCATCATCCTCGTCCTGGTGCCCGGCGGCGAGGCGACGCCGGAAGGAGCCGGCGCGCCGGTCGCCGTCGCGCCGTTCTTCATCGCCCGCCACGAGATGACGCAGGCGCAGTGGATCGCCCGCCGCGCGAACCCGAGCTGGAACGTCATGGACGGGCCGGGCGCGCGGTCGCTGCCGGTGGAGAGCGTGTCGTTCGACGAGTGCGAGCAGGTGCTGTTCGAGGTTGGGCTCGCGGTACCGAGCACCACGGAGTGGGAGTGGGCCGCGCGCGGAGGATCGGCGACTGCGTGGTACCCGGGCGACGACCCGCGCGACCTCGAAGGCCACGCGAACCTCGCCGATGCGACCATCCGGCGCGCGGTGGGGGAGCAGCGGATCAAAGCGGTGCCGTGGGACGACGGGCATTTGCTCACCGCGCCGGTCGCGTCGTTCGCGGCGAATCCATTCGGCCTGTTCGACGTCATGGGCAACGTCAGCGAGTGGACGAGCGACCCGGAGCCTCCCCCGGCCAGCGAGGGCGTCGACGTCGTCTCCGGCGCGAGCCGTGACTTCCGGTCGATCCTCGGCGGGTGCTACACGAGCGACGTCGACGCCGTGCGGCCGGACGCCCGGCTCTCGATGCGGAAGAACGAACGCCTCCCGAGCCTGGGCGTGCGGCCGTTTCGCCGCGTCGACCCATGACTCAGGAGGCGCGTCTTTCGCTCCTCCGTCCGCGTTGCTCGAGTCACGCGCCCTGCGGCAGCAGCGCCACGACGCTCGCGCTGCCGAGCACGCCCGTGCCCGAGGTTCCGGCCACCAGCATCTGCACGAGCACGGGGACGAACCCGCAGCCCGGCGGAATCGCGTTCGTCGGGACCGGCACGCTCAACGTACGGTTCCCGGCCGCGTCGAGCGTGCCGACCGGCGCGAGGATCAAGGGGAACGCGGGGACCAGCGTGCCGGCGAGACCCTGAACGTACGTCACGTCCAGCGTCGGCGAGATCAGCAGGAACGCCAGCTCACCGGGTGCGCCGGTCAACGAGATCGATCCGTTCGACGCTTCCTTCATGATCGCGTCGGCGACGAGCGACCGCGCCGATTCGTTGATCACTTCGATCGTGAGCCACGGACCGGCGTAGAACGCCTGACCCGGCTGCGCCGTCGGCGGGCAGGTGAGCGCCGGCGTGCCGGCCGCTCCGGGCAAGATCTGGCTGTCGAGCAGGCGCAGCGTCGGCTTCGAGCCGAAGGGGGCGCGCAAGCCGTCGCCGCCGTCCGCGGGAGGAAGATCGCAGGACCCGACCGATTCCTGCGCTCCGTCCCCTCCTTGGCCACCGCGGATAGTTGTGCCGGAGCAGAGCAACTCCGAGTCGCCGCGCAACTCGGCGCCCAGGCCGCCGTCGGTGGAAAAGAGCCCGATGGGACCGAACACCGTGACCGCGTCCCGGCCGTCTCCGCCCGTCACGTCACAGTCGTAGAGCGCGACCCTCGAGTCGGTCGCCAGCAGCCCGATCGGCGCGGACACGGCGTTGCGCGAGGCGACGATCTCGCACCGGACCAGAGCGACGGAGGAGCTGTCATCGATGATGCAGCCCCCGGCGGTGAGGATACCGAACTCCGCTCCCGGCGGGACGACGAAGTCCTCGACCACGACCGGCCCGTTGCACGTGAGGATCCGAAGGGGCTCCTGCGTGTAGATCGGTTGCTGCCCGATGAAGATCGGGTTCGCGCGCATGCCGTGGATCGTGACGGGCTGGTGGGCCTGCGTGTTGTGGACCGTGACCGTGAAGACGGTGAACGGGCCGCCGTCACCCACGAGCGAGAGCCCTTTCCCTTGGATGAGGATGCTGCCGTGCGACGGTCCGGGCTGGACGCGGATGAGGTCTCCATCCCCCGCGGCGTCGATCGCGGCCTGCAGGTTGCCGCCCGGCGGGACGACGTGGACGTTGCCGGCGCCGGCGGCGGAAGCCGCAAGCAGGACACTGAGGAGGAGCGGACGGAGCAGCATGATGGTTCCTTTCTCTCTGGGCGCGGCGGCGGGTTCCGCCGCGGCCGCGCGGGCGTCTTACAAAGGGAGCGCGACGCGGGCGGCCGACTCCCACCGGAATCGGAGAAAAGGGCGCAGCGGGCGGGAGCGGGGGGCTCGGGCCGCCGTCCGAGGGATGCGGCAAGACCAAGGGACGCCGAAAAAGGCGATTTCGCGGGCGGGTCCCGTCACGCGGCGCCGTGCGTCGGGGCGGAAGGGATCGTGTATCGAGCCGTCGACACGGACTCAGGCGCCAATGTCGCGATCAAGATCCTGCGCGACACGCCGGCGCTCACCCGGGGCGCCGCCCGCGATTTCATCGACGAGGCGGATCGCATCCGCTCGTTCGATCACCCCGGGATCGTCCGCGTGCTGGAGACGGGCGTCGCGGACGACGTCCGTTTCTTCGTGATGGAGTACGCGGCGGGAGGAAGCGTCGCGGACCTGATCCGAGACGCGCGCACCGGGGACCGGGCGGTCCGGATCCCGGGCTCGGACGCGGACGCGGACGGCGTGGGCTTCCACGCCGGCGGTGGCGCGATTGCTCGCGAAGGTGGCCCGGGCGCTCCACACGCGCCGCGCACCGGGACGTGAAGCCGAGCAACATCGTCCTCGACGAGAACGGCGAGCCGAGGATCGTCGACTTCGGCATCGCGCGCGACCTTCTGCGAGAGACGCGGACGTGGCTTCCGCGGGGCACGCCGTACTACATGAGCCCCGAGCAGGCGCGGCTCGGCGGGATGACGATCGATCATCGCACCGACATCTACTCGCTCGGGGTCGTCGGGTACGAGCTCCTGACGCGCCACGTGCCGTTCGATGGCGACACGGACGAGGACGTCTTCACCGCGATCCGCGGGCGCGAGCCCGAGAGGATCACGCGCCGCAACCGCACGGTGCCGAGGGATCTCGAGACGATCCTGCTGAAGGCGATGCGCAAGGACCGCCGGCGCCGCTACGCGACTGCGGAGGAGTTCGCCGAGGATCTCGAGCGCGTCGTGCGCCACGAGTCGCCGCTCGCGAAGCCGCCGGGGCTCGTCGAGAAGCTGGGGCCGTGGGTGTATCGCCGGCGTGTCCCAGTGGCCGCGGCGGCGTCGGCGATCGTCGCGTTCTTCGCGACGTTCGGGTCGCTCCGTTGGCGAACCGCGCGCGCCGACGATGGTGACATCGACCAGGTGATCTTGCGGCTGCAGTCGATCGACGCCGTGACCGACGGCCCCGTCGCGGCGATTCGAGAGTTGGAGGAGTGTTCCCGCGCGGTCAGCGCGATGACGCTGCGGACGTCGCTCGACGACGAGAAGCACCGGCGCCTCCAGGGCGTCCGCGTCGATGTCGCCCGGGCCGCGGAGGTGGTGCTGGACCGGGCGGTGCGCGCCATCCCCGGATCGATGCGGACGACCCCGATGCTCCGTGGCGATGACGAGGTCGCGCGCCTCGTGTACACCGCGGTTCGCGCCGCGCGCCTGGGGGCGGTCGTGCGGGCGATCCGCGTGGACCCGGTGACGTTCCAGCCGCTCGAGGACGCCGAGCCGGAAGAGCTCGGGACGACTCCGCTCCTCGAGCACCCGATCCGGATCGGCTACTACCGCGTCTTCCTCGAGGGTCCCCACGGTCGCTCCGGCGAGCTGATCCGCGCGTTCGACATGGCGACCGCGTACGAGCTGCCGACCGTTCATCTGCGCACGGAGAGCGTGGTCGTCGACGGGATGGTGCGGATCGAGCCGGGGCGGTTCGCGGCGGGCGCGAACACGGAGTCGTCGGCGACCACGATCGACCTGGACGGGTTCTACGTCGATCGCTTCGAGGTCACGAACCGCGAGTACCGGCGCTTCCTCGACGCGACGGGCCGTCCGCCGCCGCGAGCGTGGCCGGCGGGCCATCGCGACGTTTGGCAGGCGGCGTCGGACGACATGCCGGTCTGCTGCGTGACCTTCTTCGACGTCGAGGCGTACGCCGCCTGGGCCGGCAAGCGGCTGTTGCATGCAACCGAGTGGCAGCGGGCGGCGCGTGGCGTCGAGGGCCGGCTGACGCCGTGGGACGACCCGCGCACCGCGGACGATCTTCGCGCGCTGGCGAACCTCCACGACCCGGAGCGCGCGCAGTACCGTCCGGATCCGACGCTCTCGCGCGACGCGACGAACGCGCTGGATTGACAGCGCTACTTGTCATGGGTCCAACCGGTCGGCTCGTACCCCGCCGACGTCAGCCCCGACGGGTTGTTCGACGTGGCGGGCAATCTGAGCGAGATCACGGCGTCGGGCCGATCTCCGACCGCAGGACGGCGGCCGGGTGTCGCCGGAAGATCTCCGGCAATGGGGCGGTGAGTCGTTTCCGTTGGTTGCACGTCCTCGCAGGAAGGACACGTCGTGGGACCCGGCGGACCGACAGGACTTTCCGCTCCGCGAGCCGGAGGATCACGACGCCAAACTCGACCTCGACCTGCCCGGTCGGGCGCCGGCCCGCTCCCCGAGATCGCCGGGATCCAACCCGGTCACCCGATCCGCCACGTCCGCGGCGATGTCCTCCGCGGAGACGTCGCCGACGATGAACTCCGCGATCACCCGCGCCTCCTCCCGCAGCTCCGGGTGGCTGTCGAGCAACTCGCCGAGGACCCGCGAACGCTGCCCGTCGTCGAGCGTGGAGAGGAGGTCGCATCGTCTAGCGCGAGGCACGGTCGGCTCCGGTTCGTGGCGCCGCCGGTCCTCGACGCGGGGCCGGCCGCGGCGCGATCGGGACGTTACCACCCGGCGTGGATCGGCGGCGGTCGCAGCCAGAGGGAGAGCGTGGGCGCCAAGGGATAGCGGGCGGAGGAGCCTCTGGTGGAAGGCGGCGGTCGAGAACCGTGCAAATCTGCCGGTGACGCCCGTCGGGGCCGCGAGCCGCGGTTCGGGCGACCGGCGGTCGCTGCGGGCGGGTGGGTGTCCACGGCACCGAAGATGACCGGGAGTCCGGTCGGTGACTCACGTAGGACCCAGCGGACGCGCGCCGCCGTCCCCCGCCCGGAGCCGCGACGCCCGTCCTGATCGGGGAAGGCGGGCGCCTGCACATTCAAGGAGGGGCGACGATAAAGGACCTCAATCCTGCGAGCCCGAACGCCTCCCGTTCCGCTTGGCTACAGCGGCCTTCAGTCGAGGTACCATTCGACGAGTTGGAAGGGGTCGAGGGTGAACTGGAGGGCGATGCAGACGCAGCCGACCAGGAAAAGTACGGCTTGCATCCTCCGTTGCGGTCGTGCGACCAGCAGGGTCCACGGAAACAACAGGATCGCTACTAGCGTGGCGATCAGGGCAATGGACGGCAGCGGGTAGCTGACCAGGGTCTTGGGATCGTAGCCGACGTAGATGATCTTCCCAGTCGCAGCCCACCCATCGACGAGGATTCGGTTGTGCACGGGAAAAGAGCCGTAGATCGCCAAGCCCTCCAACACACACAACCACAACATACTGTAGGCAAAGGCAGGAACGCCCGCGAGCAACCAGGTCAGCCGGACGACTCTGTCCGCTGCGGAGTGTCCAGGATCGCTCCCATCTGGTTCCATCACCACACTGGTTGCCCGTCCGTGCATCGCGCGGTTCCGACGGTAGCCCGGACATCGGCGCCAGCGCTCCGGAGTCGAGCGCAGCATCGGCGACTCGCACCGACCTTGCTGCAACCGGCCCGCGACACGGGTCCATCCGTCGCGACGTCTTGCGAAACCGACGGATTGGAAGAGGAAGAATCGGAATGGCCCAGACCGCCCGACATGCCGTTCCGTGCGGCGCGTTGCGATCCGATGCGAGGGATGAATTGGAGCGGGTGACCGGGCTCGAACCGGCGACATTCAGCTTGGGAAGCTGACACTCTACCAACTGAGTTACACCCGCTCGTCGCGTAGCAGGCCTCAACCTTAGCGATCCCTCGTGCGAGGGGTCAAGGGGGCGTCGGGCGCCGGACTGGGCATGGACGCGACGAGGGACGTTGGGATCGTGAGCGGCGATCCGGACCGACTCCGCGTCCTGGCTCCCCTGGACGTCGATGCGGCCCGGCGCCTCGCATCGGCGAAGGCCGCGGCGATCGGGTTCGTGCGCGGCTTTCTGCGCGACGTGGAGATCAGCCCGGATCACTCGCTCGGCGACGCGCCCCGACGTGATCCGAGTCGACATCGCGATTCGTCCTCACCCGGTGACTCGAGCAAGGCCGCGAGCGGCCCGATCGCGTCGGCGAGCTCCATTTCTCGCTGACGCTCTCGCCCGATGCGCGGACCGTCTACGCGTGCGAGATCGACGCGGTCGTGCTGCAGCTCGACGCCTCGACGCGGCAGGGGACGGCTGATGTGGGGGCCGGGCGCGGCTCGATCACGGCGCGCTGATCGTCCGTCATGTTTGCATTCTGCGTATGATCGGGGCGCCGCCTGCCCGGCGTCCCGTTCATCGAGGAGAGAATCGATGTCGACCGAGGAGATGCGACCCGCGCCGCGCGCTGTGACGGCGGTCGTCGCTGCATCGGCTCTGTGGCTCGCCGCCGCCGCGTTCGCGCGCGACTGTTCGCTGACGAGCGTAGGAATCGTGCCGTTGAACGACCTCGGTCCGGGCACGTACGTCGCGGGCTACGTCGGCGGCCTCTACCCGAACGGGACCAGCGTCCGGCCTGCCGCGCACGAGGCGAGCGGACTCGCCATCGTCCAGTCCTACGTGACGCCGCGGAACGCCGCGGGCACCGTCGACGCGGCGGGCTCGATCGGGATGATCTCGATCGGGATGTCGAACACGAGCCAGGAGTTCGACGGCGGCGGACACGCGTTCAAGCCGCGCGCCGACGCGGACCCGACAAAGAACCAGCGGCTCGTCATCGTGAACGGCGCCCAGGGTGGCAAGCCCGCGTCGGCGTGGGTCGATCCGAACGCAAGCGTATGGAGCGTGCTCGACCAGCGGCTTGCGACGGCGGGGATCACGTCCGCGCAGGTGCAAGTGGCGTGGATCAAGCAAGCCGAGGCGGGGCCGTCCAGCCTGGGTCCGTTCCCCGCGCACGCGCAGGCTCTGCAGGACGACCTCGACGCGATCGTCCACAACCTGCGCGCGAAGTACCCGCACCTCCGCGTCTGCTACCTGTCCAGCCGCACGCGCGCCTACATCGACGTGACGATGGCGCTCAACCCCGAGCCGTACGCGTACGAGTCGGCGTTCGCGGTGCGCGGGCTCATCGAGAAGCAACTTGGCGGGGACGCGTCGCTCGACTTCGACCCGGAGACCGGCGTCGTGCCGTGGCTGTCGTGGGGACCGTACCTGTGGGCGGACGGCGAGGTGCCGCGCTCGGACGGCTTCCAGTGGTTCTGCGCGGACACCGAGGGCGACTTCACGCACCCGTCCATCTCCGGCGAGACAAAGGTCGCGTCGATGCTGCTCGCGTTCTTCAAGACCGATCCGACGACGACGCCGTGGTTCCTCCGCGCCGACGCGCCGGGCTCGGCGCCGGCGCTCGCGGCCGGCGCCGACGTCACCAGCGGCGCGGCGCCGCTCGTCGTCCACTTCAACGCTTCCGCACAGGACGCGGACGGCGTGGTCACCGAGTACGCGTGGACGTTCGACGACGGGTGTTTCTCGTTCGACCAGAACCCCGTGAAGGTCTTCACCGCGCCCGGGGTGTACGACGTGCCCGTCGTCGCGAGCGACGACGCCGGCGACACGGCGCGAAACGTCGTCACGATCACCGTCACCGGCGGTCCGCCCGTGGCGCCGACGATCATCGGCCCCGCGTCGATCGCGAACGCGACGATCGGCCAACCGTTCAGCGCGACGTTCCTCGCCAGCGGGACCACGCCGATCACGTGGTCGGTGGTCGGCGGCAGCCCCCCGCCGGGCCTCGCGCTCTCGCCGCTCGGCGTCTACTCGGGCGTGCCAGCCACCGCCGGCGACTACGCGTTCACGGTGCAGGCGACGAACGCGGTGGGGGACGACACCGCGCCGTTCACGCACACCGTCGCCGTGGTGACCGGTCCGACCGAGGTTGCGCCGAACGCCGACGCGTACGTCCGGGACGGCGCGCAGTCCGCGACCAATTTCGGCGGCGAGCCGATCCTGTTCGTGCGTTCGTCGGCGAACCCGGGCAACGCGATCGCGTACCTCCGCTTCGACGTGAGCGGCGTGCCGGGACCGTGCACCGCGGCGCGGCTGCGCGTGCGGCTCGCCGGGTTGTCGCCGGCCGGAAGCCTGCCGATCAAGCTGTTCGCGGTGACGGACGACGCGTGGACCGAGACCGGGATCACGTGGAACACGCGCCCCGCGCCCGCGCAGCAGCTCGACGTCGTCTCGGTCAGCGCGCTCGGCGACTACACGTTCGACGCGACCGCGTTCACTCAGGCCGAGATGGCGGGCGACGGCGTCGTGACGCTCTGTCTGCTCGACGACTCGAACGCGCAGCGCATCGCGCAGTTCTCGAGCCGCGAGACGTCCGACCCGCCGGCGCTCGAGATCGACTGCGACGCCACGTGCGCGGCGGCGGCGGCGACCGAGTACGGCGCCGGGTTTCCGGGCACGCTGGGCGTGCCGGGACTTGCGTCCTCGGCGCCGGTGATCGGCGCGAGCGTCACGGTCACGCTCGGCAACTCGGTCGGAACGACGACGAACGCGCTGCTCTTCCTCGGGTTCTCGGCGGTCGACGTCCCCGGATTCTGGGGCGGTTCGCTCCTCGCCGCGCCGGACGCGGCGATCGCGCTCCCCGTCGTCCCCGTGGCCGGGCTCCCGCTCGCCGGAACGATCCCGAACGTGACCGCGCTCTGCGGGACCAAGGTCTACCTGCAGGCGCTCGAGGTGGACGCGGGTGCGGCGGCCGGCGCGTCATCGACGCGCGGCCTCGAGCTGCGGCTCGGAAGCTGAGCTGTCGGTCTGCTGCCGCGCGAGCCGCGCAGCTCGATGCTGCGGTAGTGCACCCGGTCGCCCTCGTGTCCTGCCGCGCGCCTTCGACGCGGCCGTGGTTCCACGCGTCCGGCGACGCCGCACTCGGCCGGCGCGATCTCCGACTCGCGCGGCCGAAGGCCGAGGAGCTAAGGGAGGCGCATCGCCGGTTTGCCGGGCCGAAACACGGTGGCGCGCGAACGGCGGGCTCACGCCGCCTCGCATCGATCGTCCCCGGCGATCCGGCGCCGCGGCGGGCGCGCGGCGTCTCCCTGGCCATTGTCGCCATCTACCTCCACTCCAAGCCGCCGCCGCCGAGGAAGATCGGCGGCGACGGCTGAGTGGCCTCGACCTCTCTTCACCTCCTCCGCGTCGTGCCTACCAGGGCGGCGCGATGTACGTGTAGCTGTTGTTCGACTCGTTCGACTCGCTCACGCCGTTGAAGACGTCGACGTATCCGTACGTGACCTGGCCCGCCTTCTGCAGGTAGTGGCCGGTGTAGATGTCGACCCCGAGCCCCGAGTTCGCGGACATCGCCGGGATCGTGTAGTACACGTAGACCGGACTCGCCTTCATGATCTTCAGGCGCACGACGCACGAGCCCGAGCTCCAGAGTCCGGTGTTCGTGATGACGACCCGCGCGTAGTACGGGCTGATCGACGACGGCCCGATCGACGCGATCTTCAGGTCGGGCTTGTACCACGGCGTCCAGGTGTAGCCGGCTTGGGCGGTGACCGGGAGAAGCGTTCCGATTCCGAGCACGAGGCCGAGCGAGATCTTCGTGATGCTACGCATGACGGTTCCTTCCTTTTGGGGTCGTTGGGCGGCCGGTTCGGTTGGCCGCGATGAAGAGTGGAATCAGGAACGGCGGGGAGGCGTTACGCGCGGGGAGGAGTTTCTTGGCGGGTTCGCGGAGTCCCGCCGCGAGGAGGAACCTTGGTGTTTGCTCGAACCGTTCCGGCGGACCGCGTGGATCTAAGGGCATGTCCACCTCGACCTCCTTCGCCGTCCTCTTCGCGCACCAGAGCTTCGTCCGCTCCCTGGCGCGCTCCCTCGTCGCGGACGACCACGCCGCGGCCGACGTCGAGCAGGACGTCTGGCTCGACGCGATCGACCGCCCTCCCGAAGACCGGGGGGCCCCGCGCGGTGCGGCGGGCCTCCGCCCTTCGTCAGCCGCACGTCGTTCACCGAGACGATGACCCGATCGAACACGATATCGAGCACGCGGTGCCCGTTTCCTGCCGCCCGACCGAGCGGCGCGGTGATCGCGACGCGAGTGGTTCTTGACGCGGGCGGCGGCGACCGGATCATGAGCGGCGAACATGAGCAGCTCGCACGATCAGGCTCCGTGGGCGGCATCTGCCGACGATGTTCTGCGCGGGCTCGACGTGGACCCGGCGCGCGGGCTTTCGTCGGGGGAGGCGGAGGCGCGGCTTCGGCGGTACGGGCCGAACGTGCTCCGCTCGTGGACGCGGCAGAGCGTCTGGCGGATCCTCGCGAACCAACTGAAGAGCGTGATCGTCCTGCTGCTCGTGGCGGCGGCGATCGTCTCCGCGGCATTCGGCGATTGGCCGGAGGCGGGCGCGGTCCTCGCCGTTCTCGTTGTCAACACGGCGATCGGGTTCGCGACCGAGCGGCAGGCGGTCCGTTCGATGGAGTCGTTGCGCGAGCTCGGCACGGTGACCGGAAGGGTGCGGCGCGACGGGAAGGAGGTTCGTGCCCCGGCCGACCAGCTCGTGCCAGGCGACATCGTGATCCTCGAGGGCGGCGACGTCATCACGGCCGACCTGCGCCTGATCGAGGCGTCGAAGCTCGCCGTCGACGAGTCGATCTTGACCGGGGAGTCGATCGCCGTCACGAAGACGACCGACCCGCTTCCCGAGGAGACCGCGCTCGCGGATCGACGCAACATCCTCTTCAAAGGGACGGCGCTGACGCGCGGGTCGGCGCACGCGGTCGTGGTGGCGACCGGCATGCGGACCGAGCTCGGCCGCATCGCGTTGCTGGTCGCGGAGGCGGACGACGAGGTGACGCCGCTCGAGCGCCGCCTCGAGCGCCTGGGCCGCCGACTCATCATCGTCGCCCTCGTGATCGCGGCGATCGCGTCGACGGCCGGCATCCTCTCGGGCCGCGGCGTCCTCTTGATGATCGAGACCGGCGTCGCGCTTGCGGTCGCCGCGATTCCGGAGGGCTTGCCGATCGTCGCGACGATGGCGCTCGCCCGCGGAATGTGGCGCCTCGCGCAGAAGAACGCGCACGTGAGGTCGCTCGCCGCCGTCGAGACGCTCGGCACGACGAGCGTGATCCTGGTCGACAAGACCGGCACGCTGACCGAGAACCGGATGACGGTGACCAGATTCGAGCTCCCCGACCTGGGTCGCGTCGACGTGAGCGGGGAAGGCCTCGCCCCGACCGGCTCGTTTCGCGGCGCCGGCGGCGAGCTCGATCCTGCGCGCGAGCCGTTGCTTCGTCATGCCCTCGAAGTCGGCGTCCTGTGCAACGACGCCACGTTCGCGGCGACGGACCACGGCGAGACGTTCGGCGATCCGCTCGAAGTCGCCTTCCTCGTCGCGGCGGCGAAGGGCGGCCTCCGCCGCCGCGAGCTGGTCTCCGCTCTGCCGGAGGTGCGCGAGGAGGCGTTCGATCCCGCTGTGAAGATGATGGCGACCTATCACCAGCACGACGGCGCGATCCTCGTCGCCGTGAAGGGCGCCGCCGAGGCAGTGCTCGCGGCCTGCTCGATGGAGCGCGGTGCCGGCGGAACGCGGCCGCTCGACGACGCGACGCGCCACGTCTGGCTCGAGCGGGCCGACGCGCTCGCCGGCGACGGTCTGCGGGTGCTCGCCCTCGCGTCGAAGCAGGTCCCGTCGACCGAGTCGGCTCCCTACGCCGACCTCGAGATCGCCGGCCTCGCGGGCATGCTCGATCCTCCCCGTCAGGGCGTTCGCGAAGCGGTGTCCGCGTGCCGGCGCGCCGGGGTGCGGGTGGTGATGGCGACCGGCGATCAGTCGCGGACCGCGCGCGTGATCGCCGCGGCGGTCGGACTCGCCGACGCGGACGCGGCCGTCGTGCATGGCGACCAGGTCGACGAAGTCCTCGCCGACGCCGGCGCGCTCCAGCGCACGCGCATCTTCGCGCGCGTCGACCCCGAGCAGAAGATCGCGATCGTCGGCGCGTATCAACGGACCGGAGCGGTCGTCGCGATGACCGGCGATGGCGTCAACGATGCTCCGGCCCTCAAGAAAGCCGACATCGGCATCGCGATGGGCGAGCGCGGGACGCAAGTCGCGCGCGAGGCCGCCGACATGGTGCTGCGCGACGACTCCCTCGCCTCGATCGTCCTCGCGGTGCGGCAGGGGCGCGTCATTTACGGCAACATTCGACAGTTCGTCGTCTATCTCTTGTCGTGCAACGTGGCGGAGATCGGGGTCATCACGATCGCCGCGCTCACCGGCCTTCCGTTGCCGCTCCTCCCCCTACAGATCCTGTTCCTGAACCTCGTCACCGACGTGTTTCCCGCGTTGGCGCTCGCGTTCGGAGAAGGCGACCCGAACACGATGGAGCGGTCGCCGCGGGACCGACGCGAGGCGATACTCACGCGGCGTCATTGGCGGCGGATCATTGCGTACGGCGCGCTGATCACGACCACCGTGCTGGTCGTCTTGGTCTTCGCGCTCGAGCGGCTCGAGTACGGCGCGAAGCAGGCGGTGACGATCTCGTTCCTCACCCTCGGACTCGCTCAGCTCTGGCACGTCTTCAACGTGCGCCGTTCCGGATCGTCGTTCCTCGGGAATGACGTGGTCCGGAACCCGTGGGTCTGGGGAAGCATCGGCCTCTGTGCGCTCCTGCTGCTCGCCACCGTCTTCGTCCCGCCGCTCGCCGACGTCTTGGACGTCGCCGCCCTCGACGGGGCCGGATGGGGCATCGTCGTATCGGCGAGCCTCGTGCCGTGGGGCGTGGGTCAGCTCTGGCACGCGATCGCGCGCCCTCGCCGCGATCGGAACGGACCGACTCGGGATCCGTAGCATCCGCGGCGTAGAACGGCGAATCTCCGCAATCCCAGGGAACGATGAACCGCAGCGGCAGCGTCGCGACACGAATGGGGCGTCCGTGACCCTTGCTTCGGAGGTCGTGATGAGAGGCGCCACGTCGTTGCTCGTCGTCATTTCGCTCTCTTTCGTCGGCTCCGCCGCCGTGGCGTGGCAGGTCAAACACGCCGGCCACGTCGCCGCCGCGGCGGATCTGCGCGAGGCGCCGGTCGCGGAGACCTCCAGTTCCGCGCCGGTGCTGAAGTTCGACGTCCCCGAGGAACTGCTGAAAGCCCAGGCCCTGGTCGCGCGGTACTTCGATGAGAAGGGGCTGTTCCCGGGCGAGAAGGATCTGTCCAACCTCGATGCGTACAACCCGACGCGCGTGCCGCTGACGCCCGAGTCCCGGTCACGGTTGGGCGCGACGATCGAGGCGTTGAACGGGGAGCTGCGTGGGCTCCAGAGCGAGATCCAGGAGATCGAGCAGCGCCTTGCGGACGAGAAGATCGAGAAGGGGGAGGCGCGCCCGTACGAGCCGTCCGAGTTGAGGATCAACCGCGAGAACGCAATCTACGCGATCCAGTATGTCTCGGGACAAGGAGCGTTCTTCGTTCGGATCGACCCGGACGAGCATCCCGGACTTCAGAACCTGTTGAACGTGCAACGCGAGATCCGACGCGAGGGCGTCAGGACGTTGCGCTCGTTCTTCGTGAATCAGTAATCCCCCGTCCCGCACCAGTTCGTCATCAATTTGGAGGCAGGAAATGAGCTCGAAATCGATGCGTGTCCGACTCGCGAGCGGCTTGCTCGCCGCGGCCTTTGGATTCCTCGCCGTGTTCCACGGCGGCGCCGGAACAGCCTTCTCGCAGTGGTGTCCGAGCCCGTGCGTGTGCGACGCGGTGTTCAACCCGAGCTTCTCTTATGATGACTGCGTGGCGCAGGCCTACATCTTCGTGCACAGCCGGTTGGACGGATGCTGCGAACTCGTCGATGAGGATGGTCTGCCGACGATCTGCGACGCGCCCGAACCGTGCTTCTTCAACTTCACCGCCGGCGCGGCGGCCCACGCGGGGGATGACTGCGTGTTCCGGGCGTTCGAAGGGAACGTCGAGGTGCACAAGAGCGAGGGGAGCATCGTCATGAACTGGCAGCAGTACCCGGAGTGCGGCGAGATCCGGTGGTTCTTCATCACCGCGAACGGCAACGTGATCATCCGAATCCAGATCGTCTGCGTTCTCTGCCCGGGTGGTTGATCGCGACGACGTGGGATCGTCGAGGGTGGGCGGCCGGCCGGTGGACCGCTATCGCGGCAGCTCGCGGATCCTGATGCTGCGATAGCGGACCTCGTCACCGTGGTCCTGCAGCACGACGTGGCCGCGGCGGGCGATGGCGAACGCCGGCCACGCCGTGAACTTGCTCGCCTTCAGCGCGCGGCGCCCGGCGTCTCCCGCGAGGTCGAGCTCGAGAACCTGGAAGCCGTTCAGCCAGTGCTCGATCCGCCAGCCCTCGACACGGACGCGGCCTTGGTTCCACGCGCCGGCGGTGCGCAGCACCTTCTGCTGCGGGCGGGCGAGGTCGTAGAGCGCGCCCGCCGAGTGGGGGTCGTCGGGCGCGAGCGCGTGCCCGTGGTCGTCGAGCACCTGGAACTCCGGGCCCGAGTGGTACGACTGCTCGCCCTCCTCGGTCACGCGGTAGAGGACACCGCTGTTGGCGCGCTCGGCGACCGACCACTCGAAGTCGAGCTCGAAGTCGTCGTAAGCGTCGTTGGACATCAGGTCGCCCCCCGCCCCGCCGGCTCGCACGACGATCGCGCCGTCGTCGACGCTCCAACCCGGCGGCGGCGACTCCGTGCGGTACCCGCGCCACCCCTCGAGCGTCTTGCCGTCGAAGAGGAGCCTCCAGCCCGCCGCGGCGTCGGCGCCGGAGAGCTCGTTCCGGCCCGCGCGCGGCGTCGTCACCTCGCCGGTCGCGGCCCATTCGGCGCCGCGGATCACGATGTCCTGGAACCGTGGGTCGCGATAGGAATCGCGGCTCCGCTCGTCGTTGCGCCAGACGTGACCGAGGGGAGTGTGGAAGACGCGACCCCGACCGTAGGACTTCACGACGATCATCGGCTCCGGCGCGCCGGAGCCGCCCGACTCGCGTGACGAAAGCGCGGTGGCGAGAACGACGTGCGCGGCATCGTGCATGTGGACGAGGCGGTGATACAGCTCGTCCGGGTGCGCGGCCAAGTCGGCGAGGCCGCGCGTGATCGGATGATCCTGATCGATCACCGTGACGTCGAACGCGTGGAAGCGCCCGTGACCGGTTCCCTCGCGCCAGCAGTGGCCGACGAGCGTCTCGTACTCGACGAACCCCGGGAACGCGTTGTTCGCGGCGTGGATCACGGCCACGCCGGTGCCGCCCTCGACCGCGGCGAGGAATGCGCGTTCGGCCCGATCGCCCCAGCGCGGGCCGTTGTAATCGAGGACGATCACGTCGAAGCCGGAGAGCCCGTCCGCACGCGCGAGGTCCTCCCCGGGCTCGTAGGTGATCTCGACCGCGAACTTCCCGGACGCCTCGAGCATCTCCTTCAAGCGTGGGGTGGTCCATTCCCAGTCGTGGTTGTTCGCCCCGCTCACGACGAGCGCACGGATCGGCGACGAGACGGTGGAGGTGGAGGGGGACGATGTCGCGGCCGCGACGGAAGCCACGAGAAGGGCGAAGTGCATCGACATGAGCGACCTCGAGCAAGTTCGGACGTTCAGCGAAACCGCGATCGTACACCCGCGAACGCCATCATCGGCGCGCCGCGGCCGCCCAGATGGCACGGAGCCGACGCCGGGCGCGGTCAATTTGGCTCTCGGTTCGGCCTTGGCGATGCCGCGAGGATGCGGGATACTTCAGCTCCGCTCCGGCGGCTCAGGTCCGCCGAGGCTTCGAGCCCCCGCGGCGAAGAGTCTCGAATCGAAAGCACCGCTGCATCTCAGCCAGTCCGACAGTCGGGAGGTTCAAGCACGTGAATCGCATCATCGCCCTCGTTGCGGCGACTACCGCGGCGTTCGGCGTCGCGCCGTTGTCGAGCGTCGAGGCGTCCACCCTCACGTTCGACGGCAAGACGTCGGTCCACAAGCTGATGAACGACAACGTTCAGCTCAGCGTCAAGGGAGGGCCGAACCTCCCCGTGACCCTTCTGATCGATATCAGCCCGGGTCCGACGTTCTTGTTCAACCAGAACCTGCCGCTCGGCTTCACGCCGTTGGTGCTGCTCGCGTCGGCCGGCACGACGTCGGCCGCCGGCGAAGTGAACGTCACCGTGCCGCTCCCGCTGGACCCGCTGCTCCACGACGTCGACGCGTACGTCCTCGCCGTCGTCCACGACCCGAGCTTTCCTTTCGGGTTCGACTTCAGCAACGGTGCGCACCTGCGCCTGCTCGATCGGAACGTCGACCTCGCGGGCCGGTCGCTCGCGCAGTACCCGTTCTTCGAGCACACGCGCGCGTTCAACGTCGGCGATCCGGTCGAGTTCGGGATCGATCCGACCATCTACCCGTTCGTCGTCGGCCAGACGGCCGACGTGTACGTCGTCCTGTCCCAGTCGAAAGCGGATTGGATCACGAACCCCACGCTGACGGACGTCGCGGGCGGCCCGATTCCGTTTACGTTCGCGGCGGGAGGGATCCAGGCGAACACGGTCACGCTGAATCCGGGCACCCTGAACTCGGCCACCGGCGGCGCCGGGATGGGCGTGCCGTACGACGTCGTCGTCGACCTCGACCAGAACGGCGTCCTGAACGGCGACGACCTGATCGACGGGTACGCCGCCGAGGCGGGCTTCTACATGGTCCACGACCTGACGGCACCCGGCCCTTACGCGGTCACCGAGGGGCTCTACAGCGGAGGCACGTTCCTCGGGCAGGACGTCTACTACCCGTCGAACATCGCCGCGCTCGGCAAGCTGCCGCTCGTCGTCGTGAGCCACGGCAATGGCCACAACTATCAGTGGTACGACCACATCGGTTTCCATCTCGCCTCGTACGGCTACGTCGTGATGAGCCATCAGAACAACACGCAGCCGGGCAGCCACACCGCGGCGCTGACGACGTTGTCGAACACCGAGTACATCCTCGCGAACCAGGCGACGATCGAGGGCGGCGCGCTGAACGGTCACATCGACGGCGACAACATCGTCTGGATCGGGCACAGCCGCGGCGGGGATGGAGTCGTGCGTGCGTACGACGACATCGTCGACGGCGACTACGCGCCGGTGAACTTCCAGCTCTCCGACATCAAGTTGATCTCGAGCATCGCTCCCGTCGACTTCGGCGGGTTCGACAGCTCGAACCCGCACGGCGCGAACTACCACCTTTGGGTCGGTCAGGCCGACGCCGACGTCCATGGTTGTGCGAGCGCGGACCAGGCGCAGTGGTACCACCTGCACGACCGTGCCCTGAACGTCCGCCAATCGATCTCGCTCTACGGCACGGGCCACGGCGATTTCCACGACGGCGGCGGTAGCTCCGTCGCGACCGGGCCCTGCCTGATCGGACGGGCGGCGACGCACTTGATCATGAAGGGCTACCTCCTGCCCCTCGTCGAGCATCACATCCGCGGCAACGTCCCGGCCAAGGACTACCTGTGGCGCCAGTACGAGGTGTTCCACCCGCGCGGTGCGCCGGTGGCGAACCCGTGCGTCACGGTCAACCTGCAGTACCGCGACCAGGACTCGTCCGGGAAGTTCGTGATCGAGGACTATCAGACGAATCCGCTCCTGGACACGTCGAGCTCGGGAGGGGGCGTCTCGTGGACCCTTCTCGACTATCGCGAGGGGAACATGGACGACGGGAACACGCAGTTCGCCCACGTCGCGACCGACCAGTTCAACGGGTTCACGAACGACGGTGCGGGCGACGAGAGCAAGGGCGGCGTCTTCACGTTCGACGGCGCGGCGGACTATCGGCTGACGTTCGACGTCGTCGCCGGACAACGGGATCTGCGCGAGTATGCGTATCTGTCGTTCCGCTCCGCGCAAGGCTCGCGGCATCCGTTCACGATCGCGCAGCTCGCCGACAGCGTGTTCACCGTGACCTTGAGGGACTCGAGCGGCGGCATCGGCTCGATCAACGTCGGCGCGTACGGCGGTGGGATCGAAGAGCCGTACCAGCGGAACACGGGTCCGTCCTGCGGGGTCGGCGTCGGCTGGAACAGCGAGTTCGAAACGATCCGGATTCGGCTGCGCGACTTCGAGCGTGACGGAGTCATGATCGACTTGAGCGACGTGGTGCAGGTGAACTTCGAGTTCGGGCCGTCGCACGGAACTCCGCAGGGGCGGATGGGCATCGACGACATCGAGCTGAACGCGGACTGATCGGAGAGGACACGAAGACCATGAAGACCATGCATATCCTCGCCGTCGGTGCGCTGATCGGCGGCGCTTTGTTGACCGGGGTTCTCGCCACGCAGAAGGACTCGGTCGGTGACGGCGTTCCGCCGCAGGTTCCGGCCGTTCCCCAGGCCCGGTCGGTGGGACTCCTCTTCGCGCAGCGATTCGAGGTGGCGACTCCGTTCGTCCACTACTGGCGCTCCGAGCAGCCGGCGGTCGCGTCGGGATGGATGCTCGTCCTGGGCGTCGATCCGGACCTGGTCCACCCGCGGCAGCTCGCGGAGCCGGTGCTCTACGTCGGTGCGCAGACGGCGGAGCGCGTGAACTTCGGCCACGAGTCGGGAAAGGTCGTGGCGATCGTGCCGGGCGACTTCGACCTGGCGACGGCGCCGATCTTCTTCGGCTCGCCCGCTCTCCCCGAGGAGGTCGATGCGATGCACATCGCGTCCGAGCTGGACCGCGCGATCGCGCATGGCGCCGCGGCGCCGGCGCCCGAGCGGATCGCTCAGGTTTCGGCCCCGACCCTCGTCGTGCCGAGCGACTACGAGCTGCGGCTCGCGGCGGCCGATCTGATCGAACGTTTCTCGCCGATGGAGATCGACCTGATCAAAGGCTTGCGCGCGCCGCTCGTCCGTTGATGCGCAGCGCTCCGGTGCGAGCGCCGCGACGAATACGAGAGAAGGGCCGGCACCCCCGTGAATCGGGGTGCCGGCCCTTTTTCGTGGGCGTGTTCGTTCGGCGGCGCGATCAGTCGATCACGATGACGACGCCGTTCGAGCTGACGATCTGGCTGGCCGGCGGATCGTCCTGCAGGAGCTGGACGTAGACCTTCAGGCCGAGGCCGGACGGCAGCGACGCCGGGATCGTCCCGGTGAGGGGGAAGGTCGGCGCCGGGATCGTGAAGAAGACCGAGATGAACGGCGGGCTCATGTACAGGTTGCAGTTCGGGTTGAGCGGCAACGTGCCGGGGACGGCCGACAGGAAGAGGGCGGCGGCGTTCGGCGGAGTGACGTCGCTGACGGTGATCGTCACCGAACCGCCCGGCGTCGTCGTTCCCGCCGAGGAGAGGTTCGGGGTGCGGCCCATCGAGTCCGAGCAACCGGGTCCGGTCGTGCCGAAGCAGCCACCGTTCGCCGAGCCGGGCGTGCGCGGCTCGCGCGCGTTCGCGACGTCGTCGAAGTCCGGATACCCGCAGGCGCACCACGCGTTCGGGTAGTCGTTGCTGCGGAAAGCGCCGGCCGGGAAGAACGTCCCGTCGGGGCCGACCGTCACCGCGCTGTCGTAGACGAAGTCGATCGAGCCGACGTCGGGGTCGATGATCGCGACCGAGTCGACGATCGCGCCGAGGGTGCCGAGGTCCGTGATCAGGTCGAGGTCCGCGTCGACGTTCGTGCCGAGCAACGCGGTCACCGCGGCCGGATTCGCCGTGAAGACGACGTAGAAGGTCTCGGTCCCGTTCTCGATCGCGTTCGTGTTGCCGATGTTGAAGTCGAGGTTCGGCTCGGCCGTGTCCGCGAGGAGGAAGTAGCCGTCCGCCGGAACCGTCTGTCCGGTGAGGTCCCAAGCGCGGTCGAGGATGCCGGCCTGAAGTCCCTCACCCTCGACGATGCAGACGACGTAGCCGGTCAACGACGCGTTCGGCGTGCCGACGAGCTCGATCATCTCCATGTCATCGGTGCCGACGTGGCTGGCGTAGATTTCGTTCAGGAAGACGCTCGAGGGGTTGCTTCCAAGCGCGCCCGCGAAGAGCGGGGAGGCGCCGCACAGGGTGATCGCCACGAAGAGGCTAGAACGCATGCTGTTGTCTCCAAGTTCCCAGTTTGCCGAACCGCCGATCGTCCTCGGCGCGATGCGCGCGGAGGCGAGTGAGTTCTCGACGTGACGGATACGGCTCGAATGACTCAGGGCATTTCAACACAGGAGCTGCAGAATGGCCAGGCGATGCTCTCGAGGCTCCAAATGGCATGAAGCCAACGATTTGAGTCGCATGGCGTGCCACGAAGGGGTGGCTTGCTTGCATCTCCGGGACTGCATTGTGGCAGATGGAGAGGCGCGGCGACAGGTGGCGACGACCGCGCGGCGCTGAATTGAGGCGGCCTTGACCTCGCCTTGACCGGTGACCTTGGTCTGATGGTGCGCCGGCGTTCGATCCTCGTTCTCGGTCCGTACGTTCGATTCTGATCCTTCGACTCTGATCCAAGGGAGCCCAGCCGCGGTGAATCGTGTCGTCGTCCTCGACGTGGTCGGTTTGACCCCGCGCCTCCTGGAATGGGCGCCGCGCATCGCCGCGCTGGCTCGTGACGGATTCGCCGCGCCGATCGAGACCGTGTTTCCCGCCGTCACCTGCGCGGTGCAGGCGACCTTCGTCACCGGAAAGGCTCCCGCCGCGCATGGGATCGTGGCGAACGGGTGGTACTTCCGCGACCTCGCGGAGGTTTGGTTGTGGCGCCAGTCGAACCGGCTCGTCCGCGGCGACAAGGTCTGGGACGAGGCGAAGCGTCGCGACGCGTCGTTCACGTGCGCCTATCTCTTCTGGTGGTACGCGATGTACGGTTCGTTCGACTTCGCAGTGACGCCGCGGCCCGCCTATCCCGCGGACGGCCGGAAGCTCCCCGACGTGTGGTCCGAGCCGCCGGAGATCAGGGCGCGGCTGAACGATCGGCTCGGTCGTTTTCCGTTGTTCGACTTCTGGGGACCGCGTGCCGGGATCCCCTCGACGCGTTGGATCGGCGACGCGGCGATCGATGTCCTCGTGAACGAGCGGCCGACGCTCACGTTCGTCTACCTGCCGCATCTCGACTACGACCTGCAGCGGTTCGGTCCCGACCATCCTCGCATCGCCGAGCAGGTGCGGGCGGTCGACGAGGTGGCCGGCCGCGTGATCGATCGCGCGTGCGCCGACGGTTGCGAGGTCGTGGTGCTCTCCGAGTACGGGATCACCGCGGTGGCCGACGGCGTGCATGTCAATCGCGTGCTTCGCGAGGCGGGCTTCCTTCGTGCGCAGGACAACCTGGTCGGCGAGCTGCTCGACTTCGGCGCGTCGCGCGCGTTCGCGGTCGCCGATCATCAAGCGGCGCACGTCTACGTGAAGGACCCGGCCGACGTGCCGGCCGTGCAGCGCGTCCTCGAGCGGACCGACGGCATCGAGCGCGTCCTGGACGAGGCCGGAAAGCGCGAGCTGGGCATCGATCACGAGCGCGCCGGCGAGCTCGTCGCGATCGCCGCACGGGACCGCTGGTTCACGTACTACTACTGGGAGGACGATGCGCGCGCGCCGGACTTCGCGCGCACCGTCGACATCCACAAGAAGCCCGGCTACGACCCGGTCGAGCTCCTGATCGATCCACGGATCGCGTGGCCGAAGCTCAAGATCGCGGGAAAGCTCCTGCGGAAGACGCTCGGGTTCCGGACGCTTCTCGACGTGATCGGGTTGGACGCGTCCACGATCCGCGGCTCGCACGGCCGGCTTCCTGATCGCGACGAGGACGGTCCGGTGCTCGTGGCGTCGTCGAAGAGGATCGCCCGAGATCGTGTCGCCGCGGCCGACGTACGCGGGCTGCTGCTCGACCTGATCTTCGGAAGTTGATCGCGCGGTCGCGGAACCGTGTGCCATCGAGGCTTCGCGTCCTTCCTTCGTTTCCGACCTTTCCTAGGGTCGCCGCCCTCGCTATACCGAAGGGTTCGTTTTGTCCTCCGCGACCTCTCCCGCGCCGCATCGCTTCCGGGTCGTGGTCCAACTGGAGATTCGCGTGCGTTCCCTCCCGGCTGCTCTTCTGTGGTCCTCTGCTGTCCTCGTCGCGTACGCCCCGGCGCAGGAGCCGACCGAGGCTCAGGCCCCCCTGATCGAGACGACCCCGTCGGGCCTCAAGTACGAGATCTTGAAGAAGGGTGACGGCGGCGACCGTCCGAAGTTCGGCGACACTGTCGAGGTCCATTACACGGGGACGCTCGAGGACGGCACCGAGTTCGACTCGTCGCGCCGGCGCGGACAGCCAGCGTCGTTCCGCCTCGGCAACGTCATCGAGGGCTGGAACGAGGGGCTGCAGCTCATGTCGGCGGGCGCGCGCTACCGCTTCACGATCCCCGGCGATCTCGCGTACGGCGCGGAGGGGCGTCCTCCGCGGATCCCGCCGAACGCCACGCTGATCTTCGACGTCGAGCTGCTCGGCTTCACGCCGGGTCCGCGGCTTCCGGAGTTCGCGGCCGGAGTGAAGGAGAACCAGAAGACGACCGATTCGGGAATCGTCTACGAAGTCCTGAAGGAAGGCAGCGGCGACCATCCGACGGCAGACGACGTGCTGGTCCTGAACTACGCGTTCTGGACCCCGGAGGGCCGGCTGCTGCAGTCGACGGCTCAGATCGGACAGCCGGTGAAGGCGTCGCCGAGCCAACTCGGGATGACGCTCGCCTTCATGAAAGAGGCTCCGCTCCTGATGAACAAGGGAGCGCGCTACCGTTTCGAGGTTCCCGCCGCGCTCAGCTTCAAGAACCAATCGATCCCGGGCCTGACCCCAGGCTCGATCACGGTGTGGGAGCTGGAGCTGGTCGACGTCGTGAAGCCGCTGCCGATCCCAGCGTTCGTCCTGCCGAAGGACGACGACTTGACCACGACGCCGAGCGGACTCAAGTATCAGGTCGTCCGCACGGGCAGCGGGACCCCTCCGAAGATGGGGGAGCAGGTCTCGGTCCACTACGCCGGATGGCTGACCGACGGGACCCCCTTCGACTCGTCGTTCTCTCGCGGGGAGATGAGCAGCTTCCGCCTCGGCATGGTGATCGCCGGTTGGAACGAGGGGCTGCAATTGATGAGTCCCGGCTCGGTCTATCGCTTCGTCATCCCGCCGGATCTCGGCTACGGGATGCGCGGTTCGCCCCCCGTGATCGGCCCTGACGCGACGCTCGTGTTCTACGTCGAGCTGAAGGGCGAGGAAGACGGGGACAAGAAAGAGGGGTAGAGCCCCCTCCGCGAACCGAGCGCGCGGGGGCACGTGCGATGCCGGACGGCGAGACCGAGTTCGGCTCGCCGTTCAGCGTCCGGACAGCCCCTGCTTCGCTCGCTCCGCCAGCGACGCGTCGCCGAGCGCGTTCGCGAGGACGAGGGCGGCGCGCAGGACGGTGTCGTCCTTCGAGTGCACGGCGATCTCGGCTTCGCGCTTGAACTGGGCGTTCTTCTCGCCGCCCGCGACGGCGGCCGCGGCGAGGAGGAGCCGCTCGGCGGGATCGTCGGCCTTCTTCCACGCCGCGACGTGCGCCTTCGGATCGAACGGGATCGGATTCTCGACGACGAACGGCGCGGTCAGGACGAGCACCTTCGGCTGGTTCAGGTTGATCAACCGCTGGAACGTCTTCTCGGTCAAGAGTTCGCCGTGGACGAACGCGAACGCGGCGGGGTTCTCGAACGGGTTGCCGATGCCCTCCACCTGGAGTGCATCGAACAGGGCGTTCTCGAGGCCGGTGGCGTACTTGCTGTCGCGCAGGCTCTTCTGTTCGCGCGCGGGCACGAGCCGATCGTCCTCCTCGAAGCGTGGGCCGTCGGCGAACCACTTGAGCTGGACCGCCTCGAACTGCGTCACGTGGAACACGCCCGAGGGGGGGCGCTTCCCGTCGGGAGCCGTCTTCGTCGGATGGACGAGGAGCCGCAGCCCGCACGAGTACATGACGAACCCGTCCTTCGGATCCTCGGACGTCAGCACGTAGTCGTGAAGCTCGTAGTTCGACGGCACGAACCGGCGCACGGTGCGCGTGAAGTAACGGTTCGTCATGATGCCGCCCACGCGGCCCGGGCCCAGGTCGGACTCGGCCACGTCGACTTGCGCGCCGATCGCCTTGGCCTGGTGCGACGTCTTCGATTTCCCCCCGAACTCGATGCGGTGGGGGAGCATTGCGCGCATCGGCAGCAAGGCGAGGTCGGAGGTCGAGAGCGCCCGGAACAGGTACTCGTTCGGGATGCTCGGGCCGCCGAGCGACTCCTCCTCGCCGTTCGGGTCATAGGCCGCGTCCACCTTGAAGTCGAGGCTCGGCAGGTCGATGTCGCGCCCGGCCGCGTCTTTCACTTCGAGGTCGGCCCCGCCGACGTAGTGTCCCATCGTCCGTTCGAACCAGATCGATCCGGTCGTGCGCGAGCGGTTGCCGGACGTGAAGTCGAACACGCTGTGCGGGACGGAGAGCGTCACCTCGAGGAAGCCGCTCTCCTGGGGCCGGCGGGTCGGCTTCGTCGGCTCCTCGGGGAGGAGCGGTGGCGTGAGCGTGGCGATCGCGAGTACGAGCCCCGTCGTGAACGTGGATCGATGCATCATTCCGCCCCCACTTTCTCGAGCCGCGTCTGGCACCAGGTCAGGAAGCGCTTGTCGAGCTCCTCCCAATCCGCGGCGCGCTCGATGCCGAGCAGTTCCTCCATCGTCTCGTAGTGACCTTCGCCCTTCGTCTCCGCCACGAAGTACTTGTCGAACACCTCGCGGTACTTGCCGTCCTCGGCGTAGTGGAGGTACATGATGAACGCCCACCCTTCGGCGTAGATGTTCGTCACGAGCATCGACGCGGCGGAACGATCCTCGGCCGACTTGGCCGAATCGCCCATCGTGGTGCGCGCGTCGTTGAACTGGCCGCTGCTCGTCTTGATGAGCTCGAAGATCGGAAAGCGCTGCTGCGCGATCGTCAGGAACTGCAGCTCACGAATCCGTCCGGGCAGGAGCTGTCCGATCCGGTACGTCTTCTTCCCGTCGACGATCTCGACCTTGTTGCCGCCGAAGTACTCGGCGAACCCTTCCTGGAACCACGGGGATTGGTTGCTCGGCGCGAACCCGCGGCCGGCGAAGGCGTAGTGGATCAGCATGTGCGCGCCCTCGTGCAGAAGCACGCCGCGCAAGCCGTTCTGCCGCCACAGGAACAGGCGCTGCGTCCACGGTTGATAGAAGCCGCCGATGAACTCGGGATCGGCGAGCCCCAGGCTTTCGTTGTCGTTGCGGAAGCTCGCGTAGTTCGACTTGCTCTCGAAGATCACGACGACGGCCGGCTTCTCGATCTCCTCGAGCTGGAACTGCTCGCGGTAGCGATCGAAGAACGCGTCGTGAAGCGTCGTGAGCAGTTCGTTGTACTCGCGCTGATACCCCTCGAGGTCGGCGCTCGACGTCTTCTCGATCAGCACGAGGAACGGCTGGCGCATCCGGTCCCCGCCGAACACGTACTCGAATCGACTGGGCGGGAAGTCGTTGTCGAGGCGGCGGATCTCGTCCGACGCGAGCTGCTCGAACATCTGTCTCGACGTCCTCGGTCCGGAGATCGTGTCGCCGTAGAACGTCTCCGACTCCTTGGCGAGGACCATGTCGGTCCGGCTCAGCCAACGTCCACGGAGGCGCTCCACCGGCCCGTCGTACCGTTCGAAGCCGAGCTCGGCCCGCGCGCCGGAGTGGTTCGGGTCGATGAGCAGCGTCTCGCGATAGAGCGACGTGGTCTCGGCGCTCATCCGGTTCTCCGCGCAGAACTGCGCGAGCGCGGCCCGTCCGGCGGCGTCCGCGGGGGTCAGTGCGGCGAGACGGGCCTCGTACTCGTCGCGCGGGTTCTTCGCCGTGGTGGTGGCCGGCGTGCGGCTCGATCCGCTGCCGCTGGGCGACGAGCCGTTTGCCGCGGTGGACGCCGACGCGCCGTTGCCGGCATCCGACCCCCCATCGTCCTTCCCTCGCATCGCGAAGATGAGGACGACCGCGGCGACTGCGACCACGCCCCCGCCGATCACGAGGACCTTCGGCGAGAGCCCTCCGGACGAGCCTCCGCCGCGGGCCGCGCGCGGGCTGCGGCGACCGGGTCCGCGCCCGCTCCCGGTTCGCGCCGCGGCTCCGGCCCGGCCCGATCTTCCGCGGCTCCGGCCGGCGCCTTCCGCTCGAGTCCGTCCCGCCCCCGCCCGGGAAGCAGGTTCATCCACTTCCTCGACTTCTTCCAGCTCGTCGAGTTCATCGTCGTTCATCGTCGACTCCAGGATCGTGTGGTCGGCGCCGGATGGAATTCCGACCGACCAGCATAGCCTTCACCCTCTTGGATTCACGGGTGCCGCGCCGGCGCTCCCCGGCCCGGTGGCCGTGTCGGACCGCGTGCCGGGCCTCTCGGACTCAATCGAGGTCCCTTACGCAGCGGAAGCCCGTGTGGTTGAGTCCAGTGTCCGGCGCAGTCTTCATCCGTGCGGAGACTCGATAGCCCACGCAGTAGTTCTCGTTGCACAGAAACGAGCCGCCGCGCAGCACCCGCTTCGGAACTCCCGGCTCCTGCGGATCGTAGCTGTCGTCCGGGCCGCGCGGGTCGACGGCGGGACTGATCGAGTAGTAGTCCGGGCGATACCAATCGGAACACCATTCCCAGACGTTCCCGGCCATGTCGTGGAGGCCGAGCCCGTTCGGAGGAAAGCTGGCGACCGGGGCGGTCGTCGCGAACCCGTCGGCGAGCAGGTTCTTCTGGGGAAACGAGCCTTGCCACGCGTTCTGCCGCGGACCGCCGACGGGCTCGAGCTCGTCGCCCCAGGGGTAGAGCGAGCAGCAGAGCGTGCCGCGCGCCGCGGACTCCCATTCCGCCTCGGTCGGGAGCCGCTTGCCGGCCCAGGACGCGTAGGCCACGGCGTCATCCCATGACACGTGGACGACGGGGTGGTCCATGCGCCCCTCGATCGTGGAGCCGGGTCCGTCCGGGTGACGCCAGCTCGCGCCCGGCAGGAACTCCCAGAGCTGGTAGACGCTCTCGACGTTCTCGTTCGGCCGCGCGCCGCGGTACACGACCGAGCCGGGCACCAGGTCCTCGGGGGTGGCACCGGGGAGGGTGGCGGCATCGGGGATCCTCTCCGCCACGGTGACGTAGCCGGTTGCGTCGACGAACTCGGCGAAGTCGGCGTTCGTCACCTCGGTCGCGTCCATCCAAAACCCGCGCAGCGTCACCTCGTGGACCGGGCGCTCGTCCGCGAAGGCGTCGTTCGAGCCCATCTCGAAGGAGCCCCCGGGGATCCACACCATCCCGGCTGGAGCGTCTCCGGGGGCGCCGGCGGGTGCGCGGTCGGCATCCGAACCGCGGTCGCACGCGGTGATGGAGACAAGCGCAGCGAGTGCGATGACGAACGGAGAAGGTCGGTTGGAAAGGGACATATGGGTCGAGATGGTAACCGAGTCGGAGTGAATGAGTGGCTCGGGTCTCGAAGGGGTCGGGTCGTCGCATCCTCGACCGCGGCGCCTCGGTCGGACGCGCCGCTCGCGATCGAGGGTCGCGTCGATTCTGCCGCGTTTCACGCGCAGCGTTGACGAAACATCCGGGCTAGACTTTGCGGTTCGGATCTCACCCGACCCCCGCCCATGACAGAGCAGCTCGTCGACATCGGCGTCAACCTGACGCATCGCGCGTTCCGGGCGGATCTTGACGACGTGCTCTCGCGGGCGGCGCAGGCCGGGGTCTCACGAATGATCGTGACGGGGGTCAGCCTTCCCGGCAGCGCGCAGGCGGTCGGGCTCGCCGCAACCCATCCGGGGAGGCTGTTCGCGACGGTCGGCGTCCATCCGCACAACGCCCGCTGCGCGAATCGTCACACGTTGCCGAGGTTGCGCGAGCTGGTCGCCAGCCCGGGCGTGGTCGCGTTGGGGGAGTGCGGTCTCGACTTCGAGCGGGAGTTCTCGACGCGCGACGACCAGCGCAAGTGGTTCGAGCGGCAGGTGCAGATGGCGGTCGAGCTGAAGAAGCCGCTTTTCCTGCACGAGCGTGCGGCGACCGACGCCATGGTCGAGGTGCTGAGCCAGTTCGACGGCTCGTTGCCGCCGGCCGTGGTCCATTGCTTCACGGGCGACGGCGTCGCGCTCGACCGATACCTCGAGCTCGGGCTCTGCGTCGGGATCACCGGCTTCGTGTGCGACGATCGTCGCGGCACGTCGGTGCGCGAGCTCGTGCCGCGTATTCCCGATGATCGGTTGATGATCGAGACCGACGCGCCCTTCCTTCTGCCGAAGTCGTTCCGGCCCAAGCCGTGGAAGGGGCGCAACGAGCCGTCCATCCTCCCGCACATCGCCGCCGCGGTGGCCCGCTCGCGCGGCGTCGATCTGGAGACGGTGGCGCGGATCACGACGCGCACCGCCGAGGCGTTCTTCGGCCTCGACGGGTCGCGTTGACGCGGAAACGCCGTCAGCGGTCGACGCCGATCAGCTCCTCGACCAGACGCCGCGCTCCGTAGATCTTGTCGAGCGCCTCGATGATGCCGCCGGCGTGGACCACGACGCAACGGTCGGCGCCGTCGCCGAAGACGAAGTCGTTCGGCATGCTCTGGACGTTCCCGTCGAAACAGAGCCCGATCAGCTCGCCGTCGCGGTTCACGACGGGGCTGCCCGAGTTGCCGCCGGTGATGTCGTTGGTGGTGACGAAGTTGAGCGGCGTCGACAGGTCGACGCGGGCCTCGTTGCGATAGAAGCGCGCCGGCAGGTCGAACGGCGACTCGTCATCGAACGAGCGCGCGCGCCCGTAGAGCCCGTAGAACGTGGTCTTCCACGGAACCAACGTCGTGTTCTCCTCGTACCCCTTCGCCTCGCCGCACGAGAGCCTCAGGGTGAACGTCGCGTCCGGATAGACGGCGTTTCCGTAGACCGCGAATCGCGCCTCCGCGATGCGCCCCGACGCGAGCGTCAGCTCGGTCGAGATCTCCTCGTGTGCCTTGCGCAGCGAACGCAGCAGCGGATCGACGGCACGGGCGAGCAGGATCATCGGGTCGATCGATTTGGCGACGGCTTCCTTGCCGCCCTCGAGGAGCGTACGGCGCACGGACGGATCGGTGAGATTGGTCTCGTGCGTGACGCGGTGCGCCACCTCGGCCGGAGACTTGCCGGCGAGCGCGGCGGTGAGGAACGGATCGTCCGCGGCGAGGCCCTCCTGCGCGAGCTCCAGGGAGGCGCGCAGGATCGCTTCGTCGAGCCCGGCGAAGAGCGGCCGGTCGGCCGTGATCCTCCGCTCGACGGCCTCGGTGTCGAGGTACTCCGGGAGACGTTCGCCGGTCGGTTTCTCGCGCTCCTCGACGTAGCGGACGATCTGCTGCGCGATCGTGAACAGGTCACCCCGGAGCCGGCTGAAGTACTGCTGATCGTCGATCCGATCGAGCCTTCCGAGCGCGTCCGCAATCTCTCCCCACGCGTTGCCGACCGCCGCCTTCACGTCCGGTTTGGCGGCCACTGCCTCCTTCAGCGTTCGCTCCTCCTCAGCCTTCCGAGCGAGCAGGGACGGATCGTTCAAACCGCGGAGCTGCCCGGTGAAGAGCTTGCGGGCGTTCTCGTACGACAACAGCGTGTCCTTCGCCTGGCGCTCTTCCTCGGCGCCGCGCTTGCCGTACTCGAGCAAGGCCTCGCGGAGCTTGTCGATCGTCTTCAGCGAGCGGGGCCGCTCGACGTCCCGGATGCGCTCGACCTGCTTCAACGTCATCAGCCGCTCGGTGCGTCCGGGATGTCCCGACGTGAACGTAAGGTCGCCCTCGCGGACGCCGTCCGAGTTCCATCGCAGGTAGTGCGGCGTGTGCGCCGGCTTGCCGTCGCGGTAGACGCGGAAGAGCGAGAAGTCGAGGTTGAAGCGCGGGAACGTGAAGTTGTCCGGATCGCCTCCGTAGTAGCCGACCTGACCCTCGGGCGCGAAGACGAGCCGCACGTCGGTGTAGCGGTCGTACTCGTACAGCCAATACTCGCCGCCGCGATAGAGCGTGACGACCTCGACGTTGCGGTCCGGGTTCTTCGCGCGCGCCGCGGCCTCGATCGCGTTGATCGCTTCGCGTCGCAGCCGCGCGGCCTCCTCGGGCCCGGCGCCGTCGGGCACGGCGGAACGTACGCCGCTCGTCACGTCGGTCATTCCGACGAGGACGTTCAGTTCGAGGTCCGGCACCCCGAGCTCGTCGGTCAAGGTCTGCGCGAACATGCCGTCCTGCACGTAGTCGTGGGTCTTCGTCGAGACCTTCTGGATCGAGGACACGCCGACGTGATGGTTGGTGACGACGAGACCGTGCGGCGACACGAAGGACGCCGACCCACCGTCGTTGAAGCGCACCGACGAGAGACGCAGATGATCGAGCCATTCGTCCGTCGCGTCGAACCCGTACTCCTCCTTCAACCTTTCGCGGGGTGGATTGTGGTACGTCCACATTCCCTCCTTCGGGGCGGCGACCGGGGCGAGAAAGGCGAGCAGCACGACTCCGTGCGCGAAGGTCTTCATGGTTGGACTCCGAGTGGATGCGTCCCCACGTTAACGTGGGAGGCTATTCGGTAGAAGAGTGCGAGAGTGAGTCGGCGACCAAGGAGGCTCGAGTTGACGGCATCCCGAGAAGGCCCCGAGAGCGCGGCCGAGTCCTGCTGCGCTCATTCCGACCACGCGGCCCGGAAGGAATCACCATCGAGCGGCAAGGGCGGCACCGGTCGCTTCACCTGCCCTATGCATCCGGAGGTGATCCAGGACGGTCCGGGCGACTGCCCGATCTGCGGCATGGCGCTCGAACGGCTGGATCCGGTCGCGACCGAGGACGGCGACGGCGGCGAACTGGTCGACATGCAGCGACGGCTGTGGTGGAGCGTACCGTTCACGGCGCTCGCCTTCGTTCTGGCGATGGGGGAGATGGCGACGAGCCACGCCGTGCTCCCTCCCGCGGCGACGCCGTGGGTGCAGCTCCTCCTCTCGTCGCCCGTCGTGCTCTGGTGCGGCTGGCCGTTCTTCGTGCGGATGTGGGCCTCGCTGCGCTCGCGAAATCCGAACATGTTCACCCTGATCGGGATCGGCACCGGCACTGCTTGGGTCTACAGCGTGGCGGCCACCGTCGCGCCAGAGTGGTTTCCCGCTTCGTTCCGTCACGAGGGCGGCGCGCCGCCGGTCTACTTCGAGGCGGCGGCGATGATCGTCACGCTCGTGCTCTTCGGGCAGGTCCTCGAGCTACGAGCTCGGCGCCGGACCGGCGACGCGCTCCGCTCGCTCCTCGACCTCGCGCCGCGGCGGGCGCGGCGCCTTTCGTCCGGCGGCCGCGAGGAAGACGTTCCGCTCGAGGACGTGGTGGTCGGAGATCGGCTTCGAGTTCGTCCCGGCGAGAGCGTCCCGGTCGACGGCGTGGTGCGCGAGGGCGAGAGCGCGATCGACGAGTCGATGGTGACCGGCGAGTCGATGCCGGTCATGAGAGGGCTGGGGGACGCGGTGATCGGCGGTACTATGAACGGCGACGGCGGCCTCGTCATCGAGGCGAGCGGCGTCGGCGCGGATACACTGCTTTCGCGCATCGTCGCGCGGGTCGCGGAGGCCCAGCGGAGCCGGGCTCCGGTGCAGAACCTCGTCGATCGCGTCGCGCGGGTCTTCGTGCCGGCCGTCGTCGTCGCGGCCGTGCTGGTGTTCGTGACCTGGGCCGCCGTCGGTCCGGAGCCGCGCCTCGCGCACGCGATCGTGATCGCGGTGTCGGTGTTGATCATCGCGTGTCCGTGCGCGCTCGGACTTGCCACTCCGATGTCGATCATGGTGGCGATGGGAAGAGGGGCGTCGTCGGGCGTCCTGTTCCGGAACGCCGAGGCGATCGAGCAGCTCTGCGACGTCGACACGCTCGTGGTCGACAAGACGGGAACGCTGACCGAAGGGCGGCCGAGCCTGGTGTCCATCGAGGTGTTCGGCGAAGCGCTTGGCGAGGACGAGGTGCTTTCCTTCGCGGCGGGGCTCGAACGATCGAGCGAGCATCCGCTGGCGCGGGCGATCGTGAAGGGCGCCGACGAGCGCGGTGTCTCCCCCGCGAACGTGGCCGGCTTTCGATCGCACACGGGCGAAGGAGTGACCGGCGAGGTCGGGGGAAAGACGATCGGACTCGGCAACGCCCGTCTGCTCGATCGTCTCGGCGTCGACGCGGCGACAGGGGCCGAACGTGCCGAAGCGCTCCGCCGGGACGGCTCCACCGCGATCCTCCTCGCGTTCGACGGACGCCTCGTCGCCGTGCTCGCCGTCGCCGACTCGATCAAGGAATCGACTCCGGACGCGGTGGCGCGGCTGCGGCGGTCGGGTCTGCGCCTCATCATGATGACCGGCGACGGCGAGTCGACGGCGCGCGCGGTGGCGCGGCGCCTCGGGATCGATGAGGTGCATGCCGACCTGCGGCCCGAGGACAAGCAGCGTCTCGTCGAAGACCTCGAACGTGGTGGCGCCACGGTCGCGATGGCGGGGGACGGCGTCAACGATGCTCCGGCCCTCGCGAGCGCCGACGTCGGGATCGCGATGGGCACGGGCACGGACGTCGCGATGGAGAGCGCGCCCGTGACGCTGATCCATGGCGACCTCCGGACGATCGACTTCGCGCGGCGGCTGAGCCGGTCGACGATGACGAACGTTCGGCAGAACCTCGTCTTCGCGTTCGGGTACAACGCGCTCGGCGTTCCGATCGCGGCGGGCGTGCTCTATCCGTGGCTCGGGTTGCTGCCGTCGCCGATGATCGCGGCGGCCGCGATGAGCCTGAGTTCGGTGTCGGTGATCGCAAACGCCTTGCGCCTCAAGGCGGCGAGGCTTTGATGTCCAGAACGTGATCGGCGCAGCAGGGCGTTGCGCGGTCCTCTTCCCCGCCTCGAAGGAGACACAGATGGTCCGGTTCACTCAGATCCTCGCGGCTACGGCGATCCTCTCGGCCACGTTCGCGTGCAGCGACAAGACGTCGAAGAGCGACGAGCCCTCCGGGGCGCCCTCCACCAACAAGGCGACCGAGAAGACGCCGGCGACGATGGATGACATGGAGATCCCCGCGGGGTTGGAGGGGCTGGACGACGCGGACCGCGTCCTCGCGTTGAAGCAATCCACGTGTCCGGTCAGCGGCGAGCCGCTCGGCGAGATGGGCACGCCGGTGAAGAAGGTGGTCGGAGACCGCGTCGTGTTCCTCTGCTGTGCGTCGTGCAACAAGAAGTTCGACGCGGACCCGCAGAAGTACGTGGCCAAGATCGACAGCGGCGAATGACCTTGTTCGAGGTGGCGCCGGTCACGCTCGAGGGCAAGACGGTGCGACTCGAGCCGCTCGAGCCGCGCCACGCCGCCGACCTGTTCGCGGCCGGCGCGGACGAGGAGCTGTGGCGCTTCATGACCCGTCCGGCCTTGAAGAGCGCGGCGGACGCGGAGGCGTACATCGTCTCCGCGTGCCGGCAGGATCTCGGGGCGCAGGTGCCGTTCGCGATCGTGGATCGAGCGCGGGGACGCGCGATCGGATCGACCCGATACTTCGACGTCCGCCCGCGCGACCGCGCCGTCGAGATCGGTCACACGTGGATCGCCGCCACCTCCCAGGGCACGGGCGTCAACGTGGAATGCAAGCTCCTTCTGTTCGGCCACGCGTTCGAGACGCTTGGGGCGATTCGCGTGCAGCTCAAGACGGATCTCCGCAATGTCCGTTCGCAGCGTGCCATGGAGCGGGTCGGTTGTACGCGCGAAGGCGTGCTTCGGCGGCATATGACACTGTGGGACGGGCACGTCCGGGACACCGTCTATTTCAGCGTCATTGCCGAAGAGTGGCCGGCGGTGAAGTCCAGGCTCATTGCCATTGTCGAATCGTCGAAGTAGAACCGTCCCTACCGCGTGACGCTTTGAGGTTCTCCGGACCCGACCCTACGCAACCGGAGAGGGGCCTCGGGCGGCAGCGAACTCGGCGCGCCAGCGAAGGTCGATCTCCGCCGGACCGGAAAACGGCCCCGGTCGCGGGGGAAGGGCGACCCGCGACCGGCGGCCTCGTCGGCCTGGGTCGGCTCGCTCGCTCAGCGCTCCGAGCTCAAGTACCGCAGGGTCTCGACGTGCGTCCGCTGCCGCGGCAGGAGGGTCTCGCGGATGACCCGTCGAGTGTCGGACGGCATGTGATCCGCGCGGATCGCGTCCTCGTACCACCGGACGCCCAGTGCTTCGCCCTCCTGAAGCGTGCGCAGGGCTGCCGCATCTCCGAAGATCTGCGCGGCGCTCTCGGCCAGCTTCGCGAACGTGCCCCACGGGCCGGAGGCGGTCGACGGCACGCCGTGCAACGCATGCACCTGCGCGCGCAGCAGGTTCGTGGCGTCGATGTGTTCCTTCTTGAGTCGCTCCAGAGTGTTGGCCGCGTGCTCGTTGCCCAGACCTTCCAGCGCCTGGACGTACGTCTCGATCGCCGAGATCTCGCCACGGATGAGCTTGTTCAGCCGGTCGACGGCGCCGGGACGCTGGAGCGGCTCATGCTCGCTCGCGTCCGCGACGGTCTCGGCCTTCTGCGCGCGCTCGGTGCTCTGGTCGGCCCGCACGCCGGCGAAGATCACGACCGGGAGTTCGGCTCGCCGCAGCACCGCCTCGGTGGCGCCGCCGAAGACGAGACGGGAGAGTCCTCGGTGGCCGTGCGACACCATGCACAGAACGTCGACGTTGCGATCCCGCGCGGCGGTGGTGACCGCCTCGTCGATGGTGGGACCCTCGACGACCGCCGTGTCGACCGGCAGGTCGAGCATCGACGCACGCACGCGCGCCAAGAGCTCGGTTGCCGTCTCGGCCGTCTCGCGCTCGCGCCGCGTGTCGAGCGCGGTCGCCGGGTCAGCGAGCGGGGTCGCCGCGCCCGGCACGATGGCGTGGATGAGCGTCACCTGCGCGCCGAGCCGGCGAGCCAGGTCGAGGGCGGGCTCGATCGACGGCGCGCCGCCGCTCTCGTCGCCTTCGATCGTGATGCCCAGGTGCGGCCGCGCCGCGAGGAACGCGGCGTTCGACGGCGGAACCACGAGCACCGGGCGAGCGCACCGGTGGAGGACCTCCTCGCTCGTGCTTCCGCCAAGGAACCGTCCGAACGCGCTTTTTGCGGCGGAGCCTATGAGGATCAGCTCGGCGTCCTGCTTCTCGGCGTAGTCGCTCAGAGCGTCGCTCGACGAGACCCCGTTGATGACGTCTCCGTGGATCGCCGGCGACGTGGGCTGGGCCAGTCGCTCGACTTCCTGCGCCATTCGGCGCCGCGCGTCCTCGGTCAGCGCTGCATCGTCCACCAACGCCGGCGGCACGGCGGCGGGAATGCCCGCGACGGGCGGTCCGGGGATGACCCGGCTCGGCGGCACCACGTGAACGAGCCGCACCTCGACGCCGAGTCGCGACGCGAGCTCTAGGGCCGGGGAATAGGCGCGCCGGGCGTCGTCGCTGAAGTCGGTCGCCACGATGATCGGACGTCGAGTCTCGAGCTCTCGCCGCGCCGCGTCGATCCGCTGCAGATCGGGAGGCCGGCCGCCCTGGAATCCGTCGTCATCCGCGATCATGAGCTGTGCCTCGTCTCGACTCAGATCATCGAGCGCCGCGGCTTTCGCGTCGTGGTCGAGCCTCTCCGAGGCGACCACGTCCTCGGGGCTTCGTGCGATCGGTTCGTCCGCGATCGACACGCGCACCGCGTCACCGCCTTCCGCGAACTCCCACGCGGCATCGGCCTCCTCCACCGGGAAGAACCGGACGCGATCGCCGGTGAACATCGGGGCGGTGATGTTCGTCACTACCTCCTGCCACTTCCGATCGCCGAGGATCGCGCATCGGATCACGTCGGCCGCGTGTTTCGCGTCGAATTGGATCTCGTCCCAAAGAGCCCGAGGCTCCACGGAGGAGAGCCCCGTGACGTCGATGACCGCACGGATCCCTCCCTGTTGGTCGATCTGCCGTCGAAGCAGCGGAAGCAACTGGTCGGAATCTCCGTGCAACAGGGTTCCGGTCAGCCGGAATCCCAACACGTTCGGGTTCTTGCTTGCGAGTCGCTCCAACATGGTCTGCCGTCCTTTCTCCACGGATCGATCCCCGTGACTGCCCCGTGGTGATTCGTCGACGTCGACGATGGCGGACGACGAACTGCAAGGCCCATGCCGAACGCGAGGATCGCGCGCGGGGTCCGTACGGGGCCGTCGCGCCCCGTCACGCCCGTCGATCGGGCGCGGAAGCCTGGGATTTGTAGAAACGCCGCGTAGACCCCGGGAAACCCACGCACCGAGGCGCGCCCGACGAGGGCGTCGCGACGACGCCCACCCGCCGCCGGGGCGGGGGGACCTTTACTTGTTCGCGATCGGGAACGGATTCCGCCCGCCCCCGTAATATGGGCGGAATGCGTCCTGCCACTGCGATTCGCGCCGCCGTCGAACTGGAAGCCATCGCGAAGGTCTACGGCATCGGTGCGGGAGCGGTTCGCGCCCTGGACGGGGTCGACTTGACGATCGGCTACGGCGAGCACGTCGCGATCGTCGGGCCGTCGGGGTCGGGGAAGTCGACGCTGCTGAACGTGCTCGGCTGCCTCGACTCGCCGTCATCCGGAACCTACCGGCTCGACGGGACCGACGTCGCGCGGATGTCGGACCGGGCGCTGGCTCGGATCCGGAACGAGCGGATCGGCTTCGTCTTCCAGTCGTTCCACCTGCTGCCGCGGGCGACGGCGATGCGCAACGTCGAGCTTCCGCTCGTCTACGCGGGGATCCGGGGGAAGCTCCGGCGCGAACGCGCCGCGCGGGTGCTCGAGATCGTCGGCCTCGCCGACCGGAGGTTCCATCGGCCGGACCAGCTCTCGGGAGGCCAGCGCCAGCGGGTTGCCATCGCGCGCGCGCTCGTCTCCGATCCCGCGATCGTGCTGGCCGACGAGCCAACGGGAAACCTGGACACGCGTACTGGTCGCGAGATCCTCGATCTGTTCGACTCGCTCCGCGGACCAGACCGGGCGTTGATCATGGTGACGCACGACAGCGCCCTCGCGAGGCGAACGGCGCGCGTCATCGCGGTGCGGGACGGTCGGATCGCGTATGATGGCCCGTCGTCCGGAACGGACGAGCAACTCTTCCACGCATGAGGATGAACCCCAAACGAACCAACCGCGAGCGGGGCGGCGCCGTCGGCACGTTCCTGCTCCTGCTACTGATCGGCGGCAGCGGGGCCGCGTGGTGGTGGTACGGTCTCGACCGTGCGCCGCCCCCGATCGACGCCGACCGCGTCGTCTCGGTCGAGCGGCGCGACGTCCTGAAGGCGGTGCTCGCGACCGGCCGCGTCGAGCCGCTGGCGCGCGTGAGCGTCATGAGCCGCGCGAGCGGCATCCTGAAGGATCTCCTCGTCGACGAGGGCGACGTCGTCGAGAACGGGCAGATCATCGCCGAGCTCGACCGCGAGCAGCTCGTCGCGCAGCACAACGAGAACGTCGGCAACCAGGCGGCCGCGGAGGCGCGCTTGGCGGCGGCCGCGGCGCGTCTCGGCGAGGCGCGCGTCAAGCTCGACGACCCGGAGCTCGACTTCGCGCGGACGCAGCTCCAGCGGCTCCAGGACCTGTTCGACGACGGGTCCGCGTCGCTGAACGAGCTCGACGATGCAAAGCTCCGCGTGGCGATGGTCGAGTACCGCATCCGGCAGGTCGAGGCCAGCATCCCCGTGCTCCAAGCCGAAGTGAAGCGGGCCGAGGCCGACATCATCGCGTCGAACGCCAGCGTCGAGCGCTCCGGGACCGCGCTCCGCGAGGCGACGATTCGATCCCCGATCGACGGCATCGTCCTCGTGCGCGAAAAGGAGGTGGGTGACGGGATCTCGTCGATCCTCACCGCGGGCGGCAACGCGACGCCGATGATGACGATCGGCGACGTCTCGGCGATGTTCGTCGAGGCGCGCGTCGACGAGGTCGACGTCGGCCGCATCCACGACGGCATGCGGGCGGTGATCGAGGTGGATGCCTATCGTGGCCATCGCTTCGAGGGCCGCGTCGTCCGCATCGCGCCGGCGGGCACCGTCGACAACAACGGCATCGTGACGTTCCTGGTGAAGATCGCCGTCGATGATTCCGAGCGCCGCCTGCGCGTCGACATGACGGCGAACACGAGGCTCGTGCTGGAGGAGCGCCCCGACACGTTGACACTGCCGCACAAGGCGTTGACCCACCAGCGCGACGGCTCGTGGGTCGCCCAGCGCGTCGTGGCGCAGAAGCCGCCGCAGGTCGCCGACGTGCCGGTCGAGATCGGGGTGACGGACGGGCTCGTCACCGAGATCCTGACCGGGCTCGCGGAAGGCGACGAGGTGCTCCTTCCGTCCGAGCGTCGCGGCGGGGGTCCGCCCGGCTGATGCCCGGCCGCGCCGCCATCTCATGATCGTCTTCCACGTCATCCGAGAGGCGTTCGAGTCGCTCGGTCGCGAGGCCCGTCGCATTGTACCGATGGCGGCCGGCATCTCGTGGGGCGTGGCGTCGGTCTTCCTCCTCGCCGCGATCGGCAACGGGTTCGAACGGACCCAGCGGCGCGTGATCGAGGCGTTCGGGGACTCGTTCCTCCTGCTCCGCACGAACAAGCCGACGCACACCCGCAGCGACCCGAACTCGATGCGGCGGATCATGCTCGACGACGAGGACTTCGCTCGAATCCGCGCGCGCGCCACCGCGATCGACCTGATCTCGCCGAAGGGCTACCAATGGCGCGCCCAGGCGCTGCGCGGCGACCGCCAGACGTGGATGACCCCGGTCGGGGTCGACCCGGAGTACATCGAGATCTGCAACGTCCCGCTCGAGCCGGGGAGCCGTTGGATCGACGCCAAGGACGTCGAGAGCGAGACGCCGGTCGTGGTGATCGGCTCGCAGGCGAGAAAGGACCTGTTCGCCGACGAGCCCTGCATCGGGCAGAAGGTGAAGCTGACGGTGCGCGGGGAGGGGGACGATCCGTTCACGCGCGACCTGACCGTGATCGGCGCGATCCAGGACGTCGAGCTGTCGGACGAGTTCTACGTGTCGAACAAGCGAGTCGGCTTCGTCACGTACCCGCTCTTCGAGCGGCTCTGCGAGAAGGGGACCGGCTTCATGGTGCTGAAGCCGAAGCGCCCGGACCTGAAGGAGAAGGCGGTGGGCGAGGCGCGAGCGGCGCTGGCCGACCGCTACCACTTCGAGCCGGACGACGAGAACACCGTCGTTCCGTACTTCGACGCGATCGCCCGTGGCGAGCGGATCGACGCCGTGTTCGGCGGCATTCGACTGTTCCTCGGCGCGGTCGGGATCCTCATCCTCCTGCTCGGCGCGGTCGGCGTGGCCAACGTCGTGCTGATGTCGGTGACGGCGCGCACCTTCGAGTTCGGGCTGCGCCGCGCGCTTGGTTGCGGGCGGAGCTGGATCTTCCTGCAGATCTTCCTCGAGGCGGCGCTCGTCTGCGGCCTCTCGGGCGTCGCCGGGTTCCTGCTCGGTCTCTCGTTCGTCGAGCTGGCGGCGCTTCTCCCGCTGCCGGAGGGCTTCGCCACGCCGGAGCCCGATCTCGGCGCGGCGACGATGCCGGCCGTGATGCTGCTCTTCGTGACCGTCGGCGCCGCGCTCTGGCCCGCGGCGCGGGCGGCGCGGCTCGACCCCGTCGAGTCGCTGCGAGGAGGCGCGCTCTGATGGCCGTGATCGGACAGGCGCTCGCGACGTTGGTCCTCCATCCGCTCCGGTCGGTGCTCACGGCGCTGACCGTGACGTTCGGGACCGCGGTCCTCCTCGTGCTCGTCTCCTACGGCACCGGCGCCCCGTCGGCGACCGAGGCCGTGCTGCGGAGCATGGGCTCCACCCAGATCAAGGTGCAGCCGGCCCGGGCGTGGGGGCCGGGCGGCAGCAACCGCGGACGGAAGATCCGCATCCGCTACGACGACCTCGATCAAATCCGCGACGCGTGTCCGTCGATCGGCAAGATGGCGGCCGGCATGAGCCCGGGGATGGGAGGCGCGGCGTTCGGGCCGAGCCGCTCGTGGCCGTGGGCCTCCGTGAAGGGCGTGGGGCACGAGTACATCGACGTGGCGCAGCTCGAGGTGGTCGAGGGTCGCTGGTTCAGCGAGGAGGAGGAGACCGGCCGCGTGCGCGTCGCCGTGTTGAACCTTCCGCTCGCCGAGGGCCTCTACAAGGGAGAGTCGCCGGTCGGCCAATGGATCGAGATGAGCGGACGCCGGTTCGAGGTGATCGGCGTCCTGTTCGATCCCGAGGCGTTCGCCTATGCGTTCTACGTGCCGTACTCGTCGTGTCTGGCGTTGGGCGGCGATGGTGGAGGGCGCTACGTCGAATGGCTGTCGATCCAGCCGATCCGATCCGACCTCGCGCGCGAAGCGGTTCGCGAGATCAAGGACGCGATCGGCAACATCTACAGCTTCGATCCCGACAACGAGAAGATCCTCAACGTGGAGGAGCAGACCGGCTTCATCGAGCAGGTGAACCACGTGTCGACCGGCCTCGAGTGGCTCGTCCTGACGATCGCGGGCGTCGCGCTGGTGCTCGGTTGCCTCGGCGCGGCGAACGTCGTCGGCATCACGGTCGCGGAGCGTACGGCGGAGGTGGGGCTGCGCAAGGCGCTCGGCGCGACGTCCGGTCGCGTGCGCGCTCAGGTCCTCTTGGAGTCGCTGATCCTCTGTCTCGCCGGCGGCGGGCTCGGCGTGCTCGTCGGCTACGCGGCGGTGACCGCGCTCGGCCCATTGAGCCTGAGCTCGACGATCGAGATCGAGCCGCGCGCGGACGTCACGATCCTGGGCATCGGGTTCGCCGTCCTCGTCCTCGTCGGCACGGTGGCCGGCCTGCCGGCCGCGAATCGGGCCGCGTCCCTCGACCCCGCCGTCGCGCTGCGGGACGCGTGAACGGATTCACGAACCGGCACGTGCATCGACCGGCCGCAAGCCGCGCGTGCGGCGATGCAAACCGCTTCGTCGTCGAGAAATCCGAGCGATCGTGCTATAGAGACCAGCTCGGGCAACGCCGCCGGAACATCGAGGCGATCCCCGGGTCGTCCCAGAGAATCGGAGAAGAGTCATGGCTTTCGAATTCCCGAATCTGCCGTATGCGTACGACGCGCTCGAGCCGCACCTCGACGCCGAGACCACCGAGATCCACTACGATCGGCATCATCGAACCTACTTCACCAAGTTCGTCGCGGCGGTGAAGGACACGCCGCTCGCGAACAAGACGATGGAGCAGATCTTCGCCGAGATCTCGAAGCATCCCGACGCGATCAAGAACAACGGCGGCGGCTACTACAACCATACGCTCTACTGGAACAGCATGTCCCCCGAGGGCGGCGGCGACCCGGAGAGCGGGCCGCTCGCCACCGCGATCGAGTCGGCGTTCGGATCCGTCGCCGCGATGCGCGAGCAGATGTCGAACGCGGCGGTCAACCAGTTCGGGTCCGGCTACGCGTGGCTGATCTACGCCAACGGCGCGCTGAAGGTGACGTCGACGCCGAACCAGGTGAACCCGATCATGGACGTCGCCGAGGTCAAAGGCCACCCGATCCTGTGCCTCGACATCTGGGAGCACGCCTACTACCTGAAGTTCAAGAACAAGCGACCCGACTTCGTCGAGACGTGGTGGAAGGTCGTGAACTGGCGGTTCGCCGAGTCGCAGCTCGCGGACGCGCGGAAGTCGTAGGCCACGCGCGTCGCTCGCGCGAACGTTATCCGCCCGTGGCCCGGTGCGTCCGGACCACGGGACCCCACGAAGCCCCGATCGACGGATGGGTCTGGGGAGCCGGTGGGTCGGTCGTCGAGGGTGAGCGATCATGTCGTACAAGCGTCGCGTCTTCATCAGCTTCGTGAATCCCGACCTGCTCGACGATCGCCGTCGCGCGATGCAGGACCGCATCGTCCAGCGCGTCGAGCAGCTTGGCCTGCAGCCGGAGATGTTCTTCCGCGCCGGGACCGCGGCGGCGCTCGCGTGGTCGCTCCAGAACGCGGTCGACACGATGCGGAGGTGCGTCGGCGCCGTCGTCGTCGCGTTCCCGCGCTGGAGGGTCCCCGAGGAGGACGGGAGAGAGTACCGCCTGACGAGCGAGTACGCGCAGATCGAGGGCGCGGTCGCGACGACGCTGCGGCTGCCGCTCCTGATCGTGGCCGAGCGCGGGCTGGTCGACCGCGGGATCACGTGGACCGGCGCCGGACATCCGATCCTGTACATGCCCGAGGACGCGAAGACGGAGTGGCTCGACAGCGACGCGTTTCGCCAACGGTTCGGCGTCTGGTCGGACCAGGTCGCCGAGCGATCGGATCTGTTCCTCGGCTACAGCAGCAAGGCGCGCAGCACGGCGCAGGCCGTGCACCTGTTCCTCACCGAGCGGCTCGGCCTGCGCGTGCGCAACTGGGAGATCGACTTCGCCGCGGCCGGAATCATCCTCGACGAGATCGAGACGGCCGCGCGGCTGTGCAGCGGCGGGATCTTCCTCTTCACGAAGGACGACGCGCTCGAGGGGAACGAGGTTCGCGCCGCTCCACGCGACAACGTCGTCTTCGAGGCCGGATTCTTCGCGGCGGCAAAGGGTCGCGAACGCGTCCTGATCATCCGTGAGGACGGAGCGAAGATGCCGGCCGATCTCGGGGGGAACATCTACCTGACGCTCGCCGACCGGAACGACGTTCGCCCGATCGAATCGGCGATCCGCGACTTCGTCGAGCGCCGGCTCTGAACCAAGCAGCGGCGAGCGACGGCCGCTCCGGCCTCGTGACGCGGCAGCCGGCGCGGGGTTCGCGACGGCCGGTGTTTCCTCTCGTGCGCTTCAAGGTCCAGGGCGGCTACGACGCCGCGGCCACCCGCGTAGCCCTCGCGGCATCGCACCTCGAATCCGAGACGGGCGGGCGTCAGCTCTCGTCTTCGAAGAGCCGTGGGACATCGCGCGCGCCATGAAGGAAGCGTAGGACTTCCAGGTCCTCGCCCTCGGAACGATAGAAGATCAAGTAGGCCTTAGAGCCTTTCACGGCCCACGACCGTACGCCCTGTGCTCGCGGTGAGCGGAACTCGCGGAGCCGTCCCGCGCCGCGGTTCTCGAGGAGGAACTGGATCGCCTCCTCGACCGCGTCGAGCAGACGTTCGGCCGCGTCGGGGGAATCGGCCCCGATATAGAGGTAGGTCTCGGTGAGGTCCTCCTCCGCGACGCGGTGCCAAATCACCCTCCTTGCCATGGGGGCCAGTTCTACTGAGGCTTCCGGCGCTTGGTGAGCTTCTTTCGCAGCGTGCTTCGAAGTTCCTGCCAATCCTCGGAGGTCATCTCCCGTGGAGGGGAGTCGAGCCCTTCGAGGATCTTGCGCTCGAGTTCCTCCTGTTCGCGGGCCCTCTGGTCCGCGTGGATGAGTCGTCGAACGTACTCGCTCGGCGTGCTGCAACCCGAAGCCGCCGCCTGAGCCTTCACGTAGGCCTTCTGGGTGGCCGGGAGGGACACCGTCATGCTGGTCAGGTCGTTGTCGCCGCTCATTGGTGGAAGAATAGCCCGTCTGTGAGAAACTGCCAATATCTAACAGATCGGCCGGGGCGTCGGAGGAGTTGAGCAAGAGGCAGCACAGAGTGCGGCGCTCGAGGATCGGCCGTCATGCCAGCCCTCAGGGTGGAGCGAACGTACTCGTAGGCCTGGACGAGGAAACCGCCGAGCCGCCGCGCTCCTGATCAGCCGAACAGCCGCTTCAGCAGACCCTTCTGCTTGCGCTGGATCGGCTCGTTCTTGTGGTAGCGGTCGAGGTCGGCCTTCAGGTCGGCGGCGCTCGCGTAGCGATCCTTCGCGTCCTTCTCGAGAAGCGCGAGCGTGATGGTCGTCATCTCGTTGCTCGCCTTGAAGTTCACCTTCAGCGGGCTGATGGGCTTCTGCGAGAGCGTCGCTTGCTCGATGTACGCCACGTCTCCGTCCCCGAAGAGCGGCTTCCGCGTCAGACAGCGGTGCATGATCACCCCGAGCGCGTAGAGATCGGCCGCGGGGCCGCGCGCCGCGGCGCGATCGCCGGCGCCGATCACCTCCGGGGCTTCGAACGGCGCGCTCGGATGGCCGCAGCCGAAGTCGACGAGGGTCGGCTTCACCGTGTCGTCGCAGATCAGGTTCTCGGGTTTGAGCGCGCCGTGCACCGCGCCCTTCGCGTGGACGTCGGCGAGCGCGGCCGAGCTGAACTGTCCGATGCGGCAGACCATCTTCGCGCCCGTCACGTTCGCGCCGCCTCCACGGGCACCCGCCGCGAGTCGCCACGTCGGCGAGTCGGGGGGCACCTCTTCGACCGCGAGCGCCTCGAGGATCTTCGCGAGCGTCACTCCCGCGATGAACGGGCGCACCACGTAGACGCGGCCGCCCGCGGCCTCGAAGCCGATCGGAAGCGCGGCCGCGTGGGAGCCGCTCGATGCGACCTCGATCTGGGTCGCGATCGCCTGCACCCGCGCCGCGGGGCCCGCGGCATCGATCTCCTTCAGGACCAGCGAGCGCTCGCGATCCTTGGGGTCGGAGACGCGCAGGCAGAGGGCCGCTCCGGCGCGCGAGAGAACCTCGTGCACGTCGAACCCGCCGACCTTCGCCCCTTCGGCCGGGGCGGCGGATCGGTCGCCCACCGTCGTGAGCAGGGGGGCCAGGCGCTCGCGAACGCCGGGATCGACGCCGACGAGGATCGAATCAGGCGCGCTCGCCCCCGGCTCGACCAGGCGGCCGAGCGCGGCCTCGGCCGGTCCCCGTAGTGAATCGATCGAGATCATCTCTTGGGCTCCGTCGGATCGCGCGATTTTAGGGCCCGCGCGAGAATAACTTCCCGTTTTGTGTGGCGCTCTCCGTCCCTGGCTACGTGGCTCCTCTCGGCGCATCTCGGCTAACGGACCCGTGGCGCCGGCGAGACGATGGGTTCTCGTCCTGAACGAGGCGTCTTTGTTCCCGGCCAGATCGCGGGGTCGAAGACGTCGGGCGCGAAACGACGTTCATCTTGCGATCCGGCGCGCGGCGAACAGGCGCAGATCGTCGGGGAACCCGTCGGCGCCGACGAGCGCCTCCAGCTCGGTCCGGCGCGCCTCGTCGGCCGCGGCGACGTCGATCGCCTGGCGTCGAACCGCGGCGTCGGCGGTGCGGAAGAGGCTCCCCAGCGAATCTCCGCTGGCCAGCCGGCGCATCGCGATCTCGCGCGGAGACTCGAAACGTCCGTCGCCGTCGGCGTCGAGGTAGATCGGGTTCGTGGCGCCGAGCGTGTACGGGTTCAGCGTCGGCCAGAACGGCGCGGTGATTCCTTCACCGACCACCACGCAGACGACGTAGGCGTCGTGGGGCGGCCTCTCGAGCTCGACGGTGAGCGTCGAGTCGGTCGGCGTCGAGCCGTCCGCGGCGACGTCCCGCCGCGCGACCTCGACGCCGTTTCGATAGACGAGGGCGGTCCGCGGTCGGACCCACGACGGCGCCGCGACGCGCAGGTCGAGCGCGATCGTGCCGCCGCCGACGGTGACGCGGCTCCCCGGCCCGTGGCGCCCGTCGACCACGGCCTCCACGAAGATCCCGTGCGCGATCGTCGTGTCGCCGCGCAGGAACGCGTCGCACGCTTCGTCCACGTCGATGCTCGCGGGATCGTCGGTCGAGCTCCGGACGTACGTCCGTCCCTGCCCGACGGGGTCGCCGACCGTGTGCGAGTCGGACGACGCGACGGCGGTGATCGGCATGCCGCGATTCAGCAGCGCGAACCAGTCGCGTACGAGGAGCAGCGGGTCCTCGACGAACGTCGTCGCGTTGACCACCTCGATCGCGTCGACGGGAAGGACGCGTCCGTCGGCGAACGAGCCGGTGTCGTGATCGAGACCGTACTTTCCGAACGGACCCGTCTCGACCTTCGGCCAACGCGGATGGTTCAGGATCACGACGCGCGCGCCCTTCGCACGGATTCCGTCGACGAGCTGGATCCAGTCATGGATCTTGTGCGACGGGACGTCGTCGTTCGGGTCGAGGGGGAACGCGTTGAAGTGCCCCACGTCGGTCGTCACCTCGTTGCCGGTCACCGCGGTGAAGAACGGCTCCACCCCCAGCGCGCGCTGCGCCGGGCGGTAGTCGACGTTGTGGTTGTGGTCGGTGGCGATCGCGAGCTCGACGCCCTCGCCGGCGAGCGTGATCATCCGCTCCTCGACCGTGGAGTCCCCGTGTCCGCTGTGCGTGAACGTGTGGACGTGCGTGTCGGCGGCGACGTAGCCGGTCGTGTCGACCTCGCGGTGCAGCTCGAGCGTGGCCGACGTCTCGCGGTCGTGGCGGACGAGCAGGCGCTTCTTCCCGAGGCCCCACTCCATGCCGCGGGTCGCGTAGACGGTGTACTCCCCGGCCGGGACCTCGACGTCGACGCGGCCGTCCTTCGTGTAGACGATTCCGGCCCGCACGGCGGTGCGGTTCGCGTCGGCCCGGTAGGTCTCGACGCGCCGGCCGTCCGCGTCGACGATGGTGACGCGCACGGGGAGCGGCTCGCCGGTGTCGCCGTCCTCGATCTCGAGCCGGACGTCGCCGAGCCGCAGCACCTCGCGCAGCGACCGCTCGTGGAGGTGGACGTCGCCGACGATCACGTCGTCGCCCTTCGAGCTCGACGAAATCGTCAGGACGTTCTCGTCCACCAGCACGCCGGCGGGAATCGGATACGGCCGCTGGACCGGCGCGTCGCCGCGCGGGAGCGTCCCGATCGACTCGCCGTTCACGCGGACGGTCCATTCGTGGTCCACGTGGCGGCTGAACAGGAACAGGACGCCTTCACGGCCCGTCGCGGTCGACGTGAACGTCAGGTCGAGGCGGTCGCCCTCGGGTTCGGACGAGACGTCGGGCCATTCGACGCGATCGTCGCCGAGGTGATGGAGCCGCGCGTCGAGCACGCGGCCGTCGCCGTCGGCGAACGCCAGCGCCGCCGCGCCGGCCAGGCCGGCGAGCAGCAACGCGGCCACCGTGGAACCCGATCCGAGCGACGCCATTGTTTCTCCCGTTGCGATCGTGCGGATGCACCCGCGAGAGTGCCCTCGCGTTCTCGTACCGATCTCGCGGCCGGGGGAGCCCCGACGTTTCAAGTCGAAGGTCGTCCGGCCCCGTAGTCTCGGCTTCGAGGTCGAAGTGCTGGCCGACGATACCATCATCGGTCCCTCCATCGAGAACGGTTCCCGGGCCGACGCGGAGACACGGCTGTTTCGCCGGCCAAGGAGGACGGCGATCGCATCGCCCTCGATTCCGCTACGATGCGCGGCTCGAGCCCCTGATCGACCGCGCCGACATCGTGAAGGTCGAGACGAGCGCGCTCGACCGCGACGGATCGAGCGCGGCACGTCGACTGCTCGATCGGCCGGGCATGCTCGCCGAGTGGGTCCAGACGCATGATCGGTTCGAGCAATGAGCGAAGAGAGAGGTGGCCGGCCCCCTTCCCGAACGTCAACTCGATCGTCGCAGCGGGCGGAAGAACGCCCGGAGATCCTCCGCCAAAAGGTCCGGCTCCTCCATCGCAAGGAAGTGGCCGCCGCGCGGGAGGTCGGTCCAGCGCCGCACGTCGTAGCTGCGCTCGGCCCACTCGCGCGGCGCGCGGTCGACGGCCTCGCGGGTGAGGGCGACTCCGCAGGGAACACGGATGCGGTCGTCGCGCCCGAGGCTCGGCCGGAAGTCCTGGTTCTCCCGGTAGAGGCGCACCGAGGATCCGATCGTGTTCGTGAACCAGTAGAGCGAGAGGTTCGTCAGCAGCTCGTCCTTCGTGAAGCGCCGCTCCACGTCGCCGCCGCAGTCGCTCCAGGCCCGGAACTTCTCGATGATCCACGTGGCGAGGCCCGCCGGCGAGTCGGCGAGCCCCACGGCGAGCGCCTGCGGGCGCGTGCGCTGGAGGTGGGAATAGGCACCCTCCTCCCATTGCCAGCGCGCGCAGAGCTCGACGTAGGCCTGCTCGTCCCGCGAGAGCGGCGCCGATCCGGGGCCGAGCCAGGGCGCCAGCACGGCGGTGACGTGGAGGCCGACCAGGCGCGCGGGGTGGCGCAGGCCGAGGAAAGCGGTCACGCCTGAGCCGATGTCTCCCCCGTGCGCCGCGAATCGCGCGTGCCCGAGGAGCCCCATGAGGCGCGCCCAGGTGTCCGCGATCTCCGCGGAGCTCTCCCCGCGCCGCGCCGGCGCATCGGAGAATCCGAATCCGGGGAGCGACGGGACGACGACATCGAAGGCGTCGTCCGGATCGCCGCCCCAGGCCGCGGGGTCGGCGAGGCGCGGCGCGAGCTTCGACATCTCGAAGAACGTGCTCGGCCATCCGTGCGTGAGGACGATCGGCAGGGGGCGCGGCCCCTGTCCCGGAAGGCGGACGAAATGGACCCGTCGCCCGTCGATGCGCGCCACGTGCTGCGGCATCTCGTTCAGCTTCCGCTCGGCCGCGCGCCAGTCGAAGTCCGTGCGCCAGTGCTCCGCGAGGGCGCGCAGGACCTCCAGGTCGGCGCCGGCCTCCCAGCCGGCGCCGGGAGCCGGGTCGGGCCAGCGCGTCGCCGCGAGGCGCCGACGGAGGTCGTCGAGGTCCGCGTCGGGGACGCGGATCGTGAAGGGCTCGATCGCCATTGGACACCATCGAATGCGGTTCAGCGGTCACAGGCTACCCTGCGGTCGACACCGGTCCATTGCCATCTCGCCGGTTCGTCCGAACGCCCCTGCCCCATGACGGTCTCCCGATTCGAGCTCGTCGGCGGCCATCCGGCCTTCGGCTTCGCGAACACCCACGAGGGCTCCCGTGCGGGCGAGCACCGCGAGACGCTCGCGAGCTACGCCGAGACCTCGCCGATTGGGCGGTCGAGGCCGCCGGGCTCCCGAGCGCGCTCCGGAAGGCGCTCCTCGTCCAAGCGGGCCGCCGGCCGGAGGCCGCCGCGAAGGTCCTCTCGCGCGGTAGGGGCCGGCGATCGAGTCGACGGCCCCTACCGCCGCGGTGCGGTCGCCGCCGCCTCCTCGTCCCACCGCGCCATGCGCAGGAGATCGGACCGAGCGCCCTCGAGCCGCAGCCGCCCGCCACCCGCGCCGCGGCGGTCCCACGGGGCGATGCCCACGAGCCCGCGAGGATCCCGAGAACGATCTCGGCGACGTGTTCCAAGGGCGCCGCGAGCGCGAACGCGTCGAGCGCCGCGGCCGCCGTCTCGGAGTCGTCCGTGTCGACGAGGACGCGCAGCACCTTCGCCGCCATTTCGTCACGGCCGTCGCGCGACTCCTCCGACGGCGAGGGCGCGCCGGCGATCCACCCGACGAGACTCCTCGGCTCGATCGCAAGGTCGCTGAGGACGGCAACGCCCGAACGCTCCACGGGCCCCACGGGACGCGCGTCGAGCTACGGAGGTCGCCGGCACGCGGCACGTCCGGGATCGACGCGCCGCGGGATCGCGCCGGGCTCGGGCCGGAACTCCCCGCCGCCCAGCGAAACGCTCTAACATGCGCGGGTCGTCCGGGCGGCCGCCGAGCCGTCGGAGCGTGACTCCGGGAAGCGCATGGTCGCGAGAGACTTCGAGTACGACGTCTTCCTCTCCTACGCGAGCGAGGATCGCGACGCGGTCGCGTTGCCGTTGAAGGAGCGGCTCGCGGCGCACGGTGTCCGCGTCTGGTACGACGGCGATCGGATCTCCACCGGGGACGCGCTGGTGGCGTCGATCGACGACGGGCTGCGCGGCGCGCGGCTCGTGGTCGCGGTGCTCAGCCCGCGCTACCTGCAGAAGCACTGGACGCGCCGCGAGGAGGGCGCGGTCCAGGCGCTCGAGGCGGACGGGCGCGTCCGGCTGTTCCCGATCCTCCACGACCTCACGGCGAAGCAGCTCGCACGGCACTCCGCGTTCCTCGCCGCCCGCCGCTGCGCGCTCGCGAGCGAGCTCGACCGCGTCGTCGCCGAGATCGTGGCGCGGGTGCGCGCGCCGGTCTACACCGCCTACGTCGTCTGCCCCGCCGCGCGCGACGAGACGGTGCGCGAGCGGATCGAGAGCGCGCTCGCCGCCGCCGACATGGAGGCGCTCGCGATCGACCTCGCCGACGGCCGCGTCGACGCCGCGCGTTGTCGCGCGCTCGTCGAACAGGCCGACCTCACGGTGGCGATCGCCGCGTTCCGCTACGGCGCACCCGCGCCGGGCGACGCGCCGGAGCGCTCGACGCTCGAGCTCGCGTGCGAGGCGGACGGCGAGCCGCTCGTGCTCCTGCCGGAGCGGGAGGTCAAGCCGGACCTCTACGCGGACCTCGATCAGACCGCGAACCGCCCCGACTACGCGCGTCAGGCGCGGCTGGACGGGCTGAAGGTCCGCGTCGAGGCCAGCGCCGTCGCGTACGCGCCCGAGACGTTGGACGGCACCCTGACGTCGGCGCTCCGCGAATGGCGCCGGCGCCGCGACCCGCCGCCGGACGACGCCGCCGCGCCGGCCGCGATGCCGCCCGGGTTCGCGAACGACCTCGCCGACTACGAGCGCCGCGTCGCCCACGCCTACGGGACCATCCCGCTCGCTGGCTTCGGCAACCCGCTCGCCCTCGAGGTCCGGCTCGAGGACCTGTTCGTTCCGCTCGACGCGCACGTCGCGCACGAGCGCGGCGAGGACGTGTCGTGCGCCGACGACGCCGCGGCGCGGTTCCGGGACGAGACCGACGCGATCACGTTGACCGAGGCGTTCTGGAAGGGCGACGTCGCGCGCTCGCGCCGCGGCGTGGTGATCCTCGGCGACCCGGGGTCGGGCAAGACGACGCACCTGAAGCGGCTGCTCCTCTGGGTCGTCGAGAAGGGCGGCGCGTCGCTCGGCCTCGGCGGCGCCATGGTCCCGCTCTTCCTGCCGCTGCGCGCGCTCCGGACCGGGAAGGACGGCGACGACCTGCGCTCGTTCGTGCTGCGCACGCTGCGCCACGAGCTCCTCTCCGTCGACGAACGGTTCGTCGACGCCCTGCTCCGTCACCCCCGGCTCCTCTTCCTCCTCGACGGCCTCGACGAGATCCTCGACGAGCGCGCGCGCCACGACGCCACGCGCTGGATCGAGCGGCTGCTCGGCAGCCACCCCGGCGCGCGCTTCGCCGTCACCTGCCGCTACGCCGGCTACTCGAAGGCCGTCCGCCTCGACGGCCGCTTCCTCGAGCTCCACCTGCGACCGTTGTCGAAGGACCAGGCCGAGACGTTCGTGCGGAACTGGTACCGCATCGTCGAGACGGGGCTCGCGAAGAACGAGGGCCAGGGCCGCGCGCTCGGCGAGCGGCGCGCGGAGAAGCTCCTCGAGCGGCTCGGGCAGGGCGACGTCCGCGGCGCGGCGCGCGTGTTCGAGCTGACCCGCAACCCGCTGCTCTTGACCGCGATCTGCATCGTCCACCGCGACCGCGGCGAGCTGCCGAGGAAGCGCGCGGCCCTCTACGACGCCTGCGTGAACGTGCTGCTCGAGGGCTGGCGGCGGTCGCAGGGGGCGCACGTCACGTTCACCGCGGCCGACGCGCGCGCCGCGCTGAAGCCGCTCGCCCACTGGATGCATCAAGAGGAGGATCGCCTGCGCGCGACCGCGGTCGAGCTGGCGCCGCTGCTCGCGGCCGAGCTGCGGCACAAGAGGATCGCGGAGAGCCCCGAGCAGTTCCTGCGGACGATCCGCGACCAGAGCGGCCTCTTGACCGGCTGGAGCGGCGACCAGTACGGCTTCATGCACCTCGGCTTCCAGGAGTACCTCGCCGCGCTCGAGCTGCGCGACCGCGCGGTCGCGGACCCGGCCGTCCTCGTCGCGCTCGCGGAGCGCTTCGGCGCGAGCTGGTGGCGCGAGGTGACGCTCCTCTTCCTCGCCGACGGCGCCTGGTTCACGCCGTTCTTCCGCGAGGTCGTGAAGCGCGCGTCGTTCGTCGAGCACGCGGACCTCGTCCACGAGTGCATCACCGATACCGACCGCCCGTCGCCCGCCGCGTTCGTCGAGGTGTTGCGCGAAGCGCCGGACGGCGACGACGACCGCGCGGCGCGCCGCGTCGCCGCCGCGGAAGCCCTCCGCGCGATCGCACCCGACGAGCTCGACGCGCTCGGCTGGGGCGAGGCGGAAGCACGGCCCACGCTCCTCGAGAAGACGCGGGAGGTGCGCGGCATCGAGCTGGCCTGGATTCCCGCGGGCCGACTCGAGCTCGGAAGGGAGACGCTCGAGAGCCCCGGGTTCTGGCTCGGCAAGTACCCGGTGACGAACGAGGAGTACGGCCGCTTCCTCGCGGCCCATCCCGACGCACCGGAGCCGAAGCACTGGGGAGATCGACGCTTCAACCAGCCGCGCCAGCCGGTGGCCGGCGTGTCGTGGCACGAGGCGGTGAGGTTCTGCGAGTGGGCGGGCGAGGGGCTGGCTGGTGAGCGGGCACGATTGCCGAGCGAGGAGGAGTGGGAGTACGCGTGCCGAGCGGAGACGACGACGGAGTACTGGTTCGGCGACGACGCCAGCCAGCTCGATCGGTACGCGTGGTTCATCGACAACTCGGGAGGGACGACGCATCCGGTCGGAGAGAAGCCGGCGAACCCGTTCGGACTGTTCGACATGCACGGCAACGTGTGGGAGTGGTGCGCGGATGCCATCGCTGGCCGCGGCGTGCCGACTGCGGCCGGCGAGTACCGTGTGATCCGCGGCGGGTCGTTCTGGAACACCGCCGGGGGGCTCCGGTCGGCGAACCGGGACGGGCTCCTCCCGGACGACCAGTGGGACTTCCAGGGTTTCCGGCTCGCCGTGTCCGCCCCCATCTCGGGATAGACGATCGATCTTCGAGCTTTGAGTTATGTCTTTTCTCCGGCACGCTCGGCACGCCCCGGCTCGAACTCGCCGCTGGCCGGCACGGCCGTGCCGCGTCACCGCCCATCTCCGACCCTGTCCCCCACGGTGATGCGACGAACCGGTCGACGTCCGGCGCCCGCTCGCCGGGCAAACGGTCCACCTCTCGCGCGACCTGCGCCCGTCGGCGCGCGTAGGCGCGCGGGCGCGGCTCGATCCCGCCGCGCCGGATCAGGACACCCAGGCCGTTCTCCAACACGCGCAGCCCGACGAGCGCCTCGTCCGCGGCGCGCTGGGGCTCGTGGCGCGTCACAGAAAACGGGAGCGCGAGCGCGGTCACCGCGACCAGGCGGCGCGACGGCGCGTCGAGCTCGACCGCGAGGTCGGGGTGATTCCGGGCGTGCGCGGCCGGCGTGTGCCCGTGGATCCAGCGGGCGAGGTCGTGCGCTCGCACGGAGAGCGGCGCGTTCCGCGGAGTCATAGGTGTGCCTCGCGGCGTGCGCGGCCGTCCCGCCGCTCGGCCTGCGCAGGAGCCGGCCGATCGCGAGGAGCACGTCATCCTCCCGCCGCCGCGCCGACGTCACGTGCGGCTCGGCGGGAGGCATCGGCGCGATCGCGAGCCCGCGCGCCGGCGCTCGTGCGAAGGCGATACGCGCGCGGCGCAGCGCGGGCCGCTTCGTCTCGACGTCGAAGGCGCACGCGCCGGCGCAGAGTGCCTCGATCCGCTCCTCGATCGACCGCGCGACCGCGCCGGCCGGGCCGGCGCCGTTCGTCGCGCGAACCTCGGCGAGCAGCGCGTGCGGCCGGGCGCCGAGGAGGTTCGCCGCCTCGCGATGGGCGAGTTCCAAATGGGAGATTCCTTCCGAATGGCGAGGGCGCGTTCGGGCGAAGACCGGAAACCGGCGAAACGCGGATGGGTCGCGGTGGAGGTGCGCCTCGTCTTGTTCTGACCGAAGTCTCGAACGCGGCGGCGGTCGCGTGCCGGCCCGGCTCGAAGCGTGCCATGCTCGGCGCGACACGGCGCGATGCGGCACGAATGAGCCGCGGTTCGACCGCGGCGTGCCGGGGCGAGCCGGGCGTGCCGGGAAAAAGCCATAACTCAAAGCTCGAAGATCGATCGTCTATCCCGAGATGGGGGCGGACACGGCGAGCCGGAAACCCTGGACGACCACTGGTAGTCCGGGAGGTACCAGTCCCGGGCCGCCGACCGGAGCCACCAGGCGGGGACCCCGAACGACCCGCCGCGGATCACACGGTTCACGCCGGCGGTCGGCACACCGCGGCCGTCGACGGCATCCGCGCACCACTCCCACACGTTGCCGTGCATGTCGAACAACCCGAACGGGTTCGCCGGCTTCTCCCCGACCGGATGCGTCGTCCCTCCCGAGTTCTTGTCGAACCACGCGTACCGCCGGACCTTGCGCGTGCCGTCGCCGAACCAGTACTCGGTCGTCGTTCCCGCTCGGCACGCGTACTCCCACTCCTCCTCGCTCGGCAAGCGCCCCGCCTCGTCGGCGAGACCCGCGCCGGCCCACGCGCAGAACTGCACCGCCTCGTGCCACGTCACGCCGACCACCGGCTGGCGCGGCTGGTTGAACTGCCGGTCGCCCCACTGCTCGGGCGGACGCACATCCCGGTGGTCCTCGAGGAACCGACCGTACTCGTCGTTCGTCACCGGGTACTTGCCCAGCCAGAACCCGCGGCTCGCCAGCGTGCGGCCCTCCACCTCGAGTCTTCCCGCCGGGATCCAGACCAGCTCGATGCCGCGCATCGTTCGCACGTTCTCGCCACGTTCGGGCCGAGCGCCGGGCATCAGGCGCTCGAGCTCGGCCGCCTTCTCCGGCGCGATCGCGCGCAGCGCCTCGGCCGCGATCGCCTGGCGCGCCCTCCGCCGGCTCGGAGGCTCTCCCCCGAGGATCCACCGCCGCCACCCGGGCGACGGCCGGCGGCGCAGGACCTTCTCGAACGGCTCGGCCGACGGGCGCTCGCAGTCGGAGATGCACTCGCGGACGAGGTCCGCGTGCTCGACGAACGCGGGGTGCTTCACCAGCTCGCGGAAGAACGGCGCGAACCACGTTCCGTCGGCGAGGAAGAGGAGCAGGACCTCGCGCCACCAACTGTCGCCGAACCGATCGGCGAGCTGGCGGAGCACGCGCTGGTCCTCGGCCGCGCGGTCCTGCAGCTCGAGCGCGGCGAGGTACTCCTGGAAGCCGAGGTGCATGAACCCGTACTTGTCGCCGGACCAGCCGGTCAGCAGGCCGCTGCGGTCGCGGATCGCCTTCAGGAACGTCGCGGGCGGCTCGTCGAGCTTGCGCGCGAACGCGGGGCCGAGGTGGGGCGCGAGCTCGGCCGCGGTGGCGCGGACGCGCTTCTCCTCCTGGTGCATCCAGAGCGCGAGCGGCTTCAGGACGTTCCGCGCGTCGGCGGCGGTGAACTGGACGTCCATCCCCTGCGCGCGGCGCCAGCCCTCGAGCAGCACGTCGACGCAGTCGTCGTAGAGGACGGCGCGCTTCTTCGGCAGCTCGCCGCGGTCGCGGTGGACGAGGCAGATGGCGGTCAAGAGCAGCGGGTTGCGGGTCAGCTCGTAGACCCGCGCGGCGGCGCGCACGTCCGACTGCTGGAGGCGCTCGATCAGCTTGCGTGCGCGCTGCTCGCCGAGCGCGCGGCCTCGAGCCCCCTCCGTCGCGAGCTCGGTCTCGACGATGCGATACCAGTTCTGCACGAACGCCTCGGCCTGCGCGTCCGAGAGCGGGCGCAGGCGCAGCTCGAGGAAGCGGCCGTCCAGGCAGACGTCGTCTCGGTAGCCGGCGTAGCGGCAGGTGATCGCGAAACGCGCCTCCGGGTGGCTGCCGAGCAGCCTCTCGATCCAGCGCGACGCCTTCTGCCGCGCGCCTTCGTCGAAGATCTCGTCGAGCCCGTCGAGGAGGAAGAGAAGGCGCGGGTGCTTCAGCAGCGCGTCGACGAACGCGTCGCCGAGCTCGAGCGTCTCGACGCGGAACGTCCGGCGCACGAACGAGGCGAGGTCGTCCTCGCCGCTCTTCAGCTCGCGCAGCGGCAGGAAGAGCGGCACCACGTCGCCGGGGAGGCCGAGCGCCGCGCCGCCCTTCTCGAACACCCACAGGAAGAGCCGCTTCATCTGCGTGGTCTTGCCCGACCCCGGGTCGCCGAGGATCACGATGCCGCGCCGCCGGCTCGCGAGGTCGTCCTTCCAGAACGCCTCCGTCAGCCGGATCTCGTGGGTGCGCGGGCCGAGCGACTCGGCCTCGAGCGCGTTTCCCGGCTCGTCGCCGCGCTCGCGCGCGACGTGCGCGTGGAGCGGGACGAACAGGTCCTCGAGCCGGATCGGGACGTTCAGGCGATGCCCGAACCCGGCGAGCGGGACCGAGCCGTAGAGGCCGGTCGCGCCGCGGCGGTAGTCGTCGAGCGCGGGGCCGAGGAAGGCGGGCGAAGGCGCAGCCGGACCATCGGACGCGCGCGCGCGTCGCTCGCGCCACTCGCGGAGCGTCGTGGTCAACGTCGCGCCCAGGGTGTCGAGCTCGTACTCGACCGAGCCGTCCTCGACGCGACGCTTCAGCGATCGCAGCCGCTTCTGCCGATCATCGTCCGGTCCGTCCTGCCCCTCGTCGTACGCCGACTCGGGATCGACCGCCGTTCCCTTCCTCGGGAGCAGCACGATCCGCGTCGCCCCGTCCGCCGCGTCGCACGCCACGTCGAGCGTCGACCGCCCGTCGTCCGCCGTCGGCTCGCCGTAGCGGAACCACGCGATCGCGACGGTGAGATCGGCGTCCGCGACGAGCCGCCGCGCGCGGGCCGCATCGATCGCCCCGTCGGCCGCGTCGATCGCGACCGCCCGCATCCCCGCCGCCTCGAGCGCGCTCTCGACGTGCCGCCGGATCGGGTCGTGGCGCGCCTCCGGGCAGACGACGTACGCGGCGAGCCGGCTCCCGAGGAGCTTCGCGACGATCTTGGTGACGACGTCGTCGAGGCCGGCGCCCAGGTCGGCCGCGATCCGGTTCGCGACCATCGCGCGATGCTCGCGCAGCTCCTTGACCGACAGCCCATGCAGCACGGGGAAGACGAACTCCGGCCGGTCCTCCTCCAGGGAGAGCGCCGTGTCGAGCTCCTCGTTCGTCCAGTGCTTGTCGAAGTAGCGCCGGCTGAGCAGCGACACGAACAGCCGCGCCTGCCGCAGTCCGCCGTCGATCCCGCGCGCGGTGCGCGTCCCGGCCGGCATCCGGTCGCGGTCGAACCAGACCGAGACGTGGCGCTGCTCGAGCCGCTCCTTCAGCGGCCGCGCGATCGCGTCGCCGTCCTCGCTCGCGTAGGAGAGGAACACATCGACCGGCTTCTCGACCATCTCGCTCCCCGCTCGGATCGACCCCGCCGCGGCGATCCGTCCGCGAGATGGTAGCGGAGGGACGAGCCGGCGTCAGCTCTTCCGACGCACGGGTGAAGGCGGGGTTCGTCTCCCGCCCCCGCGCGGCTCCAGAGCACGCGTCCACGTCACGGCCGTTCCGTCGTCTCGGGATACCCGATCGTGTCGAGGTCCTCCGCGGGCGAGGATGGATCCGCGTCTGGATCGAGGCGTGCGATGCGATGCGATGCGATGCGATGAGACGAGATAGATCGTCCGTCAGTGGCCGATGCGCGTAGACGGCCGCGACATCTGCCCGGTCGACGTGCACCTCGAAGTCGTCCGCCGCGTGCTGAGCCCATGACCGAGGTGTACGGCCGCCGCCGGGGGGGGGACGGCGGGTCCGGCGGACGTGGCGAGCGCAGGTCGCGCCGATTTTCTTGTCGGGACTGCACCGCCGATGCGGCGTCTCCCGCGGCTCGCGCGCGGCGGGTCACGACGGCCAGCTTGCGACGCGGGTCAGACCAGGAGCAGAGGAATGTCTCGCACCGACCTTCGTCCTTCTTGCCAACGTCACTCGTCTTCGTGGAGGCGGGGCCTGCTCGGCCTCGCGGCCCCGCTCATCGCGGCGGCCGCGTCGGCCGACGCCGGCGCGAACATCTACGCCATGCAGACCAGCGAATACCACGATCGCGTGCTGCTGCAGGACACGATCAAGGGCTACGCCAGCGTCAACGTCGACATCGACGAGATGGCGTCCAGCCCCGACGGCCACTGGATCGTGGTGGCGGGCAATCTCATCCACTCGAGCCACGGGTTCAACGCATCCTGCCGGGCCAAGGTGCAGGAGTACGTGAACCTGGGTCTGGAGATCGACGTCATCGCCTTCGCGCCCAACGGCGCGTGGATGGTCATCGCCGAGCACCTGGCCTGGCATTCGGCCGGCTTGAGCTACGTCGATACGCTGGAGGCGAAGATCCTCGAGCGTATCCACGCCGGCAAGCGCATCACCGATCTGGCCTTCGACTCGGACAACAGCGGCTGGACCCTCATCTCCGGCAACTGGGCGCACTCCGTGGCCATCCCTTCGGACCTGTACGCGGCGGTCGTCGAGCGCCACCCGTCCAAGCGCAGCATCGAGCAGGTGGAGATCGCGGCGGACGGCCGCTGGGCGCTGCTGGCCGACGACTGGTACGCCAGCTCGGACCTGACCAGCACCGGCGTGTCGTGGCTGAAGAGCTTCCAGAAGAACCAGTGGTCCCTCGACCGGCTGATGCTCGGGCTGAGCGGCAACTTCGTCCTGTTCGGCAACGGCGCGTTCGTACCGGACATGACCGACCCAATGCAGTCCATCGAGTACGGCCTGGCCGAGAACATCTGGAAGCAGATCGAAGACGCCAAGGTCGCCGGCGTGAGCATCGCCGTCATCGAGGGCAACGAGATCCAGTGGGCTCGCACCTACGGCGAGATCGAGGCCGGCTCGCAGCGCTTCCTGCGCGCCGACACCCCCATGGACACCGCGTCGGTCTCCAAGCCCATCGCGGCCATGACCATGATGTCGCTGGTGGAGGACGGCGTCACGTCCCTCGACATGAACGTGCAGACCGCGGCGCTGCTGTCGTACTACAAGTTCGGCAACTACTGGAACCCGCTGCTGTACTGGGTGCTCTACGGGCCGGCCTTCCAGAACGGGCTGCAGCTTCCCGCCACGGAGATGACGCTGCGCCGGCTGCTGTCCCACTCCGCGTCGCTGGAGCCGTGGGGGACCACCAGCTACCTGCCCGGCGACAAGCTGCCCAACACGCTGCAGATGCTGTTCGGCCACGACAGCAACGGCAACTCCGAGTCCTACGGCGGCGGCAACATGGTGTGGTACGACCCGTTCATCCTCGACAACGGCATCCAGTACCAGCCCGGCGATGTGTTCCGCTACTCCGGCGGCGGCTACATGGCGGCCCAGGCCATGGCCGAGTCGCTCACCCTGGTGGACTTCGAGCAGCACGCCAAGACGCGCATCCTCGACGTACTGGACATGGACGACTCCACGTTCTACCAGCCGCTGTCGGCGTCGTTCGCCGACCGCGCGGCACTGCCCCACGACAGCAACGGCGTGGTCGTCCCCGCCAACCAGCGTCCGATCTACCCGTGGGCGTCGGGCGGCGGCCTGTACGCCTCGGCCAGCGACGTCGCCCGGGCCACCATCGCGCTCATGAACGGCGGCATCGGCGAGAACGGCCAGAAGGCCCTCGAGGCCGGGAGCGTGACCGCCATGCTCACCAAGCAGGCGGCCGGCTCCACGACCTACGGTCTCGGGCTCACCCTGACCGCCAACACGGTGACCGCCGCCAACGGCCAGTGGTTCACCCACAACGGCGGCCACCCCAACGCGTCGGCGCGCATGGGCGGCCGGCCGTCCCAGGGCACCGGCATCGTCATCCTCATCAGCTCGGGCACCGACGCCGCCGACGCGCTGCGCGAGGAGATCTTCAGCCGCTTCAAGACCATCTACGGCTGGTGATCCGGGTACCGGGACCGCGCCGGCCTCGACGATCCGATCGAGGTCGGCGCGGTCGTCGCGATCGCCGTCAGGTCCTCGTCGGGCAGATGGAGCACGGACGCGGTGAAGCCCGGCACCCAACCGGCCGTGCTGGATCGCGGTCGGCTCACGTTCCGGTCGGCGGCGACGTCTCCTCGGTCCGCCCGAGAAGCTTGCGGATCTCGCGTTCCGACAGCGAGACGTCGAACCCGCTCATCAGCTTCCGAAAATCGACGGCGTAGTACTTCGGAGCGATCCACCACTCCATCTCGAACTCCATCATCCGCTCCTCGCACGTCACGTGACCGGCGACGAGGTGCGTCCCATAGGGGTTCCCGTGCGCGATGATCAGCTCCCGGGGACGGAGCTGCGCGCGCAGCTCCGCGTACGTTCCCGGTCGCAGCTCGTACCCGAGCTTCGGCACCTCCTCCGGCGGGTTGTAGTAGCGGCTCGAGGGGTCGAAGTCGACGAACACCTTCTCCGCCTCCCGGAGGCGTCGCTCGTCCCCGATCGCGACCGCGAGAACTTGCTCCGCGATGACGCTCGCCCCGACGTCGCTCTTCAGCGCGAATCGATCCGCGAGCATCGGGTAGGGGCGCAGGTCATCCACGGAGAGACGGTGCCAGATCGGAAACAGGAAACGTCGGTCGGAGGAGAGCGCGCGACCGAAGATTCCGTTCAGCTCGCTCTGCGGCCACCTCTTCTCGAAGAAGCTCGGACTCAGGATGACGATGCCGTAGTCGCAGGCGGCGAGCCCGGCCTCGATCGACTCGCGGATGCTGTCGCCCGGCCTCAGGACGAACTCGTCGAACCAGACCTCGACGCGGCGCTCCCGCAGCGCGTTGGCCAAGGGCCGCGCGACCGACTCCTTGTCTTCGGTGGCGTGGCTGATGAACACCTTCATGGCCCGGTTCCGCCGCTCACGAACGTCCCCGCGCCGACGAGCACCGCGCTGCTGCCGAGGCTTCCCGGCAGCGATCGATCCGAGGCTGTTCCACGGACGGATCTCCTTGACGTACACGTCGCCCATGGCGCCGGCGACGAGATGGGTCGCGCGGGACCAGTAGATCACGCAATGACCGGCCGCAGACATCTGAACCTGCCCTCAGTAGAAGTTCACGAACGGCGTGGAGTGCCGATCTTCGAGGCGGCGCGGCGTCTCCAGCAATTTCCCCGGAAACCGCGTGACGCGCACGCGGGTTCCGGCCTTACTGAAGGCGATGCCCCGCCTCGGAGCCCGGCGGCCGGCGACCGGAGATCTGTATGCGACGTTTTCTCATCGCCGCCGCCCTTCTCGGACCACTGGGGAGCCTGGCGGGTCAGACCACGACCATCTTCTCGAACGTCCCCGGCGCGCCGACCTCCAACGTGCCCGGGCAGCCGGGAGTCAAGTTCGCCCCGGGAACGGTCTTCTCCGTCTTCGAGGCCCCGTCCGGCAGCCCGAACGGCAACTGGATCCTGATGGCGCGGACGGACGTCGGCCAGGCCGTCTTGATCCTGAACGGCGTGGTCGTGGCGAACCACGCCGATCCGGCGCCGTGGGACCCGCCGAACGCGATCGGCTGGTTCGACTCGCGAGCGGGCGTCGACGACGCGGGACGGTACGTCTTCTCGAATCGGCTGGCGCCGAACCACGAATTCGTGATCGAGGCGACCGCCGGGCCGACCTACCACGTGGTCGCCCAGGAGGGGAGCCCGATGGCGAGCAACCCGGGCGTGAGCTACGGCAGCTCGCTCCACTCTCCCGTGATCGCCGGGTCGAAGGTCGGCTTGGTCTCCGACGTCGAGTTCTCGCCGTTCCCGTCGCACGTCGGCCGGATCGAGATCGGGACCGTCCTGATCGCGCAAGAGCTCGTCACGGTTCCCGCCAATCAGTTCACCGCTACGACCCAGACGCTCGAGAACATCTGGTACGACTCCTTCTGGTCCGACGCATCCGGCGCTGGGCACCTCTACCGGGCCGACCTCACGGGGCCGGAGTCCTCGGACGACGTGGTGGTCGTGAACGGCGGCGTGGTCCTCCAGGAGGGGTTCGTCGTGCCGGGCTCCGGCTTCCCGAACCCGATCGACTCCGCGGGCATCGTGCGCGCGAACATGGACGCGGGCGGCAACTGGTACGTGCGGGGGAACAACGACGTCTCCGAGCGCGACTGGGTCGTGCGCAACGGCGTCGTGATCGCGATGGCGGCGGCGGCCGTGACGCCCGGCTCGAGCGAGAAATGGAGCGACGCCGGCTACTGGCCTGACTTCTTCGCGCACACGGGGAACGCTGCTGGCGACTACGTCGTGTCCGGGACGACGAACGAGGTGCCCCGCTACGACGGCATCGTCGTGTGGAACGGCGCGCAGATCGTGTCGCGCGAGGGCGATCCGGTCGACGTGGACGGCGACGGTCTGTTCGACGATGGCCTCTACGTGAGCTGGTTCGCCGATGACGGGTTCTATCTCTCCGACGCGAACGACCTGTACTTCGTCTGCGCCCTGCGCGACGGGGCCGGCGCGGACGTGGCGAAGGCGTTCCTCCGCCAGCCGATCCAACCGTGCGCGGGCGGATCGATCCGCAAGTACGGGAGCGGCTGCGCCGGCTCCCTCGGGCACGCGCCCGAGCTGAGCGTGCTCGGCTGCGCGACCCCCGGAGGGAACGTGACGCTCGCGCTCACGGACGCACGGCCGAACGGAAGCGCCCTCCTGTTCCTCGCCGCGACCCCGACGTTGCTGCCGATCGGGGGGACCGGGTGTTCGCTGCTCGTCGGCCCGCCGCCGCTCGTCGCGTCGGTTCCGCTCGACGCGGCCGGCTCCCTCACGGCCGCGACGATCGTCCCGCCCGCGACTCCGACGGTCACGGTCTACGCGCAGGCGTTCGACCTCGACGCGACGGCGCCGGCCGGGTTCTCGAGCACGAACGGCGTCGAGGTGCCGATCCGGTAGTCTTCCGCGCGACCTGCACCTTCGCGCCGTCGCCGGCCACGGCTCCGATGAAGGTGGATCCCGCGGGACGAGATCGTGGGACGGTGCGCACCCCTGAGCGCCCGCGGCCTCACGTGCCGAACGAGAGTCGGAGTCCGTTCGTCGTCGCCAGGTTCCCCGGCGCGGCGACGTCGTAGGTCAACACCTGCATGAAGAGCGTGAACCCCGCGACCTTCGTCAGCACCGGCGAGAGCGGCAGGTCGAGCGAGCCGGCGCCGACCGCGCCGGGCGCACCCGTGGTGGCGAGCACGAACGTCTTGAAGGGCGGGTCGACGTAGAGCGTGGCGCCGACGACCGGGACGTTCGGGGTGGCGCCCTGGTTCACGCCGTACAGGAACGCGGCGAGCGTCCCTCCCCGCGCGCGGCGCAGGCGAAGCGCGGCCGTGGTCGAGCCCGGCCGCAACGGACCGGCCGCCCCGAGCACGGGGACGGCGCCGCCCGTGCCGGGCGTCCCCGCGCCGTATTGCTCGATGATGCCGTCCCCTTCTCCATCGAACCGGCGCGACCGGACGAGGATGCTGCCGCCGAGGTCGACGTCGCCGTCGCCGTCGTAGTCGGCCGGCACGCGCACCACTCCGCCGGAACGGGCCCAGCCCGCGGAAGACGAGCACGTAATCGAGCACGGTGTCGTCGGCTTTCTCCTCGCCGCCGCAGAACAGGTCGAGCACGCCGTCGCCGTCGAGGTCGTCGAAGGCGAGTGCGGGCATTGCCGCGTCGGAGCCGGACGGCAGGACGTCGGTCGAGAGCGGCGCGGCCGTCGTGAAGCCGGCGACCCCGTCGTTCTCGAGCAGGTGGATCCGATCGACGTCGCGTTGCGCGAACGCGACGTCGAGGTCGCCGTCGGCGTCGAGATCGATCAGCGTGAACGAATCCTGCTCGAACGCGGATTGGGGGAGCGAGAAGATCGTCACGCTCGAGAAGGACAGTCCGCCCTGGTTCCGCTCGAGCTCGAGCGTACGGGACGTCTGGTAGATCGTGAGCACGTCCGGGTCCGCGTCCCCGTCGAGGTCGGCGGCGGCGACCGGCTCGCGCCCGCCGGTGAAGAGCGACACGTGCGCGGCGAACGTTCCGTCCCCGTGATTCGGCCAGTATCCGCTGCTCAACGTCGTGCTGTTCAGGTCGAGCACGTCCAGGTCGCCGTCGACGTCGAGATCGATCGGGACGTTGAGCCGGCGCGAGAACGGCGCCATCCACGACGTGCTCACGATGCCAGCGTCGTCGAATCCGCCGGCCGCGTTGCCCGTATACAGCCTCATCCCCTGGAACACCGGCGGCACGAAGATGTCCCCCGGCGTCTGCAGCGGGTTCAGGAAGTCCGTGCGGCCGTCGGCGTCGAAGTCGCCGATCGCGGCGGCGGCGAGCTTCTGCGCGCCCACGAAGTCGACGAGGCCGTTTCCATCGAGGTCGGCGAGCTCGACGAGGAAGTACGGCACCTCGCCCGCGTAGATCAGGTCGGCCCTCGCGACCGGCTCAGCGCCGAAACCGTTCGCGCCGTCGTTCTCGAAGAACGCCATGACCCCATCGACGAGCGGACCTCCCGCGACCCTCCACGGATGGCCGATCAGGTCGACGTCGCCGTCGCCGTCCCAGTCACCGGTCGCGAAGCCGTCCCCGTACACCGACTCGTCGGGGGAGACGAGCTGCGTCGCGCCGACCGACAGCGAGCCGCCGGCGTTCAGGATCGGCGTGAGCCCGAAGTCGCTCGTGCCCGGCAGGCCGGTCGTGACGACGAGGAGGTCGCTCGCGCCGCCGCCGACCAGGTCGGCGACGTACGGGTACGAGTCGATCGTGCCGGTCGAGAGCGTGACGACCGCTCCCGATCGTCGGGGCCCCGGCCACGGTCGGGAAGACGCGGAGACCCGTCCCGGAGAACTCGCCGTAGACGAGGTCGTCGTCGCCATCGCCCTCGAGGTCGAGCGCGACGAGCCTCCCCACGTGCGTGCTCGACGACGGAGGCGCGAACTGGACGCTCGCGGCGGCCGTGAAGCCGACCCCGTTCCAGTCGAACCACGTCAGGTTCTGGAGGCCCGGCGGCCGCGTCGCGATCGCGACCTCGTATTCATCGGTTGTCAGGAACTAGGCGGCTCGCGGCGTTGGCTGGACGAACGACCCCGCACAATTCGTAACGTAACGTCGTGGGGTGCCGGCGCGGGCCCTGGATCCGGGAGCTTCTCGCGGCCCGGGTCCGGACCTCGGCGGCACGCCGGCACGGCGCACGAAGGCGCAGGTCTTCGTGAGCGTCAGCAAGAAGGGCACCGGCGGTCACTCCCTTGCGGCCGCGGCCGCGTCCTCCCCCTGCTCGGCGGGCTCTGGATCGCGGCGAATCACGACCTTGTCGATGCGCTGGCGGTCCATGTCGACGATCTCGAAGGTGAACGCGCCGACGTGGAACGACTCGCCTTCCTCGGGCAGGCGATCGAGGCGATGCACGATGTAGCCGGCCAGGGTCTGGAACGGTTCCTTCTCCGCGGCGACCAATGCGTCGAGGCCGTCGATCGTCTCGATCACGGTGTCGATCTCCATCAGGCCGTCCACGAGCCACGCGTCCTCCGCCGTCTTGCGGATGGTGGGACCGCCCCCGCTTCGGGCGACCGCCGGCCGCAGTTCTCCGACGACCTCCTCGACGAGGTCCTCCAGCGTGATGAGCCCGCGCACCGTGCCGAACTCGTCCGTCACCACGCCCGCGCCAAGGACTCCCTTGCGCAAGGTGGCAAGGAGCGAAAGGCCAGGCTCGTTGTCCGCCACGAAGATCGGCCGGTGCAAGAGTTCCCGGAGGGGCTTGGCGCGCCCGCCGGCCGCGTTGGCGTAGAGGTCGCGCAGCGAGATCAAGCCCAGGATCTCGTCACGCGACTTCTCGTACACGGGAAACACGGCCTGGCTGCTCGCGGCGACCGCGGCCCAGCAGCGGTCCGGCGGATCGTCCGCATGCAGGAACGTCACCTGCAGCTTCGGCCGCATGATCTCCTCGGCCACCAAGTCACGGAGGTCGAACACGCCCTCCACCATCTCCGACTCGCTGCGATGCACCGATCCCGTGACGATGCCCTGGCGGATCAGGACCTCCATCTCCTCCACGGTGGGCACGCCGTGATCGATCGCGCGCTTGCCGAACAAGCGCAGCACCGCTCGCGTGCTCAGCTCCAGGAACCACACGATCGGCCGCGTCATGCGGGTCAAGGCGTCCATCGGGCCCGCCATCGCGCACGCGATCTGCTCCGCGTGGCGCAGGGCCAGTCCCTTCGGCACCAGTTCGCCGATGATCAACGAGAGATAGGTGATGAGCGCCACCACCAGCCCCAGGGCGATCGCGTCGGCGTGGTCGCTGAAGGCCGGGACCCGCGCGATCGCCGGGGCGATCGAACCGGCGAGGCGCGCGCCGCCGAACGCGCCGTTCAGCACGCTGACGAGCGAGATCCCGACCTGGACCGTGCTCAAGAACCGCTCCGGGTTCGCGGCAAGCTCGAGCGCTCGCTTGGCCTTGCGATCGCCGTTCTCCGCGCGCTGCTGCAGCCGTGCACGCCGCGCGGTGACCAGAGCGATCTCCGACATGGCGAACACGCCGTTCAGGATCAACAGCAGCACGATGATGGAAAGTTCGAACATTGAGATGCCGGTTTTGCGCCGCGACGGTCAGGAGTCGTTTCTCCGTCCGGCGGCACCACACTCGTCGACCGTTCGGCCGACGTCAAATCGAATCTGCAGGCGGCCGGGGCGAGCCGGCGCGCGATGCAAGCGCCGCCGCGAGTCAGAGGTTCTCGACCGGTCCTACCAGTCACCGGGGGGCGGCCAGTTCGGATTCGATCACCGCGACGCTCGACGATCGGGCGTCGTGGGGCTGCCCAGGAGTCGCCCCGACCGGACCCCGATCGCCTCGGCCGCCCGCTTCAAGGGAACCGGTTTTCTTCGTGACGTCCGCGCCGGCGCCGCACTCGAGGAGGTTGGCGAGCTTCATGGGGTCGGCGCGACCGAGGGCTCGCGGCCATCCCGCTCCGCGCCGAGGAAGGAGTCTTGCCATGCGTGGTCGGTCCGCATCGTCATGGGCACTGTTCGTCGTTCTCCTGGGGCAGCCCTCGCTCTCGGGGCAGGGGGCGAGCGCCAACCTGAACTTCCCCGTCGTGGCGTGTCGCATGCCGATGGCCAGCGCGACCGATCCGGGGGACTTCCCCGACGCGGGGCGGATGTCCCTGCGCGTCGGCCATGGCACGGACCTCGTCCGCATCGACCCCGGCACGTCCGGGCACGCGCAGGACGTCGTCCTGTTCAGTGCGGGGACCGTGGGCGCGTGCGTCGACCCCTTCGTCTCCCACGACGGCAAGACGATCTACTTCACGTACTTCGAAGACGCCCAGTCGGAACGCGCCAACGGTGACGAGACCAAGATCCCGACCAGCCCCGCGCACATCTATCGCCTCGACGTCGCCAGCGGCCACGCGACTCAGCTCACCTTCGGAGACGAGGTGGCCTGGCCGGACACCGCGCGCGCGGTCGACAACCAGGTTCCGAAGTTCGACCTCACTCCGATCGAACTCCCGGACGGGCGCATCCTCTTCCTGTCCAACCGCGAGGCGGTGACGTCGTTCAACTGGAACGAGCGCTTCCCGGCGATGCGCTTCTTCGTGATGAATCCCGACGGCACCGGCATCGAGCCGCTCGAGAACTTCACGCAGGGGTCGTGCGAACACCCGATCATCCTCCAGGACGGTCGAATCGTCTGGACGCACGTGCACTCGGTGGGTCGTCGTGCGCAGGAGGCGGGAAACTACCCGCTCATGGTGGCCAACCCGGACATGGCCGACATCAAGACCTTCGCCGGCGCCCACGACTTCAACGCTGCCTACCACTTCATCGCGCAGCTCTCGGGCGGTGACATCGTGTCCACCGTCTACTACCACAAGAACAACTACGGCCATGGGTCCTTCATCCGCTTCCCGGTGGACCCGACGGTGGCCTCGCACGGCAGCGACCAGGACTTCACGCCGCTCGTCGATCCCAGCGGCACGGCGTACTACTACGACAGCACCGACCACTTCCGGCGCGTGGATCAGGACCTCCTCACCCCGCTGACCAAGGTGGGAGATCTGTTGACCAACGACTGGCCGTCGGTGAACGGCAAGGTGACCATGCCGGCAGCGGCGCCGATCGACGGGTTGCTGTGCATCTACAGCCCGACCCACACTTCGACGAAGTCGGTGGGGAGCGTCGGCCCGGAGGCGCCGCACATGAAGGTCTGCTACCTTCCCAGCGCGAGCACCGCCAGCGTGACGGCGGCGAGCCAGCTACTCTTGGTCCGCGAAAGCGCGACGTACCACTACCTGTACCCCAGGGCGCTGGTGACCTACCAGGACATCTACGGTCAGGCCGCTCCCGACAACCGGCTCCCCGCGCATCTGGACCCGAAGAACGACGGCGTGGTCCCCGTTGCGAGCGCTCTCGCCACGACCGGGACCTCGTCGGTGTACAACCGCGAGTCGGCGTGGGTGAGCGACTATCCCGACGAGTGGTCGTTCGTCCCGGGGAGCATCCACAACAAGAACATGCCGCTGTTCCGCGTCGGCCAGGACACCTATCGCTTCCCGGACAGCGAAATCCACGCCGCGCAGGTCGTGGCGGACATGTCGCACTACTACCGCCGTGAATCGAGCGGGGTCGAGGGGATGCGCTCCCACAACCACGGAAGCCAGGTCTGGGGCATCCTGGGCGAGGTGCCGGTCCGCAAGACGTCGTCCCAGGGCGCCGAGATCCTGGACGACTTCGGCGACCCCGACACGTCGTACGAGGTCCTGATCCCCGCCGACACTCCATTCCACAATCGAATCCTCGACGAGAACGGCCTCACGCTGACCTCGGAATGGACCTGGCATTCGGCGCGGCCGTCAGAGCGCAAGAACAACTGCGGCGGGTGCCACGCGCATTCGACCGATCGCGAAGCCCTCTCCTTCTCCACGACCTTCGCCGGCAGTTCGCCGCTGTACCAGGTGGATGACCTCGCGCGCGAGACCCCGATCATGACCGTCGATGACGACGGCATCGGCCGCACGTTCGTCGACACCGGCGAGAAGATCCGCATCGTGGAGTATCACGAGCACGTGAAGCCGCTGCTGGATGCGAACTGTGCGAGTTGCCACACCGGAACGAGCCCGGCCGGGGCGCTCAACCTCGATCAGAGCGACAACGACCAGCGCGCGACCGGGCTGACGGTGTGGGAGTACCTCGCGTTCGACGACACACCGGTGCAAATCCAGGGCCTTGCCTACCCGCAGCACCAGACGCATCAGGCCACGCGTTGGATCCGCAAGCACGCGGCGACCCAGAGCCTGCTGGTGTGGAAGCTCTTCGACGCGCGACTCGACGGCCGTAACGACGGCGACCGAGCTGCCGCGAGCTCGAGCGATCCCGACGCGAGCTTCCATGAGCCGATGTTCGGCCCCACCTACGTCGATCACGGCAGCTTGCTCACCTTCGACGAGAAGCGCCTGGTCGGGCAGTGGATCGACCTCGGCTGCCTGGTGGACGAGAACCCGAACGACGGCGAGCTGCTCGATCCGTTCGACGACCAGATGAAACCCACGCTGGTCGTGCGCGGCTTGCCGAACGGCTACGCCGACCCGGGGACGGGCCAGGCCTTCGACTTCACGGTGGCGGCCTACGACCTCCACAGCGACCTCGACGCCGGCTCGCTCGCCGCATCGGTGAGAGTCGGTGACGGCGCGTGGACGGCGCTCACCATGCCCGCGCTGCCGACCGGCGGCCAGGAGGGCACGGCGACCAGTTCGGTCAGCGTCAGTGTGGCCGGCGCGATCGGCAGGACGCACACGGTGGAGGTCGAGGTGGCGGACGAGGTCGCCTTGTACGACGGCAGCGGGACGCCGTTCATCGGGCGCAACGTGGCGCGTCGCAGCCACACGTTCATCCCGATCGACGACCCGTCCGGGCCGAATGCGTCGACCATCGGCGAGCCCAGCGCAGGCACCGCCGTCAAACCGCAGATCGAGCTGGTCGGCACGCCCTCCCTGTTGCAGTCGGTCGACGTCAAGGTGACCACCACCCCGAATTCGTTCGTGCTGCTGTACTTCGACGACGCGCTGGCGTCCTGGCGGATCCCGCTCGCCTTCGACGCCGCGAACCCGACGGGTGCGACGAACGCGTACCGCTACCTCGAAGAGCTCGACTTCGCGGCGCCGATCGCCAACGGCCTCGCGAACGGCGCCGGCGTGTTCACCTTCACCGTGTCGATCCCGAACGACCCCTCGCTCGTGGACGAGGCGAGCTACTACCAGGCGGTGGTGTACGACCCGACCAACGGGCTGTCGCTGGCGCCCGGGGTCGGCGGCGCCATCAGCGGGTGCCTGCGCGTCATCGTCGGTCCCTGAGCGGCGAGCGCGGGGAGCGCCGCTCCCGGTACCGCTCCATCGAGGTCGTCGTGGAAGGCGGCCTCTGTCGAACCCGGAGGGCGGCGGGCTGCGGCGCGGCAGGGCCCGCCAATCGAGGTGGAATCGGGTTCTTCGACGGGGTCGGGTGACGTTGGGGGAGCCGAAGGGAGACGGGATGAAGGGTTCCCGAGCGACGTCCTAGTGGTGTGATTCAGATTGTTGGTGGATTATCCGGAGGTCATCGTCGTCGCTGGCAAGGCGCGACGACGACCGCGTCGTCAACAACTCTGAATCACACCACTAGTTTCTCCCGTTTCGATCGTGCGGATGCACCCGCTAGAGTGCCCTCGCCTTTTCGTACCGACCTCGCCGCTGGGAGCCCCGATGGAGTTCAAGTCGAAGGTCGTCCGGCCCCGTAGTCTCGCCTTCGAGTTCGAAGTGCTGGCCGACGATGCGATCATCGGTCCCTCCATCGAGAACGGTTCCTGGGCCGACGCGGAGACGCTCCTGTTTCGCCGCCACGTCGAGCCGGGATCGCGCGTGCTCGACCTCGGCGCGAACGTCGGCTGGTTCGCGGTGCAGGCGATCCTCGCCGGCGCGGAGGTCCACGCCTTCGAGCCCGTCCCTGGCATCGCGGACGTCGCCGAGCGGAACATGCAGCGGGCGATGAAGGTGGGGAAGGGCAAGGGAACCCTGTACCGATTCGCGGCCGGCGCCGCGCGCGGCGAAGCGACGATCGCGATCGGCGCCCGCAACTTCGGCGACAACCGCGTCGTCGACGGCCCACGCCCCGGCGACATGGGGGCGGGCGAAGAGGTGGCGATCCAGATCGCGCCGGTCGACGATCTCGTCGAGGGAGCGTTCCGGTTCATGAAGATCGACACCCAGGGATCCGAGTGGCTCGCGCTCCAGGGGATGAAGAAGGTGCTCGACGCGAGCCGCGAATGCGCGCTTCTGCTCGAGTTCTGGCCGTACGCGCTGCGCGGCGGCCAGCCCGGCCAGCTCCTGGACCTTCTGCTCGGACACGGCTTCACGCTGGGAAAGGCGACCGAGGCCCCTTATCCGATGTCGAAGGAGCGGATCCTCAGGCAGGCGCTCGATCCGCGCCGCGATCCCGTCAAGGGCGGCATCGACCTCTATGGCACGCGCGGCCGGCCGTTCCACGTGGTCGACCTCAAGAATCGGCTGCGCTCCCTCGTGCGTCGTCTGCGCGAGGATTGATCGTGCGTCGAACAAGGACCCGCGCGAGAATCCGTCAATAACTCCGGTCGCCGTCCGTAGGGCGATGCTCTCCGCTTCGGCAAGAACGAGGAAGCTCAATGAAAGGTTGTCTGCTCGCCGCGCTGGCGCTCGTCGGGGTCATCCTCCTGCTCGGAGGCTGCGGCGTCTCGAAGTACAACGGCATCGTCGCGCAGCAGGAGAACGTCGACGCGAAGTTCGTCGAGATCACCAATCAATACAAGCGACGTGCCGACCTGATCCCGAACCTCGTGAAGACGGTCGAGGGCGCGCGCGACTTCGAGCGGGAGACGCTGGAGGCGGTGATCGCCAAGCGTCAGGCGGTCACGAACATCCAGGTGCCCGAGTCGGTGGTGCAGAATCCCGAGGCGGCCGCCGCGTTCTTCCAGGCGCAGCAGGGTCTCACGTCGGCGTTGACGCGGTTGCTCGCGGTCTCGGAGAACTATCCGGACCTGAAGGCGACGCAGGCGTTCCGCGACCTGACCGTCGCGCTCGAGGGGACCGAGAACCGCATCGCCGTCGCCCGGCGCGACTACATCGAGACCGTCCGGTCGTACAACACGGCGATCAAGCAGTTCCCGGGCACCCTGGTCGCGATGCTCGCCGGGTTCGAGAAGATGCCGCAGCTCGAGATCGAGGGCGAGCATCTGGAAGACGCGCCGACGGTCGACTTCGGGAACAAGTGACCGTGACGTTCGTCTCCATCCTTCTCGCGACCGCGATCGCGACCGCGACCGCGGAAGTCCCCGCGAGCGAAGGCTGGGTCACCGATCGGGCCGGGTTCCTGAGCGCGAGCGAGAGGGACTCGCTCGCGCGCCTCATGGAGTCGTACTGGCTCGGCTCGCAGGAGCGAATCGCGCTGCTCACCGTCGACGCGCTCGGCGGCAAGCCGATCGAGAGCTTCGCGCTCGAGGTGGCTCGGGCGTGGTCGACGGGCGACGGCGAAGGGAGCGGCGTGCTCGTCGTGGTGGCGAAGGAGGAGCGCAAGATCAGGATCGAGACCGGGCGTGACTACGAGGGTCGGCTGCCCGACGTCCTCTGCGCCCGGATCATCCAGGACGTGATGGTCCCGCCCTTCCGCGCCGGCCAGCCGGCCGCCGGCATACGCAAGGGGATCGAAGCGATCCACGCCGCGCTCGGCGGCGACTACGCGGCGATCGAGAACAGCAAGAACGGGCGCAAGCGGAAGGGGTCGTGGATCGGGCTCTTCCCGCTCCTCCTCGTCATCTTCCTCTTCGCCCGCGCGGTCCGCGGCGCGCGCCGCTCCGGCGTCTATGACAAAGGGGGCGACGGGGGCGGCCTGCTGAAGTGGATGCTGCTCGGCTCGATCCTGGACCAGAGCAACCGTTCGTACCGCCATCCGGGGAAGAGCGACGGCGGCGGGTTCGGCGGCTTCGGCGGCGGGAGCTTCGGCGGATTCGGCGGCGGCGGGGGCGGCGGATTCGGCGGCGGCGGCGCCACGGGAGGCTGGTGATGGATTCCCTCGCTCCGGTTCTCGCGCAGTCGTGGCAAGCGGCCGGTCACGGCGCCGCCACGCCGATCTGGGTGCACGTGATGCACGGCGTCGCGCTGCTCGCGACCCTCGTCTTCCTCTTCCTCGTCTATCGCGCGGTGCGGCTCGGCGGCCGTTACCGTGCGGTCGACGTGCTGGTCGACGCCGACCTCGCGAAGGTGCACGACGCGATCCGCGGCGCGGAGATCCACACCGTCGGCGAGATCGTCCCCGTCGTGCTCGAGCGGTCGGACGCTCATCCGCAAGGCGCCGCCATCGCCGCGCTCCTCTCCACGCTGGTCTTCTCCGGCGCGTTCGCGGCCGACCTGCCGTGGGACCACCCGCCGCTCGTCCTCGCGATCCAGTTCGCGTTCGGCGCGCTCGGCTACGCGGTCGCGTCGTTCCTCCCGCACTTCCGCCGGCTCCTCGTCACCGAGGACCGCGCGACCGAGATGGCGGAGGAGCAGGCGTACCAGGAGTTCCACCGCCTCGGGCTGCAGGGGACCGAAGCGCGCACCGGCGTCCTCATCTTCGTCAGCCTGTTCGAGCGCCGCGTCGTCGTGCTCGGCGACGAAGGGATCCACGCGAAGATGGGGGACCGGTTCTGGGAGGGCGTCGACGGCGCGATCCTCGATGGGATCGCGAAGGGGTCGTTGCGCGACGGCTTGATCGCGGGGATCGAGCTTTGCGGCGACGTGCTCGCCGAGCATTTCCCATGGACCGACGGCGATCGGAACGAGCTCCCCGACCGCGTCGTGGTGCGCGCCTACTGAGCTTTCGTCGCCAGCCACGTCGCTTAGGGTTGTCCCGCCAGCACCCAGCCGGCCCAGTGCGCCCTCGGGGCTCCCGCGGCGCGCAGCCGCATCTTGGCGTTCCAGAGCGCCTCCGCCTTGCCCAGCCCTTGCTGCCAGAGTCCGCGGTAGAAGGCCTCCATGAGCTCCATGAGCTCCCGAGAGGACGGCGAGATCGCAGTCGCCGAGGTCGAGGGTCGACAACTCCTCGGCCGTCATCACTCCGAAGCCCCGGTCGGTCGCGTCGGCGGCGAGATTGGCGCAAGCCAGCGCCACGCCGCAGAGGAGCATCGGCGTCATCCGCGAGGCGCTCTCGCTGCGCGTGAGGCGTGACGCGAGCCCGAGCTGCGCATCGACGGCGACGTCGTCCTCGATCGTCGGCAAGGAGTCGAACGCGAAGTAGCCATGGGTCGCCAGGTGGATGAACCGCGCACCCGGCACCGCGGCGAACACCGCGGCCTTGGTCGCAACGTCTCCTGTCAGACGATTCGCGTCCTCCTCGTTCGCGGCGGGATGCGCGTGTCGGAACAGGTCGCTCACCGCCGAGAGCTCCTCCAGCGTCTCGGGCAGCGGCGCGAAACCAGCGCCATGAACCGAGGGCCCGTAGTCGATGCCCACCACCGCGAGGAGCGACGGGGCGGAGTCGACCGCCGGACGCTGCGGCCGCAGCAACGCGAGAGTCGGCAGGATCGTGACCCGATGTGCGTCGCCGACGAGCTGGTCCGCCAGGGGCAGCGCATCGAACGGAATCAGGAACAGCTCGCCGTCCGGCACGACGAACCAGTGTCGCGTGTCGCCGAGCGACGAGCGCAGCGGATCGATCACCAATCTCCCCAATCGGCGTCCCGCGTCGCCGGTGTCGGAGCCCCGCGCGGTTGGCTCCAGCTCGACCGCCATCCCACGTCCCTCGTCGAGCCCGGCGACCGACCCGATCGCGGCGCGGTAGTCGCGTACGGCGTCCTCGATGGCCAAGGCCGGCCCGAGGTCGAGGTACGAGAGCGTCCCGTCCGACCGCTCGGCCCACCACGCGAGAGAGGTGGTGCAGCGGCTCGGCGTTGCGGATCTGCTCGGCCAAGGTGCTCAGAATCTCCTCCAATCGCCGGAGTGGTCGAATGCGCCCCAGCTCTCCGTGTGCGGGGCGCGGCTCTCGTCGTGATGGTCGTGGAGTGGCGGGGAAGGCGAGTTGGCCGACGGCGATCGGAACGAGCTCTCCGACTGCGACGTGGTCGCGCCTACTGAACCTTCGGCTCGACCGTGAAGGCCTCGTCTGCCGTCCGCGTCAGCGCGTCCGAGCGAAGCGGTCGAACCGGTCGCTCCTCGATCGGACGCTCGATCGTCTCGAGCGTGATCAGCTCGCCGGCCTCCGCGCGCGGGCAGACCGGCACGTGAACCGACGAGTCGGCGCGCTCGTACGCGCAGCCCGACGAGGCGACGAAGAGAAGGCCGATCCATCCGTGGCGCACGGTCGTGTCTCCCGGGCGGTGATGGAACTCTCTTCGAGCGCCTCGCGGGCGAGACTTGAGGTGAACTTCGGCCACGGTCGGGCCGGTCAAGTGGCCGGTCAAGTGGCCGGTCCAGTGGCCGATCCAGTGGCCGATCCAGTGGGTCGAATCAACGTCGCAGCATGAGTCGCGCCCGGACCCCGTCCTCCTCGAACTGGACCGTGACGTCCGCCGACTCGACGAGGTCGATCAGCGACGGCGCAGTCGCGTCGTCTTGCGGGTGCCACGGGCTGCCGTACGCCGTCGACTCCATCGTCCGGTCCCGTTCGTTCCAAACGTAGTCGCCGCCGCCGGGGCAGACGATCCGCTGGTGGAAGAAGCGCTCGTGGACGGCGACCGGGTCGTCGGTCGGGAAGAGGCGTTTCCACTCGTTCAGGACGTACAGGTTGCGCCAGGACGACGCGGCGCGCGTCGCGTCGAGCGTCGGTCCCGTCCAGCCGTCGAGCAGGCGGATCATGTCGAGCTCGAGGTCCAACGCGATGCACTGCTCGTTCCACCGCGCGTTCTCCGCGGGCGCGGCCGCGATGGCGCGATCGATCGCGCGCGTCAGCACCGCCTCGCTCGGAGTGACGATCCAGCGATCGGGGAGGAGGGCGTATGCGATCGAGTACCGGCGTTCGTTCTCGTTGCCTCCGCGCGGCGCCTGGACGGCGACGTGTACGTAGGAGACGTCGCCGTGCCGCCGCGTCGACCAGTGGAACACGTCCGGCGCGGCCTGCTGAGCGAACGTGCGGAGCGCGAGGAGGAACGCGGCGGCCGCGCCTGGGTTCTTCACGTCGACGAGGAACGCGACCGGGATGCGCTCGAAGTTCTGGTCGATGAATTCGCCGACCGCGTCCTCGTCGTCGGAGTTGGGGATCTCCTGGAGGACGGGATCGCGATCGACGTAGAGCGCGACGTGATCGCCGATCCACGCGAGCGGGTTCAACCCGGGCAGGTCGTGCAGCATCTCGCGCGACGCCTCGACGAGATCGCGGAGCGGCTTCGAGTCGATATCGATGGCGTGGACGAAGTGGACCACGGCGTCGTCATGCGGGTCGCCGTCGGTCGGCTCGAGCCGCTCGCCGGCCGCGGTGTCGAGGTACGGTCGCATCTCGCTGTTCGCGATCAGCGGAATGACGCTCACGTCCGACGTGAAGCCGTCGTCGGTCACGCCGATCCGCACCGCGATCGGGTCGAAGTACTGGCGCCAGCTCGACTGGTATCGGTCGCGGTACCACTCGTACGCGCGCGCCTCGGCCGGCGTCACCAGGTCGAGGTCGAGTTCGGCGATCGGCGTCTGGAACGCGAGGTCGCCGTGGATCGCGGCGAACGTTCCGTCCGGGTCGGACGGCGCGCGGCCCTCCACGATGGCATCGACGCGACGCGCCGCCGCCTCGGCGAGGGTCGCTCCGGCCCGGACGCGACGTGACGCACCGATCCGCCAGCGCGGTCCGCACCAGCGTCGGATCGTGGCGTCCGAGAGGATCAGGAACGCGGTCTCCTCGTCGGCCCCATGTTCGTAGCGCCCGCGGAAGAACCGGTACTCGTCGAGCGACGCGAGCGCGGTCCGCTTGCCCTGCGCCAGCGCCGCGAACGCGTCGAGCTGCACCATCGAGTTCGTCACGATGACGAACCGACCGTCGCGCGCCACGTACGAACAGATCGACCGGGTGCCGTCGACGAGCCCCTGCCAGCGCATCGGGCCGATCGTGCCGGTGGACGGCGCGGCGTCCGAGCCGCTCGCGACGCCGGCGCGGAGGGCGAGGAGCGCGGCCACCAGCGCCTCGGGCTGGTCCGACTCGAAGAGGACCGCGACGTCCGACCCGGTCCGCAGGTACGGATCGGACCCGGTGAGCGCGACGCTCGCCACGAGGGCGGGGCCGAGGCGGCGCGTGACCTCGTTCAGCGGCAGGAGGAGCTGGCGCTCGTAGCGGCGGCGCGTGTCCGCGTCGGTTGCCTGGTCCTCGAAGAGATGGAGGATCGGCGTGCCGACCCGGTCGGCCTCGTCGGCGAGCGCGACCAGCGCGCGGAACGACGGGAAGAAGATCGCGTGCTGATCGGCGGGGACGCGGCTGGCGAGCGGGTCGAGCGCCGGTTCGAGTCCGGCGACGCGCTCGGTCCAGTCGTACTCGCGCACGGTGATGCCGGCGAGCAAGTCGACGTCGACGGTGCGGTCCTCGTCGCGATCGACGCGAAGCCATCGATCGAGCTGCAGGTTCTCGCTCATCGCGCGGGCGCCCGCGAACAACGCAAGCGTCGCGACGGGGTACGTCTCCTCCTCGACGGACGAGTCTCCAATCGCCGCCTCGAGCTCGAGCATCGCGTCGTCGGTGGGGGCGGCTCGTACGTCGCCGGCGCGGTGCCGGAACCAAGCGGCCCCCGGCACGCCGATGCTCGCGAGGTTGCGGTGGAACTCGGCGCGCGCCGTCGCGAACGCGGCACGGTCGTCAGCCTCATCGGCCGCCGTGCGCGGCGCCGCGGCCGCGGGCAGGCGGAAGTGGACGACGCTCATGTCATGCGCTTCGCGGAACGCGGGGACGAGGAGGCGTCCGGTCACCGCGCCGTCGTGCGGCAGGGTCGCCACGAGCCGCATCTGCGGGCCGTCGCCGATCAAGTACGCCTCGCCGTCTCCATCGAGACGGACCTCGACCGCGAGCCGCCGGCCGCCCGACACGATGGAGTCGTGGATCCAGCCCGGCAGCTCGCCCTCCGTGACCTCGAGGAGTTGGAGCGGGACGGAGCGAAACGCCGGCATCGGGGCGGCGAAGAGCGACGCGGCGAAGGAGAACAGGGTGGAGACGACGGCCGTCGGGATGGGACGAAGGACCATTTGGTTCCTCGGATCGTGGGAGGCTTTCGGTTCGTCACCCGGATCGCGGAGCACGTGCCACTCCGACTCGAATCCCTAACTTCATTTCGGGTGGGGATTAGGACGATCGGCGGGCGGTCGGTTAGTTTTTGGAGGTGATCAACGGCTGTGAGGGGGTGGGCACTCGATGCCCGTCCCGTAGGTGGGTGCGAATGGCGCTCTTCGAGTCCGGAGAGATCGATCTGGCCGAGACGATCTCGCGTCTCGACTACTGCAATCCGTTCCTGCCCGAGCGCGTCGAGCTCGAACGGAAGGCGTTGGGAGAGGACTTCGTCGGGTACGAGCGATTCCTGAACGTGCCGGCCGGCGGTGACGACGGCCTCGAGGAGAACGTCGCGCGGCTCATCGACCGGGTCGGCCGTTTGGCCGAGCAGGTGCGCGAGCGGCTCGTCGACGGCGCGGCCGCGAACGAGCGCGAGCGGCGGCTCTACGAGGACGTCGCGCTCTTCTACCTGTACCACCGCTATCACTTGCAGTTCCGCGCGTGGATCCAGAAGGGGCTCGACGGCGAAGGCCGCGGTCGCCTCGGCTTCTTCGGGGAGTTCGAGAAGAACGCGCGTCACCTGCTCTTCCCGCCCGGCGTCCAGCTCCCTCACGACGATCCGCCCGAGCACCTGTTCGCGTTCTTCTCGCAGTTGAACCGCGCGTTCGTGAACATCTACCACTACATCGTCGGCGGCTCGATGGCGGCGGCGCGGCTGCGCGGCGCGATCTGGCAGTCGATCTTCACGCACGATCTCCATCGCTACCGGCGCGTGCTCTACGACCGCATGGGCGACATCTCGACGCTGATCACGGGACCGTCGGGCACCGGGAAGGAACTCGTCGCGCGCGCGATCGGGTTCTCGCGCTACATCCCGTTCGACGTGCGAACGCGGACGTTCCAGGAGGACTTCGCCGAGCTCCTCCACGCGTTGAACCTGTCGGCGCTCTCGCCGACCCTGATCGAGTCCGAGCTGTTCGGCCACCGCCGCGGCGCGTTCACCGGCGCGCTCGAGGACCGCAAGGGGTGGTTCGAGGTCTGCCGACCGCTCGGCTCGGTCTTCCTCGACGAGATCGGCGACCTCGACGCGTCGATCCAGGTGAAGCTCCTGCGCGTGCTGCAGACGCGCTCCTTCCAGCGCCTCGGCGACACGCAGTCGCTCGCGTTCGGGGGCAAGATCATCGCGGCGACGAACCGAGACCTCACCCGCGCGATCGAGGAAGGGGCGTTCCGCGAGGACTTCTACTATCGACTGTGCTCGGACATGATCGTGACTCCGTCGCTTCACGAGCAGCTCGGCGGCGACGCGCGCGAGCTCGCGCACCTCGTGCGTTTCATCGCGATCCGCATGGCCGGCGAGCGGGAGGCCGACGCGTTGACGGCCGAGGTGACCGCCTGGATCGAGAACGAGCTCGGGATCGACTACGCGTGGCCCGGCAACTTCCGCGAGCTCGAGCAGTGCGTGCGGAACGTGCTGATCCGGCGCGAGTATCGGCCGCCGGGGCGCGACGGACGGCGCGGGGCGCGCGGGTTCCTCGACGAGGTCGAGGCCGGCGCGCTGACGGCGGAAGAGCTGCTGAACGGGTACTGTCGGATCGTGTACGAGAAAACCGGCAGCTACTCCGAGGCGGCGCGACACCTCGGACTCGACCGCCGGACGGTGAAGGCGAGAGTGACGCAGTCGTCGGAGTGACGAGGGAGGAAGCATGAACCGGTGGTGGGTCGCGGGAGGATCGACCTTGGTCGGATTCGCCGTCTTCTGGCTCTTGCGGGAGTCCGATGCGCCGCGGGCCGTTTCGCCGGCGCACGCGTCGCGCGACGACGACGCGGCGACGGCGGACGTGCCGGCCCACGTAGCGACGCGACGCGCGGAGCTGGAATCCGCCGTCGAGGCGGCGCTGCTGCACGAGCCCGAAGCGAAGGGGCGGGCCATCGTCCGCGGCGTCGTGATCGATCCGGACGAGCGGGCGATCCCCGACGTGGAGGTCCACCTCTGGGTCGACGGGGGTCCGGCGGTCGAGACGCGCACCGCCGCGGACGGAGCGTTCGCGATCGAGCCGCCCGCCGTCGGGCCGGTGTCGCTGTCGTTCTTCGCGAAGACGCACGTCCCCGCGACGTGGACGAACGTCGGCGTGCGCGACGAGCTCCGCGTCGTGCTGCTTCCCGGCGTCCGGGTGTCCGCCCGCGTGCTCGACGCGCGCACCGGCGCGCCCATCGCCGGCGCCGTCGTCGAGCTCAAGAGCGTGAAGTCGATCGGTTCGAATGCGCACACGACGACCGACGCGGACGGTCGCTTCGCGATGGCGCTCCCCGACCCGACGCCGGCGCTCGAGGTATTCGCGGACGGTTATCACCGCTCGACCCGGTACGGTCTCTGCCCGCGCGAGATCGACGGCGATCTCGTGCTGAAGCTGCCGCCGCTCGAGGGCGGCGAGCCGGCGTACTATCGCGTCCTCGACGCGGACACGCGTCGGGCGGTCGCCGGCGTGACGATCGTTCCGGTCGAGGTCGTCGCGCCCGGCTACCTGCCGGCGACGGTCCCGGTCCCGCCGGACGATGCGCTCGAGGTTCGGCTCGTCGCGGGACGTGCCGTGGCGGGCCGCGTCCTCGACGCCGACGGACGTCCCGCGCCGGGCGCGCGGATCGAGCTGCGGGTCGTCCGGCTCGCGGCCGATCACGGACTCGACGCGAGCACGGCGACGCGCGCCGAACAGATGCTTCTTCACGGGACGAGCGGCGTCGGCGGGCGGTTCCGGTTCGATGGCCTTCCGGCCGGAACCGTGGCGCTCGATGCGGTGAGCAACGAAGCGGCGTTGGTCGATCGCCTGCGGGTCGACGTCGGCCGCGAGGACGTCGAGATCCGTCTTCTTCGCGCGAGCGGGGTGATCGGTCGCGTCGTGTCCGCGGAGGACGGCAGCCCGATCATCCGTTTCAAGTACCAGAAGGACGAGAACGGGGGCAGGTCGCGCCACGCGATGTCGACCTCCGACGGATTCGGCTCGAGCCCAGGGAACACGATGACGATGGGGATCGCGCCCGATCGCTCGTCTCTTGTCGTCCCCGACGGCGAGGAGTTCGACGCCGGCACGTTCGTCGTCGAGTACGACCTGGAGGAGGACGACTGACGCCGTTCGCCGCCGGTCTCGGCGCGTTCCTCGTCATCGCCGGCGGGCCGGAGCCGGCGCGCGTCACGGTCGAGCTCGCCTCCGTCCGGCGCGTGCCGTCGCGCGCGATGGACGCGGGCGGGGTGGACGTTCCCGTCCGCGAGCTCAGCGGCGTCACCTGGCTCGGCGGGACGACGTTCGCTGCGGCCTCGGATCGCGACGGCCGGCTCGTCTTCCTCGACGTCGCGCTCGCGCCGGACGGCGCGATCACGTCGGCGACGATCACCGGCAGCGTGCGCCTCGAAGGCGCGGCCGACGTCGAGGGCGTCGCGTTCGCGGGCGCGGCGGCGGGGACGGTCTTCGTCGCCGACGAGAGCGCGTCGACGATCCGCGAGCACGCGATCGCGTCGGGCCGGCTCGTCCGCGTTGCACCTCTCCCGGACTTCTTCGCCGCGCACGCGCCGCGAAACCGCGGCCTCGAGTCGCTTGGCATGGCGACCGACGGGCGCGAGCTGGTGACGGCGAACGAGCAGGCGCTCACCGTCGACGGCGATCGTTCGACGGAGACGACGGGCACGGTGGTCCGGCTGGTGCGCATGACCCGCGAGCGCGGCGAGTCGACGACGGCCGAGCAGCTCGCTTACGTCACGGAGCCGTGCCACGGAGTGCCGTTCGGACGCGTCGGGGCGGGGAGCAGCGGCGGGTGCGGAGTGGTGGACGTCGTCGTGCTGCCGAGCGGCGCGTGGCTCGTGCTCGAGCGTTCGTTGGCGTACCACGCGACGCCGCTTCGCACCGCGCTCTTCGCGGTCGATCGCCGTGGCGCGACCGACGTGTCGCGGCCGCCGTTCGATTGCGGCCTTCGCGGTCACGCGTTCGTGCCGGTGCGGAAACGCCTCCTCTGGAGCGGTGCGATCGAGGGGACGGGACAGAACCTCGAGGGGCTCTGCGTCGGCCCGCGCCTCGACGACGGCGGAGTCGCGCTCGTCGGCGTCGTCGACGACGGCGATCCGTTGAGCCAGAACCTTCTCGTCGTGTTCGTGGTGCGCGGCGAGGTCGGGACGCCCAGCCCGTGCGGAGGACCTTGTCCGTCGATCTCGATCACGGCCGAACCGGCGTATCAAGCCGGCACGACGGTCGAGCTGCGCGTCGATGGCGCGACGCCGAGCGCGCGCCTCCTCCTGCTCATCGATCGCACCGGTGGCCCGACGGCGGTGCCCGGATTCGGCAACGTCCTCGTCGGCGAGGACCCGGCCATCGTCCAATTGGCCGTTCGTCCGCTCCCGGGAACCGACCGGAGGGATGCCGGCACGATCGCGATCCGATCGCCGGCCGCCGCGAGCCTCGCCGGGCGCGTGCTCTACGCGCAGGGATTCGTCGAGGACGCGAGCGCCGGCGTGGCGCTCGCGTCCGGACCGATCCGGCTCGCCTTCCGTTGACCGTGGGGCCCGAGGTCGGGGACGAAGACGGATGCGGACCGAATCGTGAACCTCGCTAGACGCCGCGGTTCTGTCTCAGCGCTCGTTCCACGACCTCGTGGAGCGCCGCGAGGAACTTCGACCGGTCCCGCGGCCGCATCGGCGGTGGGCCGCCGGTGATCGTGCCCATGTCGCGGAGCTGCGAGAGAAGCTCCCGGCGCGCCAGCGCGTCGCCGATCTGCTCCTCCTTGAATTCGCGGCCGCGGGGGTCGACGACGTGGACGCTCTTGCCGATCAAGCGGGCGGCGAGCGGGATGTCGGCCGTCACGGCGACGTCGCCGCCGCGGGCGTTCTCGACCATCCAATCGTCCGCCTCGTCGAACCCGGCCCCGACCTGCCGGAGTTGGACCAGCGAGAGCTCGGGGAGGCGGATCCAGGAGTTCGCGACGAGGATCACCGTGACCTGGTGTCTCCGCGCGACCCGATAGACCTCTTCCTTGACGGGGCACCCGTCGGCGTCGACGTAGATCGTGGTCGTCAGGGTTCCCATGGCGTCGACCCAGTCTGTCGTCCGGCCGCGGGCACTGCCACCCCGATCCCGCGCCGGAGGCGACACCTCCTGGCCGACCACACGGCCTCTTCGCCCCCTGCTCTTCGTCGGCGACGCGACGGCTGGCGGCGGTGCGGCGCTTTACGCGAGGCCAAGCTGCTCGGCCAGCTTCACCACCCCAGCCTGGTCGAGGTCCACTTCCTTGGCGAGGAGCGGGGTTCGTTCTTCTACGCCATGCGCCTTCCGCGCGCTGTCCCCGAACCGCGAGTGGCAGCGGCAGGCCATGGGGTTCGCGAGCCGACCCGCGCGATCGATACGAAGGCGGCACGTCCTTTGCCTTGCTCCGCGCGGCCCCGCCGTCCATGCCGCTCACGATTGGTGAACAGAATGAAACGCCTGTTACTCGCCGGTATCGCCGCGACGCTCCTCGCGTCCCTCTCGAACACGTCCGTGGCCCAGCCGTGTCCGTTCACGGTCCAGTTCGCGACATACGGAGGTCAGAACTGCTCGTTCATCAACCTCCCGAAGTTGACGGGCACGTTCAACGGAGCGGCCTCGTGTTCCGTCGCGTTGACCTGCTCGCTTCCCCCGGCCAACCCGAACTCGTTCTACACCGCGGCCGGTCTCGTGATCGGCGCCCAGCAGATCTCCGTCTCGTACGGGTTCCTCTGCCCGTTCCTCGCGTCTCCCGACGTCATCGTGGCGTTGCCCGCGCAGGCGGGCGATCATCCGGTCGCGGGCAACCTGCCGCCGGACCCGTCGCTCAGCGGCGCGGTCCTCCACCTCCAGATCGTGGCCAAGTCGAAGACGACGTTCCATGAGGGCGAGGCGCTCATCACGGGCAACGGTCTCCGGCTTTCGATCCTCTGAGCCGACCAGGCCGGCATCGCCGGCGCCGACTCCCCGCGGGGGTTCCGGTACAACGAGGCCGGACCCCTCGACGACTTCCGCTTCGGCATCGATGCGATCCTGGCGACCAACGACACCCTCCGGATCATGCGGGGAAACGGCGGCGTCGTCGCGCACCGCGCGGGGGGCGGGCGCTGGCGACCGCGGAGAAAGAAAGCGAATCCCCGGTTCCCCGGCGCGCCCGCCGTTGCGCCAAGTCGGTCGGACGTCCCTGCCGCCTCGGAGCATCGCCATGGATCGGACCGTCGCTCGAACGTGCGTCGCCGCCGCTTTCGTCGTGACCTCGATGACCCCAGCCGATGCCGCGGATGGAGTTCGGGCGCTCGCGGCCGCTCACTTCGAGCCGGCGGCCGGCGCGCCGGACCGGTTCATGGCCCGGTTCGCCGATCGAACCGTCGTGGTGCGGCCGGACGCGGTCGCGATCCGGTGGCTCGAGTCCGTCGACCCGCCGACGCTCCGGTGCGTCGAGCTCCGGTTCGACGGCGCGGATCCGGACGCGGCGATCGCGGGCGTCGAGCCGCTCCCCGGCCGGTCGCACTACTACCTCGGCGACGACCCGGCGGCGTGGCGCGTGGACGTCTCGCACTTCCGCGCGGTCCGCGTCCGGGACGCGCGACGCGGGGTCGACCTGATCCACCGCGTCGCGGGCGGGAGGCTCGAGTTCGACCTGCTCGTCGAGCCGTGGGCCGCGGTGGACGACGTGACGTTCTCGATCCACGGCGCCGACGACTGGTGGCTCGATGAAGACGGTGGAATCGTCGTGAGGGCGGGCGACCGATTCGAGGACGGCTTCCGCATCGCCCCGCCGACCAGCACGCAGGAGGGGCCCCTCGGAAGGTCCCCGGTCTCCTCCGCGTACGTCGCGCGCGGCGACGGCGCGGTCGGGATCTCATTGGGACGTCGCGACCCGTCGCTCCCCGTGCTGATCGATCCGGAGGTGGTGTGGGCGACGTACCTCGGGTCCGGCCTCGTCGACCTGGCGACGGTTTTCACCCGACACGCGTACGACGTCGAGATCGACGGGACAGGACGCGCGGTCGTGTGCGGGTACACGGGAACGACCGCCGCCGGGCTGCTCGCCCCGTCGGGCCAGGTCGGCTCGATCCCCGTTCAGGGCGACCACTCCGGACACTACGACACGTTCGTCACGCGCTTCGACCCGACCGGCTCGGCGCTCGAGTTCCTGACGTACGTCGGAGGCTCCGAGGCGGACGTCGCGACCGGCGGGCTTGCGCTCGTCGCGCAGTTCGGGCTCTACCTCGCCGGGGCGACGGAGTCCGACGACTTCCCGACCCTGAACGCGACGCAGCCGTCGCGGAGCGGATCCACCGACGCGTTCGTGCTGCGGCTCGACGCGGCCGGTCACCTCGCGTTCTCGACCTACCTCGGCGGGACTCGGAACGACGAGGCGCATGACGTCGCGGTCGGCCCGTACGGGAACGCCGTCGTGGTCGGCTCGACGAAGTCGTCGACGATGGCGAACGCGGGGACGCCGGACGAGTTCCCGACGACGCCCGGCGCGTGGCAGCAGCATCGGATCCACCCCCCGCCGTCGGACGACGGCTGGTTCGGCGGCGACCGCGGCGGCTTCGCGGCCAAGTACAACCTCGGCGGCGTGCAGCTCTACGCGACGTTGCTCGACGGCGAGTCCGGGGACTGGGCAACGGCGGCCGCGGTCGACGCGGACGGTTGGGCGTGGGTCGCGGGGTCCACTGACTCGGCGCAGTTCCCGCTGGTCCTCCCGACTCAATCCCAGGTCGCCGGCGTCTACGACGTCTTCCTCTGTCGCCTCGCCCCGCTGGGCGGATCCGCGTCGTTCTCCACGTTCCTGGGGGGCGGCGGCTTCGATCATGCTCTGGGGCTCGAATTCGGGCCGGACGGCGTGCTCCACCTGGCCGTCGACTGCTACGCGGTGCCACCCGCGTTTCCCGGCGTCTCGGCCGCCGCGTTCGGTCAGCTCGTCACGACGAAGACGACCGTCGTGGCGAGGCTCGTCGGGAACCCGCCGGTGGTAGAGCGCTCCCACCTCGTTCCCGGATGTCGGCCGGCCGGAATCGCCGTGGACCGCTTCGGAGCGGCCTACGTGACGGGGGTCTCCGGCCCGAACGACCCGTTCCCGCTGCTTCGCGCGTTGCCCGCGAACCCGGACCACTTCGGCACCGTCCTGTTCAAGCTGTCGACCGACGGCCGGCACCTCGCCTACGCGACCTACCTGGGCGGTCCCGCGAGCGACCGTGGGCTGGCCGTCGCCGTCGACGACGACCTGAACGCCCACGTCGTCGGCCACAACATCCAGCCGCCGCCGTTCGAGGCCTCCTCGCTCATCGCCGGCGCTCCGGTCTCGATGCAGCGCGCGCCGGCCGTGAACGGCGCGTGGTCCCAGGGGTTCGTGATCAAGGTGGACAGCTCGTGCGGCGACGACGCGCCGATGGACACGGACGGCGGGGGCGCGTCGTCCCTCCTCACCTGGAAGGGCGGGGTCGTGCGCCGATACGAGGCGAAGAACGGCGCGCTGATCGGGCAGCACTCGCTCGGCGACGATCCGGAGGCCGCGGCGGTCGCCCTCGACCACGACGGCGACGGGCAGGTCGAGTTCGCGACGTACCGCGACGGGATCTGGACGCTGTACGACGGCGAGGAGCCGGTGGCCGTGGTCGACACCGGTTCGGGCCCGGAGGCGCAGCCGGTGCCGTGCGACCACGACGGCGACGGCCGCGACGACCTCGGCGTGTTCGAGCTGGGGACGTGGCGGCTCTTCGACGCCATCACGGGCGAGATGATCGAATCCCGCGAGCTCGACGCGCCGCCCGGCGCGGTCGCTTACGCGTACGACCGGGACGGTGACGGCGCTGACGACCTGACGACCGCGACCGACGAGACGTGGGCGCTGCACGACGCCGCCGGCGCGGTGACGAGCTCCTTTCCACGCAAGCACGACGGCCTCGAGGTCGACGTGTCCGCGTTCCTGCGCGACGTCGATGGAGACTGCATCGGTGACGTGTTCGACCTCGGCTACCCGGTGATCGTCGACATGGACGCGGGGACCACGGAGACGATCCCGGAGGACGTCGCGGCGTTCGACGGCTGCGAGGTCACTGCGGTGCCGCTCGACCACGACGGCGACGGAATCGTCGAGCTGACTCTGTTCGGCGGCGGGCTCTGGGTCCTGCTCCACGATGACCTCTCCGTCGCCGCCGCGATCGAGGTCGGCGAGGGAGAGCGACCGATCCACCGCTGGGGGTGGCGGAACGACGATCCGTGAGCGCCCGTCGCGGCGAGCCGCACCACACCGCGCGCTCGCGCGCGGTTCCGCATGCTGGTGCGACCGCACGGTGGCGGACGCGACGCCCCGGTGTGCGGCGATCTCGTCGGTCGACCGATCCTCGAAGTCGCGGAGGAGCATCGTCGTGCGGACGGGATCCTCCAGGTCGAGACGGCGTCGACGAGCCGCCGCTGCCGATCGGCGCGCGCGACCACGTCGTGCGGCTCCTCCTCTTCGCACGGCGGGTCGGCGTGCATCGCGAGCGCTTCGCGATGTTCCTGGTCCACGCAGCGTGGGCGAGGAGCGTTTCGGGGGACGTCGGTGTCGGCAAGGGTGGCTCCCGACGACGAACAACGCAGAGATCGGCGACGAGCACCGGGCGCGTGAGCGGATCCGACCCTCGCGTGGACGATGCGAGCGGCTCGGCCGCGACAGGCCCCTCGCGGCGCAGTCGTATGGGGCCCCGGAGTCGCCGAGCCCACGCGGGCCCTGCGCGCCGAGTACAGTATGTTCCTTGCTCGATGGAGAGCTCCGACTCGAGCTCTCCGTCGCGGTCTCCGCGCGGCCGCCGGGTCGTGCTGCATCCCGGAGTGACCGTGCTCGTAATCGTGCTGCAACTGCTGCTGGCCTTGATCCTGACCCTCGGCTGCTCGGACACCGAACCCGACGGGCTGGGGCGCGAGGACGCGCGGCTGTTGCGCTTCTTCGAACGCTGGGAAGCGGCGGCCCCGATCGACGAGCGACCCGAGCCGCTGGCGATCCTCGCGGCCCTGGACGCGAAGTTCCCGGTCTCGGACGGATGGCAGCGGGAGGTTCGGCTTCGCCGGGAGAGCCCGACCGTCGTACTGGCGTGGGTCGATTCGTGGGATTCGTCGACCACCATCTACCAACCCGCGGTCGTCGAGTGGGACGCGGCGCGCTGGGCCGTCGAGGAGCCGATCATGACGTACAGCATCAGCTGCTGCTTCGGGCCGTCGGACCCCGTCGAGATCGGAGAGCAAGAGTTCATCCGGGTCGGCTGTGCCCAATGCCACTCGCGGGACGGGAGCCCCGGCGGTCCGAGCCTCCATGGACTCATCGGGCGTGAAAGGCGCCTGTCCGACGGTCGTGTCGTCGTGGCCGACGAAGCGTACATCCGACGGACCATCATCGCGCGCGACCGACCCACGCTTCAGGGTTGGGAGCCGACGATGCCGAGCTACTCCAGGATGCGACTCTCGGATCGCGAGATCGATGCCCTCGTGGCGTACGTGAAGTCTCTGGACGAGCCGAAGTAGGTCCGCAATCGTGCCGGAGCTTCGCCGTGGCGCCTCGGGTCCCGCCGCGCAGTCCACGTGCGCCATCGATTCCCGAATGGATGGTAGGTGGCGACGGAGCTGGGACGCACGGGCGGTCGGCCTCTTGCCGGCCGGGGCGGGCACGACTCCGCAGCCTCGCACGTGTCGTCAAGGAGGAGAGACCCGTTGAAGTTCATGCCCACCGCCATCGTCTTGGTGGCGACGGCGGCCGCCAGCGGACCCCAGCGCAGCGTTACAGCGTTGTTGCTTCGAGGCCGTTGCTCGCCGCGTATCCTTGCGGGCCGAGCGGGTCGGGGATCCACGCCTGGAACCAGAGCTTCGTGTTCGAGGGGACTCCCGCGGGCCAGACGCCGGCGAGGAACCAGGTGCCGCCGGCGCCGGTCGGGATCGGCTGCAGGAGGAAGTTCGGGGACGGCACGAGCGTCCCGCCGAACAGCGGTAGGTCGACTCGCTGCGCGCCAAGGATCAGGACGCTCGACGTGTTCGGCGCCGCGTTCGTCAGCTTCAGTTGGGTGACGGCGCCCGCGGTCAGCGTCCCCACCCCGGAGAGCTGCGGGACGCCGGCGGCGCCCGCGAGCCCCGCGCCGGCCTCCTGCCAATGGACCTTGCCGGCGACACCGAGCCGGAACAAGGTCGTGCTCCCCGGCGGGATCGGGATCTGGTTCAGAAGGGTCCCGCTCGGGTCGTGCCGCGCCAGGTGTGGCACGCTCGCGGCCACGAACACGAGCGTCCCATCCGAGAGCCTGGTGAGGCCGTACGAGGACTTGTTGGCGCCGAAGACCTGGAACGACGTGAGCAGCGTGCCCGACGAGTCGAACTGGTACGCCGTCCCGGTGGACTCACCGATGGTCCACACCGTCCCGTCCGGCGCGACCGCGAGATCGTCGCACTGGACCGGCAGAGAGAAGGTTCCGAGCCAGGCCCCGCTCTGGTCGAAGCGCACGATCGCGCCGGACTGCTGCGAGCTCGACACCCGGTCGGCGACCCACAACACGTCCGAGTCGTCGACGTCGAGCCCCCACGGCTTCAGGAGCGTGGCATGATCGATGTTTCCGACGTACTGGCCACTCGGCGAATAGCGCTCGACGTCGCCGAGCAGGTCGACGATCGCGAACGAGCCGTCCGAGTAGACCGCCAGATCCGAGGCGCCCGCGACCTCCGGCGTGTTGAAGGTGGCCGTCTGCTGTCCGTTCTCGTCGAAGAGGTTCACGCCGGACGGGCTCTTCCGCGCCACCGCGAACCCGCCGCTGACGAGGGACGTGATCCCCTCCCAACAGTCCGGCGTCCCTCCCTGAGAGACCAGCACCTGGGCGCCGGTGGTCGGGCGGTACGCCTCGACGACGGAGAGAGTGGTGCCCCCGTTGCATCCGTAGCGCAGCAGCAGGACGTCGTCCGCCTGCATCTGGGCCCCTGCGGGCGGCCCCCCGGCGAGGAGGATCGCTCCGGTGATCACGACCGAACGGAACGGGGATAAGTGCGTCATCTTCGATCCTCCTCCGGGGACGGCCCGATGGTACTCGATCCGACCCCCGCCGAACGCCCCCCTCCCGCGTTGCCATCGGCGGGAGTCCGCTGGCCACGAGAAAGTCACCTTGAAGCTCGAAGGTGCGAAGGCGCTGATCACGGGGGGGCGAAGGGCTCGGCCGCGCGATCGCCGCTGCGTTCGTCGCGCGGCCTCGAAGTTCGCGCTGCGCGGAATGACCGAGGGCTTGGCGCGAGGAGCTCTGGCGCCACGACGTACGCGTGACCCTCGTCCATCCGAGCGAGGTGCTGCCCGACTCAGCCGCCAAGATCGGACGCGGAGCACGTCGCGAGCCTCGATGCGGCCGCGGATCAGGGCGCCGGTGATGGCATCCCTGGTGTCTCCGCGCGACCCGATGGATCTCTTCCTTGACGGGGCATCCGTCGGCGTCGAAGTAGATCGTGGTCGTCAGGGTTCCCATGGCGTCGAGCCAGTCTGTCGTCCCGCCGCGAGCACCGCCACCCCGATCCCGGCCGTCGCGCCGACGAAGTGGGCGATCGGGAGCGGCTCGAAGTCGCCACCGTCCGGCACGAACGCGCAGCTCCCGGTGAGCGACTCGTACAGGAGCTTCGCGAGGAAGAGCCCGCCCGCGGCGGCGGCGATCGCGATCGCGCGCCGCGAGAGACGTCGCGACGCCAGCGAGCGGACCGCGAGGAACGCGAACAGCGCCGAGGAGACGCCCGACAGCCCGGAGTAGACGACGAGGTCGGGTCGCGCGAGGAGCACCGCGATCGAGACCGCGACCGTCGACAGGCCGACCGTCGCGAGGAACGCGCGGCGGTCGAGGCGCTCGACCGCGACGCCGAGCGCGAGGAAGGCGAGCACGTTCCAGGCGAGCTGCGACGCCGACGCGTGGCTCAGGTGCCCGGTGACGAGCCGCCACCACTCGCCACCGAGGACGAGGTCGCGCCGCAGGTCGAGCGCGGCGTCGAGCGACGGCGTGACGAACGCGAGCACCGCCGCCGCCGCGAGGAGGAACGAGGCGACGGCGCCGCGCCCCGTCGCCCGAACGAGCTCGACGACCCTCACGCCGCCCGTCCTCGGCTCGCCGTGCCGACGCCGGCCAGGAGCAGCAGCGCGAGCAGGACGGTCACCGGATCGATCGCGCCCGCCCCGCGGCGTCGCGGCGACTGGCCGTGGGTGAGCGGCTGCTGCGGATCGACCTGGCGATCCTGCGGTGGTTGCCCGGCGCGGACGGTCTGCGCGTACCGCTCCCGCGCGACGCGGTCCTGGTTCGTACGCTCGACGCCGTGCCGCGCGAACGCCTCGTCGGACAGGACGATCATCGAGGTGTGATCGGTCACGAGCTGGTAGGCGAGGCCGAGGTCGGTGATCCGTTCCCGCGCGGCTTCGGCGGAGAGCTCGCCCGTGTTCTCCCGGTCCTCCGTGCGCTCGATCTGGTCGAGCGCCCAGAGCCGCTCGATTTCTGGGTCGCCGGTCGCGACCTCGGGGAACTCGAACGTCGTCGTGTACGTCTTCTCCACGCCGGTGATGCGCGCGTCAAGCGACACGACGGCCGTCCCGCCGCGTTCGTAGCGGCCGAAGAAGACGAGCTGCTGGCCGCGATAGACGTTGCCGAGGAGCTCGTCCGACGTGTCGAGCGTCTTGACGCCATGCACGCGAAGCTGGGCGTCGTGGAGGCACTCGTGCGTCACCTTCGACTTCGCAAGGACGAGCTGGCCGACGATGTCGTCCTCGTTCGACACGCCGGCGGAGAAGCCGCCGCTCGCGTCGCAGATCGCGCGCATCAGCGGCCAGTTCGCGCTGTTCCCGAGCAGGAACCCGAAGACGCGCACGTCGTACCGCTGGAGGAGCTCGCGGAACTCGCCGCCGCCGACCGGGCCTACGTTCGCGACGGCGTCGGTCACGAGGACGATGCTCGTCGCTCGTTCGTCGTCGAGTTCGCCGAGCGCCATCGCGAGGCCGGAGTACAGATTCGTGCCCCCGCCGCTCCGAAGCGCATCGAGCTCGCGAGTCGTGTATGCGACGGCGTGGGGGGTGACGTCCTCGTAGCCTCCGGTCAGGTCCTGCGCACCGCGGCTGAACAGGATGACGCGGAAGCGGTCGCCCGCCTTCAATTCGCCGAGCACCCGCTTCACGCCGTCCGCCATCGTGGCGAGCTTCGGCTTCATGCTGCCCGACACGTCGAGCACGAAGACGTAGTCCGCGCCACTGTCGAGCGGCTCCAGATCGATGCCCGGCGTCACCACCATCATGAAAGTGCCGGGGCGGCTTTGGTCGGCGCGGTACGGGATCAGCTCGACGCGGCCCGGAAGGCCGTCCCGCAGCGCGTAGTAGAGGATGAAGTCGTTCGCGAGCGAGCCGCCGCGTCGCTCCACGCGCACCTTGAAGTGGCCGTCGCCGAAGCAGTCGATCTGGGCGTCGTCGAAGCCGGGTACGCGCACGTCGTCGATCGGCGACGCGGACTTCACCTCGACCGTGATCGAGAACCGTTCGTCGACCACGTCATGCGTGGTCCAGAACTCGAGCGCGCACTCGTCCGTGCCGCCCTCCTCGAGCGGGTAGAGATAGCGGCCGACGCCGGTGTCGATCGGGAGCGGCTGGTAGTAGACGAACCGCATCGCGGTGTCGGCGCGGGCGCGGACCGGGGTCACATGGAACTCGAAGGTCTTGAACTCGTCCTTCTCCGCCTTGCCCGCGTCGCGGCCGGCCTCCTTCTCCTCCTCGTAGATCTCCTCGGCACGTGACTTCATGACGACCTCGCCCTCCATGACGACATCGCCGATCTGGATCGAGACCTCCGCCAGCGACGCGCTCTTGGGGAGCGGGAAGCGGTAAGTCGCCTCGAGGTCGAGCGAGTTCGGGTTGTGGAAGACCTGGGTCACCGCGGTGCGTGCGAACCCGTTGTTGATGACGACGTCGACGTCATGCGACACGATCCGGACCGGTTGATCGGGCGCCCGGGTCGGGATGAGCGTGCCGGCGCCGCGCGCCACCTGCGGGCCGAGGATGGCGACCGTGATTCCGACGAGCCAACGGTTGAGCATGGCTGAGCTCCTCTCGTTTTCGAGTTCGACCGCCGGTGGATCAGCGGATCACGAGCCAATCCGATCGGACTCCTCATCCGACTTCGTTGAAGGGAGTTGGGCGAGCGCCCGCTGAATCGGAGCCGTTCCGAATGAGCAGTCGATGATCGACGCGGCGACATCGAATGCTCACGTGGCCGACGTGGTCATGGGTGGAATCGCGTAGGGTGCGGACCCATGTCGCGCCGCAAGAAGCACCTCCTGGTCGCGTTCGTCGTGTTCCTGCTCGCCCCGGTGGTCGTGTGGGCGATCTTGAACCCAACGGTCGTCCGTTGCCATCTCGTCGCCTTCTCCAACCTGCGGCACGTGAAGGAGGACGTCTACGTCGCGCCCGACCTCGACGAGGAGGACCTGCTCCTCCTGCTGTCGATGATCGCCGACGGCAACGCGAGGGTCGCCGGGTTGTTCGGCGCGGCCACCGCCGCGCCGGTGATCCTCGCCGGTCGAGACCTGGTCGCGATGAAGCCGTACTTGGCGCGAGAGCCCGCCGCGACCTACGCGACGGTGGTGGGGGCCACGCACGTCGTCCTCGGTCCGAAGGCGTTCGCGTCGATCGACCTCGTGGCGCAGGAGCTCGTGCACGCCGAGCACGTCCACCGCGCCGGCTTCTGGTCGTACACCTTCGACACGCCGTTCTGGTTCGTCGAGGGGCTCGCGATGCAGGTCGACGAGCGCGCCGAGCACTCCGACGCGGCATGGCGGGAGCTCTCGAAGGACGGGGCGGACGCGCCGTCGCTCGAGTCCCTCGCGACGCGCGAGGGTTTCTTCTCGCGCGACGCGGCGTTGAGTCGCGCGACCGCGCGTCGCGAGGTGAAGCGCTGGCTCGACACCGTCGGCCGCGCGGGACTGCTCGAGCTGATCGCCGGTGCGGGGGACGGAGACTTCGCCGCGCGCTACGCGGCGATCGAGGCGGGCGTCCGCTCACCGGACCGGGAGCGGCCCACGCGTTGACGGTCGCTCCGGCCGCGGCGATCCTCGAGGCGGCGTGGCGCCGGCCCGCGGCGGAGTTCGGAACCGGCCGGCGGACTTCCCTGGCGTGCCTGGCCGGCGCCGTCTACGATCCCCGACCGTCCGCACGCCGCATTCTCGAGCGAAGGAACGTCCGCATGAGCGATTCGCAGGGGTTCTCCCGGCGCCGCTTCCTCCAAGGCATCGGAGGAGTCGGGGCGGGAGCCGTCGCCGCCGGGGCCCTCCCCGGCATGATCGAAGCCGAGGGGACGGAGCCGCGATCGCGCCCCCAGAACGTGGTCGGGCCCGAGCCGGTCCGGATCACGCTGAACGTGAACGGCGCCGACCGGAGCGTCGACGTCGAGCCGCGGGTGACGCTGCTCGACGCGTTGCGCAACCGGCTCGACCTGACCGGCGCCAAGAAGGTCTGCGACCGTGCGACGTGCGGCGCCTGCACCGTGATGGTCGACGGGAAGGCCGTCTACGCGTGCACGATGCTCGCGATCACGGCGGCGGGCAAGCGGATCGAGACCGTCGAGAGCCTGGCGACCGACGGCGAGCTGGCCGCGATCCAGGCCGCGTTCGTGAAGCACGACGCTCAGCAGTGCGGGTTCTGCACCCCGGGCTTCGTGGTCGCGTGCGAGTCGTTCCTCCGCGGGAACGAGAACCCGACGAGCCACGACGTCGAGAACGGCCTGGGAGGCAACCTCTGCCGGTGCGGAACGTACGTCGGGATCCGCCGCGCCGTCCTCGAGGCGGCCGAGGCCAAGCGAAAGGGAGGCCGCTGATGCGTCGCGTCGAGAAGGCCTGGCCCAAGCTCGAGACCACCACCTATCTCGGCCGGCGGTCGGCGCGCGTCGATGGCCCGGACAAAGTGACCGGGAGCGCGAAGTACACGCTCGACATCAACCGGCCGAAGATGCTCTTCGCCAAGTTCACGCTCTGCCCGCACGGACACGCCAAGGTGCGCGGCGTGGACGTCGACGACGCGAGGCGGATGGCGGGCGTCGTGGTCGCGCGGGCGATCCTCGAGCCAGGGACCGCGATCCCATGGGCCGGGTTCGAGGTGGCGGTCGTCGCGGCCGAGACGGAGGAGATCGCGCGCGAGGCGGCGCGGCGGATCCGCGTCGACTACGAAGTGCTCGAGCACAACGTGCGCGACGTCGACGACGCGGCCGGCGAGGCGTGGATCGACCAGGGTCGAGCCCGCGAGCAGGGGGAGGTGGATGCGGCGTTCGCCGCCGCGGAGACCGTCGTCGAAGGGGAGTACGGCTGCCCGATCATCACCCACTGCTGCCTCGAGCCGCACGGGAGCGTCGTCGAGGTCGACGGCGAGGATCACGCGACGGCATGGATGTCGTCGCAGCGGATCTCGAGCATCGGCAGCGACGTCGCGGATGAGCTCGGCACGGACGCGAAGAACGTGCATGCCATCTGCCAGCACTTGGGCGGCGGGTTCGGCAGCAAGTTCCAGTTCGACGTATGGGACCGCGAGTGCGTGCGGATCTCGAGCGAGACGGGTCGGCCCGTCAAGGCGCTTCTCGAGCGCGACCACGAGATCATGGTGGGCGGGTCGCGGCCGTCCGGCTACGGCCGGGTGAAGCTCGGCGTGCGAGCCGACGGGACGATGGCGGCGTGGGACTTCACGTCGTGGGGGTCCGGCGGCCCCACCCGCAGCGGCGACCTGCGGATGCCGTACCTCTTCACCAAGGTGCCGCACCGGCGCGTCCACTCCAACATCCGGACGAACACCGGCCCGGCGCGAGCCTGGCGCGCTCCCGGCCATCCGCAGATGTGTCTCGTCACGATGGCGGCGGCCGAGGACGCGGCGGCAGCGATCGGGATGGACCCGATCGAGTTCTTCAAGAAGAACCTGGAGTTCACCGACATCCCCGACGTGTACGCGGAGGAGATCGACGTCGCGGCCGGCCTGATCGGCTGGCGCGGCCGGTGGACGCCGCGTTCCGCGAAGTCCGGCGTCCTGCGGCGCGGACTCGGCATGTCGCTGCACGCGTGGGGCGGTGGTGGACACGACAGCAACTGCCGCACGACGATCCAGCCGTCCGGCAAGGTAGACGTCGAGTGCGGCACGCAGGATCTCGGCGTCGGCACGCGCTCCGTCCTCGCCGTCGTGACCGCCGAGACGCTCGGTCTACCGCTGGAGGCGATCACCGTCCACATCGGGGAGAACACGTTGCCGCCGTCCGGCCCGTCCGGCGGCAGCACCACGGTCGGCGGGATCAGCTCGTCCTCCCGTACGGCGGCGATCGACGCGATCAACCAGCTCATGGCCAAGGTGGCCCCGGAGCTCGAAGCGAACCCGGACGAGCTGATCGCGAAGGACGGACGCATCTTCGTCGGCTCCGACGCGAGCCGCTCGATGAGCTTCAAGGACGCGTGCGCCTTGATCGGTCGCGAGCCGATCGTCGGCAACGGCCGGACGGACCGGGACCTCATGAACCAGGGGGTCGGAGGCGTCCAGATGGCCGAGGTCGAGGTCGACGTCGAGACCGGCGTCGTTTCGATGGTGAAGCTCGTGGCGGTCCAGGACTGCGGGACGGTCGTCAACCTCACGACGGCCGAGAGCCAGGTTTTCGGCGGCTGCATCATGGGCATCACGTCGGCGTTGTTCGAGGAGAGGATCATGGATCCGGTCACGGGACAATGCCTGAACCCCGACATGGAGTTCTACCGGCTCGCCGGCATCGGCGACGTGGGCGAGATCGTCGTCCACATGATGCAGACCGATGCGCATCACGGTCGCGGCGTGATCGGGCTGGGGGAGCCCCCCGTCATCTCGCCGCTTGCCGCCGTCGCGAACGCGGTCGCGAACGCGGCCGGCGTCCGCGTTCCCCACGCGCCGTTCACGCCGCGGAACGTCCTGGCCGCGCTCGGCAAGGGAGGTGCCTCGTGAATCGATTCGAGTACGCGAACCCCTCGAGCTTGGCCGAGGCGGTGGCCCTCCTCGGCCCGACGTTCGACGACGCCGTCGCGCTCGCGGGCGGGACCGACCTCCTCGGCCTGATGAAGGACTTCGTGATCTCGCCGAAGCGGCTCGTCAGCCTCGGCGACATCGATGAGCTGAAGGGGATCCGACCCGACGGCGACGGGGTATCGATCGGCGCGATGACGACGCTCGACGACCTCCTCGCGTCGCGATCGGTTCGCGACCGCTACCCGGCGCTGATCCAGGCCGCCGACGGGATCCGGGGCCCGCAGATGCGCGCGATGGGCACCGTCGGCGGCGAACTCCTGCAGCGGCCGCGGTGCTGGTACTTCCGCCGCGGGCACGGACTCCTCGCGGTGAAGGAGGGCCGATCGATGGTTGCGGACGGCGATCATCGCTACCACGCGATCTTCGGGAACGACGGCGACGCGAAGTTCGTTCACCCGTCGAGCCTCGCCCCCGCGCTCATCGCGCTGGGAGCCCGCTGCGTGGTCGTCGGGCCCAGCGGCCAGCGCGAGGTGGCGGTGCGCGACCTGTTTCGAACCCCGGCGCGAGAGGGCGAGCGCGAGGTGCGGCTCGCCGCGAACGAGCTCCTCGCGTTCATCCGGATTCCGGCGGCGCGACCGTCGAGCGCGACCTACGAGGTGCGCCATCGGCGGGGTCTCGACTGGCCGGAGGTAGCGGCGTCGGCGTACGTCGAGGTCGACGGTGGGCGGGTCGAACGCGTCGAGGTCGTGCTTGGCCACGTCGCGCCGCGGCCGTGGCCGGTCGACGTTCGGGACGCGCTGCTCGGTCGCGAGCTCGATGACGCCGCCATCGAGGCTGCGGCCCAGTCGGCGATCCGCGGCGCGAGCCCGCTGCCGCAGAATGGCACGAAGGTCGAACTCGTGAAGGTGGCGGTCGCGCGGGTGCTGCGCCTCGCCGCGGGCCGCGTGAGCTAGCAACCGGAGGCTGACGATGACGTTCCTGAACCGGACGGCCCCCAGCGGCCATCGCGTCTGTGTCCACCTTCGCACCAAAGAGATGTACTACACGACGGAGTTCGACGAGGCATCCCGCCACGGCTACGTCAACGAAGCGAGCGACGACCAGCACCTCTACTGGTGCGCGCGGACATGCCGTGCAATCTCGTCGCGCGCGGAGGATGTCTCCCTGGACGCGTGCCGGCCGACCCGGGATTGCTACGAGGGGCTGGGTGGGTCAATAAATCCATCCTGAGAAACGAGATGGGACGATCCATCCGGGTCCAGCCGGATCGGGGACGCCGCCGCTGCCGCTTCGAAAGCTCCCTTCGAGGGTCCGCATATTTTCTCGAGTATGCCGGCTGCTTTTGAAACGAATTGACGGCCGTTGGAAAGTTGCGTACGCTCGCCCGCGATTCAGGATTCCTAGAAACTCGGAGCAGACCGTCGTTGCGTGGGCCTGGCGAGGGAGACTCTTCGCCAACCAAGCTGTTTCGAGGTGCCAGCAATCGCAAGCCCTGGGCGCGAGCGCCTCGTGCCCCTCTCAACGTCTCTGGAAGGAGCTAGCATGCAAGTGTCCGCGAGGTTTGTCGCCGCCGTCATGGTCGCTGGGTGTATGGGGACGGCTCACGCCCAGTTCAACGACCAGTGGGTCACGTTCCAGCAGAACGCGTCGATGCTCGGTCCGAGCGCCACCACCATCTCGAACTCCAACACGGAGACCGACATGCACTGGGGCGACCTCGACAAGGACGGTTGGATCGATCTCGTCATCGTGCGCAAGCAGCCGTTCACCTCGACCGGCAAGCGCACCAACCTCCTGCTCATGAACGAGAACGGAGTCCTGAACGATCGGACTTCGGTGTACGCCTTCCGCGCCGACGTGGTGGGTGACCAGGGTTTCCTGACGGCCACTAACGACCGCGACGTCCAGATCGATGACTTCAACCAGGACGGGTGGGACGACTTCGTCACCGCCACGACCCTGAGCGACGGCGACCCGAAGCACATCGGTCACCCGCGCATCTACATGAACCTGAAGAACACGGGGTCCACCTGGAACGGGATGCGGTTCGAGAACTCGCGCTTCCCGCAGCTCATCCACTTCAGCTCCGGACAGGCGCAGAACCCGCGGTTCTGCTCGGTCGCGACCGGCGACGTCACCGGCGACGGCTACCCCGACCTCTACTTCGGCGACTACGACTCGAGCGGCGCCGGCGGCTCCCAGCAGGGTCCAAACGAGGACCTGAACAACCGCATGTTGTTCAACGACGGGGCCGGCTTCTTCACCGACGTGACCCAGACACGGCTCCCCAACGCGCTGATCAACTCCGCGTTCGGCGCGGCGTCGGTCATCGCGGACATGAACGGCGACAGCAAGCTGGACATCGTTCGCCAGACGGCCCTCAACCCGCCGCAGGAGATCACGGTCGGCTACAACAACTTCTTCAACGTCGCCAACGGCGATGGCAACTTCCTCTCCAACGGTCAGACCCAGCAGCTCGCGACGAGCCTCGCGCCGTACCACGTCAACGTCGTCGACCTGAACAACGACGGTCGCCTCGACGTGATCGAGAGCGACGACAACTCCGACCGCTTCCTGATCAACACGGGCAACGACTCGCTCGGCCGCGTGGTCTGGTCCTCGACGAAGACCTTCAGCTTCCTGACCGGTGGCGACGACGGCTTCGCGAGCAACAACATCGGGGCGGACCTCGACCTCGACGGGCTCGCGGACGTGCTCATCTGCGACGTGGACGTGGACATCGGCGGCTGCGGACGTCGCCTCCACATCTATCACAACCGCGGTGGCTCCGGCCCGACGCTCCGCGAGGAGCGCCAGAGCTCGGGAAGCGGCTGGGTCGGCGTCGTCGGCATGACGACGAGCCAGATGACGGGTGCCCACGACGTCGGGATCTTCGACGTCGACAACGACCAGGACCTGGACATCATCCTGTCGCGATGCGACGGCACGTTCGCGTGGATGAACTTGACCGACCCGGGTTGCCCGGTGCCGATGAAGACCGGCGCGGGCGAGGTCGGCTGCCTCTCCGGCGTGACCGCGGTGACGTCGTTCTCCGGCAGCCAGACCACCGGCGGAGCGTTCACGATCAACGGCACGGGGTTCGGCCCGAACCAGTTCGGGCTCGAGTTCTCGGGCTGGAGCGTCGGCGGCAACGTCCAGTCGTGGGGCACGATCTGGCCGGGTCCCCCGAACTTCCTGCGGACCTATTCCACGACTTCGGGAGCCGGCACCATGTCCCTCAACCACACGGTGAGTGCGGGCATGGTCGGCAACACGGTCTGGTTCCAGCTCGTCGCGCGTGACGGTGGGTGCGGATCGGACGTCGTCCAGGCGGGCGACGCGGTTGGGGTGACGTTCTGCCCGTAAGGGCGTCGGACACGAACGCATCGATGAACGGCTCGGCGGCCCTCCGCCGGGCCGTTTCGCGTCTCGGCGGGAGCGGCACCGTCAGCGTCTGGACGCGGGTTCGCGCGGAAACGCGAGAATCCGCTTGCGCCGCCGCGGTCCCGTCGTATCCGATGGTCGTCGCTCGCAGCCTGATCCACCGAGTCCAAGATGAACCACTCGATCCTGTTGTCCCTCGGCCTTCTCGTTCCGTCGCCGGCGGGCCCGATCGTCGAGGGCGATTACGTCGAAGCGCGCACGTGCGACGTCTACACCGGACCCTGCTTCGCCAACGCCGAGGTGAACGAGACCGGAAAGGAAGCGACGCTGGCCTGGCGCATCCGCGCGGGCACGGTTGACGGAGTGGACCTCGCCGGCCTTTCCGTCGCCGCGTTCGTGCGCGCGAGCAACACGCTCGGCGATCCCTACCGCTCCGCGGCGCCGTCGAGGGCGATCCTCCTGATCGACGAGCGCGCCGGAGCGCGCGAGCGAGCGGCGCTCGAACGATTCGCGAAGAGTCGCCTCGGAGACCTCGCGGGGTCGATCGCGGAGCGCCGCGTGGTCGCGATCGCGCTCGCGGTCGGCTGCTGCGATGACGAGGGTTGCGCCGAGCTGACCGCCGGCGACGTCGTCTCGCTGAAGACGCGGTGCGTGAACGGCGACGACCACGTCTGCGGGAACGAGGAGGTCTACTATCCGCCGCTCACCGATGGGGTCACCGCGGTGCCCGCGGTGCTCACCGACCATGCCGTCTCGGCCGTCGCGCTGGGCGTGCGCTTCCAGGACCAGGGGAGTCGCGGCGCGTTTGCCGGCCGGTTCCGCGTCGCGGTCGCCGAGGCCGTCGAGCGACCCGAGATCGCGTCCGCCGCCCGCTTCACCGAGACGGCCAAGTACGAGCTGGTCGAGAACCGGACCGGCGAGGGCGACGACAGCACCGCCGCGCCCCCGCCCGATGAGGTCCCCGAGGCGTTTCGCGCGCTCTTGGACCCGTCCGGGGTCCGACTCGAGCAGCACCGCGGGAAGACGCTCTACGAGCTGTGGTTGCGCAAGGAGATCCCGCTCCTCGAGACGCCGCGCAGCGACAGCCAAGTGGAGTTCCCGCACTTCGAGATCGGCGAGTTCGTCGGCGTGCTTCGCTCTCATGGCCACGAGTACGACTACCGTGAGAACCCGATCGACAAGGGCCTGTACGCGCTCCGCTATGGGGTGCAGCCGAACGACGGGGATCACCTCGGCACCGCGCCCAGCCGCGATTTCGTGGTGCTGACGGGATTCGCGGACGACAAGTCCACGAACCCGGTCGGCGACATGGACGAACTGATCGAGCTGTCGCTGCTGGTCTCCTCCCACGATCACCCCATGATCTGCTATCTCCAGAAGCCCGAAGGAGAGAAGGAGAAGGCGGCGCGCCTCTATCGACACGAGGAGCGTGAGGAATGGATCGCGGACGTGACGATGTCGGGCCGTGTCAAGGATGCCGAGGCCACGACGGAGGTTCGGCTCGGGATCGTGCTCGTCGGGATCTCCGAGCACTTCTGACGGGTCGCACGCCGAGCGCCGTCGCGCTGACGATCGCCCTTCTGATCGGGGCGGCTTCGTCGACCGTCGCCGCGGCGGCGGGCAAGAAGGCGTATCTCGAGGATCTCGACTACATCGACGACGTCGTGCGGACACGCGCGGCCGCGGTCGAGTCGAAGAAGATCGACTGGAAGGCGCACGTCGCGCGGATGAAGTCTCGCTTCGCGCAAGCCGAGACGAACGAGGAGCACGTGCGGAACGTGATGGAACTCCTCGCCGTCCTCGAGGACAGCCACACCAACGTCACTCGAACCGACGTGGAGGGCCTGCCGTCGAAGTGGGACGGCACGTTCGGCGGCGGGATCGCGTTCGGCTGGGAGGACGGCAAGTTCGTGCTCTGCGGGGTGATGCCGAAGCACGAGCACGAGTCGCGGCTGGTGCCTGGATCCGTGCTGGTGGCGATCGCGGGCGAGCCGGTCTGGTACGCGATGGAGCGGGAACGGCGTCGGATCGCGCGGTACGCGGGAGTCTCGTCGCTGCACTCGCTCTACAAGTCGATGACGAACCGGCTTCTCCCGTTCGGCGACGCGAACCAGCTCGGGCTCACGTTCCTCGACCCGAACGGCAAGACCTACCGCGTCGACGTCGGACGCTGGGGACCGGGCGGGAAGTCGTTCTCGGCGTCGTCGGTCGAGCTGCCCGACGGCGTCGAATCGGCGGAGGGAGCGGTTTCGACCTGGCTGCGGGCGAAGTGGTGCGACAAGATCGGCTACATCCGCGTCACCGGCTCGATGGATCGAGCGACGGCGGATACGTTCCACATCGCGTTCGACGCGCTCGAGGGAATGGAGGTCTGCCTGCTCGACTGTCGCTGGATGGGTGGCGGCGGCGACGGTCCCGCGTGGGAGATGGCGGGACGGTTCTTCCCCGACGGCGCCGACAACGGCCGGCACGGGCGCATCGAGCCGTCGGGGGCATGGCAGTTCGCGGGTCCCGTCGTGATGCTGCAGAACGAGAGCATGGTCTCGTCCGCCGAGACGTTCACCTGGGCGATGAGCGAGACCGAGCGCGCGGTGTCGATCGGCCGTCCTACCGGCGGTTGGGGGATCATCCCGAACGGATTCCAGTGCCCATCGGGAATCTGCGACTTCCGCCTCGGCGTCAACGATCGTCCCACCCCGATCCGTGGCGTTCGCACGGAAGGGGTCGGATGGCCGCCCGACGTGCTCGTGCCGTACGGCCCGATGTTCTGCGCGGAAGCCGATCCCGTGCGCGACGTCGGCCTCGACGTCCTGCGGCTCTTGCGTGTCGGGTTTCCCGCCGATGAGGTGCGCCGCGACTTCGCTGCCCTGTTCGCCGGCGACGTCGAGCGGTTCGAGAAAGACGCGTCGCGCTACGCGAAGAAGGCGCCCGACTTTCGCGCCGACCGGCTTGCCGCGCGCGTACGGAAGGACCTCGAGGCGGAGCTGATGATGGAGATCGAGTGGCTCTCTCTCTCGGGCCCCGAGACGGGCGATCGGCTCGGCCTCGAACGGAGGCTCGATCGCACGTTGACCCGCGCGACGGCGGCGGGACTCGACGCGCTCGCGGGTCGCCTGCGAAAGGCGGCGCAGGCGACCAAGAACGAAGCCGCCGCGCAGGCGGCGCTGTTCGAGCTCCTCGACGACCAGCTCTCGATCCCGGACGCGAAGGAGCAGAAGGCGTTCCTGCGCCGGCACGGCAAGACGAGGGTGGGGCGCGCCGTCCAGGACCTGTGGAAGTGAGGATCGCGTTCGTTTCTTGCGCCTCGGCCGCGCTGTTCGTCGTCGCGGCCTGCTCGAGCGGCGAGCCGGCGGAGGACCCCGCGTTCGATGCCCCGCGGACCCTGGCCGAGATCGTCGCGTCGCTCGAGGTGGGCCTCGACGCGGACCTCTACCGGTTCGATCCCCCGACCGACGTGACCGGCGAGAACCTCTACCGCAGCTCGCGGGCGCGGCTGGAGCGATACGAGGAGCTCCTGCCCGACCCGGCGTTCGTTCCCGCGATCCGGTTCGCGAAGGCGCTCGCGGCCGAGCGCACGTTCGATTTCGCGGCCGCGGCCGACGAGTACGCCGCGGTCGCCGGCGGTGGCTCGGACCTCGCGCCCCGCGCGGCGGAGCTTCTGCCGTTCGCGCGTGAGATGTCGGCCACGATGGCCCCGCCGTCGTCCGGCGCGATCGACGAAGCCTTGATGCACTGGGCCCGCGCGCGCGCCGACCTGAACGCTCGCCTCGACTCGCTGGACACGTCGGCTCCGCGGGAGTCGCTCGTCCTCGCCAGCATCGAGCAGCTCGACGTCCTCGAGCGGGAGCTCCTCTGGCGGGCTCGCCTGCTCTCGCCGAGCGGCGCGCGCGTGGCGATCGACGCGGCGCGTCAGGTCGTGGCGGATCATCAAGAGAGCCGCCGCATCTACGAGCACTCCCTACGACTCGCCGACATGTACGCGGAGGTCGCGCGCGAGTACGCGGTCACGAGCGGGCCGGAGTCGTACGAGCACGACGCCGCCTACCTGCGGAACCTCGTGACCACCGCGATGCAGATCTATGCGGAGGTCGCGGCGGTCGACGGACGGCCCGAGCGCGAGGAAGCGCGCGCGCAGCTCGTGGCGCTCGAGGCGCTGCTCGATCGAGTCGGCCCCGCGCCATTCCCCGTCCCGGAGGCCGCCCGATGACGCGAGCCGGTCTCATCGCGGCCCTCGTCCTCTCCGGCTGTGGAGCGCCGCCACCCGCGGCGGAGGCTCCTTCGTGGCCAGAGGCGCGCCAGTGCCTCGCCCGTGCGCTGGAACGATCGCTGCTCGGGCGGGAGGCTCCGGACGACGACGTCGAGACGCTGCACCGCTTCGATCGCGCGCGAGCCGCGGATGCGGGCCTCGCTCGTCGCGCGGAGCTGCTCGACGCCGCGACCCGCACCGACCCCGACGAGCGGAGGGTCGCGCTCGAGCGCCTCGCCGACGCCGCGCCCGACGCACGGTTCGAACGTCGCGTCGAGCATCTTCTCGAGCAGGACGATCTCTGGCTCGCCCGAGAGATCGAGCGCGATCGCCGCTACTCGTTCGCGGCCGCGGTGGCGAACGGCGCGCTGCGCATGGTCGCGTCCGCCCTCCAGGCGAACCCGATCGGCGTGGTGCAGCCGGTCGTGGCCGGGGTTCACGGCGTCGTCTCCGATGACGAGCTCGACGCCGGGGACCGCCGCTTGCTTGCGCTCGAGCGCCGCGCCGCACGGCGTGGAGAGTCGGGCGCGCCGGCGATGCGAGAAGTGGAGGAACGCGTTCGACGGCTCGACGAGCTGGTGTTCCGCCAGGAGCTATGGATCGTCGACTCGCTCCTGGAGCGACGTCGTCCGGCCGGTGCGGCCGGCCACCTGCACGCGGCGCGCGTGCGGCGCCCGACGTCGGCCGAGGTCGACGAGCGCACGGCGCGCCTCGAGGAGGAGGCGCGCGGGACGAGCGAGCGGGTCGCGAGGTCGCTCGACGCGGGCCCGATGGAGGCCGAGTGGCTCCGCGGCGACGCGCCGTTCCTGCCCGCGTACCGAGCCGCGTTGTCCGCCGCGTTCTTGCACGGAACGGGCGCGGCGCTCTTCGCGGACGTCGCGGCGATCGCGGGCGAGAGCGGCTACGACGACGCCGCGGAGCGGCTCGGCGCGCTCCCCCTCCGCCTCGATCGTCCTCCGAGCCTCGACGCCGTCGCGCGCGCGAAGTCGGAGCAACGCGATCGGTTCTGGGAGTACGTGTTGACGGGCGCGCGGGCGAGCGATGACCCGCTGCTGCGGTATCGGGCGGCGGCGGCCGCTCTCCGCGATCGAGCGTGGAGTCCGATCGAGCCGATCCTCTGGCTGCCGAGCGCGCTGTTCCGACTCGTCTACGCGTCGCTCGCGGATCCGATCGACGATCGGCCCGTGGTGGAGGCGCTCGCGCGGCGCGCGAGGACGGCGACCGGCGACGAGCGGCGGGACGCGCTCGCCGAGCTCGTCGATCGGTACGAGCGACGGCGGGAGCTCGAGAAGTGCCTGGCGGCGGCGCGCGCCGGCGGCGCGGACGGGGCGCGGATCGAGGAGCTCGCCGAACGGGTCCGCGACCGCGACGACGTCGAGACGCGGCGGAGCGGTCGGGATGACGTGGATCCCGCGGCGCTCCCTCTTCCGGTGGTCGCGCTCGCCCCGTTCGCCGTCGCCCTCGGCCTCGATCCGGTGCACGTGGACGGCGACCGTGCGAACGGCGAGATCGCGGCGCCGGGCGTGGAGTGGACGGGCGATCGGATCTCGTTCCGCGTCGAAGGGAACGGCGATGAGTCGACCGTGACCGCGGCGGTCGACGAGCGCACCGCGCCGCTCTGGCGCCTTCTGTTCGACGAATGGCTCTACCGGCGGATCGCCGCGAGAGCAGTGACGTACCGCTCCGTCCACGCCGGGGTGCCGGTCGAGCTCGAGGCCGGGATCGGGTCGAGCGGGCTGGGTGTCTATCCTCGGCTCCTGCCGGAGCCATACCTTTTGCCGGACCGCCGGCTCTACGAGTAGGTCAGGTCATGAACCCGCCGCTTCTCTCGCTCGTTCTCACCCTCGCTCCGTCCCCGATCGACGTGAACGTCGCCGTGGTGATCTACGATCCCGTGATCGAGGCCGAAGGCGGCCGGAAGCTCACCGAGGTCCTGCGCTGGCGGGACCCCGACGCACTCTCGAAGCTCCTCGTCGAGGACGTGCGCAAGGCAAGCGGCGGGCTCGTGAACTACCGCGTCGTCCATCGCGTCGAGCGCGACGCGTGCCCGCCGTTCCTGTCGGGCTTCCGCTACGACGACGCGGGCATCCTCGAGGCCGTGCGCACGCAGAAGTGGATCGAGGGCGACCGATCGAGCTACCGCGCGATCCTCGAGGAGAACGATCTCCCGCGGGTGATGGCGGAGAAGGAGATCACGGAGGTCTGGTTGTGGGGGAGTCCGGGATTCCATTGGGACGAGTACGCGATGCACGTACCGCGGCGCGACGAGCGGCTGCCACCGACCGAGAGCCCGTGGTTCTACCGGCCGTACGACCTCCCGGACCTCGGCAAGACGTACTGGGTCATGGGGTTCAGCTACGAGCGCGGCGAAGGAGAGATGCTCGAGAGCTACGGCCACCGCTGCGAGGGGATCCTTGCGCTCGCGGTCGGCGGCGGCGTTTGGGACACCCAACGCGACGACCCCTGGAACACCTTCACGCGCGTCGACAAGGACCACCCGGGGGGCGCGCACGTGGGCTCGATCCACTTCGCGCCCAACAGCGACCGCGACTACGACTGGGGGAACGAGCGATACGTCGAGACGCAGGCGCTCGACTGGCGCCATTACCCGGACCTGACGGGCGCGAAAGTGCCGATGAACTGCCACGACGGCTGGGGACCCGACATCGCGGTCCATCACAAGTGGTGGCTCGGGCTCCTTCCCAAGGCGGGGGGGCGGACGGAATGGGGTCTCAACAACTGGTGGATCTACATCGCCGCCTTCGACCGCTCGGGCCTCTGACGCGCCCTTGGTCCGCGTCGCTCCCCCTTGGGATATCTCGAAGACGCGGTCGTCGTCGCGCCTTGCCGGGAACGGAGATGCCTCGACCAAGACAGGAACTCATCGCGGGCTGCTAGTGGTGTGATTCAGAGTTGTTGACGTTTCTCCGGGGCCCTCGTCATCGCTTGCTGCGTTGCTCCTCCTCGACGTATCTCGAATACGCGGTCGTCGTCGCGCCTTGCCAGCGACGACGATGACCTCCGGATAATC
>CAZYQW010000121.1:0-131076 GCA_964649825.1 uncultured Phycisphaeraceae bacterium | reverse complement strand
TCTCGCCTGGTCACCCTCGAACGACTCTGGCGGCAGAAGCGCTACGACTGGAGTCCCTTTTGGAAACCTCGACCTGAAGAGCCGGATGTGCGATCCACAAGTCCGGTTCTGTGAGAGCTGCGGAGGGGTAACCCTCCGCGGCTACTCGCCCGGCCGCGGCGAGAGGCAGGGCGAACTTCAAGCCGCGCGTGTTGACGGCAGGCTGAAAAGGGACCTCGCGGCAAGCTGAAAAGGGACCACCTCAGACCGGGCCCGAGGCGGGGTCTGCCCGGTCTGGTAAGCGGCCCTCCGAGGCGGTACTTCGAAGGCGTACGAAGTCTTTGAAGCACCAAGCGGCGGAGGGCCAGGAGGTTGATCAGAGTGACACAGTGGGCAGAGATTCGCCACATGCACCACGTCGACGGGGTTCCGAAGCGGGAAGTCGCCCGCCGGCTCGATGTGGACGTCAAGACGGTCCGCCGAGCCCTCGAAGGGGACGAGGCGCCGACGAAGCGTCGGAGTCCGCGTCGAGGCTGTCGCCTCGATGGATGGCGGTCGGAGATCGAGGGTCTTCTGAAGGCCGAGCCGAAGATCTCGGCGAAACGGATCGCGCGGATTCTGGAGCCGAAGACCGGGCGGTTGCCGGAGCGCAGCGTGCGGCAGTACGTGGCCCGGTTACGAGGCGACCTTTTCGTTCCCGAGGTCTTCGTGCATCGCACTCCGGTTCTTGGCGACGCGATCGAGTACGACTTCGGGGAGTCGTGGGCCGAGGTGGCGGGCCGACGCCAGAAGATCAAGTACCTGGTGGCGACCTTGCCGGCGAGCAACGTCTACTTCGCCAAGGCGTACTCGGTCGAGCGGCTGGAGTGCCTCCTCGACGGCATGTCCGAGGCGCTGGAGTGGTTCGGCGGCGTGCCGCGTCGAGCGGTCCTGGACAACACGTCGCTGGCCGTCCGCAAGGTGCTGCCCGGGCGCGATCGACGGGAGAACGAACGCTTCCACGCGTTCCGCGGCGAGTGGGTCCTGCACGTCGACTTCTGCGCGCCGGGAAAGGGATGGGAGAAAGGCTCGGCCGAGCGGGGTGTGGAGTACGTGCGCGGTCTGGTCTTCCGTCCGACCCCGAGGGTCGAGTCCTTCGACGAGCTGAACGCGCGGATCCTCGAGGAGCTCGATCGCGATCTCGACCTGCGCAAACTCCCGGACGGCCGCACGGCGCGCGAGGCACTCACGGCCGAGCGTGAGCATCTCCGTCCGCTCCCGACACGCCGCCCGGAGACGTGTCGCACCTTTCCGTGCGTCGCGAACAAGTACGGCAACGTGCGCGTCGATCGCTCGACGTACTCGGTGCCGAGCGAGCACGCGAGGCGCGTCGTCACGTGTCGCCTCTACCACGACCGCGTGGAGTTCGCGCGGGATGAAGCGATGATCGCCCGGCATGCGCGGAGCTTCCAAGTGGGAGCGGTCGTGATCGATCCGATGCACGTCCTGCCGCTGCTCGAGCACAAGCATCGGGCGGTGGGCGAGGCGACGGCGATCACGACGTGGGCGCTTCCTTCGGCGTTTCACGAGCTTCGAGAGCGGCTGCGGGCCCAGGTCCGCAAGCCGGACCAGGAGTGGGTCCAGATCCTGCGGTTGATGGAGTCTCACCCGATGAACGAGGTCGAGGTGGCCGTGCGCCATGCTCTCGACCGGGGATCTCCGCGGCTTCAGACAGTGAGCCTGATCTTGCGCCAAGGGTGCGAGAACGAGCTGGTGCGGCCCGCGCCGATCGAGCTCGAGCGCGCCGACCTCCGCGAGATCGAAGTGGCCGAGCCGAAGCTCGAAGCCTGGGACGCGTTGCTCGATGGAGGCCGACGATGAATCGGAAGCCAACGATCGCCGAGCCTCCGCAGCTCTCGGCCGACTTGAAGGAGCTGAAGCTCCCGTCCTTCTCTCAGCACTGGGAGCGATTGGCCGAGGAGGCGGCGCGTCAACGACAGCCGTACGCGGAGTACCTGGCTGAGCTCACGCATCAGGAGGTCTGCGATCGACTCGAGCGGCGGGTACGACGCAGAGTCAGCGAGGCGCGCTTCCCGCGGCTGAAGAGTCTCGACGGATTCGATTTCGACGCGCAACCCGATCTCGACCGCGAAGATGTGATCGAGCTCGCGACGGGAAGCTTCGTCGACGACCACGCCAACGTGGTGTTGATGGGAGAGGTCGGCACCGGCAAGACGCACCTCGCGATCGCGCTCGGTGTGGCGTGTTGCCAACGAGGAATCCGGGTCCGCTTCACGACCGCGGCGGAGCTCGTGAACACGCTCGTCGAAGCGAAGTCGTCCGGGAGCCTCGCGCGGCGGGTCGAGCAGATGGCGCGCTACGACCTCGTCATCCTCGACGAGCTCGGCTACGTCCCGTTCGACAAGCTCGGCGCGGATCTTCTCTTTGGCTTCATTGCGAAGGTCTACGAGAGCCGCAGCCTGATCGTCACGACCAACCTGCCGTTCGCCCGGTGGAACGAAGTCTTCCTCGACGCGACGGCCGCCGCCGCCGTGATCGATCGCATCGTGCATCACGCCAAGATCCTGAGGACCGAAGGCAAGAGCTACCGACTGCGCGACGCCGAGCGCACGAAGTCGATCCGGAACCGCGCCGCAGCCAAGTGACTCGAGGCGGGGAGCCGAGTTTTCCACAACGCTCGAGTTCTCCACAATTCATGAGTCTCCTCCCCCTGGACCCCCTCCTCCCGGGGGCTTCGCCCCCGGAACGCCGCGCTCCGCTTCAGCCAACCCGAAGGGCTGGCTTCGCGCGGCTCCCCGAAAGATTGGGGAAGGGCTCCGCCCTTCCCCAAACCCCATCCCTTGGGTCCGCGCCATGGTCTCGCAGGTGGTCCCTTTTCAAGTTGCCGCGGTGGTCCCTTTTCGACTTGCCGTTAGCAGCGCGCCTTCTCCGGGCCGTCGCGTGGCTCACGACGTCGCATTCATGAGTCCCTTCCTCATTCCCTTCTCCCGCTCCTCGTCGGAGCTTTCGTTCCGCCCAGTCCCGCAGGTCATTGCGTGGGTTTGGGTCAGGAGAACCCCATTTGTTCGGTTCGACGGGGGTGGTCGTTTTGGCTCCGGTATCCGGACTTCCGCTTGGTGTGGAAGACCAGCGACAAGGAGGTTGACATGCGTACGTTTATCGTCTTCTGGCTTTTTCTCGTCACCACGCTTGCGCGGGGGGGCACGATCGAGGTGCCCTCGAAGGTGTATGCGACGATTCAATCTGGGGTCGACGCGGCGGGGCCTGGCGATGTTGTGCTCGTCGAGGGAGGGGCGTATCGCGAGCGGGTGACGATCTCGACGGCGAACGTCACGTTGCGCGGCGACGACGGGGCGATGATCGACGCGGAGTACCTGGGTCCGTGCGTCCGCGTGATGGCGGAGGGCGTGACCGTCGAGGGGTTGTTGCTCGCGAACGGGAAGCCGGGCGTCTGGGTGCAGGCGTCGCGGGCGCTCGTCCGCGACAACGTCGTTCGCAGCCCGGTCGACTTCGGCATCCAGGTCGCCGCGAACGACGCGCGGATCCTCGAGAACACCGTCGTCGGATGCGACGGAAACCACGTCGACGTCGATGCACCCTCGATCCTTTCCGAGACGCGCATCGAGAGGAACAAGCTCCGCAGCGGCGAGGGCAGCAACACGATCCGCGCGGAGGGCGGTCGGTTCGTCATTCGCGACAACGAGAGCTCGGCTCACGACTCGGGTCTGTACGTCGTGCCCAGCCATCCGAGCAAGCAGTCGATCGTCGAGGACAACGAGTTCCGGGGGCTCGACGGCGAAGGGATCGAGATCGACGTCGAACACGCCACGGCGGGGTTGATCGTGCGGTCGAACACGATCAGCGGCGTGTACGGGCCAGGGATCTTGCTGGACGTCACGGCGCCGGTCATCCAGGTGACGATCGCCGACAACCGGTGCACCGGGACCTCGAGTTCGGGGATCCAGATCGACGTCGACACGGTCGCGGCGTCGGTCGTCGTATCGGGCAACAAGATCCGCGAGTCGGGGGAGTGCGGGATCGAGGTGGACGGGCCGGGGATCGACGTCATCGACAACGACGTCGCGGTGATGGACGATGACGGCATCTTCGTGCAGAGCTTCAGCGGCACGGTGGCCGGGAACAAGGTCCGGCGCGCGGGCGGCGCGGGGATCTTCGTGTACGAGTCGACGGGCGCGATCCTGCGCGAGAACGACGTCCGTTTCGTCGGGTTCGACGGGATCCACGTCGAGGCGAGCACGGTGACGCTCGAGCAGAACGAGCTGATCCGGAACTATGGCGACGGCATCGATGTCGCGACGGGTTCCGGCGTCCAACTCATTGGCAACGTGTGCCTGAAGAACGCCCACGAGGGGATCGACAACAACGCCAGCAACACCGTGATCGACGGGAACGAATGCAAGGGGAACGGCGCACCGTTCGGGCCGGACATCGCGGGCCGCGGCAAGGGCCAGGGCACGGTGGCCTCGTTCTCCGGCAACGACTTCGGCTCCGGCGGGCCGACCACGACGCAGCGGCTGGATCAGTGAGCGTCTACGGACCACCGTCTTGACGGGCGGAGTCAGAAGACTCCGCCCGTCCGGATCCCGACACCGACGACGACGAGCAGCACCGCGATGACGGTGACGGCCACGACGTGGACGGCGAGGAACCGCACGTTCCCCGCGTCGAGACGCGGAATCACGCGGAGCCGCGCGTGCGTCGCGAGCAGGACCGTTGCGACGAGGAGGATCAGCTTCACGGTGACGTGGCTCGAGACCACGGATCCGAACGAGATCCACTCGGACGGCGGGAGGTAGTGGTGCGCGAGGTAGAACCCCGTCAAGACCTGCGCGACGAGGGCCGGGATCCCGATCCGCTCGAAGCGGGTTTCGAACGCCTGGAGCGGGGCGACGTCTCCGGTCCGGACGGCGCGCGGGAGATAGCCGATGGCGAGCACGAGGTGGCCGCCCGTCCAGACGCACGCACCGAGGACATGAAGGGTCAGGAGGAGCTGGAACATCGCGGCCGCCGCATGGTTCGTGTCGTCACGACACTACCGTTCGCGGCGGCCGTGATCGATCCTCGAACGTTCCGTGCGCCGCCGCCGTAGAACGGCCCTCCTACGACTCGATGGGCTCCCAGGCGACGCGGCTCAGGTCGTACGTGCGCGTCTTGAAGTCGCCGATGCTTTGTGCCTCGATGATCCAGCGGTCGCGGTCTCGGAACACGCGTTGGACCGTGACGACGAACCGGTCCTTCACGCGGATCCACGCCCCGACCTCGACGGGCGCGTCCTCCGCCGCCGAGACGGACGCCGGTGCACGCGCCTCGAAGCCGCCCAGGAACGTCGACGCGTCCGCGCAGCGATCGCAGCTCGCGCACGGACCGCCGGGCCAGGGGAAGCCGAAGTAGCCGTGGATCGCCGCCTTCCGGCAGCCGTTGCCGCGCGCGAGCTCGACCACCTCGAGCAGGCGCCGCAGGTCGCGCTCGCGCTTGTCGACATCGATGATGCGATCCTCCTCGCCGGGTGCGAGCCCTCGCACCACGCGCAAGTCATGGCGCTCGAACGACCCCTCGACGATTCCCTCCGCGGCGAGCAGCGCGAGCACGGTGTCGGCGCGTCCGTCCGCGCGGTTCTTCAGCAGGAGGGTCTCCTTCAGGTCCTCGAGCCCGCGGGCGTGCAGCGTATCGCCCCACCGCACGAGCACGTCGTGTGCGGTCCGCAGGAAGCGCGCGTCCGGATTGGCCCACTCGGCGAACTGCTTCTGGATCATCAAGTCCTCCTCGAGGTAGAGGAGCTCGCAGAAGCTGTCCGCGCCGTCGCGGCCGGCGCGGCCGATCTCCTGGTAGTACGACTCGATGCTGCCCGGCACCTGCGCGTGGAGGATGAAGCGGATGTCCGGCTTGTCGACGCCCATCCCGAACGCGTTGGTGGCGAGCACCACGGCGTCGTTCGACGCGAGGAACGTCCGCTGAGCGCGGCGTCGATCCTTCGCGTTCATGTCGCCGTGATATTGGAGCGTGTCGACTCTGCGCCGGTGGAGCCGTTCCCTCGTGGCGCGGAGGTCCTTGATGAGCGCGAAGTAGACGATGCCGGACCCGCCGATGCGGCCGATCACGTCGACGATCCGTTCGAACCGCTCCTCCGGATCCCCCACCGTCCTCACGGCGATCCTCAGGTTCTCGCGCTCGATGCCGGCGTGGAACAGGCGCGCATCCGGGATCCGGAGGCGTTCCCGGATGTCCCGTTGCGTGTCCAGCGTCGCCGTCGCGGTCAGCGCGATCGTCGGCGGATCGCCCAGGCGCTCGCGGATCCGGCCGACGCGGCCGTACTCGGGCCGGAAGTCGTGACCCCACGCGCTCACGCAGTGCGCCTCGTCGACCGCGAGCAACGGTACGTGGACGCGGGCGATCGCGCTCACGAACTCCGGCTTGCGGAACCGCTCCGGTGTGACGTAGAGCAGCTTCACGTCGCCACGCACGACGGACGCGAGGCGTGCCTCGCGCTCGCGGCGATCGAGCGACGAGTTGATGAACGTGGCGGGGATCCCTTTCGCGACGAGCGCGTCGACCTGGTCCTGCATCAACGCGATGAGCGGCGACAGGACGATCGTCACGCCGTCGAGCAGCAGGGCGGGAAGCTGGTAGCAGATCGACTTGCCGCCGCCGGTCGGCATGATCACGAGCGCGTGGTTCCCGGCGAGGAGGTGCTCGACGACTTCCGCCTGCGGTGGAAGGAAGCGCGCGTGCCCGAACCGGGTCCACAGCAACTCCGCCGCGCGCTCTCGCGCGTCATCGTTCTCCCGTCTCTCGTTTCGATCTGCATCCACGGCGTTCGCCACGGTAGCGAACCGTGCCGCGGGCGCGAAACGGAACGTCCGCTTCGTCGTCGATGGAAGTCGGTATCCTCCCCGCGTGTCCACGCGTCGTCTTCAACCGATCCCGCTCTTCCTCGAGCCTGGCGCGCCCTGCGTCTTTCCGGACCCGAACGCCGCCGACCGCGACGGGCTCGTCGCCATCGGCGGCGACCTGACGCAGGAGCGGCTGCTGACTGCCTATCGGAGCGGAATCTTCCCGTGCTACGGCGAGACGACGCTGCCGCTCTGGTGGTCGCCGAGCCCGCGCGCGATCGCCACCCCCGAACGGTTGCATGTCGCGCGGCGCCTCGCTCGGACGCTGCGGCACGGTGGGTTCCGCGTGACGTGGAACCGCGCGTTCCGGCGCGTGATGTACGAGTGCGGGGAGGAGCGCCGCGACGGACGGTGGATCCTGCCGGAAATGATCGACGCCTACGTCGGGCTCCATCGCGACGACCACGCCCACTCGATCGAGGTATGGCACGGTGGCCGCCTGGTCGGCGGGCTCTACGGCGTCCAGATCGGTCGCCTGTTCGCGGCCGAGAGCATGTTCCGTCGAGTCGATGACGCATCGAAGATCGCGTTCGTCAGCGCGGTCCGCACGCTCTTCGCGGCCGGAATCCAGCTCTTCGACGTGCAGTATCCGACGCGCCACCTCACGTCGCTCGGCGTCTTCACGGTTCCGCGCGCGACCTACCTCGAACGCGCGCGACGAGCCGCGTCCGAGCCGCTCGACCTCGTGCTCCCGAGGTCCGAAATCGTTTTGGACGACCGCCGCGATCCAGCAGAATGACCACCGATGAGTGAGATCGAGGCGAGAGACGAAGTGACGCAGCTCTTGCGGCGGCTCGGCGCCGGCGCCGATTCTTCCGCGGCGGAGAAGCTCCTCCCGTTGGTGTACACCGAGCTGCGCCGCATCGCCGCGCGGTGCATGAACGACGAGCGAGCGAACCACACGCTCCAGCCGACCGCACTGGTGCACGAGGCGTTCCTCCGTCTCGTCGATCAGCACGACGCGAGCTACGAGAGCCAGACGCACTTCCTGTGCATCGCCGCGCAGGCGATGCGACGCATCCTGGTCGACAACGCGCGCGCGAAGCGAACGGAGAAGCGCGGCGAGCACTGGGAGCGCGTCACCCTGAACGAGGCGATCCGCGCCGGCGGCGACGGCGCCACGGTCGACCTGATCGCGCTGGACGACGCGCTCGGACAGCTCACGAAGTTGAGCGGGCGGCAGGCGCGCGTGGTCGAGCTCCGGTTCTTCGCCGGACTCTCCGTCGCCGAGGCGGCGAACGCGCTCGGCGTCTCGGTCTCGACCGTCGAAGCCGAGTGGCGCGTCGCACGCGCGTGGCTGGCCGCGAAGCTCAGCGCGTGAGCGCTCGGTCGATCAGACCGGAGAGCCGCGCCTCGTAGCGATCCGGCGCCACTTCCCACACCTTTCCGTGCTCGGCGGTCGTCTCGATCCAGAGCTCCTTGGTCCCCTCCGGCGCGCGGAGCGCCGCGTAGACGCGGCGGACGTCCTCGGGCGGAGCGCGATCGTCTTCGCCGGCGCCGATGACGAGGACCGGCAGCGAGGGGTCGAGCGACGCCGCCGCGTCGACCGGCCGGACGTCCCCGGCGTCGAAGGCGCAGAGCAGCTCGACGGACCACAGCAGCAGCGAGCGGTACGGCTCGAAGAACCCAAGGCGTTCCCCGGCCAGGTGATCGAAGACGTCCATGAAGGTTGGGAACGGCGCGTCGAGGACCACGCCGTCCGCCTCCATCACGCGCGGCGCGGCGAGCGCGACCGCCGCCGATCCAAGGCTCACTCCGTAGAGGATCAACGGAAGCTCAGGGCGCCGCTCGGTCAGGTAGCGCGCGGCGGCGACCACGTCGCGACTCTCCCGCAGGCCGAACGACGGACACGCGTGACCACTGCGCCCGTGGTTGCGCATCTCGAGCATCAGCACGTCGCCGCCGAGCCGGTTGATCATCGCCGCGACCGTCTCGAGCTCGAGCCCGCCGCGGAACAGCCCATGCACCGCGACCGCCGCGAACCGCGCCTCGCCGGCCGCCGGCACGAAGTAGGCGTTCAGCCGCACGCCGTCGTCGGCCTCGAGGACGACGCCGCGCTCGGGGTAGCGCGGCGTCGGAGCGATCGACCCGCCGCCGTTCGTACCGGCCGCGCGCCCGGCTCGCTCGCCGTCGAGCGACGTCCGGCTCTGGAAATGCCACACGCCGGCGGCGTCGACGCGGGGGCCCTCGTACCCGACCTCGTCGTGTCGAGTGCCGAGCCCCATGCGGATGAAGACCGCGAACGCGACCGGGGGAACAAGGAGCAGGTAGACGGGAACGAGCACGAGGTGCGCCCGGAGGAACTTCCGCCAGTAGCGCGAGAAGCGGCGGCGCAGCACGACCCGCGCGAACAGCCAAGTGATCACGGCCCCGGCGAGGACGGCCGCGGCGGAGACGCCGGCGAAGAAGAGGATCGACGAGAGGGCGAACGACATCGCGGCATCGTACGCATTCGATGCGCACCTTGCTCCCGTCACCGTTGCGAGGGATACTCTCCTCGTGCTTTCGCGACTCCTGCCCCGCATCGCCATCCTGCTCGTGGCCGCCGTCCTCACCGTCCTGATCGGGGAGGGTGCGCTGTCGTTGTTCCTCGGGCGGTCGCTGCGACCGCGACCTCTGCTCGACTTCGCCGAGGCGCTCGCGGCGGGCGCGGAGGAGGCACAGAAGTCGTCGACCGGCACGTACCGGTCCCACGTCGACCCGCGCATCGGCTACGTCTTCCGGCCGGGCACCCATCGAATCCTCGACCGCGAATTCCGGGTCGGGCCGCGCGGGACGCGCATCCGACCCGGCGAGATCCCGCCGAACGCGGTTCGAATCGCGGTGGTCGGGGACTCGGTGGCGTTCGGCGTCGGTCTGGCGGACGACGAGACGATCGCGGCCCGCATCGAGGTTCATCTGAACGAGGTCCGCGGCCCCTCTGCCCCGCGGGTCGTGGCCGAGACGGTCGCCGTGCCGGGTTGGAACCTCCGCAACTCGACGTCGTTCCTCGAGGAGAATCTCTCCTCCTACGACCCGGACGTCGTGGTCGCGATCCCGATCGGCAACGACACCGCGGACACGTTCTCCCCGGATGCGTCCGGGCGCACGCGCCTCTCGCATGACCCGGCCGCGGAGGATCCGCTCCTCGTGGTCGGCACCGAGATGGTCCACGCGTTCGTGCTCGCCCTGGCCGACCGCGTGCGACGGGGCGACGCTCCGGACGCGGTCTCGATGTACGAGCTCGGGGCGACCGCGCTGACCTCCGACCTGAGCCGCGAGTCGAACCGCCGTCACGATGACAACGCGCGCTTGCTCCTGCGTCTCGACGACGTCCTGCGTGCGCGCGACGGCCGACTGCTCGTCGCGTGGCTCGAGGGCGACTCGGAGTCCGACAAAGGCCACGCCTACTTCGTGCGCGAGCGGCTCGTCCGCGATCGCCCGGAGCTGGCGTGCGTGGTCCTGCTCCATCAGATGCGGCCGGAGTTCGGCCTCGAGCGCGACCCGCATCCGAACGCCGCCTGTGCCGACGCCTGCGCGCGTTGGATCGTCGACGAACTGCTCGAGCGAGGCTTCGTGGCGCGCGGGGAGGACCGACCACGACCACCGGTAGGCGCGCCATTCGCGGCCGCGCGAGCGGCGGCGCGTACGCCCGCGCAGGTGACCGCTGGCGCCGCGGCCCGGCGCGAGCGGTTCCAGGCCATGCTCCAGTCGAGCATCGAGCCGAGCACCGGCCGCGGATGCACGCAGGTCTACGGCGGGCTCAACCCGGACGGCACGATCGGGGCTCGGCTGCTGGCGATGCTGCCGCGGCCGTGCCGCGAGATCGAGGTCGAGCTCGCACCGCTGGGGTCGCGCCACGCCGCCGCGATCGACGTCGCCGTCGAGATCGACGGAACGTTCGTGGGAACGATGCACGTCCCGGGCCGTGCGCGCGCCACGTTCGCGGTGCCCGCCGAGGGCGGCGGCTCGCCGTGCATCGAGGTCCGACTGGTCCCTTCGAGCTGGACGGTCGCGCGCGTCATGGGGCACGAGCTCCTCGTCGCGTGCCGCCTCGTCTCGCTGACCGCGCGACTCTGACGCGGGCGGTCCGGAACGATCAGTTCAGTACATCCGCCGCCAGGCGTCGTCGGCTTCGATCGAGTTCCTCTACGACCTCGTCAACGACCCGGGAGAGAAGGTCGACCTGCTCTCCCCCGGCCCGCCGAATCCGGCGGCGCTGGGAGCGTGGCAGAGGTTGTCCGCGTGCATGGATGACCTGCTGACTTCCTGACCCGCTTTCGTACCCTGTCGCGATGAGCCGCATCCGATCGTTCGTCCTCGTCGCCGTCGCGTGGTGCACCGCGTTCACGGGGACCGCCGCCGCCAGGAGCGACCTCCAGACCTCCGCCGAGCTCTCGCGCTACCGCGCGACGACGCGGTACGACGATGTGGTTCGCTTCTGCCGCGCCCTCGCGACGCGATCTCCGCTCGTGCGCCTCGATTCGCTGGGCCGCACAGTCGAAGGACGGGAGATCCCGCTCCTCGTTCTCTCGGACCCGCCGATCGCCGACGCCGCGGCAGCGCGAGCCAGCGGCAAGCTGATCCTGTTCGCGTTCGGGAACATCCACGCCGGCGAGGTCTGCGGCAAGGAAGCACTGTTGATGTGGGCGCGCGACCTCACCGATCCGGACTCGGCCGAGGGCCGCGCCTTGCTCCGCGGCTCGATCCTGTTGATCGCGCCGATCTACAACGCCGACGGCAACGAGCGCGTCGCGAAGGACAACCGGCCGGGACAGAACGGTCCCGAGGACGGAATGGGACAGCGGCCGAACGCACAGGGACTCGATCTGAACCGCGACTACATGAAGCTCGACAGTCCGGAGGCCCGCGCGCACGTCCTGCTCCTGAACGCGTGGGACCCCGACCTCGTGATCGACACCCACACGACCAACGGCTCGATCCACCGGTTCGTGCTGACCTACGCGGCTCCGCAGAACCCGTCCGGTCCGCTCGCGCCGCTCGAGTGGACGCGCGACGTCCTGCTCCCCGCCGTCAGCGCGCGTCTCCGCGAGCGGACCGGCGACCGCACGTTCTTCTACGGCAACTTCGACCGCGACAAGACGAAGTGGATGACGTACTCGTCGCAGCCCCGGTTCGGCGCGCCGTACCGCGGGCTCCGCGGCCACCTCTCGATCCTCAGCGAAGCGTACGCGTACGCGTCGTTCGAGGATCGCGTTCGCGCCACGCTCGAGTTCGTCCGCGAGTGCGCGGGGTACGCGGTCGAGAACGCGGCGACGATCCGCTCGTTGCGGGCGCGGGCACGGGCCGAGGTGATCGCGGCGGGCGAGCGGGCCGACGGCACGGAGCGGGTCGGCATCCGCCACGAGATCGCGGCGTTCTCCGGCTCGGTCGTGATCCCGAGCGAGCTCACCTACCGCGACGGATGGAACGAGACGTCGACCGGAATCGCGGTCGACTACGCGGTGACGCACTTCGGGCGCTTCCGCCCGACCCTCACCGTCAGCCGGCCGCGCGCCTACCTCGTCCCCGGCGAGCTCGAGACGATCGTCGAGAAGCTCCGGCAGCACGGCGTGCGCGTCGAAGAGGAGCCGGTCGAGCGGCCGGTCGCGTGCGAGGTCTACCGGATCGATCGGGTCGAGCGGGCGGACCGGGAGTTCCAGGGGCGTCACGAGGTGACGATCGAGGCGACGCCGCGCCGGGAGCGACGGGTGGTCGGAACCGGATGGTATCGGGTACCGATGGCACAGCCGCTCGGCACGCTCGCGCTCTATCTGCTCGAGCCGGAGTCGGATGACGGGTTGGTGACGTGGGGGTTCTTCGATCCATGGGTCCACGAGGGCCACGGGTTTCCCGTTCTGCGGGAGGTGGAGTAGGCCGGCGCCCGATCTCCCGCTGCCACGGCGACGTCCCGGTCGCTCCAGCCGCGGACGTTCGAGCGATCGCTATGGACCGGGGTTCCCGCGACGGGCCGAAATCCGCAGAATGCGGTGAGAAACCGGCGGGACGTCCCGTCCAATGCCGTTGGTGCTCTCGACGGAGGGGTCCCATGGATTCAAGATCCGATCCGGCCGCGGCCGTCGACTTCGAACGCACCAAGCGTTTCGTGCAGGACGTGCGCGAGCGGGTGGCGACGGTGGTCGTCGGCCAGGACGTGGTCGTCGAGCGCCTGTTGATCGCGCTCTTCACTGGCGGGCACGTCCTGCTCCAGGGGGTGCCGGGGCTGGCGAAGACGCTCCTCGTCTCGGTCCTCTCGAAGACGATCGACCTCGAGTTCGCGCGCGTCCAGTTCACGATCGACCTGCTGCCGTCCGACATCCTCGGCTCGGAGGTGCTCGATCCGCGGACGAACGACTTCCGGGTCCACAAGGGGCCGATCTTCACCAACCTGCTCCTCGCCGACGAAATCAACCGCGCCGCTCCGAAGGTGCAGGGCGCGTTGCTCGAGGCCATGCAGGAACGCAAGGTCACCATCGGCAACGAGACGTTCAAGCTGCCCGCGCCGTTCCTCGTCATCGCCACTCAGAACCCGGTCGAGCAGGCGGGGACGTTCGAGCTGCCCGAGGCGCAGCTCGACCGCTTCATGCTCCTGCATCGGCTCGACTACCCGACGCCCGACGAGGAGCGCGAGGTGCTGCGGCGCAACTCGCGGCTCGCGGTGATGAAGGAGGACAAGGGGGCGATCGTGCAGACCGAGTTCGACGTGCTCGACAAGGAGCCGGTCGGCGCGCCGGAGGACCTCGTGGCCGCGATGGAGGCCGTCCACCGCGTCCACGTCAGCGAGACGTTCCTGGAGCACGTCGTCGAGGTCGTCCACCGCACGCGCACCCACGAGAGCGTGGACCTGGGCGGAAGTCCGCGGGCCGGAATCTCGCTCATCAAGGCATCGCGCGCGCGGGCGCTGATCCGCGGCCGCTCCTACGTCGCGCCGGAGGACCTGTTCGCGCTCGCCGATGACGTCATCCTGCATCGCATGCGTTTGAAGTACGAAGCGCTCGCCGACGGCCGGACCACGAAGGACGTCCTCGACGAGATCCTGAGGTCGATGGGCGCGACCACCCCCTCCGTCCGCGCGGCTCGGGAGCCGCGGCCGACGAACGGGCGCACCGCGGCGGTGAAGGACCGCTGACGAAGGGCAAGCTCGACGAGGACCGGAATGGAAGCAGAACTCGACGGCATCGACGCACTCGACTCGCGCCGGTTCGAGATCGCGATCAAGCGGCTCGCGACGAGCCTGAGCTACGGCACCGACCACTCCGCGTTCGTCGGCTCCGGGGTGGAGTACGTCCAGTCCCGGCCGTACGAGTGGGGCGATCCGGTCCGCAGCATCGACTGGCGCGTCACCGCGCGCGCCGGACGAGTGTTCGTGAAGGAGTTCGAGTCGCCAAAGCGGATGCCGTGCTACCTGCTCCTCGATACTTCGGCGTCGATGACGATCGCCTCGCACGCGTGGAGCAAGTACCGGACGGCGGTGTTCATCGCCGGGGGGATCGCGCTCGCGTGTCTCGACCGCGTCAGCCCGGTCGGCGTCGTCGGCGTCGGCGGCCGCGACCTCCTCGTCCGTCCGAGCCTGTCGCGGAATCACGTCATGCAATGGATGATGCAGCTCGTCCGCTATCGCTTCGACGAGCCGACGACGCTGGCTCGGCGCATCCGCGAGATCACGCCGAGCCTGGCGGAGCGCGTGCTGATGATCGTGCTCTCCGACCTCCACGACGACGCCGCGCTCAACGGGTTGAAACGGTTGTCGCGACTGCATGACTGCGCGGTGCTGCAGTTCGTCGACCCGGCCGAATGGAGCCTGAAAGGCGCCGGCTTCCTGCGAGCTCGCGAGGCCGAGACCGGGCGCGAGATCGTGACCCACGGCCGCCGCCGCCACCTCGACCAGCCGTCGATCGACGCCGCGTTGAAGCGAAGCGGCATCGACCACCTCGTCATTCGGACCGATCGGCCGTACGTCGCCGACCTGCGTCGCTTCTTCCACGCGCGCGGCCTGCTCCAGCGAGGCGCCCGATGAACCGCCGGCGCCCCTGGCTCGCCGTCGTGATCGCGGTCGCGCCTCTCGCGCGAGCCGAGGACACGCGCGACGTTCCGATCGGGATGCCGGGGCGGATCGACGAGCTCGTCCTTCCCGGCGGCGAGCTGGAGCCGAAGGAGACCGACTTCAAGTCGCCGATCGCGTTGCGCGTGGCGAGCGTCGCGCCGCACGGCGATCGCTTGCGCTACAGCCTCGTCTACTGGGGGCTCGAGGCGGGGACGTTCGACCTGCGGACGTTCCTCGCGCGGCGGGACGGCTCGGCCACCGACGACCTGCCGGCGATTCCGGTGACGATCCGCTCGGTCCTCCCGGACGGTCAGATCCTGCCGAACCGGCTCGACTCCGGCGAGATCCCCGCTCTCGGCGGCTACCGGACGTGGATCGCGCTCGGTGCGGTCACGTGGATCGTCGGCTTCCTCACGATCCTGCTCGTCCGTCGCACGAAGCGGCGGCGCGAGGTCGAGGAGGCCGCACGGCCGGTCACGATGGCCGAGCGCCTGCGACCGCTCGTCGAACGGGCGTCGAGCGGGCGCGGAACGCCAGAGGATCACGCCGAGCTCGAGATGCTGCTGGTCGCCTACTGGAGGCGGCGGCTCGGACTCGACGACGTGCGCCCGAGCGACGCTCTCGCGCGGCTCAAGGAGCACGCGGAGGCGGGGCCGCTCCTGCGACGCGTCGAGGAGTGGCTCCACCATCCGTCCCCGACCGCGGCCGCCGACCTGCGCGAGCTGCTCCGGCCGTACGCGGCGGCGCCAGCGCGAACGGAGGCGTGACGATGGAGCTCCTCGCGCCGTTTCGCCACAAGCCGGTCCTCTTCCTCCTGCTCGTCCCGGCGCTCCTCCTCGCGTGGATCTGGACGCGGCGCGGGCGCGGCGTCGCTCTGCCGTTCGATCATGGCGCGGGAGGCTCCGGGGCCTGGCTCCAGTTCACGATCCGCGCCGCGGAGTCGTTCGCGCCGCTCGTCCTCGCCGTGGTGATCCTCATCCTCGCCGGGCCGCAGCGCTGGGACGAGCCGCGGTCGAAGAGGGTGCTTACGAACATCGAGTTCTGCGTCGACGTGTCGGGCAGCATGACCGCGCGCTTCGAGGACGGCACGCGCTACGACGCCTCGATGGAGGCGATCAACGACTTCCTCGACTACCGCGACGGCGACGCGTTCGGCTTGACGTTCTTCGGAAACTCGGTCCTCCACTGGGTCCCGCTCACGACCGACGTGTCGGCGTTCCGCTGCGCGCCTCCGTTCATGAAGCCCGACCAGCTCCCGTCCTGGTTCGGCGGCACGGAGATCGGCAAGGCGCTCCTCGCGTGCCGGCGGATCCTGACGTCGCGCGAGGACGGCGACCGGATGATCATCCTCGTCTCGGACGGCAACAGCTCCGACCTGCGCAGCGGTCGGAGCGAGGAGATCACGCGTGCTCTGAACGACGATCGCGTCGTGGTCTACGCGGTCCACGTCTCGCAGTCCGAGCCGCCCGACGAGATCGTGAAGATCTCGACCGGCACCGGCGGCGAAGTGTTCAACCCCGGCGACGCCGAGGGGCTGAAGCGGGTGTTCCAGCGCATCGACGAGATGCAGCAGACGCGCATGGAGAAGTCGCAGGCCGAGGCGGTCGACGACTACGAGCCGTGGTGCCAGCTCGGCCTCGGCCTGCTCGGCGTCGTGCTGCTCGCGGCGTTCGGACTGAGGTACACGCCGTGGTAGACGAACGATGGATCCCCGTGCTGCTCGGCGCGACGACGCTCGTCCTCGCCACGGGGGCCGAGTTGCTGCACTCCGCGCGCGCGCGCCGCGTCGCGCTTCTCGCGTTCGGTCGGAGCGGACGCCCGCGGTGGCTCGCCCGCGCGACCCCGGTCGGGCGGGCGCTCGCGACGACGGCCGTCGCGTGGGGGCTCGCGACGCTCTTCTTCGTCGAGCCGCAGTCCCACGCGTCGCCCGCGGCCGAGAGGCGGTTCGTGGGCGATCACCGCCACGTCCTGGTCGTCCTCGACGTCTCCCCCAGCATGCGCCTCGTCGACGCGGGGCCCGACGAGAAGCAGAGCCGCATGCAGCGCGCACGAGCGGTGATGGACTCGTTCTTCAAGCGGGTCCCGCTCGACGAGTTCCGGCTCTCCGTGGTCGCGACCTACAACGGCGCGAAGCCGGTCGTCGTCGACACCACCGACGTGGAGGTCGTCAGGAACGTGCTGGGCGACCTGCCGATGCACTACGCGTTCCCGCCCGGTCAGACGAAGCTGTTCACGGGCCTCGAGGAAGCGGCGAAGATCGCGCGGCCATGGCAGCCGCGCAGCACGACCCTGATCGTGGTGAGCGACGGCGACACGGTACCGACGCGCGGGATGCCGAAGATGCCGGCGTCGATCGGCAGCGTCCTGATCGTCGGCGTCGGCGACCCGGTCAAGGGGCGGTTCATCGACGGACGCCAGTCCCGCCAGGACGTCTCGACGTTGCGGCAGATCGCGGTGCGGCTCGGCGGCACGTATCACGACGGCAACGAGAAGCACCTGAGCAGCCGCCTGATCGCCGATCTCACGAGCGCCGGCCAGCCCGGCCGCCTGGCCCGGCTGACGCTGCGCGAGTACGCCCTGATCGCGGCCGGGGCCGGAGCCGGACTCCTCGCGCTGATGCCGCTCCTGCTGCACTATTTCGGCACCGCCTGGCGTCCAGGCGTCCCCGCGGGGCCGCGCCGAACGCCGGCCCGCTCGGCCGGACCACGCCGAGCGTCGACCCCGGTTTCGACCGTGGAGCCGATAGGATGAGACCGATCGAGACGCCGGGCCGCATCCGCTCCGCGGCCGGAGGCGGTGTTCCATGCTCCTTGACGGGGACAGGCCGATGAGAAAGTCCATTCTCTTGTTCTGGATCCTGCTGCCGGTGGCGGCCGTGGCGTACCACATGGGTCCAGGCCAGGTGCGGATGATCGAGGACGACGCGGCGACGTTGATCGCGGAGGCGTCGCGCCACGCCGGCGCGGCCCGCGCGATCGCCGCCGAAGCGGGCGACGAAGCCGCGCGCGCCGAGTGGGAGCGCGCCGAGGCGAGCTACGCCAAAGCGCTGCAGCTTCTTCCGGACGGTCAACGCGAGGCCCACCGCGCCCTGCGCCTCGAACGCGCGAAGGCGCAGATGTTCCTGAGCCGCCTGCCCGACGCGCACCAGGAGCTGAAGACGCTGGTGAACGAGATGGTCGGGGACGAGACCGCCGGCCACGATCTGCTCGCCGACGCGCGCTCGACGCTCGCCAGCTCGCAGTACTACATGACCTGGCTGATGCGCCTCGAGGGGGCCTCGCGAGAGGACTGGGAGCCCGAGATCGAATCGGCCCGGCAGATCTACAAGCTGCTCGCCGAGGATGCGAAAGCGAGGGACGACCACGACGCACTCGAGAAGAACCAACAGGACCTCGGGGCTGCGATCCTCCTCGCGCGCATGGACCTGGGCGAGCTCCAGGGGCTTCCGTTGCCCAGCCAGTGACGCGGGTGCGACACCGGCCGCGGTCGTGGTCAGCGAAAAGGCAGCCGAAGCCAGGCGCAGGAGAAGGACGCGCGCGGCGCCAGCTCCGGGCCCCCGCCGGACGGTTCCGGCTCTTGATGGCGAGGGTCGATCCCAAGGAGGGGTTCATGCGGTACTCGACGGTCGTCGCGCTCGCCGGCTTGGCGGTCGCCTTCGTCGCGCCGGCGGCGCGCGGCCAAACCGTGATCATCCACGGCGAGCTCCCCGAAGGGATCGTCATCGGGCCGGACGGAGTCCCGCGCGTCGGCGACGCGGGCGGCGAGGCGGCCGCGGGCGCGAGCCGCGCCGGCGGTGCCGCGGCGAACCAGGCCCCGCCCTCCGAGCGGCAGAAGCGGCTCGAACAGATCGAGTTCGACCGCCGTCCGTCCGCGATCTTGAAGGCGTGGTCGGAGCCGCCGAAGCCGTCCTCTTCGGTCGCGACGGAATCGACCCCATCGACCGCCGGACTCGACGCCGCCGACTCCGGCGCCTCCTCCGACGCCGCTCCGTCGAGCCCGACCGCGGGCGACATCGTTGAAACGCCCGGCAACGCGCCGGGCGCGGATGCACCCGCCGGGGGCGAGGAGGACGAAGGCGGGACCACCGAGACTCCGGCCGAGGTCGATGACGCGGCGAAGCGCCAGGCGGAGAAGGCCGCCGGAAAGAAGGCGGAGGAAGAGGCGAGAAAAGCCGAGGAGGCGGCGCGCAAGGAGGCCGAGGCCAAGGCGCTCGAGGCGGAGCTCGAGGTGTTCCGACGAGACGTCACGCTCGGACGCTGGGAAGGCGTGAAGGGCTACCTCGGCGGTCTCACCGAGGACGAGGGGAAGGCGGGCTACAAACGTCTGCTCGAGTCGCTCAAGGTCGGGCCGCCGAAGCCGAAGTCGCCGTTCGTGACGTTCGCCGAGTCGAACGTCTTCGCCCCCGGGGACGTCATCGGCCTGGCCGCCGCGGTCCCGGCGAAGCTCGAGCCCGAGCACCTGGCGAGCCTCGCCGAGATCCTGAAGCAATGCCTCGCGACCGGCAACCTGCTCGAGAGCACGGTCACGCTGTTCAAGACCGGCGCCGGCGCCGATGGGTTCCCGCTGACGCGGCGCCAGATCGCGCGGATGCTGTTCGACGCCGGGGAGGCGATCGCGGCCGGCGAGTTCCTCCCGACCGCCGAGGTCGCGATCGAGGAGGACGACCGCGACGCGCTGAACCTGCTCTCCCGCTACTTCATCGCGATGCACGAGAAGGAGAAGGGGACCGAGTTCCTCGAGCAGGCATGGACGGTGACGCAGGCGGTCCTGGCCCAGGGCGAAGTCTCGAAGGAGGAGAAGGACGAGGCGCTCACGCGCGCCGTCGACCTCGCGCCCAAGATCGGCGACAAGCTGGGGCAATCGTGGCTCGACGAGAGCTTCACGGAACGTCCCGAGCGCGGGATGGAGATCGTGTCGGCGATCGGAACCGCGGCGTCGCAGGGATTGCTGGCCCAGGCAAAGGACGACGAGGCTCGGCTGCGCGGGCTGTCGCTGCAGACGACCGCGGCGAACGCCTTGATCGCCGCCGCGCCTCAGCGTGCGGAGGAGTGGCGCGAGCCGCTCGCGCTCCTCGCGCACAACTGGCTGAAGGAGGCGAGCTACTCCTACCAGTTCGACACGTCCACGAGCCGCGGCCCGAGCCTGGAGCGCGACGTCTACGGGAACTTCTTCTACTGGAACCAGCAGCGGCAGAACCGCAACAACCAGCCGGATCCGATCGCGACCCCGAGGATGCTCGACATCCGCCCGTCGGACGCCTGGCTCGACGCGATCCACGACGAGCTGCGCCCCAAGTTCACGATGGTGATCGCGCAGCTCTTCCTCAAGATCGGCGAGGCCGAGGACGCGTTCCCCTACATCGAGTCCCTCGCCAGGTTGCATCCGCGGCCGGCCAAGGAGCTCGTCGACGAGTTCCTCCGGGTGTGGGCCCGCGACCACGACCCGAACGTGAGCCGGCGCTCGAACCCGTACGTCTACATCTACGGGTTCGAGCAGCGCGCGAACGGCATCCCGCTTACGCGTTCGAAACAGGAACGCAACCTGAAGGAGCTCGCCGAGTGGATCGGCCGGCTGCGCGACCTGCCGATCGAGGACGTTGACGAGGAGCTGCTCGCGCAGGCGTTCACCGCCGCCCACAGCACGGCCGAGGTCTACCGGCTCGAGACGATCGAGCGCGTGTTCGGGTCGCTCGAGCAGTTGAAGCCGCGAACGCTGGCCGAGCTGATCCAGCGGATGCGCGGGAACCTCGTCAGCGTATGGCGCGATCCCGCCGTCCAGAAGGACCAGAAGACGCAACGTCGCCAGAAGGACATCCAGAACGAGGTCTTGCGCGGCTACCAGGTCGCCCGCGCCGTCGTCGCGAAGGGCCTCGCGCAGCACGGCGACCACTGGGCGCTGCGCCTCGCCGACGCGGCGATCCGCCACGACGAGAACAACTACCATCAGGAGGTGAGCAAGAGCTCCGAGTTCACGAGCCGCCGCCGGGAGGCCCTCGCCGCGTTCGGGGACGCGGCGCGCCGTTACGCGGCCGACCTGCCCGATCGGAAGAAGGACGAGTGGACCTCGCGCGTCTTCGAGACCTGGTTCTACGCCGCGCTCGGAGCGTGCGACCTCGAAGCGGTCGACTCGGCCATGGTGCTCGCGCAGGCGGAGATCGCGAAGATCCGCGAGGCGATTCTCGCGCTGCCCGGAGACGCGGCCGAGGCCCACGTCGGCCTGTTCGCGAACACGCTCTTCACGCGCATGGGGAACGCGAACCCCGCGGTGAAGTTCCGTTACGTCCGCGCCGGTCTCGAGATCGTCACGGACCACGAGCGGGCGACCCAGGCGCGCGAGGTGTTCGACTACTACAAGGACCTCGTGACCGAGATCCGGCTCGAGGCGCGCATCGACGGCGACGGCCGCGTCGGCCATGAAGACCCGTTCGGCGTCTTCGTCGACCTCCGGCACACGACGGAGATCGAACGCGAGTCAGGCGGGTTCCAGAAGTACCTCGTCAACCAGAACAACCAGTCGTTCTCGTGGAACTACGGCCGGCCCACCGAGAACTACCGCGACAAGTTCGAGGAGGCGGCGCGCGAGGCGCTGAACGAGACCTTCGACGTCATCTCGGTCACGTTCAACCACCCGAAGGCGCACTCGAAGGCGACCGAGGAGTACGGCTGGCGCGTCACGCCGTACGCGTACCTGCTCCTGAAGGCGCGCGGGCCCGAGGTCGATCGCGTTCCGGCGCTGCGGCTCGATCTCGACTTCCTCGACACCAGCGGCTACGCGGTCATCCCGGTCGAGAGCCCCGCCGTGGTGATCGACGCCGCGCGGACGGGTCCGGCTCCGCGTCCGTTCGAGGAGCTCCGCGTCACGCAGACGCTCGATGAACGACAGGCGAAGGAGGGCATGCTCGCTCTCGAGGTGAAAGCGACCGCGCGCGGGCTCGTGCCCGAGCTGCATGAAGTGATCGAGCTCGCTCCAGAGGGATTTCGAGTCGACGCCGTCGAGGATCCGGGCGTGTCGGTGATCGAGTTCGACGCCGAGAGCGAGGGGACGACGATCACGAGCGAGCGGATCTTCCTGGTGAAGATGAGCGCCGAGGACTCGCTCGAGGCGCGGCCCCAGAGCTTCACGTTCGGCCGCGCCAAGACGGAGGCGGCCGAGATGGCCTTCCAGCGCTTCGTCGACGCCGACCTCGAGAGCGTGGAGGCGACGATCGCGCTGGAACATGCGTACGGCGAGGTCGAGTCGGATCACCGGCTCGTGATCGGAACGGCCGCGTTCGTGCTGATCGGTCTGGGGTTCCTCGTGGTCCGGCGGCTCTCGCGCCCGCGCGCGACCGTCGCCGCGCGGTTCGAAGTGCCGCACGACGTGACGCCGTTCACGGTCCTCGGCCTCCTTCGAGACATCGAGGGCAACGACGGCCTGAGCACGAGCCTGAAGGAGGAGCTCGGCTCGCAAATCCGGCGGATCGAGTCCTACTACTTCCAGGGCGAACGGCCGCCCGAGGGCGGCGCCGCCCCGGATCTCGCGGACGTCGCCTCCACGTGGGTCCGTCGCTCGCGCTCCTGACCGACCACGGCGGACGGAGAGAGCCGCACGAGACGGGAAGCTATTCTCGGGCGGGTCCTTATGCTCCGCGGCCGTTCCCAGCGCCACCGCGCAACCAATCGAGGAGAAAGCATGCCGGCGTTCGACCCCACGACTCCCCGCGGCGCGTTCCGGGAAGTCCCGTACATGGGCGTGATCTTCGTCGTCGCGGAGGCGATGAAGCGCGGCTTCGTGAACGGCCACCCGGACTGGAGCAACCTCGGGCAGGGTCAGCCGGAAGTGGGACCGATGAAAGGAGCGCCCGAGCGGATCCACTCCATCGAGCTCGAACCCGCGGATCACGCCTACGGCCCGCTCGAAGGAACGCCGGAGCTGCGCGAGCTCGTCGCCGAGCACGTGAATCGTCTCTACCGGTCCGGCAAGGCGTCCAAGTACACGGCGGAAAACGTCGCCATCGCCTCCGGCGGACGCCTTGCGCTCACCCGGGCCATGGCCGCGCTCGGCCCGGTCAACGTCGGGTACCAGCTCCCCGACTACACGGCGTACGAGGACATGCTCAACTTGCACCTGGCGCGGGTCCACCCCATGCCGATCCGGGCGCGGCCCGAGGACGGGTTCATCATCCCGCCGGACCACTTCGACCACGAGGTCGTCGACAAGGGACTCTCCGCCTTCGTGGTGTCGAACCCGTGCAACCCCACCGGTGCCCTCCTCGCCGGCGCCGACCTCGCCGCGACGCTCGATGTCGCCCGCCGCCGGCGCTGCACGCTCGTGCTCGACGAGTTCTACAGCCACTACATCTACACCAAGGACGGCGCGCCCGGCGACGGACCGGTCAGCGGAGCGAGCTACGTCGAGGACGTGAACGAGGATCCGGTCATCCTGATCGACGGGCTGACGAAGAGCTACCGCTATCCCGGGTGGCGCGTGGGCTGGGCGGTCGGGCCGAGGGCGATGATCGAGAGCCTGGCGCGCACCGCGTCCGCGATCGACGGTGGGCCGTCGCGCGTCGCGCAGCGGGCCGCTCTTCAGGCCCTCGAGCCGCGGCAGGCGGATCAAGAGACGGCCGCGCTCCGAACCGTCTTCGCCGCGAAGCGGAACGAGATGCTCGAGCGGCTGAAGGGCATGGGGATCCGCTTCGCCCACGAACCGCTCGGCACCTTCTACTGCTGGGGCTCGCTCGCCGAGCTGAAGGAGCCGTTCAACGACGCGATGACGTTCTTCTGGCGCGCGCTCGAGTCCAAGGTCATGACGGTTCCCGGTTCGTTCTTCGACGTCAATCCCGGCGCCTTTCGCCCGGGACCGTCGCCGTACGCGCAGTGGATGCGGTTCTCGTTCGGTCCGCCGATGCCGAACATGAAGCTCGGCCTCGCGCGCCTGGAGGAGATGCTCGGCGGTCGTTGACGAACTCGCTCCCGCCACGCCGGGGCGAGGGCGTATGCTGGACGCCTGGATCATGCTTGCTCCGCGGACGCTCGCCTTCACCCTCACGTGCCTCGTCGCGGTGTCCGCGCCCGAAGACGAGCCTCACGTCGTGCGCGCTCTGGAATCGGTGGCACGAGAACGGTACGTCGAGCTGACGAAGCAGCTCGCGAGCCTGCGCGACGCCGTGGAGCACGAGCCGAACGAACGGCTCGACGACGACTGCCGCCGAATCGCGGCCCTTCCGCCCGCGGACGCGACGCTCCTGCTCGCGCGGATGCGGCACGCCACCGGCGACGAGGCGCCGGCATCCGACGAGGCGCCCGCCTCTCGGGATGCGGTCGACGACCTCCTGGCGCGCTGCCTGCTGCGCGCCGCGATGGAGGACGCACGCTACGGACGGGCGTCGTCGGCCCGCCACCGGGCGGGCGCCGGTGCACGCCTCGCCGATCGCAGCGGCGGCGCAGAGGCGGCGTTCGGCCGCTACCACCATGCCGTCGTGCTGATCGAGCTCGGACCGGCTCCGGCCGATCATGAGGCGATCTCCGGCGACCTTCGCGCGGCGGTGGCCTGGTTCGACTCGGCCGGCCCCACGACGATGCGAGACCGTGTCCAGCTCACCCAGGCCACCTTCCTCTTCGAGATCGGCCGACTCGCGGAGGCGCTCCGCGTGATCGACCATCGTCTGGCCAGCGGCGGCGGGACGTTCCTTTCCCATTGGCGCGCGCTTCGCCTTGCGGTCCTCTCCCGCTCCGACTCCCCCACGGAGGCCGCGCGGGAGGCCGAGCGCGTCGCGGCGACTCTCGACGGAACCGAGGGTGCCGGCCGGCACGGACTGGCGCTCGCCCTCGCCGATTGGAACGCCGCGACGCCGGCCGCGACGGTCGCCCGGCGCGATGCCGCCCTCGAGCGCGCGGAACGGTTGTACGACGTAGCGGTCGCATCCGCGTCGAGCGACGCGGAGCGTGCCGTCGCCCTCGAGCGCCGGAGTGCGGTCCGGACGCGCCTCGAGCGGTTCGACCTGGCCCGGCGGGACCTGGACGACGCGCGCCGGCTCGTCGCTTCCGCGGGCCGCGACGGACCCGCCGCGCGGATGATCAAGCGTTCGGCGTGGAACGAGTTCTACGCCGGGCGACGGGACGAGAGCCGCGCCTTGCTCGCGCGCTACCTCGAACGGCTGACGGACCTCGACCTGACGGACACGCGGCGGAACGAGGAGCTCCGCAACGCGGCGTACCTCGAAGCGAGGCTCGCCCTCGCCGAACGCGACCTCGCGGCGGCCGCCGAGGCGCTCGCCGAGAAGTTCGACTACGACGATGCTCTCGCTGGACCGCTGTTCGTGGCGCTCCTCGTCGCCTACGACGAGACGAACTTCAGGGCGCACGGGACGCTCCTGGCCGAGCTCGTCGACATCGCGGCCGAGCGAGCCGAGTGGTTTCGTCCGTCCGTCCTCCTCGCGACCGCGCTCATCGAACGTTCACAGGCCCGGCTGCTTCGGTCCGCCCTCCTCACCCAACGCGAGTACCGACCGCCGCTCGCGAGCCCGCTCGAGGCCACGACGCTGCCGTCCGGCGTGGCAGAGCTGCGCTTCGCGCGAACGCTCGAGTCGGACGAGCTGGCGAGCTCGTACATTTTGTTGGCGCGCTACGAGGACGAGGTCGTCTTCACCCGCGTCGGCTCCGTCGACGACGTCGACGGGGCGATCCGCCGGTTCCTCGATCGCTGGATGGCGCCCGAGGGGCTGTCGGCCTCCGCTGCCGACTATGACGGCGACGCGCGTGCGCTCTTCACCCACCTGCTCGGTCCGGCCGCGGCCTGGTACGAGTCGTCGAGTCCGCCCCGACGCACGATCGTGATGTCGGAAGGGACGATCGAGCTCCTGCCGATCGAGGCGCTGACCCTTCCCGGCGGCCGCCCGGCCGCCGGCTTCGGCGGCCTCCGCTACCTCGTCCAGACCACGTCGATCCTCCACGTGCCATCGATGAGCGTTCTCTCCCTCCTCCCCGCACCCAACGGGGTCGATCGGACCGTGATGGTGAGCGATCCGATCGCACACGACGAGGAGGGCGAGCCGCTGCCGCCGCTCCGGTTCGCCGAGATGGAACGGAGGGCGATCGACATGACCGCGGACTCCGTCGTCTTGCGCCGGGAGACCGCCACGTTGCCGCGGCTGATCCGGGCGATCGACGCCGGACCTCTCGGCTGGCTCCATATCGCGTGCCACGCGGTCATCGATCGTCGGGGAACGCTCAGGTCCCAGCTCCTCCTCACGAAGAACGCTCAGTCGCCGCTGTCGCTGAACATGACGGTCGTGGTCCACAAGCCGCTGACCCCCGGCGCGCGGGTCGTGCTGTCGGCGTGCGGCACGGCCACGGGCGAGCTCCTCTCCTGCGAGGGGGTCCAGGCGATTTGGCGCGCGTTCTTGTTTGCCGGCGCCTCGTGCGTGATCTCGACGCTGCGCCCGGTCGACGACAAGAGCGTCGCGACGTGGATGGCGGAGTTCCACGAAGCCGCGCGGGAGGAGCTTCCGCTCGCCGAGGCCGCTCAGCGCGCGTGCCAGCGCTGGATCTCCGGCGAACGCCGGCCGAGCTATCCGCGCGGCTCGGTCGTGGTCGACTCCGCGCACCCGTTCCTCTGGGCCGCGTATCGGTGCGTCGGCAACGACGGCGGGCCCCTGCCGCGGTGATCCCGTCGCCACCGGGTGACGCCCGCGCCCCAAGCGATTCGCGGCGGAACGGTCCTCCCCGCCTGGTCGAGTCCGAGTCGAGTCCGCCTTCGAGCGTTGTTCCGCCCGGCCGATTCGGTAGACTCGCGCGTTTTTGCCGGCCGTTCGAACTCCCGTGCCGGTCTCACGGCAAGGCGACTCGTATGGAATCCTTTCGCGACCAGGTCGCGGCCGTTGCGGCCGCGGCGCTCGAGATCGAGATCGACGCGGCGAAGTCCTTGCTGCAGCCGCCGAAAGACCCGCGGCTCGGTGATTTCGCGTTGCCCTGCTTCACGGTCGCCAAGGCCCGAGGGCAGAACCCGGCTCGGATCGCGGCCGAGGCCGCCGCGAAGATCCCGGTCGAGTCCCCCGTCCTCGCGGTCGAAGCGGCCGGCCCGTACCTGAACTTCCGCCTCGACCCGGTGGCCGTCGCTCACGTGGTCCTCGGGCGCGCGCTCGCGGAGGACCGGCGGTACGGCGGGAGCGACGAGGGCGCCGGGAAGACGATCGTCATCGACTTCTCGTCGCCCAACATCGCGAAGACGTTCGGGATCCATCACCTCCGCTCGACCGTCATCGGCGCAGCGATCGGCCGCGTCCTGCGCGCGCGCGGCTATGACGTGCAGGGCGTCAACCACCTGGGCGACTGGGGCACGCAGTTCGGACAGCTCATCGTCGCCTACCGTCGGTGGGGCGACGACGCGCGGCTCGCGGCCGAGAGCATCCCCTACATGCTCGAGCTCTACGTCCGGTTCAATGCCGCGCTCGAGACGGAGCCGGAGCTCCAGGACGAGGCCCGCGCCGCGTTCGCCGACCTCGAGCGAGGCGACGAGGAGTGTCGCCGGATCTGGAACCGCTTCCGCGACCTGAGCCTCGCGGAGTTCCGCCGCATCTACGCGCGCCTCGACATCCAGTTCCAACACTTCACCGGCGAGTCGTTCTACGAGGACAAGATGGCGGCCGTCGTCGACGATCTCGAGCGAAGCGGACTCCTGACGGAGAGCCAGGACGCGTCGGTCGTCGACCTCACCGAGGAAGACCTCGGCGTCTCGATCATCAAGAAGAAGGACTCCTCGACGCTCTACGTGACGCGCGACCTCGCGGCGGCCGTCTATCGGTTCGAGACGTTCCACTTCGCGAAGGCGCTCTACGTCGTCGGCGCGGCGCAGGCGCTCCACTTTCGCCAGCTCTTTCGCATCCTCGAGAAGCTCGGCAAGCCGTTCGCACCGGACATGGTCCACGTGCCGTTCGGGTTGCTCCGCTTCAAGGATCGGAAGATGTCGACCCGCAAGGGCGACATCCTCCCGCTCGAGGACGTGCTCGACCGCGCCGAGGAGCTCGCTCGCGACGTGATCCGCGCGAAGAACCCCGAGCTCGCGAATCAGGACGAGATCGCGCGTGCCGTCGGCATCGGCGCCGTCGTGTTCAACGACCTGAAGAGTCGACGCATCAAGGACGTCGTCTTCGACTGGGACGAGGTGCTGTCGTTCGAGGGAGACACGGGTCCCTACCTGCAGTACACTCACGCCCGGATCGCGAGCATCTTCCGCAAGGCGGACCGGCCGGCGCCGACCAGCGCGGACGGGATCGATCTCGCTCTCCTCGAACTCGAGCCCGAACAGGACCTCGTCCGGGCGACCGCTCAGTTCGGCGACGCGGTCCGTCGCGCCGCCGAGGACTACGAGCCGTCGAACGTGTCGAGCTACCTGTTGAATCTCGCCGCGGTGTTCAACCGCTTCTATATCGACAAGCGCTGCCGGATCGTGGGTGTCGAGCCGGCGCTGATGGAGGCGCGGCTCGCGTTGGTGCGCGCCGCGCAGATCACGTTGAGAAACGGGCTCGCGCTCCTCGGGATCACCGCCCCCGACGAGATGTGAGCAGGAGCCAACCGATGGACGACCTGAGGACACTGATCCGCGACGTTCCCGACTTCCCGAAGGCGGGCATCATCTTCAAGGACATCACGCCGCTCCTCGGCAACGGCGCCGGGTTCGCCAAGGTCATCGACGAGTTCGCGTCTCGCATCGACGGCCGCGGCATCCAGAAGATCGTGGGCATCGAGTCGCGCGGGTTCATCTTCGGAGCCGCTCTCGCGCGTCACTTGAACGTCGGTTTCGTCCCGGTGCGCAAGCCGGGCAAGCTGCCGTACCAGACCGTGCGCGAGGCATACGCCCTCGAGTACGGCACCGACGCCATCGAGATGCACCGCGACGCGATCCATCCCGGTGAGAAGGTCGCGCTCGTGGACGACCTGCTGGCAACGGGTGGCACGCTCGCCGCATGCGCGAACTTGGTGAAGAAGGTCGGCGGCGAAGCGACGACGAGCCTCGTCCTCATCGAACTCGCGTTCCTGAACGGCCGCGAGAAACTGCCGGGTCACGAGATCCAGGCCCTCATCACCTACTGAATGCGCCCGCGTCGCGTCATGCACATTCCGAGGCCAAGCCGATCGTGAAGCCTTCCGTCTTCGTCCTCGTCTTCGTCCTGATCCCGTTCGGGGTCTTTGCCTGCGCCAAGAGCCCGGTATCGGAAGTCGATCGCCAACGCTACGTCGAGGCGGTGGCTCTGCAGAACGCCGGACGTCTCGGCGACGCGCTCCCGATCTACAGCGAGCTCGTTCGCGGCGCCGAGTCTGCGTCCATTCGCGCCAAGGCCGAGCTCGAGGCGTCGAAGATCGAGGTCGCGATCGAGGATCGGGACCGCTCGTTGAATCACCTCGACGCGCTGGCGTCGCAGGTGGACGTGCAAAGCCTCGCGTTCATCGAAGGAGAGATCGACCGAGTCGTCGCTCGCTACGCCGAGACGCCGTTCGCGAACGAGATCCAGACGAAGGGAAACGAAGCCCGCGGCGAAACCCGGCGACGCCACGAAAGTGCCCGCGAAGTCCAACGGACGGCCGTTCGCGAACTGATCGCACGCGGGCGGTTCGACGCCGCCGTGGAGCTGATCCGGAGGATCGAAACGGAGCGCCCGTCGAAGGATCGAAACGATCTCGTCGGGCTCCTCGTCGAAGTGCATGAGACGAGCGACAGCGTCGCCGACGCCCGGACTCGTCAGTTCGATGCGGCGCACGCAACCGACCCGGTGGCTGCGGTCCGCGCGTTGAAGAACGACCTCGCCGCGTTCCGCGGCACCCGCGCCTACGCCCGCCTCCTCGCCGTCTACGAGCAGCATTCCGCCGAGCTGCCCGCCGAGCCCGCCGAGAAGCCGGCGAGCGACGATCCGAAGGCGGCCCATGGAAACGGCTGACTTCGCGGGGACAGCCGACCCTTCTTTCGCGTCCCGACCGCTCTGGCTCGCCTCGAGACCGATGCGTCACGGCGAAGAACCGCGAAGGTCGAACAAGGCACGCGACCACGCTGGCCGCCACGGAACGCCGTTTCTCGCGCCCTCTCAAATCCAGAATTTCCCGGCTTCGAAAATTTCGTGGCGGTATATTGACCGTGGACCTATCAGGACTCGAGTGTAATCCCGGCACCCGACGGACGTGGAGCCTCTCGATGGTCACCGACTTTCAGGATCGCTTGCGGCAAATCCGCGAAGAGAAGGACCGCGAGTCCCAGCTGAAGCAGGCTCAGCACTCGGCGGGCGACATCGACCGCATCGCGCTCCTCGAGCTTCGCTTCGATCGCCGCGAACGCATCGAAAAGGTGATCCACGAGTCGGCGGAGTCGTTCCTGGCCGAGCTCCCTTCGTTCACTCGGTCGAAGTCGTTCTTCGAGGGGAAGTACAAGATCGAAGTCACCGGCGACGATCTCATGCTCGATGAGAACTCGCAGCTCGTGAAATCGTTCTCGCGCGTGATGTTCCTCCTCGACCCGAACGCAGACGGCCAGATCCGCATCCAGTGCCGCAAGACCGCGCACAACCGGGACCTCGAGAGCGCGACCCACGTCGTGCGGGACGAACCGGACGCGCTCGAGCGCTTCCAGGTGTTCGTCGAGGATCAGTTCGTGTCGTTCGCGAACGCGTACTTCTCGGCCGGGACTCGTCCGACCCGCTGAAGCAGCATCGCCTGCACCGATCCCCTTCCGCCCCGCCCCGCTCCGCTCCCCGCCTTTCTTTTTTCTTGGCAGCGCCCGCCTCCGTCCCGGAGGCCTGAGCGCCTCGTGAAACCCGTGTCGCGGTGCGGGTTCCATCGCTCCGCTCGCACGAAGGACGGGGTTCCGCCAACCCACTCGTCCGAATCCTCCTCAAGCTGGAGTCCCTCGCGTCGAACTTCTCCACGGAGTTCTTGTCTACATTGACTCACTTGGATTTTTTGGTTTTTCTTGCTGACTGACGTCGACTCTCGGCCTAGAATTCGGCCAACGCGGAGACGCCTCCGGCCGGCCAGCCGAGGGCGATCGCCTAAGGGCAAACCTCTCGAAAGGGAGGGGCGCAAAGCTAAGGGCCTAATCCGCCGGGGGTACCGCACCCGGTGGGATGGCAGCCAGTTGCCGCCAAGTTCGGGGAACGATAGTCCTCGACAAGGCGTGAGAATCGGAGAAGCTCCATGTCCAGAGACTTCCGGTCCGCCACCGCGACCCGCTCATCGAACCCCGCCAACGAGATCGACGACGTCTGGATCGACTACAAGCGAACGCGCACCGACGACCTTCGCAACCTGTTGATTGAAAGATATTTACCACTCGTTCGCTACATCTCGGAGCGGCTCTTGATGAGCCTCCCGAAGAGCATCGAGCTCGAGGACCTGCAGAGCGCCGGCGTGTTCGGCCTGATGGACGCGATCGACGGCTTCGACCTCGAACGTGGCATCAAGTTCAAGACCTACTGCACCACCCGCATTCGTGGTTCGATCCTCGATGAGCTTCGCTCCCAGGACTGGGTTCCACGGCTCGTCCGGCTGAAGGCGCACCAGATCTCGAAGGCCGAGCAGTCGCTGGAGGCCGAGCTCGGCCGCACTCCGACGGCGTTCGAGATGGCGAAGAAGCTCGGCGTCAGCCTCGACCAGTACGGCGACATGTGCGACGCGTCCTCCGCTCGCACGATCTTCTCGCTCTCGGAGAAGTGGGACGAGCGCGACGACGACGACTCGCTCAAGAAGATCGAGGTGATCGAGGACAAGGCGAGCATCGATCCTGCCGAGTCGCTGAGCCAGAAGGACGTGCTCCACTCGATCACGCGCACGCTCTCCAAGAAGGAGAAGCTGATCGTGATCATGTATTACTACGAGGGGCTCACGATGCGGGAGATCGGCGAGATCCTGAGCCTGACCGAGTCGCGCGTCTGCCAGATCCACTCGAACGTGATGTCGAAGCTGAAGGTCCAGCTCGAGAAGGTCCGCCTCAGGCTGCTGTCCTGATCGAAGGCGCGCCGGCTCTCACTTGTTCGGCGCCACCACGATCTCTCCGTCGACCGCGACGTCGGTCAACCGGACGCGTTCGCCGGTCGGCCAGACGATCTCGAGTTGCTCGATGACGGACGCCGTCGTTCCGACCAGGATGCGCGGGTCGTTCGAAGCGAGATACGACGAGGCGGCCGCGGAGAACCACAACGAGGTCTTGCCGCCCGCCGTCACGCGACACCGCACGCCGAGAGCGGGGCGGCCGGAGCCGTCCTGGGGCCGAACCCGCAGGTAATGCCCGCGGCGTTCACAGTCGTTCCGCAGCAAGACGGCCGGACCGTTGTTCTGGACCAGCACGACATCGACGTCGCCGTCGTCGTCGTAGTCGGCAAACGCCGCGGCTCGCACCACGCGCGGCACCGACAACGACGCCGCGATCTCATCGGCGAGCTCGCGGAACGACCCGGCTCCGCGGTTCTCGAAGAAGAGGCACCGTTGCCGGTAGCGCGAACCCGCCCCGGGATCGACCCGCTCGACGTTATCGAGGATGTGGCCGTTCCCGACGAGAAGGTCGAGGTCGCCGTCGAGGTCCGCGTCGAAGAAGCCGGTGCCGAACCCGACGTAGATCAGGCTGTCGAGGGCGAGACCTTGCTGGCGGGTGACGTCCTCGAAGTAGAGCTCACCGTGCTCGCTTCGATTGAAGTAGAGCGTGTTCGTCTCGCCGTCGAGGTTCGTCACGAACAGGTCGGGCCGTAGATCGCCGTCGACGTCCCCGACGGCGATCCCCATTCCCGCCTCGGTTTGGCCGTCGACGTTGTAGCCCGCGTTCGACGACGTCGTCACGTCCTCGAACGTTCCGTCGCCGCGATTCCGAAACACGAAGTTCGGCGTCGAGTCGTTCGCGACGTACAGGTCGGTATCGCCGTCCTGATCGAGGTCGACGGGAGCGACGCCAAGCCCCTTGCCGTCGATGTCCGCGATCCCCGCCGCCGCCGTCACGTCGATGAAGCGACCGTCACCCTCGTTGCGGTACAACGCGTCGGGTGACGAGCGGAACCGATCCGGATGCGGGTACATGCGAAAGCCGCGACCGTCCTTCGTCATCGACTTGTACATCTCGAGATCGAACTGGAGGTAGTTCACGACGTAGAGATCGAGATCGCCGTCGCCGTCCATGTCGAAGAACGCGGCCGAGCTGCTCCACCGATCGTCCTCGAGCCCGGCCCGCTTCGTGACGTCGTCGAACGACGCATCGCCGCGGTTCGCGAGGAGGACGTTCGATCCGAAGCACGTCACGAACAAGTCGACGTCGCCGTCGCCGTCGGCATCACCGGCCGTGACTCCCTGTCCGTAGCCGGTCGAACGCGCCGCGGCGCACTGCGCGGTTCCGTCGGCGAACGTTCCGTCGCCTCGATTCAAGTAGAGACGGTTCGTCGCCGGGTTGGCTGCGGCCGCATCGGGGAGCGGGCCGCTCTGGACGAAGAACAGGTCGAGGTCCGCGTCACCGTCCGCGTCGAACCAGGCCGCGCCCCCGCCCATCGTCTCCGGAAACTGCCGCAGCCCGGTACCGCCGTGGTCGTGTACGAAGTCGATCCCAGCGGCCGAGGTTACGTCGTGAAACTCGAATCGGGTCGCGGCGGCGCGAGGCTCGCCCGTCCTCTCGGCTGCGCCCCGCGGACAGCCGGGCAGCGCGGCGATGACGGCGACGCCCAGCCAGACGGCCGGAGCGGGCCGGTGCCGTTCCCTCGGCCCGATGAGCCATCGCGGGAGCATCATCCGTCTCCTCGTGCGCGCCGCTCGAACCTCATCCGCTTCTGTTCGAGCTGCTCGTCGCCGGGGCTCAATCGAAGGGCCTCGCCGACGGCCGCAAGGGCGGCTGCGAAGTCGCCGTTGCCGGCGCGCGCCTCCGCGAGCGCGGCGAGGCAGTCGATGTCCTTTCGTTTCGTGATCGCCACCGCCCGCTCGGCAAGCTGGACCGCGCGCTTGCGATCCGCCCCGTCGCGGGCGAACGCGGCGAGATGGGTCGCGAAGCCTCGCAGAAGGACGGGGTTCCCCGGAATCTCGCCGAGCGCGCGCTCGAAGGCGGCGCGAGCGTCGTCGTGGCGGCCCGCCTGCGCGAGGACGTCGCCGAGGCGAACGCGCGACACCACGTGGCTAGGGAACCGACGGACCGCGTCCTCGAGTTCGGCCAGCGCCGACTCCACGTCGCTTGCGGCGACGTAGAGGTCGGCGAGCGCGCACGACGCCTCGGCGGAGTCGTAGGCGTCGAGTTGGCCCAGGTCGTCCAGGCGGGAGAGTCGCCGGTGGATCGCGGCGACCTCGGCCGCACGATCCTCCTGCCCGAGCATCTTCAATGCGCGCATGCGGTTGAAGTGAGCCCCCAGGTGGTTCGGGCGAAGCGCGACCACACGGGCCAGGAGCGGCTCGGCCGTCGCGGCGTCGTGCTCGAGGAGCGCCAGACGCCCGAGCTCGTACGCAGCATCGATCGAGCGCGGATCGAGGGCGAGCGCCCGCTCGAAGGCGACGCGAGCCCGGCTCGGCTCGTCCGGCGCCCGCGCAAGCCAGACATGACCCTCCGCCGTCCGGAGGGCCGCCGTCTCGTGCACTTCGAGCCCCGCGCGAAGCCACGTCTCAGCCGTGTCGACCTCTTGGCGCCCGATCGAATCGTCGATCAGCCGCACGCGCGCGTCGTCGAGCTTCGGATCCAGCTTCAGCGCGTGACGGAGGTGGCGTACACCCTCCGCCGTCATCCCGCCCTCGAGCAGCTTCGTCCCGAGCTGCATGTGGAGGGTCCCGTTCGTCGGGTGCAGACGGACCATGCGAGAGAGCTGCTCGACGTCGGCCGCGACGCGGGCGTAGTACGGTGAGACCGCGATCTCGTCGGGTCCGGACGCGATCTGCGACGCCGGATCCGGCTCGACTTCGGCCGGCTTGGAGCAGCCCGCGGCGAACGAGATGCAATACTGAATCCCGAGCACGAGCGCGGTGCGCCCGGCCTCCGAGTGCGGGCGAAAGAGAGCAGCGGACTTGGGCATTTGGGCTGGTCGTATGATAGCGGATGCGCGCTCTCCTCCTCACGAATGATCGCCCCTCGCCCATGACGTTCGCCGACGACCTCCTGGCGCTCGACGGCGACCACCCGGGCCAGATCCTCGGGTGGCGGATCGTCGCCGTCCGAGCCACGACCAGCACGAACGACGACGCCATCCGGTGGCTCGATGCGCATGGTCCGAGACGGAGCCACGGCGTCACGTTCGTCGCGGGCGAGCAAACCCGCGGTCGAGGCACGAGAGGCCGGCGGTGGATCTCGGCCCAGGACGCGATGCTCCCGATCTCGATCATCCTGGCGCCGAACCCTCCGCTCGCCCGCCCCGCCGTGCTGACGCTCGCGGCCGGCCTCGCGATCGTGAGAGCCGGCGCCGCGGCCGGCGCCCGGACCTACCTGAAGTGGCCCAACGACGTGGTCGACCGCGACGGGCGCAAGATCGCTGGCATCCTAGCGGAGACCCGAACAACGAGCCCTCCGTGCCACGTCCTCGGCATCGGCGTGAACGTCCGGCCCCTCCCCGCAAACCTCGATCTGGAGGCGATCCCGAGCAGCCTGGTGGAGGCCGGAGCGCCGGTCGCCTCGCCGGCTGCCTTCGTCTTCCCGCTCCTGACCGCCCTTGCCGAGACGATCGGCGAGCTGCACCGCGAGGGAATCGCCGGCGTCGCCCGGAGGTTCAACGAGTCCTCCTGGCTCGCCGGGCGTCGGGTCCGCCTGCGCCGCGGGCACGAAGAGCAAACGGGAAGGTTCTCCCACCTCGACGATGACCTTCGGATCGTCCTCGACCGCGACGGGGCGACGATCGCCGTCGGACCCGCGGAGCAGCTCGAATTGGTGCGCGACGCGGAAACTCGGGAACCGCCAGACTGCCACCCTGTCTCCGACGGATGACGATGCACGACCCATCTGCCCGACACATCTGCCCGACACATCTGGATGAAGCCATGACTCTCGTCCGATCCTCGCTTTCCGCTCTCTTCGCCGCGACTCTCCTCCATTCGCTTGCGTCCGGCCAGGGCGTGTTCATCGATCGTCCGGCCGACCGGCCGGTGACGCTCGGCGTGGACGAGGCGCGGCTCGAACTGCGCTCCCATCGCGTCGAGGCGACGGTGAAGGACACGTTCGCGCATTACTCGATCGAGCAGGTGTTCCGGAACCGCACCGGCCGGCGGACCGAGGGGACCTATGTCTTCCCGATCCCGCGCGAGGCGACGGCGACCGGTCTCGCGCTCACGATGAACGGCGCTCCGATCGAGGGCGAGGTCCTCGAAGCGACGCGAGCGCGCGGCATCTACCAGGAGATCGTGCGCAGGAGCCGCGATCCGGCACTGCTCGAGTACCTGGGCTGCGGCATGATGCGGGCGTCGATCTTCCCGATCGAGCCGCACGCCGAGGTGAAGATCCAGCTTCGCTTCGCCACGCCGGTGTCTCGGGTGGGCGACCTCTACGAGCTGAAGCTACCGCTCCGGTTCACGGCTGACTCGAACGCCGCGCTCACCGTCGACGCGCGCCTCGAGTCGAGCCTGCCGCTCTCGGCGATCTACTCGCCGACTCACCCCGCCGACGTCGCGCGCGAGGGAGATCGGAACGCGCGCGTCACGTTCGAGGGGAAGCCGACCCGGCGCGGCGACTTCATCCTCTACTACGGACGCCGCGAGACCGACGAGCTCGGTGTCTCCCTTCTGTGCCACCGCCTGCCGGCGAACGATGGCACGTTCGTCCTCGTCCTCGCCCCGCCGCCCGCGACCTCGGCCGAGCCGCGCGCCCCGCGCGACGTCGTGTTCGTCCTCGACCGCTCCGGGTCGATGGCCGGTGAAAAGTGGAACCAGGCGACCGAAGCGCTGAAGTTCGGCCTTCGCACGCTCGACGAGGTGGATCGGTTCGCCCTCGTTTCGTTCGCCACCGACGTCCGAACCTACAAGCCGACCCTCACGAACGGCGCGAAGGAGGAGATCCGCGGTGCCGAGGCACACCTCGAGCAGCTCCGTCCGTCGGGCGGCACGAACATCGCCGGCGCCCTCGCCGACTCCCTCGCGCTCCTCGGAGCGAAGGAGGACGACCGCCGCGTACGCCTCGTCGCCTTTCTGACCGACGGGCTCCCCACGATCGATGAGACCGACTCGAACAAGATCCTCGCCCGCTTGAACTCCGCCGACTCGCACGGCGCTCGCATCTTCTCGTTCGGGGTCGGCTACGACGTCAACACTTTCCTCCTCGACCGCATCGCCGAGGATCATCACGGCGTGTCGGATTACGTCGAGGAGGGCGAGAGCATCGAGGTCCGCGTCTCGGCCTTCTTCGACAAGGTGCGCTCCCCGTTCCTCTCCAATCCGACGTTGTCGTTCGAGGGCGCCGAGACCTGGGACGTCTTTCCCCCGAAGCTTCCCGACCTCTACCGCGGCTCGTCCGTCGTGGTCGCCGGACGCTACCGCGGCCACGGTCCTCACGCCCTCGTGCTTCGAGGGCAGGGCGCGGATGGTCCAGCCACGGTCGCGGCCGACATCCAGTTCCCCAAAGAGCAGCTCGACCACGACTTCGTCCCGCCGCTTTGGGCCGCCCGCAAGGTCGGCTACCTCTTGAACCAGATCCGCCTCCACGGAGCGAACCGCGAGCTGATCGACCAGGTGATCGAGATCGGCCGCACCCATGGCATCGTGACGCCGTACACGTCCGGTCTCGTGCTCGAGGAGGGCACCCGCCTCGGGCGCATCGCCGGCGCCGTGCCTCCGGCTCCCGAATCGAAGAACGAGCGAGAGTCGGTCCGGCGCGCCGAGGAGTCGGCGCGGGCCGGTCTGGAGGCGCTCGACCTGGACGGACGTTCCGATTCCCCCGCAGCGACGGGGCACGAAGCCGTGAAGAAGTCGAAGCTGATGAGCGGCCTCTCCGACGCCGTCGTCGCCGAAGCCAGATCGTTCGACGACGGCGGCGCGCGCGCCCCAGTCAACGTCGCCGGCCGGACGCTCGTCAGGATCGAAGACACCTACGTCGACCTCGCCTTCCGCGCGGAGATGCGCCCGGCCCTGACGACCATCGCCGCGTTCTCGGAGGCGTACTTCGACTTGATCGACGCCCACCCCGAGCTCGCGTCGCTCCTCGCGCTCGGAAGCGAGATCGTCTTCGTCCTCGACGGGAAAGCCGTCCACGTGACGGCTGGAGCCTGACGCTCCCGACCTCGCGATGTGGCTCGTCGGCCGGACGGCGGTGGGCCGTGTTCGGCCCGGCCCCGCATCGCGAGGCGAGCCAATTCGTCGGCTACCTCTCGCCTCTCGACCGCCCAAACGCCTAAAATCCTCGGTTCGCCCCCGCCCGGCGCTCGAACCGGGCGGGGATCACCGCGGAGCCCGCCTTGCGCGCCGACGATCGACCCGACCACGCGATCCGCCCCTTGACGTTCCAGCGCGGTTTCACCGACAACCCCGGTGGATCCGTCGTCGTGACGTGGGGACGAACGCGGATCCTATGCACCGCGATGATCGAGGATGGCGTTCCGCCCTGGCTGATGGGATCGGGCCGAGGGTGGCTGACCGCCGAGTACGCGATGCTCCCGGGCGCGACTCCACGTCGCAAGCTGCGCGACTCCGCACGCGGCCGGGTCGACGGCCGCTCGAGCGAGATCCAGCGGCTCGTAGGACGAAGCCTGCGCGCCGCCGTCGACCTCACGAACGTCCCCGGGAAGACGGCGTGGATCGACTGCGACGTCATCCAGGCGGACGGCGGCACGCGGACGGCGGCGATCAACGGGGCCTGGATCGCCCTCCATGACGCGGTGGCGAGCGCGCTCGCCGCCGGCATGATCGCGCGCTCGCCGCTCGTTCGTCGAATCGCCGCGGTCTCGGTCGGCGTCGTGGATGGGATGGCGCTCGCCGATCTCAGCGCGGCGGAGGACCAGGCCGCCGAAGTCGACATGAACGTCGTGATGACCGGCGACGGCGAGTTCATCGAGGTCCAGGGCACGGCGGAGAAGGGGACGTTTCCGGAGGCGACCCTGTTGCGGCTGCTCGCGCTCGCGCGCGGGGGCGTCCAGCAGGTGGTCTCCGCGCAAACCGCGGCGTTGGAGGCGAACTCGTGAAGCTCCTGGTCGCGTCGAACAATGCGAAGAAGCGCCAAGAGCTCGAGCGGATCGTGGTCGGACTTGGGCTCGAGGTGGTGACGCCCAAGGACGTCGGCATCGACCTCGACCCGGACGAGTCCGGCTCGTCCTTCGAAGAGAACAGCCGCATCAAGGCATTGGCATTCGCCGCGGCCACCGACCTTCCCGTCCTCGCCGACGACTCCGGCCTGTGCGTCGACGCGCTCGACGGCGCCCCCGGCGTCCGCTCCGCGCGTTTTGCCGGCGAAGACGCCACCGACGCCGACAACCGGCGCGACCTTTTGTCCCGGCTCGAAGGCGTGCCGGAGCCGCGGCGCACGGCGCGGTTCGTCTGCGTCGCCACGCTCGCGCGCCGGGGCGAGGTGATCGCGCAGGAGCGCGGTTCGTGCGCGGGCACGATCCTCACCCGCGAGCGCGGCGACGGCGGCTTCGGCTATGATCCTCTGTTCCGACCGGAGGCCGAAGACCGCACGTTCGCCGAGCTGCCGCCCGGGATCAAGGATCGAATCAGCCACCGCGGTGACGCGCTCCGCCGCATGAAGCCGCACCTTTCCAGTTTGGCCGAGCGCGAGAACACGGCCCCCCTCGTGGACAACGCCAGTCTGGATTGAATCGTGGACCAACGACGGATCCGGAACTTCAGCATCATCGCGCACATCGACCACGGCAAGTCGACGCTCGCCGACCGTTTCCTCGAAGTGACGGGGACGGTGCGCAAGGAGGCTCTGCTGGAGCAGATGCTCGACGGCATGGACCTCGAGCGCGAGCGCGGCATCACGATCAAGGCGAAGGCCGTGACGATGGAGTACAAGGCCAGGGACGGCCAGGCGTACGTCCTGAACCTGATCGACACTCCGGGGCACGTCGACTTCTCGTACGAGGTGTCGAAGGCCCTTCAAGCGTGCGAGGGAGCGCTCCTGCTGATCGATGCGGCGCAGGGGATCGAGGCCCAGACGGTCGCGAACGCACACCTCGCGGAGCGGTGCAAGCTCGCCATCATCCCGGTCCTGAACAAGATCGACCTCGCTACTGCGCGGCCCGAGGAGATCGAGGAGGAGATCGAGCACATGCTCGTGATGGAGCGCGAACGCGTCCTGCGCGTGAGCGCGAAGACCGGTCAAGGCGTCGACGAGATCCTCGAGGCCATCGTGACCCAGATCCCACCACCGCACGGAGAATCGGACGCTCCGCTGCGCGCGCTCATCTTCGACTCGGTCTTCGACGACTACCGTGGGGTGATCGTCCACGTGCGCGTGTTCGACGGACACTTGAAGCGCGGCGACAAGATCCGCATGAAAGGCGTCGGGTCGACCTACGAAGCGCTCGAGGTCGGAGTGTTCACGCCGCGCAAGCTGGTCCCTCGTGACACGATCGGGGCCGGCGAGGTCGGCTACTTGATTGCGAGCATCAAGACGCTCTCCGACGTACGCGTCGGCGACACCGTCTGCCCCGACCGGCTCGCGTCGCAGGTCAAGGCGTTGCCCGGTTACCAGGCCCCGCAGCACATGGTCTTCTGCGGAATCTATCCGGTGCAGAACAAGGACTTCGACACGCTGCGGCGGGCGCTCGAGAAGCTCGCCCTGAACGACGCGTCGTTCTCGTTCACGCCGGAATCGTCCGAGGCGCTCGGGTTCGGGTTCCGCTGCGGGTTCCTCGGCCTCCTCCACATGGAGATCGTGCAGGAACGTCTGGAGCGCGAGTCGAAGATCGACATCGTCCAGACCGCGCCGAACGTCACGTACGAGGTCCTCACCACGGATGGCAAGACGATCCGCATCGAGAGCCCGGCCCAGCTCCCCGACCCGACGTGGATCGAGGAGCTGCGCGAACCGGTCGTCAAACTCGACATCATCGCACCGGCCGAGTTCGTCGGCGGGCTGATGACCCTCGCGATCGATCGCCGCGGCCGGTTCCTCCACCAGGAGTACATCAGCGAGAGCCGCGTCCTGCTCGAGTTCGAAGTTCCTCTGTCGGAGATCGTGTTCGACTTCTATGACCGCCTGAAGTCGCTCACTCGCGGCTACGGGACGATGGACTACGAGATCCTCGGCTATCGGACGGCGAACCTGGTGAAGATGCGCATCCTCGTCTCCTCCAGCGAGGTGGACGCCCTCTCCATGATCGTCCACCGCGACCATGCCGAGTCGCGGGGGCGCAAGGTGCTTCAGATCCTGCGCAAGAACATCCCGCGCCACATGTTCGAGGTCGCGCTCCAGGTCGCGATCGGCGGGAAGGTCATCGCGCGGGAGAACATCAAGGCGCTCCGCAAGCAGGTGACGGCGAAGTGCTACGGCGGCGACATCACGCGCAAACGAAAGCTGCTCGAGAAGCAGAAGGAAGGGAAGAAGCGGATGAAGATGGTCGGCAACGTGGAGATCCCGCAGGAGGCGTTCCTCGCCGTCCTCTCCGCGCGCGACGACGACTGAGGCGTCCGCCCCGCGAGACGCTCGACGCCGGGCCCAGCGCTCCGCGCGACGCCCGGCGTTCTCGTTCGTTCGCGAGGAGCCGGCGGGCTACTCGACTTCCGGGGTCGTTCCCGGCCCGCCCGTCTTGTACTCGTTGTCGACGGACGAGACCGTGCCGCTGTTCGCGAGGTCGATGCGGTTCTTCTTCGCGGAGTTCTCGCGCCAGGTCGTGCTGCTGCCCGAGTTGCAGAGCCCCTCGCCCGCGTTGTTCTGGACCTTGTTGTCGATCACCTGGTTGTTCGAGCCGCTGAAGACCCGGATTCCGTCCAACGTGCTGTTCTTCACCTCGTTGTCGGCGATCACGTTCCCGTCGCCGCGAAGGTAGATTCCGTCTCCGCACGTGTCGACGACCTCGTTGTCGGTGACGGTGGAGAAGTGGATGTCGAACAGCTCCATCCCGTACGGCTCGTTGTAGCCTCCGCAACGCTTCAGCTCGTTGTCCTGGACGACCACGTTGTTCGAGTTGCGGACCCGCAGTCCGCGGCCGCCCACGTAGGAGACCTCGTTGTCCTTCACCTTGGATTCGTCCGCGACGTAGAGGTGGATTCCATCCGCGCTCTCTCCGCCGTTGGCGACCTCGTTCTTCGTGATCGACGCGAAATCACCTTCATGGTAGATCCCGACGTCGGAGAACCCGATCACCTCGTTGCCGCTGATCGTCACCGAGGCGCCGTAGCCGCTGATCCCCTCCTCGCAGCCCCGGATCGTGTTGAACCGGATCTTCCCGAAGTCGGCCGCGTTCAGGTCGATCCCGGTCTCGCACGCGGAGATGTCGCACTTCTCCACCCGCACCATCGGACCGTGGATCTCGATCGCGGTGTCGGAGCTGTAGGCGGTCAGCTCGGTCACCCTCGTCCCGGAGCCGGCGACGTAGACGCCGTCGAAGTTGGCGCGGATCACGCAGTCATCGAGGCGCACGTCGTTTCCGAACACGTAGACGGCGTTCGAGCCGCAGTCCTCGATCGTCACGTCCTCGAGCGTGAGGCCATGGACGTTGCTCGGCCCGAAGACGCCGTAGCCGATCGAGCCGCCGCTGGTTCGAGCGTGGCGTATCGTGAGGTTCTCGAGGGTGACGTTGACCGCGTCGATGCGGATCCCGTAACCGTAGCCCACTCGACTCGGGTGGACGTCGATGATCACGCTTCCCTTCCCCTCGAGCTTCAGACCCGCCTTGAACGCGGGAATCGTCACGCGCTCGAAGTACATCCCGGAAGAAACCTCGATCGTGTCGCCGCTTCCGGCGGCCGCGAGCGCGGCCCCGATCGTCGGATAATCGCCGGGAACCTCGATGGTGTCGGCTCGCAGACCGGCCGCAAACAGGGTGGAGAGGGTCAGAGTGATCGTCGTGGTCCGCATGGGTCGCTCCCTAGAGGATCGGGTCTCGTTCGCGGGGAAGCAACGACGTCCACCGTCGCCGACGGACAAGGAACTCTCGAAAACCGTCTCCACCCGGCGAAGGGCCGGTCCAGACCCGGCTCGATTCCATCCCCAGAATCGCCCTCCGACCCCCCCTCCCAACACGCTATCCTGCGCCCCGTAAACGTTCCGGGACCCACGACCGATGACGAAAGAGAAACCACCCGCACCGCCGCCGCCGACCGCCGAGCAGCAGGCCGCCGCGTTCCGCTTCCTCTTGATCGGCGCCGGAATCGGCGTGGCGCTCGTCTTCGCGGTCGGCGGCATCCTCGATGCAGACTCGCGGACGACGTTCCTCTGGCAGAAAGGCCGTTACGCTGGCGTTGGGCTGCTGGCGTGGATGGGCTACCTCATCGGGATCGGACGCGGCCGAGTCGTCGCCGAGAACATCGAGTGCCTGGCGATCGCCGTGGTCATGGCGCTGGTCTTGAAGCACTTCCTGATCGAGGCTTACAAGATCCCGACCGGATCGATGCAGCCGACGATCCTCGGCAACGAGGACCGGCAGATCTTCGATCGGGTGCTCGTCAACAAGTACTCGTACCTGATCGACGAGCCGTGTCGCTACGACGTGATCGTCTTCAAATACCCCCTCGACCGCAGCAAGAACTACATCAAGCGGCTGATCGGGCTGCCGGGCGAGAAGCTGATGATCTTCAATGGCGACATCCACGTCGCACCGAAGCGGGCGGACGGCTCGTACGGTCCGATGCGGATCGCACGCAAGCCGCGCTCCGTGCGCGACTCGGTCCTGAAGACGATCTATCCCTCGGGAAAGGCCGGCGAGAGCTTCGACTCGCGTTTCCAGGTCGTGCGAGGCGACCGGAAGATCGACGGGGACACGGTCCTCGTGACCGCGAACACGATGATCCGCTATGGCCACGGCGAGTCGATCCGGGACGCGTATCTGGACGGTTACGATCCGGACTGGGGAATCCCGGCGCCGATCCACCTCCCGGAGATGGGGACCGAGAACGTCTCGGACCTCGCGTTTCGCTGCGAGGCGACGCCCGACGACGGCGCGCGCGAGCTCCGGATCGTCCTGTTCGCGTCCGGCATCGAGCATCGTGCGATCCTGCCGGTCGGAACCGGCGAGACGCGCATCGAGTCCGGGTTCCGCACCGGCGATGGAGAGCCCCTCACCGCAGTCGTCGGGGACTCGCCGGTCGTGGCGTCGGCGCAGTTCGCGCTCGATCCGGGCAAGGCGACGGAGGTCGCGTTCTACCACGTCGATCAGGAGCTCTCGATCGAGATCGACGGCGAGCCGCTGCTGTCGTTCGCGTACGAGATCGACTCGAGCGACGGCGGCGACGACCCCACCCCGCTCTACCCCGAGCCGCGGACGTCGGAGAACGCCGTCGAGTTCGGGGTCGTCGGGGGCGGCGCGACCCTGGAAGAGATCGAGGTGCATCGCGACATCCACTACCTCGTGACGACGAACAACCGCCGCCAGTACTTCGAAGTCCCCGACGATGCGCTCCTGGCGCTCGGCGACAACACGCAGAACTCGAGCGACGGCCGGATGTGGTCCGCACAGGAGGCGACGTTCTCCGACGGCACCAAGGTGATGAGGGAACGCAACGATCGCACCAACAACCCCCGCGAGTTCATCGACGTCTACGGCGAGACGTACCGGACGCCGGTCGGTCCCGCCCCGGTGATCCAACCGCTTCGCGACGAGCGCTTCCGCTTCGTTCCTCGCGAACTCCTCCTCGGCAAGGCGATCGCCGTCTTCTGGCCGATCTTCCCTCACTTCCGCTGGAAGCTGATTCGATGACGAAGAAGGCTGCGGTGCGCGTTCCGCGCACGCAGAAGGCGAATGAGCCGGCTGCGACCGCACACCTGCTCGAGGTGCGCGGTCTGGTCAAGATCTACGGCAATCGAACCGTGGTCGACGGCGTCTCGTTCCACGTCGACGCGGCCGAGATCGTCGGCCTCCTCGGCCCGAACGGAGCGGGAAAGACGACGACGTTCCTCATGACCGTCGGCTTGATCACCCCAGTCCGTGGTGAGGTCGTGTTCGAGGGGCGGGACATCACCCGCGAGCCGATGTACAGGCGCGCTCGGCTCGGCATCGGCTACCTGTCGCAGGAGAAGTCGGTGTTCCGCCAGCTCACCGTCGAGGAGAACCTCCTCGCCGTGCTCGAGGCGCGGAACTATCCGAAGGACAAACGTCGCTCGATCACGGACGCGCTTCTCGACGAACTCGGCATCGGACGGCTCGCGCGCAACCGGGCCGAGACGCTGTCGGGCGGCGAGAGCCGCCGGCTGGAGATCGCCCGGACGCTCGCGACCGACCCACGACTGATCCTGCTCGACGAGCCGTTCTCCGGCGTCGACCCGAAGGCGAAAGAGGAGATCGGCGAGATCCTGGTCAGCCTCAAGAAGCGCGGAATCGGGATCCTCCTCACCGACCACGACGTCCACTCGACGCTCGCGACGACCGACCGCTCGTATATCATCAGCGACGGGAACATCCTTCGGGAAGGTCTCCCGCGCGACCTCGCGAACGATCCCGAGGTGCGGCGCGTCTACCTGGGTCAGAAGTTCCAGTTCCAGGAATCTCGGGACGCGCCGTAGACGCTCGTCCGACGACGTCTTGTCGGGTTCGTTCAGGATTGAAACATTGCCCGGTCGACCACTTCATGATTCCGGCCGGTGATCCCCTAGATGTCGCGGCTTCGTGTCTGTTACCGGCCGATAGAAGCTACTGAAGAACTTGAAGCGTATCCATTTTCAAGACCGCCGGTTCCAGGATCGGACCGCGCGAAAGGGGTACTGGTGACCGACGGACATTCGGGCGACCCCCCACTGCGTTCGATTCTGATCGTCGACGACGAGGACGCGATCCGCGAGTCTCTGGCCGACTTCCTGCGCCACAGCGGGTACGCCAAAGTCGTCGAGGCACGGAACGGTGAAGAGGCGCTCGAGCGATTGACGCGCGAGCGCTTCTTTCTCGTGATCACCGACATCTCCATGCCGATCATGGGCGGGCTGGAGCTCCTATCGCGCATCCGGAGGACGTATCCGGAGACCGACGTCGCAGTGATCACGGGCCACCTCGAGCTCGACTTCGCGATCCAGGCCATCAAGAACGGGGCGTTCGATTACTTCAAGAAGCCGTTCCGGTTCGAAGAGGTGATCAACACGATCCGTCGGGTCCTGGAGAAGCAATACCTCCAACGGCGCTCCCTGGAGCTGGAGCTGTTGAAGGAGCGTCGCAAGGCCGAGGACACGCACCTGAGGGAGTTCATGCTCGCGCTGGCGCGCATCATCGACATGAAGAGCCCGTACACGCGCGAGCATTCCGACCGCACCGCCAAGATCTCGCGGATGATGGCCGAGCGCATCGGCCTCTCCGGCGATGAGATCGAACGGATCGCGCTGGGCGCGCGGCTCCACGACATCGGCAAGCTCGCCATCCCGGACGCAATCCTCGACAAGCCGGGTCCGCTCACGCCGGACGAGTACGCGATCATGAAGTCCCACCCCGGGTGCGGCGCCGACCTGTGCCACCCGATCAGCTGCCTCGCGGGCGTGGTGTCGATGATCCGCTGGCACCACGAGAACATCGACGGCACGGGATACCCCGACGGCCTCAAGGGTGCCCAGATCCCCCTGGACGCCCGCATCGTTCGAATTGCTGACTATTGGGACGCGATCACGTCCCAGCGCTCGTACCGCAGCCCGATGGCGACGGCGGACGCCATGCAGATCCTCGAGCAGGAATGCGAGGCGGGTCGGCTCGACACGGACCTCGTCCGAAGCCTCTTCGACTGCGTGAAGGCGGGCCTGGTCCAGAACGTCCGGGCGCCCGACACCATCCGCATGATCTGACGCGCGCGAGCCTTCCGGGGCTCGTATGGATCCGCGTCTCCTGCGACGTTTCGCGCCGTCGCCGCCCCCTTTCCCATCCGGCGCCGCTTGCCTAGGATCGCCCGTTTTCCTCCGAGCGCACGACGGAGAGCTGATGAACCTCGTGGCCTGCGTGAAGCGGGTGCCGGACACGGCGTCCCAGATCCGTGTCGGTTCCGACGGAAAGTCGATCGATCAAAGCGGAGTCTCCTACGTCGTAAACCCTTACGACGAGTTCGCCGTCGAAGAGTGCATCCAGATCAAGGAAAGGCACGGCGGCGAGGTCACGATCCTGTCGCTCGGCGGCGGCGACTCCACCAAGGAGCTGCGTCATTGCCTGGCCATGGGCGCCGACAAGGCGCTGGTGATCAAGGACGACGCGGTCGATCGGGACCCCTTGTCGACCGCCTCGGCTCTCGCCGAGGCGCTCAAAGGCATGACCTTCGACATCGCGTTCTTCGGCAAGCAGGCGGTCGATCAGGACAACGCGCAGGTGGGGCTGATCGTGGCCACCCTCCTCGACCTGCCGTGCGTGGCCGAGGTCGTGAAGGTCGAGGTCGCCGAGGGGCGGGTCACGGTCCACCGGGAGGCGGAGGGAAAGACCGAGGTCTACGACGTCCCGATGCCGTGCGTGCTCACCGCGCAAAAGGGGCTGAACGAGCCCCGCTACACGTCGCTGAAAGGGATCATGGCGGCGAAGAAGAAGCCGATCGACGAGGTCCAGGTCACCATCCCCGCGAACCAGCTCGAGGTGGTGAGCATGGAACCCCCGCCGCCGCGCCCCCCGGGACGCATCATCGGCGAAGGCAAGGAAGCGGTACCCGAGCTGGTTCGACGGCTCCGTGAAGAGGCAAAGGTGATCTGACATGGCATCCGAGATCATCACGTTCGCCGAGCAGAAGGACGGCAAGCTGAAGAAGGGCGCGCTCGAGGTCGTCACCGCGGCGGCAGGGCTCGCGAGGGAGCTCGGCGTCGGCGTCACCGCCGTCGTGCTCGGACCGGAGTCGGTCGAGGGAGTCGAATCCCTGGGCCGGTACGGCGCGACCGAAGTGCTGCATGGCGGAGGAGGAGCGTTCGCCGCCTACGCGCCCGGTGTCTACGCTCGGGCGATCGCCGAAGTCGCGACCGCCCGGGACGCGAAGGCCGTGCTCCTGCCCCATTCGGCGATGGGCAAAGACCTCGCGCCGCGCGTCTCGGCGCTCCTTGGCGTGCCGCAGGTGTCGGACTGCATCGGCCTCGCCGTCGTCGACGGTCGGATCGAAGCGCGCCGACCGATCTACGCGGGCAAGGCCCGCATCACCGTGCGCTCGCGCGCCGCGCGCTTCCTCGCGACGCTCCGTCCGAACGTCTTCACGCCGGCCGAATCGAGCGGCGGCGATGTCTCGCCCGCGTCGATCACGGCATCGATCGACTCGACGCCGCGCGTCGTCCTGAAGGAACTGATCGAGCCGGAAGGCGCGAAGAAGATCGAGCTCACGGAGGCCGACGTCATCGTCTCCGGAGGCCGCGGGATGGGAGGACCCGAGCCGTACCGCGTCCTCGAGGAACTCGCGAACGTCCTCGGCGGCACGGTCGGGGCGTCGCGGGCGGCGGTCGACGCGGGATGGCGCCCCCACGGCGATCAAGTCGGCCAGACCGGCAAGACCGTCTCGCCGAACCTCTACATCGCCTGCGGAATCTCGGGCGCGATCCAGCACCTCGCCGGCATGGGATCGTCGCGGGTGATCGTCGCGATCAACAAGGATCGAGAGGCGCCGATCTTCAAGATCGCGGATTACGGCGTGATCGGCGACCTGTTCGAGATCGTGCCGGCGCTGACCGAAGAGCTGAGGAGCCTGAAAGCGCACGGTTGAGGCGACGCCCTTCCGGCCGCGACGCGCCCGGGCATCTCAATCCGAGCCTTCCTCGACGATCATCGACGCCGGCGAGCTCTCGACCTCCCAGAGCGTGTTCACGGCGTGATCGACGACGTCGGACATCGTGATGATCCCGGCGAGACGATCGCCGTCGACCGTCACCGGAAGCGATCCGATCCTCGACTCCAGCATCATCTCGACCGCTCGCGACATGCGGGTGTCGGGAGCCACGGTCAGCGGTGCACCCGTCGAACTCCGATACACCGAGTCGTGAAGTTGATGCCGCCCGATCGCGCGCCGGAGGTCGCGATCCGACACGATGCCGATGACTCGATCGCCATCGACGACCGGGACGTGACGGATGCACCGCGCTCGACAAAGGTCGAGCGCCTCGCGCAGCGAAGTGCCGGGACCGATCGTCTCGACCCGCTCCGTCATGAGCTCGCGGACCATCGGGTCGCGGGCGGCCGCGAGCTTCCGGTCGCGGATGGCGCGCAGGTACGCCCGGCCGAGGTCCACGTCGGTGAGCATGCCGACAAGCACCCCTTCGCTCACGACCGGGAGGCCGCTGAACCGTCCGACGAGGAGCTCGACGCCCACCTGCGTGACTTCAGTGCTCGGGTCGACGACTTCGACGTACTTGGTCATCAGGTCGCCGACGCGCCGGGCACCGTCGTCGGCGCCGCCGAGCACCCCACCGGTCGACGTCAGCAGGTCTCGATCGGACAGGATTCCGCACAGTCCACCCTGCCGGTCGACGACCGGCAGGTGGTGAATGTCCCAGTCATCCATGAGCCGGATCGCGACGTCGACGGCGTCGTCCGGTTCCACGGTGACCGCACCCTTCGTCATGATCGAATCGACCCTCATCACCTCACCTCGAATCGGGGACGTCCGGAGTCCGGCGGTTTGATGGAGAGCTACCGCGAACGGAATGCCGCGCGCGGAAGTTGGGCTGATCGTGCGGACTGCCGGCCGGAGGCGCGGAACCTCCCCCGGTCCCGAGTCCGAGCTGGGAACGCTTGCGCAAGCCGGTTAGTGACGGAAGTGACGGACTCCGGTGAAGATCATCGCGATCCCGTGCTCGTTCGCGGCCGCGATCACCTCACGGTCCTTGACCGAGCCGCCCGGTTGGACGATCGCGCTCACCCCCGCCGCGGCGGCGGCGTCGACACCGTCGCGGAACGGAAAGAAGGCGTCGCTTGCGAGCACGGAACCTCGGGCCCGGTCGCCGGCCTTGTCGACCGCGATCCTCACTGAGTCGACTCGGCTCATCTGCCCCGCGCCGACGCCGACGATGCGGCCGTCCCTGACGAGGACGATCGCGTTCGACTTCACGTGCTTCACCGCGACCCACGCGAGCCGCAGATCGTCCTCCCGCGCGGTTTCGACGACGTATTCGCCCTTTGGTTCGAACGGATCGTCGAGTCCCGTGGCGTCACGCGTCTGGACCAGGAGACCACCGCGGATCTTGCGCACCTCGTGCTCGTCTGCGCGCGGCGGTCCGTCGCCGGTCGCGAGAAGGCGCACGTTCTTCCCCCACTTGGGCCGGGTGGTGAGGATCTGGAGCGCCTCGTCGTCGAACGACGGAGCGAGGATGCACTCGAAAAACGTGTCGGGCTGCGCGATCGCGTCGGCCGCCGCGGCGTCGAGCGAGCGGTTGAACGCGACGATCCCGCCGAAGGACGAGAGCGGATCTCCTTCGAGCGCCATTCGGAACGCGGTGGCGGCGTCGACCGCGACCGCGGCGCCGCACGGATTCGTGTGCTTCACGATCACGCAGGCGGGATCGGTGAATTCCCGTGCGAGCGCGAGCGCGGCGTCCGAGTCGAGCAGGTTGTTGTACGAGAGCGCCTTGCCGTTCTTCTGCTCGGCCGTGGCGAGCGACGCTTCGGTCGCTCCGCGGAGCCGGTAGAACGCGGCCGCTTGGTGCGGGTTCTCGCCGTAGCGGAGCGGTTCGGGCGCGCACCACGACAGGAACGCGATCGACGGCACGTCGGGCGTCCCGCCGAACTCCTCGCGGCGCGCGAGGAACCCGGCGATCGCCGCGTCGTAGGCCGCGGTTCGTTCGAACGCCTTCCGCGCGAGCCGCCGGCGCGTCCCGAGCGACACCGACCGGTCGTTCGAGACGAGCTCCGCGAGCACCGTCGCGTAGTCGTCGGGATCGACGATCACCGCCACGTGCGCGTGATTCTTCGCGGCCGAACGGATCATCGACGGTCCGCCGATGTCGATGTTCTCGATCGCGTCCTCGAGGCTCACCCTCTCGTCGCTCGTGACGCTCTCGAACGGATAGAGGTTGACGACGACCAGATCGATCGGAACGAGGCCGTGCTCGCTCATTTGACCGACGTGCGCCGAGTCGTCCCGTCTCGCGAGCAAGCCGCCGTGGATTCGCGGGTGCAACGTCTTCACCCGTCCGTCGAGGATCTCGGGGAAGCCGGTGAACTCGGAGACGTCGACCACGGGAACCGCGCCATCGCGGAGGACACGCGCCGTGTTCCCGGTCGAGAGGATCTCGACGCCTCGGTCCGCGAGCGCCTTCGCGAACCCCGCCGCGCCCCGCTTGTCGGTCAACGAGAACAAGGCGCGCGCGACTCTCATTCCGGGTCCTTTCCGCCCTTCGGCAGCGGCCTGCGTCCGGACGCGTTCCACGTGAGGTACGCCTCGATGAACCCATTCAGATCCCCGTCCAGCACCGCCGCGGCGTTTCCCTTCTCGACACCGGTCCGATTGTCCTTCACGAGCGTGTACGGCTGCAGCACGTACGACCGGATCTGGTGGCCCCACCCGATGTCACCCTTCTCTCCCGACAGCCCGCGGATCTCCGCCTCGCGCTTCTGCTCCTCGAGCGCGTAGAGCTTGGCCCGCAGCACCTTCATCGCGGTGGAGCGGTTCTTGTGCTGGCTGCGCTCGTTCTGGCACTGCACCACGACCCCGCTGGGTAGGTGCGTGATCCGGATCGCGGAGTCGGTCTTGTTCACGTGCTGCCCGCCGGCGCCGCCCGCGCGGTACGTGTCGACGCGCAGGTCGTCGGGGTCGATGTCGACCTCGATGTCCTCGTCGAACTCCGGCGTCACGTCGACCGAACAGAACGACGTGTGCCGGCGGTTCTGCGCGTCGAACGGCGAGATCCGGACGAGCCGATGCACGCCCAGCTCGGAGCGGAGGTAGCCGTACGCGAACTGACCCTTCACCAGCACGGTGGCCGACTTGATCCCCCCCTCCTCGTGGTCGAGCGAGTCGATCAGCTCGGTCTCGAACTCGTTCTTCTCGCAGTAGCGCAGGTACATTCGCAGCAGCATCTGCGCCCAGTCGCACGACTCGGTGCCTCCGGCGCCGGCTTGAATCGACAGGTAGGCGTTCCGGTGATCGTGCGGCCCGCTGAACATCAGCGTGAACTCGAGCTTCTCGGCTCCCTGCGACACGCCCTCGAGCACGGAAGATGCCTCCGCGCGTGCGTCCGCGGACTCCTCCTCGTCGGCGAGCTCGATCAACACCTCTGCATCGTCCAGTTGGCGGGCGACGGCCTCGTACGGCTCGACGACGGCCCGGATCTTCTTCAAGTCGTTGATGACGGCGGCGGCCCGGGTCGGATCGGACCAGAAGTTGGGTGCTTCCAGCTTCTTCTCGATCTCGGCTTTCCGCGCGGTTTGACCGACGATGTCAAAGAGAGTCCTTGAGTTGGACGATCCGGTCACGCAATTCACTGAGACGGTCGTGTAGCTCGCTCACGGCGGACTCCTTGGCTCGGCAGGCTTCTTTCCCGGACAGTCCGGACCGAGCGATCTTAAGGAACCGCACCGAGAATACCCTTCCCTGTTTCGAACCTCCGTCTCCATCAGCGGCCGGACACGGCCGCGGCCACCGCGTCGGCGATCTCGCGCACCGGGGCGAGCCCTCCCGTCCCCTCTTCGCCGCACGCGAGGCGCTTTCGAACCGGGTCGACGAAGCGAACTCGTCGGCCGTCGTCGAGATCGCGGAGGCGCTGCACGTTCGCCTGGACGAGCTGGTTTTCCCACATGACGCTGTTCATGGCCGCGGCGATGACCACTGGCTTGCTCGACTCGAGCGCGAGCAGGAGGCTCGTGAGCGCATCGCCCGCGAGTCCGTGCGCCACGCGCCCGATCAAGTCCGCAGTCGCCGGGACCAACACCACAGCGTCCGCCCAACGCGCCCACGCGATGTGAGGGATCGACGGGTCGGCGTCGGCCTCGAGATCGTCGACGAGAACGGAATGGCCGGTCAGCGAGGCCAGGACGAGCGGCCTCACGAATCGCGTCGCGGCGGGCGTCATCGCGGCTCGGCTCTCGATGCCGCGCTCGCGCAGCTCGGACACGAGGTCGCACGCCTTGTAGGCCGCGATGCCGCCTCCGACCCCGATCACGACGCGTCCCACGTCGCTCCTCCCGGTCGACCATCCGCGACGATCCGCTCCGCCTCGGCGACGAGGCCCATGGCGATTCCTCCCTTGCCGACCAATGACGTCACGCGCCCATCCCCGGAGAGCAGGTCGGCCGCGTGCTCGTTCGCGCTCACTTCGCCCAAGAGGTTCGCGACGACCGCGCGCGCGCCGACTCGCCGCGCCGCGCGCCGAGCGCGAGCGTGGAGCTCATCACGTGGAACGTCGGACTCGAGCTTGAAGAGGATCACGTCGAGCGTCGGGTGCCGCATGCGGATCTGATCGACGACCTTCGGGGTCGGCCGCATGTGGACCGTCAGCGCCGGCTCCGTCGACTTGATCTTCCCCGCGACCGGCACCGGGGCGTAGTCCGCGACCGCCGCCGCGTGAATCAACAGGTCGACCCCGCCGTTCGGCCCGGAACGCGCCAGCACGGACTCGATCACCTGCAGCAACGATGCCGCCGAGGAGAACTCGATCGACTCGAGGCGAGGATGCGACGGCGCCGGGGCGGAGCCGATCCCGCGGGCGAGAACCACGTCATGCCCTCGTTCGACGAAGGCGGACGCGATTCGGACCCCGAGACGGCCGGTCGACACGTTCGACACGAACCGAACGTCGTCGATCGGCTCACGCGTCGGTCCGGACGTGATGAGGACGTTCATCGTGCAGAGGCCGTTCCCTCTGCCTCCGCATCCCGCGCGGTCACTTCTGGTTGACGACGTGGATGTTGTCGAGCGAGATCGAACCGGTGTTGCCCGGGAGTTTCACGAACGCGATCCCGACGATGTTCGTGCCGCCCGTCCCGGCCAGCATCGTCGACTCGACCATCGCCGCGGGATGAGCGACCGGGGTCTGGGTAGGCGACTCGATCTGGGACGGAGCGATCGACACGTCGAGCTGCCAGTCGTCCTCGGTGCTGTCGCGCGACAACTGGACCGTCACGTCGAGTTCTTGGCCGGACGAGATCGCGCCTCGCGTCTTCTTGCCGCCCAGGAAGTGTCCGCCCTCGCCGTCGGGCCCGGTCGCCGGAATGAAGTCCGACGTCGCGTTGTCGATCACCACCCCGGCCTGGAACGGTGAGTCGGAGTCCGAGAGGGTCATCTCGAAGGTGAACGAGACCAAGCCGACGCTGGCGAGCTGGTTGTTGTCGAACGTCCCAACGAGGTAGAGCGTGTTCGACCCGCTGGTCCCGCTGTCGTCGAACACGAGCTTGTTGCCGCCATTTGCACTCGGCGCGATCGCGATGCTGCCTGTGTTGGAAAAGGCGACGAACTGGCCCACCTCGGCCACGGCCCCCGGCGCGTCGAACGTTCCGCGGAAGAGCTCGACGAATCCCCGTGGCGCGGCCAGGGCGATCGAACCTAGGATTACGCTCAGCACGAACGTTCGGATTCTCATGGCGCCTCACGCTGCTTCCTTGGCGGGAGGTGGAGCAGAGCCCCGAACCTCTCCTCCACTCGGGATGATATCCGCACTTATCGGACCGCGCTGGGAGAAACTCGCGTCACGCACCTCGGTTGGGACGGCGGCCCGCCCCGGGAACGTCGGCGAGGCCGATACGTTCCAGGATCTTGTAGAGCCCACGGACGGAAACCCCGAGCCGACGGGCGGCTTCGGACTTGTTTCCCCCGACGGCGTCGAGGGTCGTCCGCACGATCTCGCGCTCGTACTGTTCGACGGCTTCCTTCAACGGACGACTCGCCGGAGGCGCGCCCGTAACACCATGACCTCTAATCACTTCGGGGAGGTCTTCGAACTCGATGCTGGACCGGTCGGACGGCAGCAGGAGAAGGCGCTTCACCTCGTTCTGGACTTCGCGCACGTTTCCCGGCCAAGTATGGCGCTCGAGGGCGGCCATGGCGTCACGCGAGTAACGGCGGTCGGCCGAGAGTCCAGAGCGCTCGAGCTCCGCGGTGAAGTGCCGGATGAGGAGTGGAACGTCACCGACCCGTTCCCGGAGCGGCGGGAGCGTGACCGGCGCCACGTTCAGGCGGTAGTAGAGGTCCTCGCGAAACTGACCCTCCTGAATCAGCTTGCGCAGGTCGCGGTGCGTCGCGGAGATGATGCGAACGTTCACTCGAACCGTCTCCTTGCCGCCGACGCGGTGGAACTCACCGTACTGGACCACTCGCAGCAGCCTCTTCTGGACCTCGAGGCTCATGTCGCCGATCTCGTCGAGGAAGAGCGTTCCCTGATCGGCGACCTCGAAGAGCCCCTTGCGATCGCGGTCCGCCCCGGTGAACGCGCCCTTCACGTACCCGAAGAGCTCGGCCTCGATCAGCGGTTCGGCCATGGCCGCGCAGTTCACCGACACGAAGTTCTGGTGAGCGCGCGGGCCGTTGTAATGGACGGCTCGCGCCACGAGCTCCTTCCCGGTGCCGCTCTCCCCTTGGATGAGGACCGGCAGCTCCGTCTCGGTGATCCGGTCGAGCAGTTTCAGGACATCCTGCATGCTCGCGCTCTGCGTCACGATGTTGTGGTAGTCGTAACGCCGCGCCGCCGCTCGACGTTCCGCCATGAGCGTGTCCTTGGTCGCGTCGAGCTCGCGCGCCTGCTCTTCGACCTGCTTCACGAGCGCGGCGTTCAGACGCTCGATCTCCTGCTTCGCCGATGCCAGCGCTTCCGCCCGCTCCATGTTCTCCTGGTAGAGCTGCGCTCGTTCGAGCGCAATCCCCGCGGCCGCGGCAAAGTCGGTGAGGTGTTCGAGGTCCACGTCGTCGAACCGGTCGACGACGTCCGGGTGGTCGAGATAGATGCTGCCGAGGAGCTGATCGCGCGCACGCAGCGGCACGCAGAGGATCGATGTGATCTTCAGTTGCGCGATCGAGTCGATCGATCGAAAGAGCGGATCGTGGAGCGCGTTCGACGCTTTGACCGCTTCTCCCGACAGCGCGACCCGGCGCGCCACGGAACGGCTGAACTGGAACTCGGGGTGTTGGATGTCCTGCTCCGCGAAGTTCCGTGCCACGCGCACTTCCATCTTCACGCCCTTGACCAGGATGAGGAACCCGCGCCGGGCGCCGCAGAGAGTGATCGCCTCGTCCAGGATCAGGTTCAACAGGCGGCGCGGATCGAGCTCGGAGTTCAACGCCTTGTTCACCTCGAGCAACCGCTCCATCGAGGTGACGTGCCGGGCGATGCCGGAGCTCGGCTTCGACTCGGACCGGAACCGTGATTCGACCTCGTCGAGCTCCCGCGCGAGTTCGTCGACCCGCGTCGCGCCGAGGGAAAGCGAGAGCGACCCCGCGATCGCGCGACACTCCTCGAGGTCGGAGCGAACCCCGGAAAGGCGGACCACCGCGCGACGCACGTCGGCGCGTTTGGCGTCGCCGTCCGGCTCGAGGCCGCGCAGACGCCACTCCGAGCGCCAACGAACGACGGTCGCGCGTTCGGCGGCGTGTCCCTCCACCGACAGCGACTTGAGCGCGGAACCGAACTCGCTTTCCGCGCCTTCGTCGTCGAACCGCCGGCATCGCGCTCGCAGCGCGCGCAGGAGGGGAATCGAAACGCCCTCGACCGAGCTCACGCGCTCGAGCGCCTCGTCGGCGACGCGGCTCGCCTCGGCCGGATCACCCGTCCCGAAACACGCCCGCGCCAGGCGCACCGCCGACATCGCCAGGAGGAGAGGGGACTCGATCCGAGTGGATGCATCCCACGCGCGCTGCGCCGCTCGGCGCGCCGCAGCGAACCGGCGCCCCTCGAGACGAAGATCGGCCAGCACGACCGACGCGTTCACGCAAACGTCCACCTGACCGGATCGGCGCGCCTGACGCGAAGCCCGTACGAGCGTGCGTCGCGCCGCATCGGCGCGCCCCGCCCAGCTCTCGATCCGCGCCAGCTCGATCCAGGCGAAGGCTTGCACGGCCGCCGAACCGACCTCCGCTCGAATCTCGATGCTCTCCCGAATCAGCCGCTCCGCTTCGTTCAAGTTGCCGGCGCGCAGCTCCGCCGCGGCGACGGCGGCGAGGAACAATGCATGGTTCTGTCGCGACGAATGGCGGCCGAAGAAGCTCCGCCCCTTCAGGCCAAGTTGACGGCACGCCACGATGTCGCCGAGCCCCGTCTTGGCGAGGATCAACTGTTGGAGGACGTTCTCTCCGTGCCGGAGGTCGCCACCTCGCTCGAGCCGGTCGAGCAACGGCTGCAGGGTCTCGACCGTCTCACGGAACCGGCCGTTCTCGAGCAGCAACCGGCCGAGGTTGGCGACGGCCATCGCGGACATGTCCGGCCGGTCGAGGACGTGGCCGAGCTCTTCCGCCGCGCGGTACGCGTCGACGGCTGCCTCGATCCGTCCGAGATACGCCGAGGCGTTCGCGAACGTCATCAACGCGGCGCCGCGCTCGAGGGACGGAGCCGGCCCGGCCGCGAGCAACGCCTCCTCGGCCGCCTCCCGCGCCGCCTCCATCCGCGACTGATTCCGGAGCAGCATCGAGCGGGTCGTGAGCAGCAACGCGCGAGTCGTGCCGCTGATCCCGGCGACCGCGAGACCCCGTTCGATCGCCTCCGCGGCGGCCGACGCGTTGCCGTTTCGGTCGTGGCTCCGCGCCGCGATCGCGAAGCAGGCGCCGAGATCCTCCGGATCCGCATCCAGCCGGACGGCCTGTTCGATCAGCGCCAAGGCCGCGTCGTTCTGTCCCTCCAGCGAGACGCAGTCGGCGATCCAACGCAGCACGCGGGCGCGATCGATCGGGTCGGCCGACGTCTCGAGGCAGGGCTCCAGGTAGGCGCGCGCTTCGCGCGTCCGTCCCGCGCGGCGCAGCCGCCGGCCCGCTTCGACGATCGCCTCGGAAGCCTCGCGGTGTTCGCCGGCCGCGCTCAAGAGCCAGCCCGCCTCGGCGAGCCGCTCGGGATCATCCGCACCCTCGCTCCGGACCGCCCGGCCGAGACGCGCCGTCCATTCGCGACGCGCCTCGCCGTCGAAGCCGCTGCGAACCTCTTCCGCGAGCGCGGCCGAGGCAAGCGCGATCCGCCCGGTCCGCTCATCCGGTTGAACGAGTCCCTTCGCAAGAAGGTCGCCCAAGACCCCGTCGAGACGCTCCGTGCCGCCGTGGAGATGCCAACCTTCGACGATCGCCGCCGCGATGGGGATTCGCGCGAGCGAGAGGAGCCTCAGCACGGACCGCTCCGGATCGGAGAGTCCAACGACCGCGCGGCGGGCGCGCGTTCGGTTCGTCGGGGCGGCCGTCTGGATTCGGCGCGCGCTCCGGTTCCATTGAGGTTGGCCGGACTCCTCGACCAAGATCCCGGCTCGGAGCATCGCCCCGAGCCCATCGCGCACGGAGAGCGCCGAGTAGTCGGAGAGAACCCGGAGTCGGCTCAGCTCGACCTCGCCCAGGTCGACTCCGAGCGCCTCCTTCACGACGCGTTCGACCTCCTCGCGATCCGGTCGCGGCAGCTCGAGGCGGGGAAGCGCGGAGTCGGCGAGGCACGCCGGAAGAGGAAGGTCATCCTCGATCGCGACGATGACCGCCGAGTCCTGGGTCGCGGCCGCAGCGTCGACGAGGTCGCGAACGAGCGCCTCGTCCCGCTCATCCAGCACGCCGACGCAATGGACGAGGACCACCGACGCGGGAGGACGCCCCGCGACGACCTCGGGAGCGGGGTCGCCCGCGCCGAGCCGGAGGAGGCAGACGGTTCGATTCGCGGCGGCCCACTCGATCCGGAGCTTGCGGAGCCACACCTCGGACCCAGGAGGCAGCGTCACGGCCAGCGCGCCGCGTCCGAGGCCATGGTCGCGGATCTGCTCGCGAAGACGCGCCGGCAGCGGAAACTCCAGGGACCGGATGCGTCCTTCGATCGTCTGAGTCGTCTCCAGCGGCAGCGGCTCGCCGACCGCGCGCGCCAGCGAGTCGAGGACCTCGTCGGCCGAACCCGGCCGCAGGGTCGGATCACGCCGCAGCAACGAGTGCACCAGGTCGACGAGCTCCGGGGGAAGCGTGCGTGCGGAATCGTCGGGAAGCCGCACGTCCTGCCCATGGAGACGCAGGACTTCCACTCCCTGAAGGCCCACGCTGGGGAGCGTGCGCGCCAAGCACTGGTAGAGGACGATTCCGAGCGAGTAGAGATCCGATCGGACCTGAGCCGGTTCGCCGGCCAGCACTTCGGGGGCCAGGTACGCGAGCGTTCCCCCGACCGCCCCCGCGGTGCGCGGCGGGCGGGCGAGACCGAAGTCGATCAAAGTCGCGCACTTCACGCCGCCCCGCTCACTGACGAGGAGGTTCTGAGGCTTCAAATCTCGGTGGACGAGGCCGCGTCGGTGCACGAAGGCCAGGGCGCGGAGCACGTCGGCGAACAGCTTCGCGATGGCCGAAAGTTCCAGGTGCTCCGTCGCGGCGAGGATGTCCGGACCCTCGATCAGCTCGAACACCGCCAGAAACGAACCATCGACCGGATCGACCGTTGCATCGAGGAGCTGCACGACTCCCGGAAACCAGATCCCGGCCAGCGTGGCCGCTTCCTGCGCCGCGGCCGCACGGTACTGGGGTGTACAGCGCTTGACGGCGACCGGCCGGTCGCCGTGCCGACTGGCGTAGACCCAGCCACTTGCGCCGTGGCCGAGAACGCGCTCGAGCCGGTACGGATCGACGGCCGTCGCGTCGTCCGATGGCGTCCCTGTCCGCGGGCTGTTCACGGGTCGTTCCATAGATGGAAGTCAGCAGTGCCAAATTGTATCCGCGCGGGAACCACCTCGGCCGTACATCTCTGACGAGCGTGGCCGGGGACTCGCCGCGGCACCGGCACCCGGCGACGAGCTCGGCGGCGAGAAGCAGTGGCGCGCCGACCAAGCGTTGCGGAAGAAACCTCCGCCGTTTACCGTCCCATGCGGTGATCCCGGGGAGCGACTCGTGACGCACGACCCCGCGACCCCCCGAGGCTCCAGCGAGGAACCATGATGCACCGCCCCAATGCGACTTCGATCCTGCTCACGATCCTCCTGGTCCTCGTCGCCGCATCTTCCGCGAGCGCCGACGTCATCCACCTGAAGTCGGGTCAGAAGATCGAGGGGAAGATCCTGACCGACAGCGGATCGACGATCTCGGTGCAGACGAAGTTCGGCTCGATGACGATCGAGCGGTCGAAGATCGAGAGCATCGAGTATCAGCGGCTCCCCAAGGAGGAGGTGAAGGCTCGTCTGGTCGCGGCCGGGACCGACGCCGCCAAGCTGTACGAGGTCGCGTTGTACGCGGAGGCGCAGAAGCTCAAGAAGGAGCACAAGGAGATCCTGGAGCAGGTCGTCGCGCACGATCCCAACCACCTCGGGGCGCGTGAAGCGCTCGGCCACGTCTCGTTCGACGGGCAGTGGTTCGCCACGCCAGAGGAAGTCGAGGCCTACAAGGCCGACTTGACCGATCAGATGAAGGAGCGCGGCCGCGTCCTCTACAAGGGCAAGTGGATCAAGGAGGACACGGCCAAGCGGCTGCAGGGATTCGAGCTCTACAACGGACAATGGCTACGTTGGAAGGAGATCTACACCCTGCAGGCGCAGGAGAACATGCTCCCCATCCTCGGGGTCGATCTCGAGATTCGCGAGTCCGAGCACTACGCGCTTCGATCCCTCCTCGACGAGCCGGAGCAGATCGAGGTTCTCGAGTCGCTCGAGGCGGCGTTCGCTCACTTCTCGCAGTTCTTCCAGCCGGACGAGATCGAAGAGAACATCATGGACTTCTATCCGATCCCGGTCTACGTCCTCCCCGAGCCCGACATGGTGACGAAGTTCGCGGAGCCGGGCGGCTACATGCACAAGCTCTACAACCCGCCGACGAACATCAACGACCGGTACGTCGACGCGTTCTCGTTCCCCATCTTCTTCCCGCGGCCTCTGATCGTCGCTTCGATGGGACGCCATCTCAAGGGGGGCGGATCGAGGATGACGAGCCTGCTCGGGTTCATCCACCACTACAACGGCAACCTGATGATCCGGCGCTTCAAGCGCGGCGGCGCGATGCCCGGTTGGGTGGAGTCCGGCATCTCGCACTACTACGAGGGGAAGATGAACGGGTTCCGAACCCTCTCGATCACCGAATACACGGGCTACGAGCACATCGAGAAGTGGGACATCAAGCTGCAGGATTTCGCCGCCTGGTACAAGCAGTGCGTGGACCCCGCGTTCCGCGCCGACCTCCCCCGGATCGGAGACTTCAAGGAGAAGATCGCCGAGGAGATCACGGCGCGCGAGATCGTCAAGGCGTACTTCCTCACGTTCTACCTCATGGAGACGCGCCCCAAGGAGTTCGTGGCCTACTGCCGCGCGGTGTACCAGGAGAAGTTCGCGATGCGGGTCCGGACCTCGGAGCCCGAGGCGTTCGAATTGGCGTTCCAGGAGACCGCCGACCACCTCGAGGCAGAGTTCGAGGAATGGGCCAAGGCCAATCTGCGTCCCCATCCCCCGATCGAGGATTGACGGTTCGAGGAGTCTCCGAGATCGATGGGAGAGGTCGGGCGCGTTGTTCACGACCCGCGCTCGTACTATAATCCCGTATCGAACCGCTCCCGATGACCATCGAAAAGAGAGGGCTGCAAACATGTTGCGACGACCTGGAACCTTCGGGATCGTCTCCGGATTCCTTCTCGTCGTGGCACTCGTGCCCGACCTCGTTGCCGACACCGTGGTCAAAAAGGACGGCCGGAGGATCGATGGCCAGATCATCGCGGAGACCGACGATCAGGTGACCGTGCAAACGAAGTTCGGTCCGGTCGACATCAAGCGGTCAGAGATCGTCAAGATCGAGAAGGGCAAGACGCCGGCCCAGGAGTTCAAAGACCTCTGGGAAGCGGTCGATCGGAACGACTCCCGCGCGCTGATCGAGCTGGCGGAATGGTGCGATGAGAACCGGCTGAACCGCGAATCGCGGAAGGTCTACCGCGAGGTGTTGAACGTTGACGAGGACAACGAAGCCGCCCGCGAGGAGCTCGGCTACGTGCGCGTGGACGACAAGTGGGTGACCAAGCGGGATCTCGCCGAAACCGATCGGAAGCAGAAGGAGGAGGAACGGAAGCGCCAGGCGAAGGAGCGTGCCGCAGCGTCGGGCAGCGGCGCCAAGAAGAAGACGTCGCGTTCCGACGCGAACGATCCGATGGCCGGGATCGGCGACGTGTCCGGAGACGTGGCCCCGTTCCTCGAACCGATCAAGACGAACCAGGCCGCGGACGAGACGGTCGCGCAGGAGCTCGAGGACTTCTTCGGGGCGCGGTTCTCCGTCGCGACGAGCGAGCACTTCTCGTTGCGATGCCAGCTTCCGATGGCCGAGGTGCTGAAGCACATCGAGCTCGCCGAACGGCTCTACGTCCAGTGCAACAAGCTCTTCGCGCTCGACCCAGCCTTCCGTCACTGGCAGGGCACGTTCCTCATGTTCCACGTCAAGCAGAAGGGCACCTACGTCGACCTCATCGACTGGATGGACAAGAACAAAGTCACGGATTGGGATGCCGAAGACAAGCGCTTCTTCAAGGACGGCGGTGGCATGATCGTCCCGAACAAGCCGCTCGCCGCGCGTGAAGAAGGCGAGACACCGTACGAGCGCGCGGTCGCGCACTGGGTGGGTCAGGCGTACATCGTCTGGCGATCGGCCGGCGTGGCACCGCCGTGGCTGTCGGAGGGCTTCGCCGCGTACACGTCCGTGACCGAGTTCGGGGCGAACTCGGTCTACTGCTCGACCAACACGAAGTACGCCAACGACATCGAGGTCGCCGACAAGAACTCGGATGGCGCCTACCAGCTCGTCTGCTTCGACATCATCGACGGCGCGCTCGACGACGCCCATCCGTTCGCCGAGCTGGTCTCCAAATCGCTGAACCAGCTCGATTTCGCCGACCTCGCGAAGTCATGGAGCCTCGTCGACTTCCTCATGCGGGAGCATAACGAGAAGTTCCGCACGTTCATCGCAGACCTGCGGAAGTACCAGGGGAGCTCGGAAGAGACGTTGCGACAGGTGTTCGGCTGGACCGGCGAGGACATCGACAAGCACTGGAAGGAATACGTGCTCGCGAACTACAGCCGCACTCCGGAAGCGAACTGAAGCACCCCGCGAGAGCGACGAAGAACCACTCGAATCTCGTGGAGGCTGCTCTTCTCGTCGTTGACGGCGGGAAGGACAGCGCTTTCGTTCGTGCGCCGGGAGAAGACGACGGGAGAAGACCGTAGAGGGCGGTCGGGGTTCAGGGAACGTCGACCCGCTGGAGGGAGTCGCAAACCAACGCCGCTTCGTTCGGATCGAGCTTCGTGCGCAGGTGGAGGTCGACGCCTTCCATGGTCACCGACACGTCGGTCGCCGCGCCATAGACATCATGCAGGATCATTCGCGCGAACCCCTCGGCCCCCGAGACCGCCGCCGTGAGCGACGGATGCTGCGCGAAGAAAATCTCCTGGACCCCGTCCGTGTAGGACCGAATCAGGACCGGCTGTCCGGCGGCGCCAAGGCGAGTCGAAGCGAGGATGAAACCCTCCGGAAGGTAGCTCAGCTCGAACACGGGGAAGCTCACGAGGGAAGCGGCTTGGGTCGGATCGATCTCGGTCTGCACCGGTTGGGAAGCGAACTCCACGTTCGAAAGATCCGGCGCGAATTCGATCTCGAGGACCTCCATCTCTGCCGTCAATGCGCCGCCCGGCAGGTATTCCCGATACTTGAGCACCACCAGGGTCTCGAGGTCGATCCAGATCACGTACGACGGTCGATCGGCGTGACGCGGCTGAACGTTCGCGACCTGGACGGTGCGCCCGGCCACGACCTCGCTCGCGTCGAAAACGACGAACTCGTAGTTCGCGAAGAAGAGCTCCACGTCACGGATGCGAAAATCACGCACCTTTGCGAGATACTTGCCCCGGCCCGAACTGGCGAGGGCGGTCAACTGTTGGAACGCTCCGTACTCGGCCGCGTTCATCTGGGATGGCACCAACCCGTTCAACGCGAGCAGAGACAGCGCGAACCGATTGTCCGGTCCCTGGATGAACTCCTCGACGTAAGACGCGGATTCCGTCCCGGTAGAGTCCGTGTACTTGCGAACGGCCCGGTAGGTGATCGTCTCCGCGGCTTCCACGTCCGCCACCGTCTTCCCGAAAAAGTCCTCGGGACCGCTGCCGGACGGACCGCAAGCGCCCAGCGCGCCCAGCGCGAGGGACGTCACCACGAGAGTCAGGGGGCGCCTCATCGCCCGCCTCCAATTCCCGTCGCCGACCGAAGCTCGCTCGCACGCGGAACGTAGTGCGGACTCGACCGGGCGGCGGACGGAAGGGGACGTCCCGGCACCGCGGCGGACTCCGCGATCTGTGCGGCGATGAGCGCCACCCGTTGCGGAGGAGCGGGTCGCACCCCACCCAACAGCGACATCGTGGTCACGAGAATCGCCGCCGCCGCGGTCGCCGGACCGGCCACGCGGCGGATCCGCAGGACCACCCTCTCGGGCGGGGCCGGCCGGGGGGCGGCAGCCGGCCGGGGCGCGGCCGGGGCGGGGTTCAAGGCCAACGCCGCGCGCACCTGCGCATCGAGCACGGCCGGCATCCGAAGGCGCGGCAGCGCCTCGACCGACTCACGGACCAACGACGATTCTTCGTCGATGCGCTCGAACAGAGCGTCGAACGAAGCCAGGCGAGATGAAAGAGGGGCCGTGCGTCTCGGGAGCGAACTCACCAGCTCGCGCACGCTCCGCGCCCGCGCGACGGCCCCACGCAGCTCGGACGAGGACTCGAGTTCCCGCGCGAATCCATCGCGTTCCACGGGATCCAACGCCTCGATTCCACCGTCCGCATAGAGGATCACCCTGACGTCCTGCTCGAACGAACCAGGGCGACGCATTCCCCTCCGGTCGAATCCTCCTCCACGCCCTCTTCCGCGCGTCATTCTCTCTCCCTCCACGCCAGCGACTCTACCACTGGCTTGAGGAAGACCTCGAGATTGCGGTGAGCGCGGTTCAGTCGGGATTTCACAGTTCCGATCGAGCAGGTCATCACCTCGGCGATGTCGCCGTAGGAGAGTCCTTCGATGTACCGCAGAACGACGATCGCTCGAAGCTTCGGGCTCAGGCGATTGATCGAGTTCTGGACCTTGCGCTCGACGAACTCGGAGTCCGCCCATGCGTCGGGGGGGTGGATCGAGCGATCGGACACGGCATTCAAGACGGTGAGATCGGCCCCCCCCTCCTGAACCAAGGAGGGGGCGGCTTGAATGCGTCGCTTCCTGTCGATGCTCAGATTCACTGTGATCCGATACAGCCAGGTGAAGAACCGTGAGCTGAACTGAAACTCACCCATCTTGCGAAAGACCGTCAGAAACACTTCCTGACAGACGTCTGCCGCATCTGCTGCGTTCCCCACGACCCGATACGCGGTGTTGAAGACACGATCTCGGTAGACGTCGTAGAGCTCGTGGAACGCGGGCTCGTAGACTTCTGGATCGCTGTCCTGACACCGACGGACGATCGCAAAATCGTTGTCTTCCGTCATACCGGGCGTAACCGGCCGTCGAGGTTTCCCGTAAGACGGGCCAGACTCGGTTTCGGTTCCGTGGAGATCCAGGTTTTTCAGTTCCGAAACATGACCAAAAGACTGAAGAGAGAAGACTTTAGCGTTTCGCGGCGGATCGTCTCACCGCTTCGATCCGATGGACGTCCGAGCATGCCCCTCGATCTCGGAAACCGAGCGGTCGCTGGGAGATCCGCCCCGGCATAAGCGAAATGCCGCGCATCGCCACCACTTACGGTCGCGGATTGGAGGTCCGAGAAGCCGATCTCCCCGCACTGGCCGCCGTCGTCCGGCCGAGCGGATCCGGCTGGCCCCGGTCGAAAAGCCACCGAACTCCTTCGGCCGAACTCCCTCTACAGGAAGTCGTCGACGTCGATCGTCATCATCGGCTGCGACGCGGGCCCGCCTTCCTGACAATCGTTGTTGACGCACTTCCAGCTCCCGCCGTGGCACCCCGTCGTACCCGGGTTGGGAACTCTCATGACGATCCCCGGAATGTTGGTGGGAACGGTCGTTCCGGTCGAGCTGCAGACCTGGTTCGCAACGGCGTTCGTCGCGGTGGCGTCCTGGGGTTCCGCCTCGGCCTGGACCACGGTGTCCGTCGGGTCGGCGCCCTGGATCACCCGCTGGGTCCAGCGATACACCCGGCCGTCGACCACGGCGAAGGTGGCGCTGTCCCCGGTCATGACCCCCGCGAAGTTCCCGAACGCCGCGATCGCAACCGGCGTCGTCGCGAGCAACGACACCGGGATCCGGGTCTGGAAGACGGCCATCACGTGGTCGCCATCCATCGCGAAGCCGACTTCCTGGATGCTGACCTTGAACCAGTCGGTCACCGGCACCATGATCGGACCATTCTTCCCCGGCGCAACCGCGATCATTGCGAAGTCGTCTTCTGACGCCGGCAGACCAGGAATCACGTAAAGCGTGAGTACCAAGTCACTTCCGATTTGATAGGAGCCCAGGGTCAGCTTCGGCACGACCGGGAACGTCTGCTCCGGCGTCGAGATCGACCTACGCCCCGACAGGCAGTATTCGAAACCGTCGGACTGACCATCGTTGTCCGTGTCCGCGTTGACCCAGTTCGGCGCCAGCGCCGGATCCGTCGAGACGACCGAGAGGTAGGTTTCGAAACCATCGGAGAGACCATCGAAGTCGCTGTCCAAGAACGGTGCGGGGGCGTCGGCCACGAGGGCGGGGGCGAAATCGACGCCACACCGCAAGGCCACGGCCAAAGCCGCCAAGGCGGCCAGAGCCCGAACGGAGACAGCTCGATCCCAGTTGCTGTTCTGCATAGACATCTCCGCCCGAACCCCACCGTGACATGGGCCGATCGCGGTGGGCGCGGGACTCGAGAGAGTCTATAGACCCCCCTCACCAAGAAGCAACAGCCGGGGAGCGATCCCCCCCCCGGGTCCCGACCCCGCGTCGTTCAAGACCCTCACATCCGCTCGAAACCGATCTCGGACCCTTCCAACGTGACGCGCACCCGATCCCCCTCGCCGATCTCGCCGGCGAGAAGCTTCAGCGCGAGCGGATTCTGCACTCGCTCTTGAAGGACGCGCTTCAGCGGACGCGCTCCGAAGACCGGGTCGTAACCGAGCTCCGCGATCCGGTCGCCCGCCGCTTCGTCGAGCTCGAGCTGAACGCCACGATCCGCCAGCCGCTGAACGAGGCGCCGGAACTGGATCGCGACGATCCGTCGGATGTTCTCCACGGACAGCCGATCGAACAGGATCGTCTCGTCGATGCGGTTCAGGAACTCGGGCCGGAACGCCCCACGAAGCACTTCGAACAGCCGCTCGCGCCGCGTCTCCTCGTCGAGCTCCGCAGTGGCGGCGAGGAGGTCCGAGCCGAGGTTCGACGTCATGATGACGATCGTGTTCCTGAAGTCGACCGTGCGCCCCTGGCCGTCGGTCAAGCGACCGTCGTCGAGGAGCTGAAGGAAGATGTTGAACACGTCGTGGTGCGCCTTCTCGATCTCGTCGAACAGGACGACCGAGTACGGCCGCCGCCGCACCGCCTCGGTCAGAGAGCCGCCCTCTTCGTAGCCGACGTAACCGGGAGGGGCGCCGACGAGCCGCGCGACCGAGTGCTTCTCCATGTACTCCGACATGTCGATGCGCACCAACGCGCGTTCGTCGTCGAACAGGAACTCGGCAAGTGCGCGCGCGAGCTCCGTCTTTCCGACCCCGGTGGGACCGAGGAAGAGGAACGTGCCGAGCGGCTGATCGGGGTCCTGCAGGCCGGAACGCGCCCGGCGCACGGCGTTCGCGACCGCGCGGACCGCCGCCTCCTGGCCGACGACGCGCCGATGAAGCTCGTCCTCGCAGTGAAGCAGCTTGTCGCGGTCCCCCTCCAGCAGCTTGGAGAGCTGGATCCCCGTCCACTTCGCCACGATGGATGCGACGTCCTCGTCACCCACCTCTTCTTTCAAGAGGGCACCATCCGACTGGAGCTCGGCCAGCCGCGACTGGCTCTGCTGTAGCTCCTTCTCGAGCTCGGGCAGGGTCCCGTAGCGAATCTCGGCCACCTTCGCCAAGTCGCCCTGACGTTCCAGCCGCGCCGACTCTTCCTTGGCCTGCTCGATTCGTTCCTTCAGCTCGCGGATCGACTGGATGCCGGCCTTCTCGGCGCTCCAGCGGGTCTTCATCACGGAGGCGCGCTCGTTCAGATCGGCGAGGTCTCGCTCGATCTTCTCGAGCCGATCCTTCGATGCGCGGTCCTTCTCCTTCTTGAGCGCCTGGCGCTCCACCTCGAGCTGCCGCACTCGGCGGTCGATCTCGTCCACTTCGGCCGGCATCGAATCGATCTCGATGCGCAGCTTCGACGCCGCCTCGTCGATCAGGTCGATCGCCTTGTCGGGGAGGAATCGGTCCGCGATATAGCGATGCGAGAGGCGAGCCGCCGCCACCAACGCGTCGTCGCGGATCCGGACGCCGTGGTGGACCTCGTAGCGCTCCTTCAGGCCGCGGAGGATCGCGATCGTGTCCTCGACCGACGGTTCGCCGACGAAGACCGGCTGGAACCGCCGTTCCAGCGCCTTGTCCTTCTCGATGTGCTTCCGGTACTCGTCCAACGTCGTGGCGCCGATGCAGCGCAGCTCGCCCCGCGCCAACGCCGGCTTCAGCAGGTTCGCGGCGTCGGACGCGCCCTCGGCTGCGCCGGCTCCTACCAGCGTGTGGAGCTCGTCGATGAAGAGGACGACGCGGCCGTCCGATCCGGTCACCTCCTTCAGCACGGCCTTCATGCGCTCCTCGAACTCCCCGCGGAACTTGGTGCCCGCGAGCAGCGAGCCGAGGTCGAGGACCAGCACGCGCTTGTCCTTCAGCGACTCGGGCACGTCGCCCTCGACGATGCGGCGCGCCAGCCCCTCGGCGATCGCCGTCTTGCCGACGCCGGGCTCGCCGATCAGGACCGGGTTGTTCTTCGTGCGGCGGGAGAGCACCTGGGTCACGCGACGGATCTCCTCGTCCCGTCCGATCACCGGGTCGAGCTTGCCGCGCCGCGCGAGGTCGGTCAGGTCCCGCGTGTACTTCTGCAGCGCCTGATACTTCTCCTCGGGGTTCTGATCGGTGACGCGCTGCTGGCCGCGCACCTCGACGAGCGCCTTCAAGAGGAGGTCGCGCGTGACGCCGCGCCGCTTCAGGACGTCGGCGACCGTCGACTGCTTGGCGTCCGAGAGCGCGATCAACACGTGCTCGGTCGACACGTACTCGTCCTTCAGCTTCGACGCCTCGTCGAACGCCTCCTTCAGGACGGACTGGAGAGCGCGCGAGATCGATAGGCTCATGCCCGCGCCCTGGACCCTCGGCAGCCGCTCGCCCGCCCGGTCGAGCTCGTCGCGCAGCGCCTCGATCGGCACTCCCAGGCGCTTCAGCAGCGGGGACGTCAGTCCGTCCTCCTGTTCGAGCAACGCGGTCAGGAGGTGCAGCGACTCGACCTCCGGATTGCCTCGCGACTCCGCCAGCGTCTGGGCGGCTTGAAGGGCTTCCTGGCATCGGATCGTGAGCTTCTCGAATCGCACTGGTCACCTCCCGTGTACTGAACCGAGCTCGACCGTCGGCCGACGACACAACAGCAGCACGGGAAATAGCACGTCGCATGCCGCGAGCGATCCGCTTGTTCGGCCGGTGTTGCGTGCGGAATGCGTTCGCGCGAGATGTCAGAATGACGCGATCGAATCCGTCATTGTCACTTTGTCGCGGCGCGCGGTGCCCATTCGACGAGGATGCAAACCTTCTCGGCCGCGCTTTCGAGCCGTGCCTCCACCACGCCCAACTCGAGCCGAACCTTGGCGCTCACCCCGCCGTCGGATCGGTCGACGACTGGTCGCATCACGAAGTCGTCGGCGCCCACCACGAGCCACCCGTCGCGCAACGTCGGCTCCCTGGCTCCGAACCAGGTCTTGAGCAGCCTCCGGGCTTCCCCGAGGTCGACCCCGTCGCGGACCCCCATCGCAAACAGCACGTCCCCCTCCCCGGAACGGATCGCGAACGTGCCCGTCGAAATCGTTCGGATCTCGTCGAGCGCGCCGGCGAACGACTCGACGAATGCCGCGTCGAGACCCGGCAGCGCCGGCGCCGAGAGGCGCGCCACGGCGTCGACGAACTCGATCGGATCGACGCAGACCTCGACGTCGAGGTCGGTCTCGACGTCGACCAGGTCGGGCCACTCTCCTTGGCGCGGCCGGAACCGGCCGGCCAGCGACGCGAGCGCCGTTCCCGCCAGCGGCGACACGATCACGTCCAGCCTGCCGTCGTCGGAGCCCCGTTGGAGCGCGACGATACCGTCCACCTGCTCGAGGTTCTCGACCAGGAGCCGCGTCGCGTATTGCGACCACGCGAACGCCCCATGAGGGGCGCGACTCGATCCGAGGCCGGCGATGACGTCGAACGCGGAGCGAAACGTCTCGTCGACCCACGCCGCGACCTTCCGGCCCTCGAGCGCGACGGCGACGCGCACGTCCGCACCCAAACCGTCACGAACCGCGTCCGCGAGATCGAGAACCGGCTCGCGGAGATCCGACGTCGGAACGAGCACGAGCTGTCCCTCGCGGTCATACCGCTTCAGCTCGCCGCTCGACATCGCGAACGGACCCGCGAGGCGTTCGGCCGCGAACCGCGCGAACCGTTCCTGCTCGTCGCCCTGCATCAACGACCACCGGTACATCGACTCGCGTCCCTCGATCGGCGTCAGGATGCGGGCCTCGACCAGTGCGGCGACGACCCGGTCGGGCTCGGCGCACTCCGCCACGAACGCCGCCGGCCCGCCGTACACCTCCGGGTCCAGCCAGAGCACGAGGACCCGGTCGACGCCGTCGACCGCCGCGCTTTCCTCGCCGAACTGGTCGAGTTCGTCGAGGCCGGAAGCCGACAGGGACGCGACGCCGAGCACGCCGGGGAGGTCGATCGCTCCGGTGCCGGAGAACGGCGAGACCGGAGCCGTGGACGGCCCGCAGCCGGCGAACACCGTGATCAGGAACGGCGCAAAAAACCGAGACGATCGCGCTACCGCCATCGGGGGATGCTCTCGCAAACGTGCTTCCAGGGCAACTCGCACTCGATCAGCATCGCGGATCGGTCCACGGTCGCGCTTCCCGTCAGGCTCGACTCGGTCGCCGGTGCGAGGCCGCCGTGGTCGTTCGTCCACGCCGCACGAACGAGATGGATCGCGACCGGGATCGACGCTCCAAACCGAAGCACCGGCGGCGGCCCGGCCTCACGTGCTTCGGTTCCCAGGACTCGATCCGTGGTCTCCAGCTCGCGCCGTTCCGGAGGGGAGGTGCCGAACGAGACCTCGAGCCAGCCGCCGAGCCGCCGGCCCGAGATGCGGAGGTCGCCCGTGACGGCACTCTCCGGCCGGTCGAGGTCGAGTTCGCGGAGTCGCGACCGAATGGTGGTCGCATCGACGGACGCCACGAGACGCGCGCTGCCGTCCGCCGAGACGGCGACCCCCAGCTCGCCGGTCGACGCCTCGACGATACGGCGTACCAGAGCATCCTCTTCCCACCCGGCGAGCTCGGACCCGAGGCGGACGACGGCGGTCGGCGAGTTGTTGAGCTCGACCCACACCGGCGCCGCGGCCGGCCGGAGCGCGGTCCCGTTCGGCGACAACGGCCGCGCGTCGGCGATCGCGGAGGCCGCGGCGGAACCCTGCTCCGGCTCGAGGCGGCCGCGAATCCGAACGCGCTCCGGTTCCAACCAGAACGCGAACCCGAACGAGCGCCACTCGGACAACGCCCGGAACCCGACCTCCAGCCAACGCGCGCCACGTCGCGGCACCGCCGGGTCGCGGCCGAGCAGATCCGCCACCCGCGCGAGGCCACGGAGCATCGCGACGAAGCGGTGCACCGATTCGCCCCCCACCGCGCGGATCGCCGCGACGTCCAGGTCGAGCTCGAGCGCGGGCGCGGAGTCCCAACCACCGGACTCGCCGGTCCGATCGAGTGCAGCCAGGAGGCTCGGCCGCGCCACGAAGTAGACCACGCCTCCCCGGTGGCAAACCTGCCACGCCGACCCCGCGAGGGTGGCTTCGACTCGAGCAAGGTGCCGGACGCCGCAGAACGGCACCCGTTCGAGCCCTTCCTCGGACCACACGAGCAGGTGGCCGACCGGCCGCCTCGGATCGACTCCGTCGAGGTCGGTCAGTGGGAAGTCGGCCCAGATCCGCTCGCGGATGCGATCCGCGTCGACCAGGTTCCCGAAACCGACGGCGTCGTAGAGGCTCGCGAGCCCGTCTGCGAACCGATCGGGGGCGTCGATCCGAAACCGCGCGACGACCCGCGCGAGGTCCGGGTCTCCGGGCGCCTGCGCCGCAGCGGCGGCGGAGGCGCCGGCCGCGAGCAGGAGCAGCGTCCGCCCGAGCCACATCCGCAACCTTGTCGAGTCCACGAGCATCCGGCGTCCACCTCCGCGTTGGACGGAGTCTACGCGTCTTTTCAGCGCGATGTATCCTCGCCGCGCCGACCGCCGCAGGATCATGAGCAACGCCACGTCGGCGCGCCTCTCCGGCGCGAGCATTTTCGCGCGGCGCGGGGGGTGGGCCCGTATCATCGTCCCCAAATGAAGGTTCTCGTTCGTGCCCGCGCCCTCGCTCTCGGCTTCACGCACGTCGGCTTCTGCCGCGCCGACGAGCCGCTCGAAGCGACGACGTCCCTGGACACGTGGTTGGCCGCCGGACGCCACGGTCGGATGGACTACCTCGCGCGGGAACCCGAGCACCGCGTCGACCCACGTCACCTCCTGCCGAGCGCGCGGAGCATCGTCGTCGTGGCCGCCGCGTATGGTCCGAGCCCCGACGGCCGCGTCGCCGCGTACGCGCGCCGCGTCGACTACCATCGCGCGATCGGCGAACGCCTCGAGGAGCTCCTTCGGTTCATCGCCGATCGTGTACCCGGCGCCGAAGGCAAGGTCTGCGTCGACACGAAGCCTCTCCTCGAACGCCGCGCGGCGGTGAAGGCGGGCATTGGGTGGGTCGGCAAGAACACGATGGTGCTGAACCGAGACCTCGGCCCGTGGATGATGCTGGGCGAGTTGATCACGTCCGTTCCGTTCGAGCCGGACGTCGAGGAGAAGAACCGGTGCGGTACCTGCACCCAATGCCTCGACGCGTGCCCGACCAGCGCGTTCGTCGCTCCCTGGGTGCTCGACGCGCGGCGATGCCTGTCGTACTGGTCGATCGAGCACCGCGGCCCGTGGCCCCTCTGGATCCGCGAACGGAGCGGCGGGCGGATCTTCGGCTGCGACGACTGCCTCGTGAGCTGCCCGTTCGGTGCCCCGCGCGACGAGAACGGCGATGCGGTGCTGCCGATCGCTCCGGAGTTGAAGAACCTCGATCCGGTCGAAGTGATCGAACGAGCCGAGGCCGGATTCAACCGCCATTTCAAGAGGTTCGCGATCGCACGCGCCGGCAAGGCCGGGCTGCTGCGAAACGCGTTGACCGCGCTCGCCCACGACGCCCGTCCCGGGGCCGCCGCGGTGGCGGAGCGTTACCTTCAACACCCGAACGAGGGCGTGCGCACCCATGCCGCCTGGTCGCTCGAGCGACTGGCGGGAGACCTGCCGTGAACCAGCGGCCGCGGCTCGTCGCCGGTCTCGTCGCGATCTCCGTCGTCACCGCCTGCGCGAAGCCGCAGGCGACGCCGGCGAAGCGGTTGAACGTGGTGGTGATCGGTGTCGACACACTGCGCGCCGACGCGCTCGGCTGCTACGGCGCGCCCGGCGACTCCTCCCCCCACCTCGATCGGCTGGCCGAGAGTGGCTCGCGCTTCACCCAGGCGACGACCGCTGCCCCGTGGACGTTGCCATCGTTCCTCTCGGCCTTCACCGGCCTCTACCCCGAGGCCCACGGCGTCACCGACCACCAGAAGCGGCTGGCGGCGAGCCACGTCACCCTCGCCGAGGCGCTGCGCGACGCGGGCTACGAGACGGTCGGGATCACGGGCGGCGGCTACGTTGGCGCCCAGCACGGCATCCAGGACGGTTTCGATTCGTACCACCCGCGCTCGCCGACACGGAAGTTCAAGGACCGAGTGCCGATCGCGCTCGACTGGCTCCGCCGGCGGGGCGAGGGACCGTTCTTCCTCTTCCTTCACGCGTACGACGTGCACGTGCCGTACGCGCCCGACACGCGCCCCGACCCACCGCCCGGCTACGAACCGCCGCACCCCGCGATGGCGGACCTGATCTTGAAGCGGCTCGCGGCGAACCAGCCGATCGACCCGCTCACGCCGGGCCAGGTCCAGACCGCGTACCTCACCCTCGACCATCCCCGCACCAGCGACTTCCGCCGGTCCTTCCACCGCTGGTCCGCGACGCTTCGTCCGCCGCTCGACGTCCAGTGGACGCGCTCGGCCGACTTCGACAACGAGATCGCCTGGGCGCACACGTGCTACCAGGCGGAGGTGCGCGAGATGGACCAGCAGGTCGGGCTCCTGCTCGATGCACTGGACGCGGCCGGTCGCCTCGACGACACGCTCGTCCTCGTCGTCTCCGACCACGGCGAGGCGTTCATGGAGCACGGCAAGCTCGACCACGGGCACATCGACGAGGTGGTGACGCGGGTCCCGTGGATCGTTCACGTTCCGCCGGCCTGGCGGGGGAACGGGGACTGCCCTACCGTGATCGACGCGCCGGTCCGAACGATCGACCTCTTCGCGACGGTGCTCGACTATTGCGGACTCGAGATCCCGCGTACGGTTCAGGGTCGGAGCCTCCGTCCCCTGCTGGACGGGGACGAGCTCCCGCCGGAGCCGGCCGCATGCTTCCAGCACGTCGTCGGCGACGCCGACCCCGCCATCTCGATCCGCTTCAAGGAGTGGAAGCTCCTCACCGGCGGCAAAGAGGGAAGGAACGGCGACCGGCTGTTCCACCTCGGCGAGGACCCGGCCGAGCGGGAAGACCGCATTGCTCGCGAGCCCGAACGCGCCGAGGAGCTGCGCCGGATGCTCGCGACGCTCCGCCGCCGCTGCCGCCTCATCGCGTCGCTCCACGACGGCGGCGCCGTGCGGCTGGACGAGGCGGCGCGCCGCGAGCTGATCGAGCTCGGCTACGTGGGACACGTCGGCGACGAGGACGTCCGTTGAACCCGAGGATCGGGATCGTCGTGCTCGCGATCGCGGTGACCGGCGCTCTCGCCGCGTGGCGCCTGCTGCCGCGCCGTCCGAACGTGATCGTCATCGCGATAGACACCCTGCGCGCCGACGCGCTCGGCTCGTACGGGGGGCCGGGAAACCCGACGCCGTACCTGGATGCCCTCGCGGCCGAGTCGGTCCGCTTCGACCAGGCCACCGCATCGGCCTGCTGGACCCTGCCCTCGTTCGCCTCGATGCTGACCGGTGTCTATCCCGACGCGCACGGCGTGAGGAAGCCGACTGATCGTCTGTCGCCGACGTTCATGACGCTGGCCGAGCTGTTGAAGGACGGCGGCTACCGTACCGCCGCGTTCACCGCCGGCGGCTACCTCGCGCCGACGTTCGGCCTGAGCCAGGGATTCGACGAGTTCGACCACAAGACCGAGACCGGACGATTCCGCGAGAAGACCGCCCGGGTGCTGGACTGGATCGACGGCGCGGACGAACCATTCTTCGTGCTCTTCCACGGCTACGACGTCCACTCTCCCTACGCGCCCGGGGAACCGCCGCCGCCGCCGCGCGGCTATGCGCCGCCTGGAATCGACGTCGTCGAGGCGTTGAACCAACGAATCGAGAAGAAGCGACGGACCGACGACCTCGACCTCGGAGCCCTCCAGACCGCGTACCTGACCGTCGATCCGGGCAGCAAGGCGGAGCTGACGCGTTTTCGAAGGAACTACGCCGACTGGGAGGGTCGGGCGCGACGACCCATCGTCGAGACGTGGCGAAGCCTGCCGCGCTACTCGGACGATCTCTCGTGGATCCGGGCCTCGTATGACGCGGAAGTACGCGAGATGGACCAGGACGTCGGCGCGTTCCTCGCGGCGCTCGCCGCCCGGGGGTATCTCGACGACACCGTCGTCGTGGTCGTCTCGGATCACGGCGAAGCGTTCATGGAGCACGGCGAGTGCGACCATCAGACGGTGAACGAAATCGTCGCTCGCGTGCCGCTGCTGATCCGTCCCGCCGGCGGAACGACGGGCCGCGTCGTCGCGGATCCGGTCCGCGGCCTCGACCTGTTCGCGACCCTGCTCGACGTGTGCGGCATCGAGTACCGCGGCTTCGGACAGGGTCGTTCGCTCGTCCCCGCGCTGTCGGGCGGCGCGCTGCCACCCGAGCCCGCTTGCTGCTTCCAGAACGCTGCCAGGGAACACGCGACCGACGAGGTCTCGATCCGTTGGCAGGACTGGAAGCTGATCACGGGGGGACGATTCGCGGCGGACGAGCCGCCGTACCGCCTCTTCGACCTCGGCCGCGACCCCGGCGAGGAGACCGATCTCGGCGCCGGCGAGCCGGAGCGCGCGAGCCGTCTGCTCGACATGCTCGCGCGGATCCGGACCCAGTCGGCGCGCTACCTCGCGGCCGTGACGACGGCGACAGCGACCCTCGACGAAGACACGATCCGCGCGTTGACGGAGCTTGGCTACCTCGGGATGGTCCGCGATCGCGGTGCTCCGACCGACCGAACGGACGAAGCGGAGGAGACGGACCGATGATCGCCCGTGCCGTCCTCGCCCTGTCGCACGTGGTCGCCTTCGTCCTCGTCGCCGGAGTCGATCCGGACGCGCGTGGTCCGCTCGGGTCGATCGCCGACCTCTACCTCGCCGGGAACGAGGACCTGGCGCGCGAGCGACTCGGCGGTTGGGCGGCGCACCTTGCCGAGCACGAACTCTCTCCGGGCGACGTTCCGCTCCCGTCGGCCCACGAGCTCAGGAGCCCCGCGCCCGAGCGCTCCCTCCCGTCGGACCCGCGGCTCGATGCCTACCTGATGCACCACCTTCGTGACGACGCGGCGCGCGCGCTGTTCCGATCGCTCCTCGCGCGCCGGGCCGGCCGGACCGCGGACGCGATCCTCCTTGCGGAAGAGCTCGTCCGGCGCCGGCCTACCGAGCGAGCGCACCTGGTTCTGCGATCCGCCCGAAGGCTCGAATCGACCGGCTCGAGTGGACGATGACGCCATACGACGACGACGACGAGGACCCCGATGACGTCGCGTACGACGATGACGAGGAGACCCTCACCGTCCCGTGCGCTTCGTGCGGCACGGACGTCTACGAGGACGCGCTCCAGTGCCCCGTCTGCGGCGAGTACGTGCGCGCGACCGGCTCCGCCTTCACGGGCCGCTCGCTCTTGTTCATCCTCCTCGCCGCGGCGGGAACGGCGGCGGTGATCTGGATGCTGATCACGCGTCGGGCGTGAGTCCGGCGGCCGTCCGGCCGCGCGAATCAGCGCTCGTCACGCTTCGTCACGAACCCCTTCCGCCCCGGCCGATACCCGACGGTGCGGGCACTCTTGGACTTGTTCCGTTCGTCGCGGTAGCCGGTGAACGCATCCCAATCCGGGCGCGCCCTCGTGGCATCCGTGCTCGCCGCGTCGTGGACAAGGGTGCCGTAGTCACGCGCGGCACGGGCGCGACGGGCCTCGAGCGCCTCTCTGGGAGGGTTGGCGGGGATCAACGCGTCGCAACCGTCGCCGATCAGGTCGCGGCGGTTGGCCTGGATCAACGCGTCGCGGACGAGATACCAGTTCTCCGGGCGGAAGAACTGCATCAACGCGCGCTGCATCCGGCGATCGGTCAACGTCTTCGCCGTCGCGACCGGTCTCATCGTCATCGGGTCGAGGCCCGTGTAGTACATGCACGTTGCGACGTCGAGCGGAGCGGGAATGAAGTCCTGCACCTGCCGCGGACGGTAACCGTTCCGCTTGAGAAAGAGCGCGAGCTCGATCATCGAATCGATCGTGGAGCCGGGGTGCGACGCGATGAAGTACGGGACGAGGTACTGCTCCTTGCCGACGTCGCGGCTCGCCCGGCGGAACGCGCGGTCGAACTCGACGAAGTCGTCCTTCGTCGGCTTCTTCATCAGCTCGAGCACGTTCGGATCGACGTGCTCAGGCGCGACCTTCAGGTGGCCGCCGACGTGATGGGCAGCGAGCTCCTTCAGGTACGTCGGCGATCGCTTCGCGAGGTCCATCCGCACGCCGGAGGCGACGTGGACCCGCCGGATCCCCTCCTGCTCGCGCGCCTCGCGCATCAGGTCCACGAGCGGGCCGTGATCGGTTCCGAGCAGCTTGCACACCGTCGGATGGACGCACGACAGGCGCCGGCACTTCGCCTCGACGTCGGGGCGCGTGCAGCGCATCCGATACATGTTGGCGGTCGGGCCGCCGACGTCGGAGACGATCCCCTTCACCTCCTCCATCGCGCCGAGCTGCTTCACCTCGGCGACCACCGAGCGCTTCGAGCGCGATTGGATGACTCGACCCTGGTGCGTGGTGATCGAGCAGAAGGTACAGCCGCCGAAGCAGCCGCGCATGATCGTGACCGAGGAGCGCATCATGTCCATCGCGGGAATCGGGGCCTCGTACGACGGGTGCGGACGCCGCTCGTAGGGAAGGTCGTAGATCGCGTCCATCTCCGCCTCGGTCCGCGGCCGGTCGGGCGGGTTCTGGACGAGGGTCCGATCGCCGTGACGCTGCAGCAGGCGGCGCGCATTGAATGGATTCGACTCGCGATGGATGTGGCGCGTCGCCTCCGCGAACGCGACTTTGTCCGCCTTCACCCGCTCGAACGAGGGGATCTCGACGGTGTGATCGTCCGGAGTTCCGGCCAGCCGCATCGAGCCGTCGAACGACGGCAACGGCTCTCTTGCACCGAGCAGGTAGGCGGTGCCCCGCAGGGCGCGGAGTGCAACGATCGGCTCGCCGGCGTCGAGGCGCCGCGCGATCTCGACGATCGGACCTTCACCCATCCCGAAGACGACGAGGTCCGCCTTGCTCGACAGGAGGATGGAGGGACGAACGGAGTCGCTCCAGTAGTCGTAGTGCGCGAAACGACGCAGGGACGCTTCGACGCCGCCGGCCACGACCGGCACGCCCTTGAACGCCTCACGACACCGTTGCACGTACACGTTCGTCGCCCGATCCGGCCGGCGCCCCGCTGCGCCGCCCGGTGAATACGCGTCGTCCGAGCGCGGCTTGCGCTGCGCCGTGTAGCGGTTCAGCATCGAATCCATGTTCCCGGCGCTCACGCCGAAGAACAGTCGCGGCGGGCCGAGCGCGCGGAATGCATCGGCCGACGTCCAGTCAGGCTGGGCGAGGATCGCCACCCGAAACCCGGCCGCCTCCAGCACGCGTCCGAGGATCGCCATCGCGAACGAGGGGTGGTCGACGTACGCGTCGCCGGTCACGAAGACGACGTCGGGGCGGTCCCAGCCGCGCGCCGCGACCTCGGCCGGTGTCATCGGCAGGAACGCGCCCGCCGACCTCCGGCCTCCCGGCCCGTCCTGGCGACGCGTTGTCTTCATTCCTCGTCTTCTCTCAAGCGCGCGAGCACGGAGTAGTCCTCGAGCGTCGTCGTGTCGCCGACCGTCTCGTCGCCGGCCGCGATGTCGCGCAGGAGGCGGCGCATGATCTTGCCCGAACGCGTCTTCGGCAGCGCCTCGGTGAAACGGATCTCGGCCGGCCGCGCCAGCGCCCCGATCTCCTGGACGACGTGGTCGGCGAGGCGCGCACGGAGCGCATCGCTCGAGTCCACCCCCTGCTTCGGAGTGACGAACGCGACGATGGCCTGCCCCCTCACCTCGTCCGGGCGCGCCACCACGGCGGACTCCGCGACGTCCGCGTGCGACACGAGCGCCGACTCGACCTCCATCGTCGAGAGCCGGTGGCCCGCAACGTTGATGACGTCGTCGACGCGTCCCATGATCCAGAAGTAGCCGTCCTCGTCCCGGCGCGCACCGTCGCCCGCGAAGTACATTCCGTCGAAGCGCGACCAGTAGGTCTGGACGTAGCGCTCGTCGTCGTTGTAGAGCGTGCGCAACATCGACGGCCACGGCTTCTTGATCACGAGGAAGCCGCCCTCGTTCGCCTTCACTGGCTTGCCATCGCGGTCGACGACGTCGGCGTCGACGCCGAAGAACGGCAACGTGGCCGATCCGGGCTTGGTCGGCGTCGCGCCCGGAATCGGCGTGATCATCATCGAGCCGGTCTCGGTCTGCCACCACGTGTCGACGATCGGGCAGCGCTCGCCTCCGATCACCTTGCGGTACCAGATCCATGCTTCGGGATTGATCGGCTCGCCGACCGTCCCGAGGAGCCGCAGCGACGACAGGTCGAAGCGGTTCGGGTGTTCGTCGCCGAGGCGAATGAACGTCCGGATCGCGGTCGGCGCGGTGTAGAAGATCGTCACTCCGTGGCGCTCGATGATCTCCCAGAACCGGCCCGGATGGGGCGTCGTCGGCGCTCCCTCGTACATCACGACCGTCGCGCCGTTCAGGAGCGGTCCGTAGACCACGTACGTGTGGCCGGTCACCCATCCGACGTCGGCCGAGCACCAATAGACGTCCTCGTCCTTCATGTCGAAGACGCACTTCGTGGTCAGGTAGGCCCCCACCATGTAGCCGCCGGTCGTGTGCGCGATCCCCTTCGGCTTGCCGGTCGTCCCGGACGTGTAGAGCGTGAAGAGGAGCTGCTCGGCGTCGAGCGGCTTCGCGTCGTTCTCGCGCTCCGCCTCCGCCATCAGCTCGTGGTACCAGTGGTCGCGCCCGTCCTGCCATGCCACGTCCTGCCCGGTGCGGCGCACCACGATCGAGCTCTCGACGGTCGGGCAGTCCGCGAGCGCGGCGTCGACCTGGGCCTTCAGTGCGAAGGGCGCTCCCTTGCGGAAGCCGCCGTCCGCCGTGATCACCGCCTTCGCCGCCGCGTCGTGGATGCGGTCGCGCAGGGCCTCGGCCGAAAACCCGCCGAAGACGACCGAATGCGCCATGCCGAGCCGCGCGCAGGCCAGCAGCGAGACGGCGAGCTCCGGGATCATCGGCATGTAGATCGCCACCCGATCGCCGGTCTCGAGGCCGAGGCCGGACAGCGCGTTCGTGAAGCGCGACACTTCTGCATGGAGCTGGCCGTACGTGAGCGTCCGCACGTCCCCCGGCTCGCCCTCCCAGATGATCGCCGCCTTGTTCCTTCGCCACGTGGTGAGGTGGCGATCGAGACAGTTGTAGGAGAGGTTCGTCTTCCCGCCCACGAACCACTTCGCGAACGGCGGGTTCCACTCGAGCACCTTCGACCAGAGCTCGAACCAGTGGAGCGACGTCGCGACCTCGCCGAAGAATCCGTCGGGATCTTCGATCGAGCGGGCGTACATCCGCCGGTACTCGTCCATCGACCCGAGGTGCGCCACCTCGGAGAACCCCGCGGGAGGGGGAAAGACGCGACCCTCCTTCAAGACCGATTCGATGTCGGGCTGGCCCATGGGTTCTCCTTCGGATTCGACGACGCCAGGCGAAACGAAGGATCATAGCGCATCCCCGCGCCCCTGCCCGTGCGCGGGCGTGATCCACTTCCCCCGCGCGCCCGCCGGCCGGAGCGGCCGGCGCCGCGCCGGTGCGTTCAAACCAATCCGAGCCCCTTCAAGTTCTCGAAGATCCGGCGCGTCGCGGGCGACTTGTTCAACGTGTAGAAGTGGATCCCGGGCGCGCCGCCTTCGAGCAGGCCGCGGCACTGCGCGGTCGCGTGCTCGATGCCGACGCTTTCGACCGCTTCGGGGTCGTGCGCCAATCCGTCCAGGCGCTTCAGCAGACCGGTCGGGATTCGCGCGCCGCACATCTGCGTGAACCGCTTCACCTGCGAGACGTTGGTGATCGGCATGATGCCGGGGACGAGTGGTCGATCGATGCCGATCGCGCGGGCGCGCTTCACGAACTCGAAGTAGTCGATGTTGTCGAAGAAGAGCTGGCTGATGAGGAAGTCCGAGCCGGCGTCGACCTTCGACTTCAGGTTGAGGAGGTCCTGCTCGCGATCCCGGCACTCGACGTGCCCTTCCGGATAGAACGCGCCGCCGAGGCAGAACTCGTACTGTTCGCGGATGAACGCGGTCAGTTCGCTTGCGTAGCCGAACCCGCCCTCCGTCTTCGTGAACGCAGCCTGGCCCTCCGGCGGGTCGCCGCGGAGCGCGAGGACGTTCTCGATCCCGGACGTCGCGAGCCGGTTCAGGACCTCCGCCGTCTCGGCGCGCGTGGCGTTCACGCACGTCAGATGCGCCATCGCCTCGATCCCGATGTCGTTCTTGATCCTCGCGACGAGACCGACGGTCCGATCCCGGGTCGAGCCGCCCGCGCCGTACGTGACCGAGACGAACGACGGGCCGAGCGTCTTCAGCTCGACCACGGTCTCGAGCAGGTTCTCCTGACCCTTGTCGGTCTTGGGTGGAAAGAACTCGAACGAGAAGACCGGCTTCTTGCGCTCGAACAGCTCGCGGATCCTCATCGGGGCTCCCATCGATCCGTCATGTCTTCATCATCGAGCCGCGCGCGGTCCGATCTTGATGCCCAGAGGAACGCCGCGGGTCCGGGTCGGCGCGATGAACGGGGACGAGGCTACCGGGTCGATCGGGGGGAGTTCAACCGCGAGCAGCACGCGGCGCTCAGCCGCGTTTGCGACCCGGCGGCGCGCGGAACGTCGATCGCTTCTGGCGCGGCTTCCCCTGGGCCGGCCGCTGGTTCCGATCCTGGTACGCCGCGCGGAACACCTCGAACGTCGTGTTGTGGAGGACATCGTTCACCGCCGCCTGCACCTCGGCCAGCTTGTCATGAAGGGGACACGGGTCGCCGACGCCGCAGATGCCGCCACCGAAAGGGCATCCGTCGCTGTCATCCTCACGCTCGAACAGACGGAACACGTCGTAGAGGTGGATCTCCTGCGGCGGACGCGCGAGCGCGAACCCCCCCCCCGGGCCGCGCGAGCCCACGACGAGACCGGCCTGCGAAAGCGTCGTCAACACCTTTGCCACGAACGGACGCTGGAGCTGGCGCTGGTCGGCGATCTCGGTCGCGGAAAGCCTCGTCCCTCCGGCGTCCCAGACCTCGGCGAGACGGCTCATCGCGGCGATGGCGGCTTCAGTTGATTTGCCGTACAAGTCCACTCCGTCTTAAGTCGATCGATCGCCGCTCGGCCGCGTCGCTGCCAAGCGTTCACGCCCGCTCAGAACGGGAATCGCGACCTTCAATGCGATCGTATAGATCATGAGGCCGAGTGCCCACATCCCGGCCGTGATCTTCCATTCGACGAGGCTTGGGGAGTACTCGACGATCTCATGGAGCGTGCTCGGTACGAAGCCCGGGACGATCAGGCCCATGCCCTTCTCGATCCAGCAGCCGACGAACGCCAACGCGCATGCGATCGTGACCCACCATGCCGTCGTCATCGCGCGACGGTTCAGGAACAGGAGCGCGGCCCCGACGTTCATGACGATCGCGGTCCAGATCCATGGGACCAGCCCGTGCTTCCCGTGGAGCCCGAAGAAGAGGTAGCGCGCCGAGCTCGTGTGCGACCCGCCGGTGTAGAACTCGGTGAACACCTCGGAAACGATCATCAGGAGGTTGATCAGGATCGTGACCCGCACGATCTTCACCAAGGTCTGGATGGGCTTGGACGAGATCGGAAGCCCGAGCCGTTTCTTGAGGAAGAGCATCGTCGCGATCACGAAGGCCGGTCCCGCGACGAACGCCGAAGCGAGGAAGCGTGGCGCCAGCAGCGCCGAGTTCCAGAACGGCCGCCCGCCGAGGCCGCAGTAGAGGAACGCGGTCACGGTGTGGATCGAGATCGCCCAGACGATCGAGATCATCACGAACGGCACGTACCAACGGGGGTTCGGGGTACGACCGAGGAACCGCGAGTAGAGCAGGTATCCGACGATGTGGAGGTTGAGCAGGAGGTACCCGTTCAGCACGATCACGTCCCACGTGAGCATCGAGAACGGGAAGTGGAAGCGCCCGAGGCCGGGCACGAGGTGCCAGAATCGATCGGGCCGACCGAGGTCGACGGTGACGAACAGCAGGCACATCACGATCGCGGCGATGGCCAGGATCTCGCCGAGGATCACGACGTCATGCATCTCGTGATCGTCGTACAAGTACGCCGGGATCACCATCATCACGCCGCCCGCGGCGAGCCCGACGAGGAACGTGAAGTTGGCGATGTAGAGCCCCCAGCTCACGTGGTCGGTCATGTGGGTGACGATCATTCCGTCCCGCACCTGCACCGCCCACGCGTGAACGCCGACGAGGAAGACGGCGGTGAGGACCGTCATCCAGGCGTAGAACGCGAGGTTCCCGTCGGTGCCGAGCGCGAGCATCCGCGCGAGGAAGCGCGGATAGCCGACTCGATGGCTGATTCCTGCTGTGGTCACGGTGTCGTCCCTCGCACGGAGAGCTCGGTCAATCATCGAAGAAGTAGAAGAAGCTCGGTTTCGTCCCGAGCTCTTCCTTCAACACGAACACGCGCTTGTTCTCGACGATCCAGCGGATCTCGGACTCGGGGTCGTTCATGTTCCCGAAGACGCGCGCGCCGGTCGGACACGCTTCGAGACACGCCGGCAGCCGCCCCTCCCGGCTGCGATGGAGGCAGAAGTGGCACTTCTCCATCGCGCCCTTCGGCCGGACCCGGTTCGAGAGATAACCCTGGTCCGGGTTCACCTCGTTCGCGGGGACGGCCGGCGCCTTCCAGTTGAACCGGCGCGCGTGGTACGGACATGCGGCCTCGCAGTAGCGGCAACCGATGCACCAGTCGTAGTCGACGACGACGATCCCGTCGGGCTCCTTCCAGGTCGCCTCGACCGGGCAGACGGTGGTGCACGGCGGAGCATCGCACTGCTGGCACTGCACCGGCATGTAGTACTTGTCGTGGGCCGGCACCGGATGGTCGTAGGTCGTGTTCCCCTTCTCCATGTCCATCGTCCCCTTCGTCATCTCGAGGACACGGATGTAGGACTGGTTGGTGTCGCGGTCGTGGTTGTTCTCGCGGTGGCAGGCCTCGACGCACTTTCCGTTGCCGTTGCACTTGCTCAGGTTGATCGCGTAAGCGAACTTCACCCCCGGAATCGGCGCCGGGTCCGCGATCGTGCAGTCGACGCCGTACTCGCGGCGCGCCTCCTCCTCGAGCCGCGCGATCACCGCGCGCTTCTCCTCCGCGTCGAGCTCCTTGTAGTGCTTCTGAAGGAACTCGTCGAGCGAGAGGTCGGAGAGGACTTCGCCGATGGGCGAGACCGCCTTCGCGAAGGCGAGCGCGCCGAGCGTCACCGCCACGCCCTTGACGACGGTCCGGCGGGAGATCCCGGGCGAGACATCGCGTCCGGACTCGTTCATTCGTTGGACTCCCGATGGTCGTCGGAGAGGAATCGATCGATCGGCTTGAACGTCGGCCGCATCACGGTGAACGCCGGCGCATGCGGGTCGTGGCAGTCGACGCAGTTGTTCCGTTCTCGCGGCCCCCGGGTCAGGTCCCAGTAGCCGGTCATCCCGCCGTGAGCGCCGTGGTCGTAGTCGCGCCTTTCCGGGCCATGGCACTGCGAGCAGAGCACCATCACGTCGACGAACTCGACCGGACGGCCGTCGGCCAGACGCAGACGGTCGTAGTCGCGCTCGTCGTGGCACGACACGCACGTCGTTCCGCCGTGCACCGGATCGATCCCCTGATGGAACTCATCCAGATCTGCGCGACTGGTGCTCGTCCGGTCGGCCGTACGCGTCGCGTGGCACGTGCCGCAGGCGACGGTGACGTCCGCGCCGTCCCGCGACCGGCCGACGGCGACGCGGGGAGGGCCGGACGGCCCATGGATGACCACGGCGTGCCGCGGCGCGGCTTCCTCGCGCGAGTCCAAGCCTCCGCCTGCCGCGTCGGTTCGCACGACGGACGCCGTGATCGCCGACGACACGACCGCGCAGAGGCCGAGAAAGACCGTCACGTTTCCGACGCGTCGCGCTGTCTTCACCTTCGTCCTCCGCTGGCCTCCGACCGGCTCGAACCACGAGGCTACGACGTTCTCGAACTAAATCCAGAGTTAACTATCGTTTATTCTTGATGATTTCCGACATACGCGTATGTTTTCTCCAGAGCGCGTTTGGACCGAGTACGAAGGGAGGGCTCGAATGCCTGTCTGTGGACTGAGGATCACGCTCTGCGACGAACCGATCGCGCGGGCCGAGGCGCTTCGCGTCCTCGGCCAGGACTCGCGATGCGAGCTTGGTCCGGAACGTCTGCCGTTCGTCGCGGTCGTGACCGTGACCGAGACGCCAGCCGAGCAGCGCGACCTGCACGACCGCTTGCTGGCCGTTCCGGGCGTGATCCACGTCGACGTCGTTTTCGTCGAGGTCGAAGAGCGGTCGCTCTACGAATCCGTTTCCTCCTCTGCGCTCGAGCTGGAGCTCCGCTCATGACCACGCAGGACCGAAGGACGTTCATGAAGTGTGCGGCGATGGCCGCCGCCTCCGCCGCGGTCGAGGTGAGCGCAAGCCGGATCTCGACTGGGGCCCCACGCGAGTCCAGCGGTGAGGACATCCGCTGGGACAAGGCGCCGTGCCGCTTCTGCGGCACCGGCTGCCACGTCGAGGTCGGGGTCCGCGACGGGCGCGTCGTGGCGATCGCGGGATCCAAGGACGCCGACGTCAACAAGGGCCTGCTCTGCGTGAAGGGCTACCACGTCGGCGGGATCCTCTACGGCGCAGACCGGCTGACGCGGCCGATGCTGAGGAAGGGCGACCGCCACGTCCCGATCTCGTGGGACGAGGCGATCGACGTCGTCGCGCGCCGCATCCTGAAGGACACGAAGAGGTTCGCGTTCTACGGTTCCGGCCAGTGGACCGTCCCCGAGGGGTACGCCGCGCAGAAGCTGATGAAGGGTGGGCTGTCGAACAACCACATCGATCCGAACGCGCGCCTCTGCATGGCGTCGGCGGTGACCGGCTTCCTCGCGACGTACGGCGTCGACGAGCCGGCCGGTTGCTACCAGGATCTCGACGAGTGCGACGTCTGCGTGACCTGGGGCAACAACCCCGCCGAGATGCACCCCGTGCTCTTCTCGCGCCTGATCGACCGGCGGTCGCGCGGCGAGAACGTAACGCTTATCGACATCGGAACCCGCCGCACGCGGACGACCGAGTTCGCCGACCACTACCTCGAGTTCCGTCCCCACTCCGACCTCGCGGTCGCGAACGGGATCGCCCATCTCCTGATCGAAAACGGCACGTACGACGAGAAGTTCGTGGCTGGCCACTGCAACTTCAAAGCGCCGAGCGATCCCGCCGACCTCCACGGACGACCGATTTCGTTCGACGAGTACAAGGCGATGGTGAAGCCGTACACGCCGGAGCGGGTCGAGGAGATCTCCGGTGTGCCGAAGGAGAAGATCCGTCTCCTCGGCGACCTGTTCGGCCGGCGCGACGTCCGCATCACCAGCCTCTGGTGCATGGGGATGAACCAGCACACGCGCGGCACCGCGATCAACTGCCTCGTTCACGCCGTTCACCTGCTGTCCGGGCACTTCGGGCGGCCGGGCGATGCACCGACCAGCCTGACCGGTCAACCGTCGGCGTGCGGCACCGTCCGCGAGGTCGGAACGCTCGCGCACGCTCTGCCGGGCGGCCGCGTCGTCGCCAACGCCGAGCACCGCCAGGAGGCGGAAGAGATCTGGAACCTCCCCACCGGTCGCATCGACGCCAAGCCCGGGCTCCACACCGTGGCGATGTGGGATGCATTCTGCACTCCCGGGAGCGCCGTCGACACGATCTGGGTCCAGGTCACGAACCCCGGTCAGACTCTGCCGAACCTCGCGAAGCTGTTCGACCGGAAGGAGGGCGTCGAGGACAAGTTCCTGATCGTCTCCGACGTCTACCCGACGGCGAGCACGCGGCTCGCGGACCTGATCCTCCCCGCTGCCCTCTGGGTCGAGAAGAACGGCATCTTCGGCAACTCCGAGCGCCGCACGCAGCAGTGGTTCCGCCAGGTGATGCCGCCGGGCGAGGCGCGCGACGACTGCTGGCAGACCATCGCGGTGGCCCATCGGCTGTTCGAGCTCGGATTCGACGGCATGAAGGACAAGGACGGTCGCTTCCTCTTCGAGGTCGTGGACGCGGCGGGAGCCGCCGTGCCGATCTGGGAGTGGGAGCACTACTACGACGTCAACGTCGACCGGCACCTGTTCGAGGAGTACCGCCGCTTCACGCGCCTCAAGCACAAGGATCTCGCCCCGTACGACGAGTACGTGAAAGCGTACGGTCTCCGCTGGCCGGTGGTCGAGCAGGAGGACGGTTCGTGGCGAGAGACCCGCTTCCGCTTCGCGGCGTTCGACGACCCGTACGTCAAGGCCGGCGCGGACTTCGACTTCTACCACTCCTCGACGAAGGACGGCCGCGCCCAGATCTGGTTCCATCCCTACGAGTCGCCGCCCGAGTCCCCCGACGACGAGTTCGCCTTCTGGCTGACCACCGGCCGCGTGCTCGAGCACTGGCACTCCGGTACGATGACGCGGCGCGTGAAGGAGCTCGGCCGCGCGATGCCGCGCGCCTACGTCGAGATGAACGCGGAGGACGCGAACCAGCTCGGGATTCGAAACGGCGAGTCGGTCCGCGTCCGGTCGCGCCGCGGCCTGGTCGAGCTGCCGGCTTGGATCGGCGGGCGCGGTGAACCGCCGCGCGGCACCGTGTTCGTGCCGTTCTTCGACGAGCGCCACCTGATCAATCAGGTCACGTTGGACGAAGTCGACCCGTTCTCGAAGCAACCCGACTACAAGAAGTGCGCGGTGACGATCGAGAAGCTCGACGTGGATGCGGGGCAATGACCGTGGACACGAACAACGCCGCGTCCGCGACGTCGCGTCGGGCGGCGCAGCTCCTGTTCATCGCCGCGTTCACTCTTGCCGCGGCGGGGTACTTCGTGGGAACGCGCGCGGTACCTGCGACTCCTCCGGTCGCGCGGCCCGCGCGGACCCCCGACGCGGGCGTCCCGGACGCGCTCAGCTACTCCGAGATGCGCGAGGCCCGTGCACGCGCGCGTCTCGCGGCGCGAACCGACCTCTCACGGCTCTCCTCGGGGCGGGCGCTCCCCGCCGCCACGAGCCCACCGAATCCCGCCGACAAGCGCGACTCGCTGGCGGCGCGGGCCGAGCGGCGGGCGTTCAACGGAGCGCCCCCAGTCATTCCACATCCGATCGATCAACGCTCGCCGGCGAGCTGCCTTGCATGCCATGCCGACGGGCTCGTGGTCGGTGATCGCGTCGCTCCGAAGGTGCCGCACGAGCGGTTCGAGAGCTGCACCCAGTGCCACGTCGAGTCGCGATCGGCCCCGTTCGAACCGGAGCTCCTCGCGGAGAACAGCTTCGACGGAATCGCGGCGCCGCTCGAGGGATCGCGCGCGTATGCCGGCGCTCCCCCCGTCCTGCCCCACACCACCTGGATGCGCGATGATTGTCGAAGCTGCCACGGTCCGCTCGGCCTTCCCGGCATGCGCTGTTCCCACCCCGAACGCCTTTCGTGCCGCCAGTGCCACGCTTCGTCGGCCGTCCTCGACCGGGTGCCGTTCGTGAACGAAGCCGACTCGGTGCTCGCTCCGAACGCGGCGGGAAACGACCCGTGAGCGAGGCGCGCCTGACGCGCCGCGACCTCCTCCGCGGCCGGTTCGCCGACCGGACGAAGGCCGCGGCGCCGAGCACCGCCAGGACGCCGTTTCCGGTCCACCGCCCTCCCGGCGCGGTGGCGGAGGCCCGTTTCCTCGCCGAGTGCACGCGGTGCCGCGCGTGCGTCGACGCCTGCCCGGAGGACGCGATCGTCCTCGCCCCGCCGCGTCTTCGAGCCGCGGCGGGGACCCCGACCATCGACCCCGCGGTCGCTCCGTGCCGGATGTGCGATGGGTTGCCGTGCGTCGACGCGTGTGAACCGGGCGTCCTGACGAGGACCCTCCCGCCGCGGATGGGGACCGCGGTCATCCAGACCTTCCTCTGCCTCGCGCACCAGGGAACGACCTGCTCGGTCTGCATCGAGCAATGTCCGGTCGACGGCGCGCTCGCCCGCGTCGGCGGGAAGCCGGTCGTCGACGCCGCCGTGTGCACCGGCTGCGGCGTCTGCCAGTACGCATGTCCCGCGCCGCGGAACGCCGTGATGATCCGCGTCGAGCCCGATGGAGCACGCCCGTGAACGAGCGCCCCGACGAGACCTCGGCCCCGCTTCCCGCGCTCAACGACGCGCTGCTCTGCGCGGAAGAGCTGGATCGGCTCCTCGCCGACGTGGCGGCGCACGGCGAGCGGATCGAGGTGCGGATCAGAGGGAGAAACGGCGGAAGGATGACGGCCGACGACCCATCGAACGGATCGAGCGGCACGGGATGGGACGAGCGCAGGATCCGCGGCGCTCTCGCGGCGGTACCGCCGTCGTCCGTGCAGCTTCGGTATCTCTTCGACGGTGGTTGGTGGTGGGACACGCTCCTCCCCGTCGGTCGCCGCGTTCGGCTCGTCCGAATCCGTCACGATCCCTGACGCATCGGATGCATCCGGTCCGGCGGCTCGCCGCGACCCGGAGCGGCCGGACGCCGCCCGTCACTCCCCGAGGTCGAGGTCGGCGAACACACCCGCGCCTTCGTTCGCCGCCACGCCCCTCGACGTGCCGACCGAGACGAGGTGGTCGCTCCCCCCGTCGTCGATGAAGATCCCCCACGCGAGGTCTCCGAACCCGAACGACCGTTCGCGGGCGATGAACTCGTCGTCGCCGTGGAGGTCGCGGAAGATCGCGACGCCGCCGTTCGTCGCGGAGCCGAACGACTCGTCGATCGAGGCGTAGAGGTCGTTGCCGCTCCCCTCGAGCAGCATGGCGAAGCCTCCGGACGCCGCGTGCCCGAGGCCGCGGCCGGCGGTTCGATAGACGTCGTCCCCCCCGCCGTCGATGAACAGGGCGTAGCCTCCCGACGCATGCGCCATCACGCTGCGGCCCGATTCGCCCGCCACGCCCGCGTCCGCCACCGCGATGTAGAGGTCGTCGCCCCCACCGTCGAGGAAGAGAACGACTCCGCCCGGGCCGGCCGACGCGAGACCGTCCGCGCCGATCCGATAGCGATCGTTACCCAGTCGGTCGTGCAGGATCGCGACGCCTCTTGTCGCGGAGCCGATCCCTTCCCGCCCGCAGCGGTACTGATCGTCGCCGCGAGCGTCGACGAGGATCGCCGCGCCGTCGGTCGCCGAGCCGAAGTCGCCGCCGGCGGAGTCATAGACGTCGTCGCCGTCTCCGTCGAAGTGGATCGCCGCGCCGCCTCGAGTGGCGCCGATCGATGCGCCGGACCCGCGGTAGCGGTCGTCGCCCAACAGGTCGATCGTGACGCGGACGCGCGGCTCCACGCGCCTGCCGCGCGTCGCGGCGAGCCCCCCCTGCCAACGGTCGTCTCCGCCGAGGTCGATCGCAAGCGCGACCCCATCGAGCGGGATCACGCCCGCTCCGCGGCCGCTGATCAAGACGAGCCCCACGTCGGTGTCGAACAGGAGGACCGCGTCGCGCGCGGGGCCAACAGAGGAGAGCACCTCGAGCCGGCGCGGGTCGAAATCGGCCGCGGCGTTCGCCAGCTCGGTGACGCGCGGGTCGACCACGTCGACGAGCAAGCTCGCCGCAGTGACGTACGCGTTTCCGTCATCGAGGGGTCCGAGGCTCCAAACCCCCGCGATCGCGTAGAGGAGGTGGACGAGCGCCTCGCGCAACGCCACCGGCAGGCGGCGGAAGTTGCGCGTCGACCGCTCGAACTCCTCGAGCGAACCCGCCCCGACCGACGCGGGATGCAGAATGGGGATCGGGAACGGCTCGGACGGCTGCGGGACGAGGATGCCCGCTCCGTTCGGCGCCGCCATCGCGCGCAGCAACGACCGCGAGGACGGGTGGGGACGCAGAAGGTCGAGAAGACACTCGTCGATACGCCCGAGCGCGTAACGCGAATCAGCGAAGACGCGGCCGGCGGGCGACCAGGACGGGAACGGCGCGATCGGGTCGGAGAGCGACTCGGTGAAGGTCGCGAGCGGGGGCACCTGGAGGTAACGAATTCCCACGCCCGTCGTGCGATCGGCGCGGCGCGGGAAGCCGCCGATCAAGAGGACGACGACGGCGACGAGGATCACGAAGAGCACGAGGAGACGAGTTGGTTTCATCCGGGGAACCGCGGCGAGGCGACCGTCTCCTCGGATCGACCAGCGCGGACGGGATTCCTGACGCGAATTCCGTGTCTACGCGGAAACGCCTCATCCGCGTGTCATTTGGAACCATCGACCTCGTCGATGCGGTCCTTCAGGTTGTCCGCGAGCGCCTGGGCCTCTCGTTGCATCTCGGGCCATCCCTCGAACCGCCGCACGCCGACCATGAACTTCGAGTAGGCGTCGTTGAACCGGCTGCGGCGGATGTTGTCGCGCGCCAGGTTCTGCTGGTCTTCCCACCACTGCTTGGCGCTCCGTTCGATCTTCGCCTTCAGCCGCGTCGCCTGCTCGACCTCGTACTTATCGCCCGTCGACTCGTTCTCCCCAAGCCAGCCGTCGACGAGCAGGTACGCCGGCCCGTACAGGTTCCGATCCCGCTCCGACTCCGCCTCGACGGCGATGTCGTGCCAAGTCGGCTCCCCCTTCACCTGCGGCTCGTACTCCGAGAGCAGCGCCTTCACGTTCGCCTCGTACTTGTGCTCGGGGTACTCCTTCAGGAACGCCTTCATCCGTTTCACGAGCACGCGCGTGTAGGCGCCGTCCCCCGCGTATTTCGGGTCATCGGTCCGAACCTTGCCCTCGAGGAACGGAATGATGTTGTTCTCGTACTCCCGCACGCCCCACTGGTGGGCCTTCAGGTCGATGCCCACCTCCTTGACCTGCGTCCACTCCTTGAGGAGGTCCTGGGCGACGCGGTAGTTCGCGGCGTCCGCGGGGATCGTGGCGAGGAGCGCCTTCGCCTCCTCGTACTTGTCGTGCTTGTAGAGCTCCTGCGCGCGGGCGAGCGTCTCGCCGAGCTGGTCGCTCGGCATCCCCTTCAGGAGCAGGTACCCGGCGATGATCACGACGAGGCTGACGCCGGTCGCGATTGCGATGGTCGCCGGACCGGACAGCCCCGCTTTACGGACGTTCCGGCGCGTCAGCACGTCGCGCTGGCCGGCCGCCTGCTGCATGCGCGAGCTCACCTCGACGGCACGTCCGCCGCGGCGACCGGTCGAGCCTCGCCGGCCGCGCCGGGTGGTGGCTCCGCCGCCGCCTCCCTCGGCCTTGGCCCGCGCCGCCGCGGCGGCCAGCGGGCTGAGCGGCTTCTCCGCCTCGCCGCCGGACGCGCTGATCGCGGCGGGCTGGATGCCGCCGCGGAAGGTCAGCGTGGCGTCGCCGACGTGGATGACGTCGCCGTTCGCGAGCGTGTGCTGGGCCACGCCGTGACCGTTGACGCGCGTGTCACCCCCGAGGTTGACGATCCGGTGGCCACCGTCGACCTTCAGGATCTGGAAGTGCTGCGCCTTGACGCCCTCTCCGCGCAGGCGGATCCCACAGTCCTCGCCGCTGCCGACGAACGTAACGTCGTCGAGCAGATCGAACGTCTTCTCGCGACCGCCCTGAATGACGATGAGCTTGGCCATCTCACGCTTTCCTGTCTCTCAGAAGTCGTCCCCGAGGTTGCCGCTGTACTCGGCACCGCCTGCGAAGTTCTGGCACCAATAGCGCCCCATGTTGCCCGCGCCGAGATGCGTGTGCGACGCGAAAAGGATGTTCCGGTGGTGTCCCGACGAATGCAGCCACGCGTAGTGCGCGCCCGACGCGGACCCATTGATCGCGATGTTCTCGCCCGCGCCGCCGGCGGTGAAGCCCTGCGCCTGGATCCGCTGACCCGGAGTGCGCAGGTTCGGATCCTCGTCGTTGAAGTGGGAGAACTTGCCCGAGCGCGACATCCATTCGCAATGCCCGCGCGCGGCACGGACGAGCCGTTCGTCGACCCGCACCGCCTGGCGGCCCATCATCAACCGGTACATGTTGGTGACGTGGACCTGCTCGAGCTCCTGCGGCAGCGCCGCGTTCTTCGCCTGGGCGTTCGCGGCGAGCACTTCGACGTCCCGGTCGAGGCGCTGGCGTTCCTCGATGGAGAGCGCGACGTTCCGGATCGTCAGCTTCTTCGCGTCCTTCGGCAGGAGCTTGACCGTCTGCAGGTCCGGCTCCTCGCGGAAACCATCGGGATCGGCGAGGACGAGCAGCGCCTGCTCCTCGCGGATCGTGAACAGGAGGCGGTTGAACTTCTTCGACAGGGTCACTCCGCCCGACGCCTCTTCCATTTCCTTGCCCCAGGCGTCGCGAACGCGCTCGACCAGCGCGTCGACCTCCTGCTGCACCTTGGGGTAGAGCGTCGCCTTGTCGGGCGGGACGGCGGGCGCCTCGTACGGGTAGAAGTACTTCACCGAGTCGAAGATCAGCTCGAGTGCCGCCTCGCGGCGCTCATCGAGCTCGCGCTTCTCCTGGTTCAGGCGGTCGAGCGACTGCAGCTCGGGCTGCGCGCGCAGCTCATCGAGAAGCGCGACGCGGCGCTTCTGCAGGTGCACGACGATGTCTTCCTTCGCCACCGGCATCAGCGAACGAAGCTCCTCGAGCCCGTTCGCGTACGTTGCCTCGTCCGCCTTCGCGAGCTTGGCGACCGCCACGTCGACCGCCTTCAGGTTCATCGCGCGCTCACGCTCGCGGAACGAGAGCCACTGCCCCTCGTGGCGGAAGAAGCCCCACTCCGGGACCTCGGGAATCTCGCGCACGAAAGCGATCGCCGAGTCGATCGGCTGCTTCAGCGACGGATCCTCGGACGCGCGCAACAGCAGGTCGTCGATCTGCTTCGCGTCGCCGGCGACCATGCTGAAGAACGCGAAGTTGAGCAGGTCTTCCTTCGTCAGCCGGTAGCTCTTCGCCACCGCGGCGACCGACGGTGCCGCCAGTTCGTTCGGTTGGATCTCGCGGCGTTCGCCGCCGACCTCGACGATGAACGCGTCCCCTTCGACGCCGTCGATCACGCCGCTCGCGCCGTCCTTCAAAGCCACCGTCACGCGGCGCGCCAGGCCGGGGTCGGCCTCGACGTAGTTCTTCAGCGAGTCGAGGAACCAGCCCGCACGGTTCGCGCGCTCGATCCGGCGCGTCAGGCGGGCGCGTTCCGCGAAGCCCAGCCCGGACGACAGCGCGGCGTTGTACGCGGCCCTGGCACCGGCGAGGTCGCCGCCCGAGAAGAGCGCGTCGCCGGTCGCGGTCGCCTTCTGGACGTCGTCCGACCGGGCGGGGTCGACCTTCGGAAGCGACGGTTTCTCGGGGCGCGGCCGCCCTTCGTTTCGCGGCCTCTCCTCGAGCGGAGCGACGTCGATCGGGGGCCGGACGAGGTCGTGCGGCCCCTGCGTGTTGAGGGCCAGCTCGATCTGATCGGCGCGACGGTCGAGCCGATCGTACGCCGCCGTCCCACGGAACGTAGCCACCTCCGACTCGGCCAGCACGATCGATGCGCCAAGCACGTCGCGCGCCGCGATCCGCTCCTCGACCCTGGCCAGCAGCCGATCGGCCTCCGCCTCGGCCGCCGTCTCGATCGCCTCCCTCGCGGACTCGCAGAGCATCTGATCGACGAAGAGCGGGCTCTCGGACAGGGACGCCCACACGCCGCGGGCGCCGGCGAAGTTCTGGGACGCGAGGAACGTGTCGGCCATCTGGTACAGCTCGCCGAGCGACGCGGTCCGCACGTCCTCCTCGAGTTGAGCATGGTTCATCGCCCGGTAGAGCTCCAGGGCGAAGGGCTCACGAACGGCCGGGATGTCCTCGTAGCTCTCGAGAAGGTCCTTCGCTCGGCGCAGCTTCTCGACCGGAGACCGCGATTCGTTCTCGCGTAGCTCGGCGAGCTCGGCGCGCGCCTGATCGCGACGGATCCGGTCCTGCTCGATTCGCCGACGCGCGCCGTCGAGCGTGGAGGGGGCGACGTCGTACCCACCGTGGCGAAGGTCGTTCAGGACCACCAGCGCCTTGTCGTAGTGTCCCGCCTGACGCCAGACGTCGACGAGCGCGAGACGATCCTTGACGACGCTCCCGCCGTCCGCCGTCGCGACGAGATCCGGAAGCACGGACGAGAGGCCGGCGACCAGGATCACGGCGGCCGCGGTGTAGAGCGCCGTGCGCACCATTCGGCCGGTGCCGCCGTCCCGGCGCCGTCGCTCGGGACGCGAGGGTTCGGCCTCGCTCGCGACGGCGACCGGGGCCGGCTTCGCGCTGGTCACGGGCCCGCGGGCCGGCGGCGCAACCGCGGCCGGCGGCGGGGCAGCCCGCGGCGGAGCGGCCGCTTTACCGGCGACGCGCTCGTACACGATCTCCACCGTGCCGAGCTGGATCCGGTCGCCAACATCGAGCCGCTTCTGCGCGACGAACGCGCCGTTCACGCGCGTCCCATGGTCGGTGTGGAGGTCGACGACCTTGAATTCATCTCCGAGCCGTTCGATTCGACAGTGTCGGGGCTCGATCCCGTCCAGGCGCAGGATCAGGTCGTTGCCGTCGGCCGAACCGATCGTGAGCGCCTCGCGGTTCAGCGCGATCCTCTGTTGTGTACCTCGGGCGGTGTCCCGAATGAGGAGGGCGTCCATCGGGGGGCTCCATGGGCTGAGTGGTTGGCCGAGCGGCAGCCAAGCCGCCTATTGAACCGCACCGGATCGCCAGACTCAACACGCGGACCCGGCCGAAGATCCGTCCAACCTCGGAACCGCCCGGGAACGTCGGTCCGCGACTCTACGGCTCGGCCGCACTCGACCGACTCAACCGACTGAACGGGGCGACGCCGTGCGAACCTCGTCGCTCAGATGCTCCACCTCGATCACGTCGGCCGGCCCGAGCAGCGCCAGGCACCGGCGGACCTCGTTCTCGAGCTCGCGGATGTTGCCCGGCCAGGAGTACGCGACCAGGGCGTCCCGCGCGGAGGACGAGAGCCGCGGAGGCTCGCGCTTCATCTCGCCCGAGACCCGGACCAGGAAGTGGGTGGCGAGGGCGGGGACGTCGTCGGCGCGATCCCGCAGCGGCGGCAGCAACAGCGTTACGCCGTTCAGCCGGTAGTACAGATCCTCCCGGAACTCCTTCCTGGCGACGAGGCTCGGGAGGAACCGGTTCGACGCGGACACGACGCGCACGTCGACGTGGATCGTCTTCGTCCCGCCGACGGGGCGGATCTCGCCGTCCTGGAGCGCGCGCAGGAGCTTCTTCTGCATCGCGAGGCTCATGTCCCCGACTTCGTCGAGGAACAGCGTCCCGCCGTCGGCGACCTGAAACAAGCCCTTGCGTTCGCGGTCGGCGCCGGTGAAGGCGCCGCGCTTGTACCCGAACAGCTCGCTCTCCTGCAACGTCTCCGGGATCGCCGCGCAGTTCTCGGTGACGAACGGGCGGCCCTTGCGCGCCGAGTTCTGATGGATCGCCCGCGCGATGAGCTCCTTGCCGGTCCCGGACTCCCCTTGGATCAACACGGGAAGACTCGAGTCCGCGATCCGGTCCAGGAGGGCGAGCACCGCGAGCATCGCGGGGCTGTCGCCGATGATCTCGTGATAGCGCGAGCGATCGGCGGGGCGTCCTTGCGCCGACTTCGGCGCGGACGCGCCGAACCGCCCGATCACGCGCTCGACGACGCCGAGCACGGCCTTGGCGCCGAGCTCACCGTGATCGCGGAGAGTCCCGGAGACGAGCTCCTCGAGCCTTGAGAGTCTTTCGTCCAGGTCCGTCATTGTTCCCGGGTTTTCTTCAGGCGCGCGTACTGGAGGATCAGCTTCTTCTGCCCGTGACCCATGAAGTCGACCGTCACCTGCGCCGAAGCGCCGAATCCGTGGAGCCGAACCACGCGGCCGACGCCGAAGTGATCGTGCACGACGCGGTCACCCGACGCGAACGGCGCCTCGCCGTGGTCATCGTAGTCCGGCTCGTAGAACGACGACTCGTCGAACACCGCGACGTCCGCACGGTTCGGCACCCACCCGTCCACCTCCTCGGCCGGGAGCTCGGACAGGAATTGCGACGGGATCGAGCGCCCGCGATACTGGCCGGCCTCCATCCGCGAGCGCGCGTACGACAGCGTGAGCCGCCGCTGCGCGCGCGTCATCCCGACGTAGAACAGACGCCGCTCCTCCTCGACTCCATCGTCCGTGGCGAGCGAACGCGCGTGCGGCAGCACCCCCTCCTCGAGCGCGGTGATGAAGACGACGGGGAACTCGAGCCCCTTCGCCGAATGCAGCGTCATGAGCGTCACCTTCGGCACCTCTTCGTCGTTCGATGCGCGCGAACGGATCAACGCGGTCTCGGCGAGGAAGTGGGCGAGGCTGCCGTCCGGGTTCTGTGCGTCGTACTCGGCGACGGCGCGCCGGAGCTCTTCGATGTTCTCGAGCCGATCCGGCAGGAGTGGATCGTCGTCTGCCTCCAGGTAGCTGCGGTACTCGATCCGTTCGAGGAGCCGGTCGAGGATCGGCCCGACCGCCGATTCGCTTCCCTCCATGAGCTCGGCGAGGACGTCGCCGAACTCGCGGATCCCCTCGCGCGCCCGTTTCGTAAGATCCGGCACCGAGTCGATGTCGAAGACGAGATCGACCACGGGGCGTCCGGTCTCGTCGCCGTGCTCGACCAGCTTCGCGAGGCTCTTCGCGCCAACGCCGCGCGCAGGCACGTTGACCACGCGCGCGAGATCGAGCTTGTCGTATGGATTCACGACGAGGCGCAGGTACGCGAGGAGATCCTTCACCTCGCGACGTTCGTAGAACTCGACCGCGCCCACGATGACGTACGGGAGGTTCGCGCGACGGCACGCCTCCTCCAGGACCCGAGAGCAGGAGTTCGTGCGGTAGAAGACGGCGACGTCGGAGAGGTCATAGCCGTCGTCGACCGCGCGGACGATGCCGCGCGCGACCGCGTAGGCCTCCTCGCGGTCGGTTGCCGCCTCCACCACGCGGACCTTCTCGCCTTCCCCGAGGGATGAACGGAGCTCCCGGTCGATCCGGAACCGGTTGTGCGAGATCACCGCGCTCGCCGCGCGCAGGATGACGTTCGTCGAGCGATAGTTCTCCTCGAGCTTCACGACCCGCGTCCCCTCGAAGTCGGACTCGAACTCGAGGATGTTGCGGATCTCGGCTCCGCGCCACCGATAGATCGACTGATCCGGATCGCCGGTCGCGCAGATGTCGCCATGGTCCCGGACGAGCAGGCGGAGCAGCTCGTACTGCAGCCGATTCGTGTCCTGGTACTCATCCACGAGCACGGTCCGGAAGCGCGACGCGAACCGACGTCGCACCTCCTCGTTCGAGCGCAGCAGCCGCAGCGGACGGACGAGGAGATCGTCGAAGTCGAGCGCCTGGCTCGCCGCGAGCGTCTGCTCGTACGCCTCGAAGACCTGCCGGTCGATCTCGTCGATCGCCTCTCCCGCGTCCGCCCGGTCGAAGTCATCGTTCTTCAGCCGCGAGATCGTGGCCGCATAGTCACTGGCGCGACGCGTGCCGCCGATGAGCCGCCGCTCCTTCAGGATCTGCTTCACGAGCGCGCGCTGGTCGCCCGCGTCGAAGATCGTGAAGTTCGAGCTCAACCCGGCCGCCTCGGCCTCCATCCGCAGGAAGCGAGCGCCGAACGCATGGAAGGTCGAGATCCAGATCCGCGAGAGCCCGACGAGCGCCTGGACTCGCTCGCGCATCTCACCCGCCGCCTTGTTCGTGAACGTGATCGCCAGGATCTCCGACGGGTGGAGTCCTTGGTCGACCCGGTGCGCGATGCGATGCGTGATGACCCGAGTCTTCCCGGTCCCGGCGCCCGCGACGACCAGAAGCGGTCCGCTCGCGTGGAGCACCGCTTCGCGCTGAGCGTCGTTCAGGTTGTCGAGCAGTCGTGGCACGGTGAGGACTTGAGTAGGGTCTGGCACGGACCAACCAGGCTACCTGGTGGCCGACGAAAACGAAGGAGCGCGTCGCCGCGAACGGGGACGCGCTCCGAGCGGTCGGCTCTCGGATGGATCAGTTCGTGGCCGGGACGGCCGTCTCGATCAGCGCGTGCTTCGACGCGGAACCGATCTCGTACGTCGCGCGGATCTCGGACCGCGTGATGAGCTCGCCGGTCTGGATCAGCGGCGCGGTGGCGACGATCTCGACCTGCAGGCCTTTGCCCTGCAGCGCCGGCACCGTATCGAGGTACCGGGCGAGGTCAGTCAGGGCGAACGATTCGTTCGCGCTGAGCGGGACGGCGTGCACTCGGTGCACCGCCACGAGCTTCTTCTTGTCGGTCGTGAGGTTTCCCAATAGGAGGATCGCCGTCTTCTGTCCCTTCTTGGCCGCCGGCACGAGGCGCAGTTCCGAAGTGACCGAAACAACGAACGTCCCTTGCAGAACGACACCCGACTCGCTCGTGCTGGTCCGGAGGATGTCGTTCGCCGCCACCGTCACGTCCACTTGCTTCAGGTCGCGTGTCTGATCCGACGGACTCGAGGCGAGCGCGGCGTTCACCGCCAGGAGCCGCGACGCCGGCGTGTCGGTGTCGTGGATGACCTTCGCCTGCGGATCGGCCGTCACGTGGACCAGACAGTCGTGGGTGGGATCGGCCTTCGAGTCGTAGGAAGCGCTCGCGTTCGGCGCCATCACGGGGGCGTCCTGGTCTTGCGCCTCCACCGTTGGAGCCCACAACGCCAGGGACAGGGGTAGCACCCATCCCTTCGCTCGCTTGGATCTCAACTGTTTGCCTCGAAACATATCCGTCCCTACCTTGCAGGCAGCTCGTAACCTACCCGGCAAAAAGCATCGGGTAACGGCGAACCAATCCGGAATGGAACTCCGACTCACGTCGGAGGAGAGCTCGAAACACGTCCGCTCGATCCAGGACCCGACGCGCCTCGTCGACGCGGTTCGGGTAGCGCGCGATGAGCTCCCCGAACGTCTCCGTGGATCGATCGAATCGAAGCAGCTTCGCCTGGAACATCGCAAGGCTGAGCCAAACCGGGAAGAACCGCATGTCGCGATCGGGGATCAACCCTTCCTGGACGATCTGATCCAGGATCTCGACCGCTTTGTCGTACTCGAGCCGATCACCGTGACAGCAGGCGAGTGCTTGCATTGCCATGACGCGGTTGAGCGGCTTGAGATCGGGTTGGGCGATCAGCTTTCGGTACTCGGCCATCGCCTCTTCGTTGCGCCCGATCCGCGTGAAGTACAGCGCGAGATAGTGGCGCGCCTCCGCGTGGGTCGAGTCGAGAATCAGGCACTCCTCGAGAAAACGTCGCGCATTGTCGAGCGCCCCGCGACCGGATCGTGCCCCGATGCGTGCACTGCGCCCGCCGCGACGGCCACGGAAGAGCTGATCCGCACGCCGCACCGAAGCCCGCGTGCGGTTCGCGCTCGTCTCGGTCTCGCCTTGTTCGATCAGCTTGGACGTCTCGTGCGCGAGCCGCCGGCCCTCGGCCTTCGCGCGCTCGATCGAGACCGCCTTCTTCTGGACGTAGGTCAGGATCTTCGAGTCGTTCCCAACCAGGTAGTAGGCCTTCCCGAGGTCGTACAGCAACGCGGCGAGGCGCTCCAGGTTCGACATCATGAGCGAACCGGTCAGCGACTTGAAGAACGCCTTCTGATCGAACGCGTCCGCGATCTTGCCGAAGTCGACGGCATCGCGGTGGGCCCGAATCTGACGGCGGAGCATCTCGACCGCAGCGCGGCAGTCGTCGCACAGCTCGAGGTGGACGAGCAACGCGTTCGCGTCGGCGGGGCTGGCTTCCTGGTCGACGTAGCCATGGATCGAGAGCTCGAACTCGGCGCAAGGCATAAACCGCAGTTCGACGGTCATGACTCACCTCCTGCCACTTCGCCGATCGCGCGGAAGATCTTCTTGCGGGCGCGGCAGATGACCATCTTCAGGTTCTCGAGCTTGATGTCGAGCACCTCGGAGGCTTCGCGGTAACGGACGCCATCGACCTCGATCAGCGTCAGGGCCTTCTTCTCACGCTCGTTCAATCGCTCCTCATAGGCTTGCGAGTAGTTCGCCAGGAAAAGCAACCAGAGGAAACCGCACTCACCTCGACTCTCTTCCTTCACGAGCGCGCCGAGCGGGCTCGGGCTCTGGTCGTCTTCGATCGTCTCGGCGAACCCATCCGACGACACCGACGGGCCGTTGCCCGTGCGCAGGTGCTTCAGAATGGTATTCCGGATGATCGAGTAGGACCAGTTTCGAAACGAGAACTCCTTCTCGTCGCGGAACTTGTGGGGATAGCGGAAGATCGACACGAAGACGTCCTGGAGGACGTCGTTGGCGTCGAGGGTCGCGTTGAGGAACCGGAGCCGCTTCAGGATGACGAGCAGAAACTCTTTGTAGTTCAGCTCATAGAGCAGCGAGTACGCTTCGAGATTCCGGTGGACCCGGAAATTGTCCATGAGGCTCGTATTGAGGTGAGCGAGAGAGAGCTCGCTCTTCCGGAAACGAAGGAACGTCTGTGCGAGCTTCTCATCCTCGGACTCGCGCGCGATCCGCTCGACGCGGCGCTCCATCTCGGCGGCGCTGAGGGACGACGCGGTTGGGCTGGCTCCTCCGTGATCCATCATCGGGCCGACTCTCTCGTCAGGTCCCTTGTTGGTCTCGTCATACTCCCAGCTCCACAACAGGACCACGTGCCGATACGCAGCCTACTGAGGTTGGCCCTCGCGCATGTCGAGGTGGGGGGCGCGGGTCAGAACCCGAGTGGACCAACTCTGTACACCGGAGAGTATAGGCTCTCTGGCCAACCGTAACTTGCGGTTCTTTCAACGGATTTTCATTTTTTTCATTGTGGAGAGCCGTCCTGAAACAAGGGTTAGGACGATCGGAGGGGAAGACTGCAAGTAACTTTAAGTTTGCGAAGTGCGTAACTCCCGATCCGGTAACGACTCCCTGAGATGCTGCGCAAAAAGCCAGGGTTTCGATCACCGCCGAGACGTTTCGCGTCGGGCCGAGTCCGGTATCCTGCTCAGGCATGCGAATCCTCCTCGACGACGCGCTCCTCGTCACCCAGAACCCGGGCGGGGACGTGTTCCGCGGCTCTCTGTTGGTCGAGAACGGCCGCATCGGAGCGATCGTGCCGGAAGGCGAGCGCCCACCCCCAGCGGGAGTGCGTCGCTCGCTGGGTGGTCACGCGCTCCTCCCCGGATTCGTGCAGACCCACGTTCACGGCTGCCAAACCCTGTTTCGGGGGGCCGCCGACGACTTGCGCCTGCTCGATTGGTTGAAACGGCGAATCTGGCCGCTCGAGGCCGCGCACGACCCGAGCTCGATCGCCGCGTCGATGCAGCTCGCCGCGGTGGAGATGCTCAAGGGCGGCACCACCGCGTTCTTGTCGATGGAGACCGTGCGTCACACGGACGTCGCCTTCGAGACGCTGCGAGCGATTCCCATCCGGGCCGTGATCGGCAAGTGCCTGATGAACGAGGGCGAAGACGTGCCCGATCCGCTCCGCGAGGATGGAGTGCGCGGGCTCGACGAGGCGCTCGCGCTCGGACGCGCGTTCCCGCCGGCCGAGGGCGCCCGGCTACGCGCCTGCCTCGCCCCCCGCTTCGCGCTGTCGTGCAGCGAAGGGTTGCTGCGCGACGTCGGCGACGCGGCTCGCGCACATGACCTGCTCGTTCATACGCACGGCGCCGAGCAGGTCGAAGAGGTCGAGCTCGTGCGACGCGCGACCGGGCGGCGCAACCTGGAGTACCTCGATCACGTCGGTCTCGCGAACGAGCGGCTGCGGCTCGCTCACGTGGTTCACCTCGACGCCGCCGAGGAGGACCGGCTCGTCGCGTCCCGAACCCACGTCCTGCACTGCCCGTCGTCGAACCTGAAGCTCGGCTCGGGGATCGCCCCGATCTCCCGCTACCTGGAACGCGGGGTGCCGGTGTCGATCGGAGCCGACGGCGCGCCGTGCAACAACAACCTCGACGCGCTGCGCGAAGCACGCCTCGCCGCCCTCCTCCAGAAACCGTCGTTCGGCCCGACGGCGCTCCCCGCGGCGCGCGCGCTGCGGCTGGTCACGATCGACGGCGCGGCGGCGCTCGGGATGGCCGACGAGATCGGCAGCCTCGAGGTCGGCAAGCGCGCCGACTTGGTCGAGATCGACCTCGGCGGGATCCACGTCATCCCGAACGGAGACGTCGCGTCGCGGGTGATCTACGCGGCCGATCGATCCGACATCGTGCGGGTCTACGTCGACGGAGAGGTCGTGGTCGAGCGGGGCCGCCCGACGTTTCTCGACGAGGATGCGGTCAAGGACCAGGTCGAGCGGAACGCGGCCGCGCTCTTCTCGCGAGCCGGGCTCGCGCGCTGATCGCGCCGCCGCGTCAGAAGATCGCGGCGAGCATCTGGTCGACGCTCCGGACGCGGTGGACCTCGAGCCCTTCGTCCTCCGCGCCGCCGGCCGGCGTGAACGCCTGGGTGAAGCCGAGCGTCTTGGCTTCGCGCAGGCGCAGCGCAGGACGCTTCACGTCGCGCACCTCACCACCGAGGCCGACCTCGCCGAACAGCAGCGCGTGCCCGGGGAGCGCGCGGTCGAGGAACGAGGACGCGAGCGCGGCGCAGACCGCGAGGTCGCACGCAGGATCGGAAAGCCGGAAGCCGCCCGCCACGTTCAGGTGGATGTCCTGATCTCCGAGCGCAAGGCCGGCGCGGCGCGTCAACACCGCGGCCAGCATGACGGCACGGGAGACGTCGAGCCCGTTGGCCCGCACCCGCGGCGGACCGTAGGCCGCGGTCGCCGTGAGCGCCTGCACCTCGACGAGGAAGACGCGCGAACCCTCCATCGTCGCGGTCACCGACGCCCCGGGCCGCGCGCCCGCCGCGCCAAGGAACAGGGCGGCGGGCTGCTCCGGCTCGATCAGACCGCGCTCCCCCATCGCGAAGACGGCGACCTCGCCGGCCGGCCCGTGGCGGTTCTTCAGGGTTCTCAGGAGCCGCAGCTCCGACTCTCGTTCCCCCTCGAAGTCGAGGACGGCGTCGACGAGATGCTCGAGCACGCGCGGGCCGGCGATCGCTCCGTCCTTGGTGACGTGGCCGACGAGCACGAGCGCCGTGCCGCTCCGCCGCGCCGCGGCGGTCAGCTCGGCCGCGCACTCTCGCACCTGAGCGACCGAACCCGCCGCGGAGCCGAGCGACTCCTTGCGGATCGTCTGGATCGAGTCGAGCACCAGCAGCTCGGGCGGATCGTCGAGCAAGAGGTCGAGGATCACCTCGAGCCGGTCTTCGGCGAGCACGAGGAGCTCGCGGCGCGCGAGACCGAGCCGCTCGGCCCGCAGCGCGATCTGGGCCGCCGACTCCTCGGCCGAGACATAGAGGGGCCGGCCGCCCGCCCCGGCGCGGTGCGCCGCCGCCTCGAGCAGAAGCGTCGACTTGCCCACGCCCGGCTCGCCCCCGATCAGGATCGCGGAACCCGGGACGAACCCGCCCCCGAGCACGCGGTCCAGCTCCCGAATCCCCGACCCGAGCCGCGCACATTCCTCGGCCGGGACGTCCGTGACGGGGATCGGCCCCGCCGGCGGACGACCGAACCGCGCCGACCCCGCCGCCCTCGCCTCCTCGACGAGCGCGTTCCACGCCCCGCAGCCGCCGCAGCGCCCCGCCCATCGCGGGTGCTCGTGCCCACACTGCTGGCAGATGAAGGCGTTGCGGGTTCTCTTCACATCTTCACTGGACGTAGTCGAACACGTAGCCGATCCGGTCGCGGTTCACGATCAGATAAGGCGCGTTCTTGACGACCGAGAACTCCCGCGCCTTCTTGCCGGTCAGCCCGTCGATCGTCGGCTCGGTGACGACGAGGAACCGCTGGTCGCCGAGGTCGCGGCGATTGTAGGCGCGCCGCAGCATCTTTCCCGAGACCTCGATCGGCAATCTGCCGCTGAAGTACAGGTTGACCAGCGTCCGCTCCTTCTCGGTCTCCGAGAGCTTCTTCAGCAGGGTGTCTCCGGCGGCGTCGATCAGCTCGTGCGCGAGCAGGATCTCGTTCACCTGCAGCATGGCTCGAGCCGTCACGATGCGATCGCCCTGCTGGACGCCGATCATCGTCACGTCGTGGACCTCGATGAACGGCGCCTCGTGCGTGTTCAACCAGGTCGTCAGGCGACGCCCACCACTCTTCACGTATCCCTTGACGAGAAACGAGTCGGTCAGGAACAGGTCCTTGACGTATTCCACCGTCGAAATCCTTCCTTGCTCGAGGCCGACGCGCGATCGATCGGTCCTATTCGGCTCTCGTCTCCGCCGCGGATCCGATCCCGAGGAGTCGCGCTCGAACGATCCCCGCGAGGTAGAGGGAGCCCACAACCAGCACCAGACCCTGGTTTTCGGCAAGATCGCGGGCCCGATCCAAGGCAATTCTCGGATCCGGCTCGGGCTCCGCCCGCCCTCCGAACGCCGCGATCGCGGCGGCGAGCTCGATCGGGTCGCTGGCCCGAGGATTCTCGTAGCTGGTGGTGACCACCGCGTCGACGCCGGCGAGCGCCCGGGCGCATCCGTCACGGTCCTTGTCCGAAGCGAGCCCGAACAGGGCGACGATCCGCCGGTCTTGCCACGCCTCGCGCACGGCCGCCACGGCGGCGGCGACCGAGTCCTTCGTGTGCGCGCCGTCGATGACGACGGTCGGGTCGCCGGCGATCGGCTCGAGCCGTCCGGGGATTCGGACCGCCGCGACCGCGGCGCGAAGGCGATCGGGGTCGATCCGCTCGCCGCGCGGCTCGAGGAACGCGTCGGCCATCGCGATCGCGAGAGCCAGGTTGTCCGCCTGGTGACGACCGAGGACGGGGGTGACGAGCCCGTCGAACCGTGATCGCCAGGTCTCGATCGACACCGATGCTTCCCCCGCCCCCGCCTGGTAGGCGACGACGCGGAAGTCGACGTCCCGGCGCCGCACGCCCGCGCCGGCGTCCCGCGCCGCCGCCTCGAAGGGGGGAGCCCCGGCGTCCCCGGTGCGCAGACCGAGGACGAGCGTCGCCCCCGCCTTTACGATGCCCGCCTTCTCATGGGCGATCTCCTCGATCGTCCCCCCCAGCACGCCGGTGTGCTCCAGCGCGACGTTCGTCACTCCGCACACCTCCGGCGCCACCACGTTAGTCGCATCGAGCCGCCCCCCCAGCCCGACCTCGTGGATCGCGACCCCGACCGCCCGCCGACGAAACTCGAGGAACGCGATCAGCGTCATCAGCTCGAAGTAGGTGGGGAAGCCGACTCCCACGAGCTGCTCCTCCGCCCGCACGACCTCGCAAGTCGCGGCGAGGAGCGCGGCCTCGCCGATCGGCTCGCCATCGATCAGCACGCGCTCTTCCATGCGGTGGAGGTGCGGCGAGGTGTGGAGCCCCGTCGTCTCGCCCTGCCCGCGAAGAATCCTCTCGAGGAACGTCGCGGTCGAGCCCTTTCCCTTGGTGCCCGTGAGGTGCAGGACGGGCGCGGCCCGCTCCGGGTGCCCGAGCCGCCGCGTGTACGCCGTCATCCGCTGGAGGTCGGCGCGCACGCGGCCCTGGTGGAACGCGGGCATCTTCTCGTAGTTGGTCGTGTTCCGCAGGAGCTCGTCGAACTCGTGGCGGTCGCGGGGAGGGTTCATGGGGTTTCGAATGTGTACGCGAATCCACCCGACACCGGGAACGACGGTGACGCCGCGGCCTCGACGACGTTCTCGACGCGGATCACCGGCAAGGCGACGACGCATCGCCGCACGCGATCGAGAGGAGCGCGGCCACGGCGAACGCGGCGCGCGAAGGGACGCTCCGAAGCCATGGCGAGGAGTATGGCGGCCCCCGGCCGAGACGGGAAGCCCGCGACGCGAGCCGGGGCCTCGCCCGCCGGTTCGAGGGCGGCTCCCGACCGAGGATCCCCGCATTTCGAGCGCATCTCTGGTACTCCCCTCCCGTTCCGTTTAAGTAAGAGGCGTGCGTCCCCGGATCGGAATCAACTGCAACGTCAAACGCGGCCTCCGCCGCCGCGGAGACGGACGACTGTTGACGCTCAATCCCGAGTTCGTCCGCGCCGTCGCGGACGCGGGCGGCATCCCAGTGCTGCTGCCGCCGCTGGCGCCGTCGAACCGTGTCGACCTGGCATCGATCGCCGATCTCCTCGATTCGATCGACGGCCTCGTCCTGACCGGGGGGGACGACCTCCATCCCCGCGCGTACGGGCAACCGAAGCACCCGAAGACCGTCCTCCTCGACGGCGAGCGGGACGCATCGGATCACGCGCTCGTCCAGGACGCATTGCGCCGCGGCGTGCCGACCCTCGCCGTCTGCGGCGGGATGCAGCTCGTCAACGTCGCGCTCGGCGGCACGCTGCACCAGCATCTGTCCGACCTCCGCGCGGGCCCGTACCCCGATCTGCTCCCGATCCATGACGCGCAGGAGACCGACGACGAGCTCCACGGCGTCACCGTGGAGGCGGAGAGCCGGCTCGCGCGCCTCGTGGGAACGTCTCCGATGCGGACCAACTCGCGACACCATCAAGGAATCGACCGTGTCGCGGCGGGGTTGCGCGTCAGCGCGCGGGCGGAGGACGGCGTCATCGAGGGCGTCGAAGCCACGAGCGAGGCGTTCCTCGTCGGAGTCCAGTGGCATCCCGAGGAGCACGTGGGCGACCCGCGCCAGCTCCGCCTGTTCCACGGGCTCATCGATGCCGTACGCCACCGAACCGAATCGGAGCGGGCACGTTCGTACCCGCAGACAGCCATTCGAACGAAAGGACCGATCGCGACGTGAAGGCTCCCAAACTGCCGGCCGGTCGCAGCTCTATCGGTAAGGGGACAGGCGGAGGCTCCGATGTCGCCAAGCTGATCTTCCTCTCGGCGTTGATGCTGATCTTCATCGTCGGGTTCATCTACTTTCGCTACACGGCCTCGACGGGAACCGTCCTCGATGAAGAAGGCGCGGGGGCCTACATCGCGGACAACGACCTGCCGATCAAGCGCGTGACCGCCGCGAAGGTCAACTTCAAGCTGCTCTCCGAAGTCCGCGACTCGACGCGGACGGAACGCTTGATCCGCGAGCCGGAGCCGTACGCCCACCTGCTCGCCGAGGCGCGCAACCTCGCGCCCGGCGACCTCGAAGTGCTCGGATTGCGCTCGATGGACGCGGCGGCGATCCACGCGGACCCCGCCCTCCACCGCGGCCAGCCGTTCGAGGTGCGCGGGTTCCTCGAGTCGATCGAGGTCGTCCAGGGCCAGGTATGGGAAGAGATTCGCGGCACGATCCGCGAGCCGAGCGGCCAGCTCTACGCGTTCTCCGTGCTGCGCGAACCGGACGTCCAGGTCGGCCAGGTCGTGCGGCTGAAGGGCTTCTTCTTCAAGCTCTTCTCGCTCGAGACGGCGCCCGGCGAGTACGCGGACGCCGTCATCTACCTGATCGGGAAGTCGCTCATCCGCTCGTTCCTCTCGATGGACGCACCGTCCTCGCTCGATGAGATCCCGTTCGACGAGGCGCGGGACTTCGACATCACCGACATGGTCGAACTGCAGGAAGAGATCCTCTATCCGGTGCTGAACTACGCCCGCGGGCTGAGCGATGAGGAGCGCGCGGCGATCGAGCCGCAAGACGTGACGTGGGCCGAGCTCCGGAAGCGGCCCGACCAGTATCGCGGCACGATCGTCCGCATCCTCGCTCGCTACGTGCCGGGTCTCGAGTGGCCCCGCCAGCTCGGCCCGGAGGGTGAGAACCCCCTCGACGTCCGGTTCTTCCACGATGGGATCCTCGCGCTGCCGAACGAGCGGCTGATCCGCTGGATCGGAATCGATCCGTTCCCGCAACCGGTGCTCCGCGAGTCGAAGCTCGCGTACATGACCGGCGTCTTCGTCAAGAACTACGCGTGGGAGAACAACCGCGGACAGATCCTGAACGGCCCGATGCTGGTGCCGATCCGGTTCGAGCCGTTCGTGATGCCGAGCAACGAGGCGATCCATCAGCTCGCCTACGTGATCGGAGGCGTGACGCTCTTCCTCATCGTCGCGTTCTTCCTGGCCGTGTTCCACGACAGTCGCAAGGCCGCGGAGTTCCGGCGCGAGTTCCTGGTCCGCAAGAAGCGCCGCCTGAGCCAAGCGCTCCGCGAGGAGGCCCCGACCGAGGCGAAGCCGCCGGACGTGACGGCCGGCACGTGACGATCGAGTTCCCGAGCCGTTCCGGCCCGTACCCCGTCCACGTCGAGGCGGGCGCGATCGACCGCGCCGGCGACCTCGCCGACGCGGCGCTCGCGACCGCACCCTCCTCGATCTTCTTCGTGACGGACACGAACGTCGGTCCGCTCCTGCTCGATCGCGTGCGCCGCGCGTTCACGCGGCACGTCGTCGCCGGCGCCGAGATCGTGCCGGCCGGCGAGTCGTCGAAGTCGCTCCGCGTCGTCGAGGCGCTCGGGGAACGCTTCGCGCGCGCCGGGCTCGACCGCGCCGCGCTCGTCGTCGCGCTCGGAGGCGGAGTCGTCACCGACCTCGCCGGGTTCGCCGCGGCGGTCTTCGCGCGCGGCGTGCGCTGGGTCGCGATCCCGACCACGCTGCTCGCGCAGGTCGATGCCGCCGTCGGCGGCAAGACCGGGGTCGACCTCGCCGCGGGAAAGAACCTGATCGGCGCGTACCACGCCCCACGCGCGGTGATCACCGACCCGAGCACGCTCGCGACGCTGCCCGCCGCGGAGTGGCGAAGCGGGCTCGGAGAGGTTGCGAAGTACGCGCTCCTCGACGCCGCGATCGGAGCTGCGATCGACCGCACGCCGCCGGATGCCGGCGACCCGGCGGGTCTCGCGTCATGGATCGAGCGCTGCGTGGCGGTGAAGGCGCGCGTGTGCGCGGGGGACGAGACCGACACGGGCGCTCGACAGACGTTGAACCTCGGTCACACGTTCGGCCACGCGATCGAGGCGGCGTCCGATTTCGCGGTCCGCCACGGCGAGGCCGTCGCGATCGGGTTGATCGGCGAGGCCGAGCTCGCGGCTCGCCTCGGCCGGGCGGAGCGCGCGTTCGTGGACGGCGTGCGGGCGCGGGTCGAGCGGCTCGGTCTGCCCACCACGGCCGCCGTCGACCGGGCCCGCGCCCTCCGTCTCCTCGAGCGCGACAAGAAGAGGGTCCGATCCGGGCTCCGTTTCGCGCTGCCGACCGCGCCGGGGAGAGTCGATCTCGTCGACGTCGCGGACCGCGGCGCGATCGAAGCGGCGCTCGGGATCTGCATTTCGCCGCGAGAACTGCTGTAACCCGGCGCGTCTCGACTCGTCTTCAGGTCGTGGACGAGCGAAGGGACGCGACCATCCTGTGGAACCTCGCGCACGTCGGGCGCCGGACGCCACCGCCGCCGGTGGCACCGCGTCTCCTCATGCACGGTTCGACGCGGGAGCTCGCACGCGCACGGGTCGCCGGCGAGGTGCTCGACCGGCTGCTCCGCTTGCGCACGGCCGGCGAGCCCCGGCGTGAGATCGAGCGCGCCGCACGCCTCGGCGCGACGATCCTGGTCGCGGGTGACGCCGCATACCCGACGGAGTGGAACGGGCATCCCGACGCGCCGCTCGTCATCTACCTGCGCGGGCGAGACGTCGCGTTCGCCCGGCGCGCGGCGATCATCGGCTCGCGCGACGCGTCGGTGTCCATGGAGCGGTTCGCGGCGCACCTCGGCGAGGCGTGTGCGCGGGCCGGCGTCCCCGTCGTGAGCGGCCTCGCGCGGGGGATCGACGCCGCGGCGCACGAGGGCTGCCTGACCGGCCGCGGCGTCCCGATCGGCGTGCTCGGCACCGGCATCGACCGCGTCTATCCCCGGCAGAACGTACGCCTGCACGCCGCGGTCGCCGAGCACGGGACGCTCCTCACCACGTATCCGCTCGGGACCGAGCCCTACGCGCACCACTTCCCGCTGCGGAATCGCCTGGTCGCCGCCCTCGCGCATCTCGTCGTCGTGGTCCAGGCGACCGAGGACTCGGGAACGATGTCGACCGCGCGCGCCGCACTGGACTCGGGCACCGAGATCGGCGCCGTGCCCGGCAGCCCCGATGATCCGCTCGCGCGCGGCACGAACCGGCTGATCCGCGACGGTGCGCGGCCGATCCTGGAGGCGGCGGACCTGCTCGATCCGCTCGTCGGCGTCGGCGTCGTTCCGGCCGAGCCGTTCACCCGAGGCGACGATCGTACGCAGGAAGACGCCGATCCGATCCTGCGCCAAATCGGCTCGAAGCCGCTCGCGCCCGAGGAGATCGCCCTCGCGATCGGCCGACCGCTCCACGAGGTGCACGAGCGACTGCTGCGCCTCGAGATCGATGGCCGCGTCGAGCGGCGACCGGGTCGGCTCTACGGGATTCGAGTCGTGCGCCGATGAGCGGGCCCGGTCGGGACGCGCAGCGTCAGAGCCAACGCGTGAAGTAGAGGAGCACGACACCCGACACCACGGCGACCACGACGAACGACACGAAGCGGCGCAACCCGACGCCGATCGCCGCCTTCAGGTCGTCTTGCCGCAGCGCGTGGTACACGAGCGACGCGATCAACGTGATCCCGCAGAAGAGCAGGAAATGCGTGATCACGACACGCTCCCCGCCACCGCCGCGGGCGCCTTCTCCCCGGCGCGGATCTTCAGGTGGATCTCGTACAGGTCGACCAGCACGACGATGTTCAAGAGGCCCGCCACCGCGGTGTACAGCAACCCCGCGTCGAGCTGGGGAATATCGTGGGTGATGCGGAGGCCCTTCGTCAGGAGGAGCGCGAGCAAGGTCGGGCCCCCCGCCCAAACCTGGGCGATGAGATAGAGGGCATACTTGTCGGCGCTCACGATGCGCCACTCACCCAGCCACATCCCGCCCACGAACGCGGTCAGGATCAGGATCCCAAACAGGATCCCTTTGTCGCGACGACCGTACGAGAAGTGTCCGAGACCCGGCACGATCCAGGTCATCAGCAGCCCAGTCAGGATCTTCCCGTTGGAGGTGGTCATGCTCGCGACGCTCGGGTGCGAAAGGCGCATCATGAGAGCGTACGAGGGGGCCGGCGGCCACCGAAAACTCGGATCCAGCTCGAAGGCCACGCGGGCCCGCGCGGGTCGGGTCGGATGCCCTCGGCAACCCCGCCCGTCCTTCCGACTCGGACCGGAGAACCGTATCCTTCGCGAATGAGTGCCCCCCACCGCACCACCACCCGCGTCCGCTACGGCGAAACCGACCAGATGGGCGTCGTCTACCACGCGAACTACGTCGTCTACTTCGAGCTCGGCCGGACCGAGCTGATGCGCGACCGCGGCATCGAGTACGCGGCGTTGGAACGCGAGGGTCTCTCCCTCGCGGTCGTCGAGATGGGCGGCCGCTTCCTGAAGCCGGCCCACTACGACGAGACGTTGGTCATCGAGACGCGGCTCGTCGCGGCCAGCGGCGTGAGGCTCCGGTTCGAGTACGTGGTCCTGCGCGACGACGGGCCCGGTCGCGACGAGGCCGAGCTCTGCCGCGGCTTCACCGTCCTCGCGTGCGTCGACCGCGCCGGCCGCCCGGCGCGGATTCCCGGTCCGTGGCGCGAGCGGATCGAGCGGGTCGTCGAGGCCTAGCAGCCCGTGGTGAAAGTCATTCCGGCTGCGGCGGGCCCTCGCGACCGATTTCTTCGTTGCAGGATCCTCGACGTACAGGCAGTACGTCTGCGGTCCTGCGCCTCGATCTCGGTCGCGATGACCTCGCCTCGCTTCGAAAGCACTTTCACCACGGGCTGCTAGGGCCCGCACGAGATCACTTCCCGTTTCGTGCGGCCCTCTCCGCCCCCGGCTGTGTTGCTCCTCTTGGGCGTATCTCGAAGACGCGCCTCAGCGCCGCGCCCGGGCCACCCTCTCGCATGCCCACTCCCGCGCCAGCCCCGCCGGCTCCCGGTCGCGGCGCTCGGCCTCATCGAAGAGACGTGCGACGCGGCCGCCGATCCGAGCGACTTCGTCCTCGCGGGCGGGCACGCCGCGGAGCATCGCCGTCGCGCCGCGGATCACCGCGCCGGCGTTGACGACGAAGTCGGGCACGTAGAGGACGCCGCGGCGCCAGAGCACGTCGCCCGCCGCGTCGTCGGCCAGCACGCGGTTCGCGCCGCCGACGATCGCGCGGGCCGGGATAGCGGCCGCCGCCTCGACGCCGATGAGCCCACCGACCGCGCACGGGGAGAAGACGTCGACCTCGGCCTCGAGCGCGGCCGCGGGCGGGACGACCTCGACGTCGAGCTCGGCCTGCACCCACGCGAGCGCCGCCTTGTCGATCTCCGCGACGAGCGGCCGAACGCCGGCTGCCGCGAGGCGGCGCACGAGCGGCGCACCGATCTCGCCGAGCCCCTGGACCAGGATCCGGAGGTCCGCGAGCTGGCTCACGCCGAGCCGCGGCAGCAGCGCCTCGATCGCCGCCACGATCCCGATCGAGACCGCGTCGCCGAGCGCGTCGACGTCGCCGGGGTCGACGATGAAACTCGTGCGGGCGGCCAGGATCTCGAGGTCGCGTCGCGTCGCGCCGAAGTCGCCGGCCGTCCGGAACGCGCCGCGGAGCGACTCGATGAAGTCGCCGAGCACCTCGCAGGCGCGACGGCGGTCCACGAGCCCGTCCGTCCGAACGACAGCCTTGCCGCCACCCGCGTCGAGCTCGGCGAACGCGCACTTCAACGTCATCTGGCGGGCCAGACCGCACGCGTCGGCGAGCGCCTGCACGTCGCTGTCGTAGCCACGGAAACGGATCCCGCCGAACGCGGGCCCGAGCGTCCGGTCGTCGAGCACGACGTAGGCGGACAGCCCACACGCCTCGTCGGTGACGTGGTGGACGACCTCGGGAGAAACGCGCTCGAACCTCTCGTCATCGTCCGCCCGACGCATGGAATCTCTGCCTCGACTTCGGTGGAATGGCACCCCGGCCGATGCTACCGCGCCCACCCGTCCGCCTGAAGCAGGGCGGCCCGGCCGCGCGGGGCGAATTCCCGGGAAGGAACCCGGGGTGCCATCGTCTGCACGATCCGTCGACACCACCGAGGAACGCGTCATGAACATCCGCCGCTCCAGCGTCGCCGCGATGCTGCTTGCCTCCTCGCTCGCTGCGTGCCAGTCGTCCCCCTCCTCCGACCTCCCGCTCGAGGGGCGGCCGTTGACGGAGGCGGAGATCGAGTACCAGCGGCAGCTCGAACTCTCCGAATCCGTGCCGCTCGGCGCGGCGGACAAGAGCGAGCTGCTCGTGCGCGTCGATCAGAACATCCACCACTGGCAGCGGGCCAACCTCGACACGGTCGGCTCGCGCAATCGGGAGCTGGTCGACAACCTGAACGAGATCCTGCAGCGCACCGTCTACTTGAACTTCGACGTCTTGCTCGAGTTCGTCGAGCGCGGCGATGCGCATCAGAAGGCGATCGCAGCCGCCGCTCTCGGGTTCGCACGCCTTCGCGAGCCGGCCGACCCGGCGGAGCGCGAGCGGTTCCTCGCCCGCTGGCCCCAGGTCTATTCGCGGGCGATCCCGGCGTTGATGAACGCCCTCTCGGATCCCGAGGAGGCGGTGGTGCAGAACGCGCTCCTCGGCCTCTGGAAGCTCGGCGATCCGGAGACGCCGCTGCCTCCGATCCTCGAGCGGCTCGAGGACGAGAGCGTCGAGATCCGTGCGATGGCGGCGCTGGCGCTCTCGACCATCCTGACGCCCAAGACGGGAGAGGCGGCGATCTCCGGGTTGGTCAACGCACTGAACGACCCGAGCCCCAAGGTGCGCGTCCACGCGGTCAGCGCGGTGATGGCGACCCGCCACCCGAACGCGGCCGGCAGCCTCGCGCGGCTGCTGAACGACAACTACCTCTTGGTGCAGGCCAACGCGGCGCGCGCGCTCGGCGACAGCGGCGACTGGCGCAACTGCGAGTTCCTGCTCGCGCGACTCGCGACGCTGCTGGATGAGACCCCGTCGGGCAAGTTCAGGCGCAAGAGCGAGCTGGACCAACGCCGCGAGCTCGTCGCCAACCACTTGATCGGAGCGCTCGAGCGCCTCTCCGGTGAGCAGTACGGCGACCAGCTCGAAGAGTGGCACGAGTGGTGGAACGAGAAGCGGACGCAGTCTTGATCGCCGGCCCGGCGGACGCATGAGCCGCGCCGATCGCGCCCGCTGGGACTCCAAGCGTCGCGGGCGTCGCGGGCGTCGCGGCGCGCCGGCGACCGCACCGTGCGAGACGCTCGTCCGCCTCGCGGAGCGCCTCCCGGCGTGCGGTCGTGCGCTCGACGTCGCCTGCGGCGACGGCACGAACGCGGTCTGGCTGGCCGAGCGGGGTCTCCGAGTCGACGCGGTCGACGGGAGCCGCGTCGCACTCGCGAACCTCGATGCTCGCCTGTCGAGGCGAGGGTTGTCGGATCGCGTCACCCCGATCCTCGCCGACCTGGACCAACCGCCGTTTTGCCGCGGAATCGGCGCCTACGACCTCGTCGTGTGCATTTCGTTCCTCGATCGAGCGCTGATCGCCGAGCTGCCGGCGTGGCTCGCGCCGGGCGGATGGATCCTCTTCGAGACGTTCCACGAGGGGTATCGCGACGTCCAGCCCGCGTTCCGCGCGGAGTGGCTCCTCGCCCGCGGCGAGGCCCGGCTCCTGTTCCCGACCCTCGAGCGGGTCGACGACGGCGAGGACGCGACGCGCGCGTTCGTCCTCGCGCGGCGGCGCGGCTCGCCGGCGTGAGTCCCGTGCGCGAGAGGGGCAGAGCATCGCGCGGCTAGACGCGCGGCAGCATCACGACGAACGTGGCGCCCGCGCCGAGGGTCGACTCGACGCGTACCTCGCCGCCCATACGCTCCACGAGATTCTTGACGATCGCGAGCCCAACGCCCGTGGAGCTCCCGTCGGTCCGAATGGTCTGGAAGATGCGGAAGATCCGCTCGTGGTGCTTGGCGTCGATCCCTGGTCCGTTGTCGGTGACCCGGAACTCGCAGAAGTCGCCGGCGCACCGCGCCTCGATCGAGACGGCGCCGGACTCGGGATCGACGTGCCGCACCGCGTTCTCGATCAAGTTCTGCAGCACCTGCCGCAGCCGCGTGCGGTCGCAGCGCACGTCCGCTCCGGTGGGACACTCGATCTCGACCGTCACGCCGCTGGGAGTCTCGATGTCGGCGAGTACTTGGTCGATCACCTCGCGCAGAGGCACGAGCTCCGGTCGCAACGGCTCTCGTTGCGCGCGCGAGTACTTGAGCACGCCGTCGATCAGGTCCTGCATTCGCCGCGCGCGTTCGCGCAGCAACGCGAGGTGCTCATGCGCCTCCGGGGGCATGCTGTCTCCATAGTCCTCCGCGAGCCACTGCGAGATCGAGGAGATTCCGCGGAGGGGCGCCTTCAGGTCGTGCGAGATGACGTGCGCAAATTCGTCGAGATCGCGGTTGCTCCGCGCCAGCGTCGCGTTCGTCTCCGCGATCCTGCGCTCGGCGCGCTTCCGTTCGGTGATGTCGAACACGCTGCCCAGGACCTCGAGGCCGCGGTGGGTGACGATCGGATTCAGGCCGATCTCCACCGGGATCTCGACTCCGTCCTTGCGGCGGCCGAAGAGGTCGCGGCCCTTCCCCATCGCTCGTGAGCTCGGGTCCTCCATGTAACGCTCCCGGTGGTCGACGTGCGCGTCGACCACCGCCTCGGGGACCAGGCGTTCGATCGACTCGCCGAGGAGTTCCTCGCGCTCGTAGCCGAACATCTCGACGATCCGTCGATTCACGAGAGAGATGCGTCCATCTCGATCGACCATCACGAATCCGCTGGGGGCGGCTTCGATCGCGGTACGCAGCAGATCCATGTCGAGCCGACGAGGCGTGATATCGGTGATCGCGCCCGACATTCGTCGCGGCCGCCCGTTCGCGTCGGGATCGAACGACTGGCCCTGCAGGCGTAGCCATATCGGCGACGTCTTCCCGTCTCTCTTCAGCTCGATGTCGATCTCCCCAACGTGGCCGCGTCGGCTGGTGAGGATCAGAAGGGCGGCGCGCGCGCTGTCCGCACCCACTTCGGCCAGCATCTCCTCGAACGACGTGGGCTCTCCGGTCACGCCAAGCAGTTCACAGCACGTACTGGACGCGAACAGCTCTCCAGTCTCGAGGTCGATATCCCAGATTCCGACGTGCGAGGCGGAGACCGCGAGCTCGAGCCTTTGCTCCACGCGCTCGAGCTTGGCCACGGCACGCCTCAGTCGTTGCTCGGCCTCGCGCCGGTCCTCCACTTCACGCTGGAGGTTCGGCAACTCGAGCGCGCGCGGGAGCATCGGGATCAGTGCGAGGACGGTGCCCCACGACACGCACGCGGTGACGACCTTGGCGACGGCCGAGAGTCGATAGGCCGGCCACCAGAAAATCATGCTCTCGATCAGGTGCGTGATGCCGCAGGAGACGATGAAGAGGCCAAAGAGAAGGATGATCCGCGAGAACGGGATCGGGCGCCGCCGCACGAGCCACAGCAGCGAAAGCGGGATCGTGACATAGGCGCCGAAGATCGCGAGATCCGATACGACATGCACCCACCCGTGGATCGTCGTCCAATCGCCGCATTGCCACCGCGGTGGAAAGTCCGTGGTGTCGAAAAGAACGAAAAGCGAATCCAACATCGACCTCTTCCTCATTCCGCGGGGACGCAGGGGTCGTACGGGCCCCTTCTGACTCCGGCCGCGCATCGTAACGAGCGAGGCGATCGATTCACCACTCGACAGCAGGAGTGCTCGCAGTCGCGAATCCGGACGAGCTTGCTCGCGCGGAGCCCGAACCGGGCACGATGCGCTCCGTCCCGGTCCGGCTCGTTACGGCAGCACCACCACTGCACTTCCCGGCGGTGGTTGCGACAGATCGACCTGGACCTTCAGCTTCTCTTTCTTCGACGAGAAGCTGCCGATCGTCAAGACGTAGGCGCCGGGGACCGGTAGGGGAACGCCGGACAGATGAAGGCCGCCGTTCGGGATCGCGTCTTGGAAGGGAGTGACGTCGAGGATGGTTCCACCGGGCATGCCCACCGCGACGGTCGTCGGGCCGGTGAACTTCTTGGTCGGCGTGGCAACGAGATCGAGCGTCGCACCGGCAAGAGCGAGCAGCTCGAGTGGAACGGCGCCGACTCCCTCCTTGTCCTTCAACGTCTGGTGGAACGACTTCGCGCCGGACGGCAGGGAGCGAGCGGTTTGCACCTCGAACCAGTCGGTCGGCCCATCGATCGCGCGCAGGTGGATCGCGTACGTGCCGGTCTGCTCCACGACCACCTTCTTCTTGGTCGCCTTCTTCGGACCTACGGCAATCGTCCAGAACTTCTCGACGGCGCCGAACGGATCGACGATCGAGACCAATATCATCGACGTGGCCGGCGTCGGATCGAACGTCAGCTTCAGCGTCATGCCCGAGAGACCGACGAACGAGCCCTCCGTCGCGTCGTCGAGGCCGTCGAGACGAGCCCGCAAGCGATCGCCCGGCACGAACGGCGTACCGATCCGCCGTGACCGGAGCATCGCCTCGGTGCGGCCGAGCGCGGGCGGCGAGCGCCACGGACCCCACGCGGCGTAGGGCGTGGTCGCCGGATCGAAGCGGGCGCGAGCTCGCCAGTGATACGGGCCGTCCAGGAGATCCCGGACGTCGCCGCGAAGGTCGACCGCGGCGAGATCGGTGTCGTTCCAGCCGTCGCCGACCTGGACGGTCGGTGAGCCGACGTCGAACGGAAACCCGAACGCGCGTGCGTCCCACTCGAGCCGGACGCGGCCGCGGCCGAACGGAGCGCGACCGTCGAGCGCGATGACGAACGCCCCGTCGGTCGAGACGCCGCGCGCCGCGATCGGCTCGTCCGCCACGGTGCGCTGGCGCGGCCGCAAGACGACGCCGCCTCCGTCCATGCCGAGGAACTGGAACGCGCCGCCGACGTCGGCGCCGGCCCCGTCGAGACCGGGGGCCCCCACCAACAGGTCAGAGGCGCCGTCCCCGTTGACGTCGCCGCCGGTTGCCACCGCGGCACCGAAGTTGGCGTCGGTCTGATCGCCGTCGGCGCTCCACGCCGGGAACGGATCGAGATCGTCGAACCCGCCCAGATACAGGAGGGCGCGCCCCTCGTTCGACTCGCCGTCCTGGTGACCCGGAGCGCCGACCAGCAGGTCGGATCGCCCATCGCCGTTCGCGTCGCCGGCCGCGGCCAGCGCAGCCCCCAGTCGAGCGGAGGTCTGGCCACCGGTCGCCGTCCACGACGTCGCGCTCGGACCGACCACGCCTCCGGCATAGAGAGCGGCGCGACCCTCCTCGACGAACCCCGCCGACGCCATCGGCGCGCCGATGGCGAGGTCGGCGAAGCCATCGCCATCCACGTCGCCGGCGAATGCGACGGCCGCGCCGAACGCCTCGCCCGCGAACGCGCCGTCTGCCGTCCAGGCCGTGACCGGCGCGAGCCCCTGAGCGTCGCCCCGATGGAGCAGGACCCGGCCCGCGCCGGCTCCGGCGGCCGCCTCGTGTCCCGGCGCGCCGAGGAGCGCGTCCGCGAACCCGTCGCCGTCCACGTCGCCGCCGCCGGCGATCGCCGCGCCGAGCTCGTCCGCGTCGCCGCCGCCGCGCGTCCAGCTCGGAAACGGAGACGGCCCGATCGATGAACCGATAAAGAGGTGCACTCGACCCGCCTTCTTCGGGCCGCCCGCGCCGGGCACCCCCACGAGGACGTCGCCGTACCCGTCGCCGTTGACGTCGCCCGCCGCGGCGACCGCCGTGCCGAGCCGGGCCGACGCTTCCTCGCCGTGCACGAGCCAGGCCGCGATCGGCGCGAGGCCGTTCGCCGTGCCGAGGTGGATCGCGGCTTGTCCGGCGTCCGCCGTCGCCGCGTCGAAGTACGGAGCCCCGATGATGACGTCGGCATAGCCGTCGCCGTTCACGTCGCCGGCGCCGGCCAGCGACGCGCCGTACCCCGCGCCGGCTTGCTCGCCCTCGAACGCGGCCGCCGCGGCTCCGGCCGGACCGCCCGGACCGCCGAGGAACAGGAACGCCGCGCCCTCGTCCGGCTCGCCGGCGTCGAAGCCGGGCGCGCCGACGATGACGTCCGCGAAGCCGTCGCCGTTCACGTCCCCCACGATGGAGACCGCGGTGCCCAGCGCGGCGCCGCCCTGGTCGCCGTGGCGGCTCCACGCGGGCAGCGCCGCCGGGCCGTCCGGCGAGCCGTGGTACACGAACGCGCCGCCCTCGTTCAGCTCGGGGCTCGCGAGGAGGTGCGCGCCGATGATCACGTCCGCGAAGCCGTCGCCGTTCACGTCCCCGGCCGTGGCCACGGAGTGACCGAACTCGGTGAACGCGGCGTCGCCCTCCTTGATCCAACTCGGCTCGCTGGCCAGGTCGCCGTTGGTCCCACGGCCACCGAGGTACACGTACGCCGCGCCTTCGTCCATCTGCCCGAGGTCGATCTTGAACGCGCCGACGATGACGTCTGCGAATCCATCGCCGTTCACGTCCCCGGCCGGCGCCACCGCCCGGCCGAAACCCGCGAACGTCTGATCGCCCTCGTCCTCCCAGCACGGAGACGGATCCACGACGACACCGCCGAGGAACGCGAACGCGCCGCCTTCGCCGAACTCGCCGTTCGCGTGGGACTCCGCTCCGACGATCACGTCGGCGAAGCCATCGCCGTTCACGTCGCCCGCCGTCGCCACCGCGGCGCCGAACCGGGCGAACGTCTCGTTCGAATCGCCGATCCAGATCGGGACCGCGCCGACGCCGGTCGGCCCGCCCGCGAACAGGAAGACGGCGCCCTCGGAGTCCTCGCCGAAGCTCGCGTTCGGGGCGCCGGCGATGAGGTCGGAGTAGCCATCGCCGTTCGCGTCGCCGGCGGTGTCGACCGTGACGCCGAAATCGGAGTCCTTCTGCGGCCCGAAGAGCGTTCGGTCTGGCACCGCCGACGGTCCGGACGGGCCGCCGTGAAAGACGAAGACCGCGCCTGCGTCGGCGGTCGCCGCGTCGAAGTACGGGGCGCCGATCGCGACGTCGCCGAACCCGTCGGCGTCCACGTCGCCGGCCGGCGCTACCGCGGCGCCGAACCCGGCGCCGACCTGGTTGCCCTCCGCCGACCAGAGCGGCGTGTCGGAGAGCCCGCCGGGCGTGCCTCGATAGACGAACGCCATCCCCTCCTTGGTCTCGCCGGCGGACTGATAGCGCGCACCAATCAAGACGTCGGGGCGTCCGTCGCCGTCGACGTCACCCGCGGGCCGCACACAGAATCCGAACTCGCCGAGCGACTCCGTTCCGAACGCGGTCCACGCCGGCTCGGTGAGGAGGCCGCCGGCCGAGCCCAGGAAGAGGAACGCCGCGCCGCGGTTGTCGTCCGTTTGGGGCTCGTCGTCGACCACGTCGAAGTAGGGCGCGCCGACCAGCACGTCGACGTAGCCGTCGTCGTTCACGTCACCCGCGGTCGCGACCGAGTAGCCGAACTCGGCGTTCTCCTGGTTTCCCTCGAACACCGCATCGGGGGCCGTAGTCAGCGGGTCGACGATGATCGGGTAGGCCGCGCGCGCGTCATCGATCACGATCTCGATAGCGTCGGCGGCGGGGACGCGCAGCGCGGCGGGGACGGCGTCGCCGTTCGCGTCGACCACGACGAGGTCGTGGTACGTGAGGGTCACCACGCCGCAAGCGTCGACGAGCTGCACCGCGTCTCCGGCGAGCCGAGCCTCGAGCGATCCCGCGACGCCGACGACGAGTCGCAGCGATCCCCGCCCCGCCGCCCGCCGCTCGATCGAGAACCCCTGCTCGAGCCCGCGCCGATCGTTCTCGTACCACTCGACGACGCCTTCGCGGACGAACGAGCCGCGCCGCCCGTCGAGCACCGGACGGACGGGATCGACGGGGCGCAGCTCGTCGCGGCCGATCGCGGCGAGGCCGATCGTCAGACGAAACCCGCCGTCCCCGCCCCGCGGCATCAACGTCGTCCCTCGTTCCTGGAACCGAACTCGGAACCCGTGCGCGCGGTTCGGAGCCTCGAGCCCGGCTCCCGTCCGCCGAATCGCGTACTCGGCGGCGCGGATCGACGCGAACGCCGCGCTCTTCCACTCGGCGGGTCGAGCCGACGGATCCGAGTCTTCGCTCGCGCCGAGGCCTACGCTCCAGGGCGACATCGAGACCGCGACGCAGAACGCGCCGAGACGACCACCACGCATCGGATCCTCCCTTCGGCTCACCCGTACCGGACGGCCGGGCCCGCTCGAGAGGCATGATACCGCCATGATTCTCCAGATCCCGGGCACGCCCCGTACAATCTCGGGACGAACGCCCGCGCGCCTCGCCGAGGAACCGCCATGCCGCGACGCCTGACGTCGAAGAAAGCCGCCGTCTTCACGGAGTCGGTGATCCGAGAGATGACGCGCCTCGCGAACCTCCACGGCGCCGTCAACCTAGCCCAGGGGTTCCCGGACTTCCCGGCCTCGGCGGCGATCAAGGAGGCGGCGAAGGCCGCGATCGACCGCGACCTCAATCAGTACGCGATCACGTGGGGCGCCAAGTCGCTGCGGGACGCGATCGCGAGGCGGATGCGCGAGTACAACCAGGTGGATGCCGATCCCGAGCGGATGATCACCGTCTGCTGCGGCGCGACCGAGGCAATGATCTCGGCGATGATGGCGACCGTCGACCCGGGCGACGAGGTGATCATCTTCGAGCCGTTCTACGAGAACTACGGCCCCGACTGCGTCCTCTCCGGCGCGAAGCCCGTCTTCTTCCGGCTCGAGCCCCCCGACTTCGCGGTCGACTTCGACGCCCTCGCGCGCTGCTTCAACGCGAAGACGAAGGCGATCATCGTCAATACACCGAACAACCCGACGGGGAAGGTGTTCACGCGCGCGGAGCTGTCCCGCGTCGCCGAGCTCTGCCAGGAGCACGACTGCCTCGCGATCACCGACGAGATCTACGAATACATCCTGTACGACGGCGCCGAGCACGTGTCGATCGCGTCGCTCCCCGGCATGGCCGACCGGACGATCACGATCTCCGGCCACTCGAAGACGTTCTCGGTGACGGGCTGGCGGATCGGCTACTGCGTCGCGGCGCCGGAGATCACGAACGCGATCCGCAAGGTGCACGACTTCCTGACCGTCGGCGCGCCGCATCCGCTGCAGGATGCGGCCGCGGCCGCGCTCGCGTTCGATGCGTCGTTCTTCGCGAGCCTCGCGTCCGAGTACCAGCGTCGCCGCGATCGTCTGATGCGCGGGCTGATCGAGAGCGGCTTCACTCCGACGCTGCCGCGCGGCGCGTACTACATCATGGCCGGCTTCGAGGCATTCGACTTCGACGACGACGTGCGCTTCGCGCGCCACCTCGTCGAGGAGATCGGCGTCGCCGTCGTGCCCGGCTCGTCCTTCTTCTCGAACCCGAGGGACGGTTCCCGCCTCGTCCGGTTCTGCTTCCCGAAGAAGGACGTGACGCTCGACGCCTGCGTGGAGCGGCTGCAGAGGCTCTCGCGCCGATCGGTCCAACGTTGAACGGTGCTCAGGGCGACCACCCTCGCGCGCGCTGCATCCTCCACGACCAGCGGTGGCGCGGGATCGATCGGCGCGCGATCACTGCGACTTCCCGCGCGACGTCGCGCCACGCGGACGGGTCGTAGCCGCGCAGGAATCGCGCGGCGTCGACGCTGGGCCGTTCGAAGGCGACCAATCGGAGCTTCACCGCGCTGCGATAGAGGCGAGCGACGTTGATGGCGCGACCATTCGGCGTCAGCGGCTGGACGCGGCTCGCCCCCAGGTCGATCACCTCGAACGAGCCGTCCGGGTTACGGAGGAGGTTCTTCAGGTTCAGGTCCTCGTGCCGGACTCGCGCGGCATGCATCGCGCGTACGGCCCGGCCGGCTGCTTCGAGGCCGCGCCGGCGATCGGACGGCCGGGGATCGGAGCCGAGCCAGTCGACCAGATTCGACGCCCCAACGCGGAACGGCAGGACGAGGTCGATACGCACGAACGGCAGCCATTCGGCCACCCGTGTGACGCGGACGGCCAGGATCGGCGGGGTGGCGACTCCGGCTCGCCGCAGCGACTCGACGACGAGCAACTCGGCGAACGCCCGGGTCGGGCTGGCGACGCGACCGAAGAGCGGCCCGAGCAGTCCGCCCCGGCGGAACTCCTTGACGAGCACCGGTTCCGCGATATCGGCGACTCGAACCACCCGGACCGGACGGCGCCCGCCCGCAACCTCGCGGACGGGCTCGCCCCAGGCCTCGACCGGACGGCCAGCCAGGACGCCGGCTCGAACGAGCGCATCGGCGACGTCGTCGCGCGCGATCATCCGAACCCGGCCGGCTCGTCGCTCGGTGTAGTCGTCGGGGATCGCACGCAGCGCCATTGGCAGACCTCAGCGCGGCATGGCCGCAACCAAACCAAACGTCGACCGCGACGGGAGCTCATGTCGATCCATCGTCCTGTTCCACGGACCCGCCGCGCCGTCGGAAGCCGCCAGTCGGAAGTCGGAAGCTCGACCGTTGTCGGTCAGGCGTCGCTCTCGACCTATCGCTTCAGCGCGACGAGCATGGGCGCGTCGTCGAGGGGGCGTTGCCGTCGTGAACCACGCCATGCGCCAGTCTACCGCCCGTGTGCACTCGGCCTGTCCCGCTCCTCTTGCTCCGACAAGGTGCGCCAGGCTCTCGACATCCAGCTCCGACGCCCGGATCCCGCCCGACGGACCGGACCGGCGACGCGGTGCTCGGTTGCCTACCGCGACGGGACAAAGCCTCCACGAGAGGTGTTCGTCCGGACGCACCATGCCGCGGCGCTCCAACCGGCCTAGCAGCCCGTGGTGAAAGTGCTTTCGAAGCGAGGCGAGGTCATCGCGACCGAGATCGAGGCGCAGGACCGCAGGCGTACTGCCTATACGTCGAGGATCCTGCAACGAAGAGATCGGTCGCGAGGGCCCGCCGCAGCCAAAATGACTTTCACCACGGGCTGCTAGCCTAGGATGTCGTTCGACCCGGTTTCCCCCGCGGCGGCAAGGGCGACGTGCGACCGACGACTGACGGAGGTGCAATGCGACGATCCACCCTGGCTCTGGGACTCCTCATCGCCGCCGCCGCCGCGGCCGTCCGCGGTGACGTCGAACGCGCGGCGTCGACGCCGCCGGTCGCGGTCTTCTCCGCCCTCGACGGGACGTGGCGCGGTGCGTTCGTGGGCTACGACGTGCGCGGCGTCGAGCTCTACCGCATCGACGTGCGCCAGACCTACCGCACGATCGACCACGAGCGCCAGGCGGTCGAGGTCGTCGACAGGCAGGCCGACGGCACCGTCACGCGCGGGCGCGGCTTCAACGTTGCGAAGAGGCGCGACGACGGCACGCTCGAGCTCACGTGCTCGGTGACGAAGGACGACGGCGACGCGGTGCGACACGAGGGCCGCGTGGTTCGCGGCCCGGACGGCGACGAGGAGATCGTCTGGTCGACCGACTCGCTCGAGCGGAGCGAGACGTTCCGCGAGTCGGTGCGACGCGAAGGGGACGCGTGGATCTACGCGATCGACGGGATGGGCCGCTACGGCGACACGAGGATCTTGATGTGCGGGCGCTACCGGAAAGAATGAACGGCCGGAAGAAAGCGAGTGGGTTCCGCACCGCCTCCGTTCGCGAGCGCTCCGTCGAGGATGCGGCCGTCCGATGAGCGAGTCGTCGATGAAGACGACCTTCCGAGGGGTCGCGGTCGCCGTGGTGGTGATCGTGCTCGGCACGTTCACGTGGCAGCTCACCTCGCTCGACCAAACCGAAGTGGAGACGCCACAGTACGACGCGACGGCGACGGCCGAGCCTCGCACTCGAGCCGCGGCCGACCACACGGCGCCGCCCCTGGTCGAGAGGATCGTGCCCGCGCACGAGGAGCGCTCGATCCGCACTCCGCCGCTGCCCACGACCATCGTCGCAGCGGAGCCGACGGCACCCGCCGGTTGGGTCGGAATCGTCGAGAACGCGCAGGGCGACGCGCTCGCCGGGATCTCGGTCCGACTGTGCGACGTGACCGAGCTCACCGTCCGTCGCCGCGGACGGAGCCGCGACGCGCTCGTTCCCGGCGAACTGCTGGTGAAGACGACAACCTCGGCCGCCGACGGGACGTTCCGCCTCGCGGACGTCGCGCCCCAGCGCGTCTACGCGATGACGTTCGACGACGGAGGATCGTTCGCCCGCCACGTCGAGCGCGTGTCGATCGCGCGGGCAACCCGCGCCGGCGCTGACTTCGACCTGGGTCGGTTCGTTCTGACGGCCGAGCGGTGTCGCGCGCGCGGCCACGTGGTCGACGAGGACGGAACCCCGCTGGCCGGAGCGATGGTGGCCGACGCACCCGCGCGCGCCGGCAAGTCGCCCGACGGTCGCGCCGTCCTCGTCGTCGATCGCCCCGGCGGCGGGATTCCGTTCCGCGCGCAGGAGGGTCGCTCGGCCGGCTACGGTTGGGACGACGTCTTCCCGTCGAAGCCGGTCTTCACCGGCCCGGACGGCAGCTTCGATCTGCCGGCGCGCTCGTCCGGTCGAACGTCGTTCGATCTGCTCGTACGTTCCGACTCGCACCTCGCGGTCACGCGGAGCTCGGCGGCGATCCCCGACGGAGTGGTCGACGTCGGCACGATCGTGCTCGCGGCCGGAGCGATGCTCGTGGGCACCGTCGTCGACGACCTGAATCAACCCGTCGCCGGCGCCGAGATCTATGTCGGCGCGCAGGGCGAGTCGCCCGAGGGAATCCCCGCGCCGATCGAACGCTCGCTCCTCGCCTACCTCGAACGCCGAACGACGACCGACCGCAATGGTCGCTTCGAGATCCGCGGCGTTACGTCCACGGTGCATGCGCTCGCCGTCACGCTCGAGGGCCGCTTCGCGGTGACGCTCGCGACGCCGGGGAAGGACGACGCGCGCGTGATCCTCCCGCCCGCGCGGGAGCTCTATCTCCTCGTTCGCGACGAGAACGGCCGGCCGCGGGGCGACGTCGACCTGTCCGTGTTCGCGGGCCCGCTCGCCACGCTTGCCCCGCTCGACCTCACCACGCGCCGCTCCGACGGCGGAGACGGTCGCATCCGACTGACCCGGCTCATGGCGACCGAGTACTCGATCCTCATCCGCGCCGCTGGGTACGAGGACGACTGGGTACAGGTGGACCTGACGTTCGGCGCCACGTCGATCGCGCACACGTTGGTGCCGATCGTCCGTCCCGAGTTCGTCGTCCTCGACCACGACACCGGCGCTCCGATCCGCGAGGCCACGATCCGCGCCGGAAAGGAGGGGGCGACGACGGACGCGAACGGGCGCGTGACGTGGTCGACGCCGGCACCGCCGAACGGGCTGAAGGTGATCGTCTCCGCCCCGGGGTACGTGACAGCCGACGCGACCGCCGCGGCCGCCGCGGCTCGCGTCGAAGTCCGGCTCGCACCGCTCGGAGTGCTGCGCGGCCGCGTCCGGACCACCGCGGCGAACGCGAAGATCCGCGCCTCGCTCGTCTCGCTCATCGACCGGCGCCAACGGATGGGCGCGTCAACGAGCCTCGACGCTCACGGGGGGTTCGAGCTGCGCGCCGCGGGCGGCCGCTACGAACTCGTCGGCATCGAGATCGACGGCACGAGCGGCGCGCGCGAGATCGTCTGGCGCCGCCCCGTCGAGGTCGTTGCACGCAAGACCGGTTCCGTGGACGTGGACGAGGCGACCGCCGATCCACCATGAAGGCCGAGGTTCTTCAGCTTCGGCGATTCGGTCTTTCCGCCGAATCGCGGGGCGGCCCGGGAGCCCGCCGCCCCGCCCGATCGCCGGTCGGTCAGTTGAAGGTGTAGACGCGGACGCTGTGCGCCGGGACCAGCCCACGTAGAGGTCTTGGCCGCCGGTCGTAGCGGCGGGTGGACTCGCGCAGACTGCGCGCCCACAATGGCGGCGTGTCCGACCGCTACCTGTTCATTCGACTCTCGGCCCTCGGCGACGTCGTCAACGTGCTCGCCGCGCTCGGCGCGCTGCGCGCTGAACGGCCCGACGCGGTCGTCGACTGGGTCGTCGAGGACCGCGTCGCGCCGCTCCTCGAGCTGGTCGAAGGGATCGAACGGGTCCTCGTGTTTCCGCGCCGCGCCCTCCGACGGCCATCGCTCGGCGCGGCGCGCGCGCTCCTCTCGCATCAACGACGACTCCGCGAGATCGAGTACGACGCGGCGATCGACTTCCAAGCGAACCTGAAAGGGGGTGCTCACCTGGCTCGCGCACGCGCGAAGCTCCGCGTCGGCCTCGATCGGGGCGGCAGCCGCGAAGGCGCGCACCGCTTCGCCGACGTCCAGGTGCCGACCCCGCGCGGCGGCCACCGCGCCGCGCGTGCGCTCGCGCTCCTCGCTCCACTCGGCGTCGACGGCGCGCGCCGGTTCTCGGCCGGGAGCGTCGACCGGAGCGCGTGGCCGATCCTCATCGACGACCCCGCGGCGGCCGAGGACGCGGAGCGGCAGCTCGCGTCGACGAGCCGTCCGCGGATCCTGCTGCACCCCGGCACGAGCACGTTCGGTGCGTTCAAACGGTGGCCGGCGGAGCGGTTCGCGGAACTCGCGCGTCGGCTCGGCAAACAGGGCGTCGCACCGGTTTCGATCAGCTACGGTCCAGACGAGGAACCGCTCGCGCGCGAGGTCGAAGACGCCGCGGGCAGCGCCGCACTCCGACTCGAGCCTCGCCACGGTCTGAAGGGACTGGTGGCGCGCCTGCGCCGCGTCGACCTGGTGGTCGCCGCCGACAGCGGGCCGCTGCTTCTCGCCTCCTCGCTGGGGGTGCCGACGGTCGGGCTCTTCGGCCCCAAGGACCCGACGGTCTACGCACCGCCGTTCGCGCCGACGACGATCGCGCGAAATTCGGTCCCGTGCTCTCCCTGTTCGCTCCGGCGCTGCGATGACCCGATCTGCATGAGCGAGCTCATGGTCGCCGCCGTCCTCGCCGCCGCGCTCGCGCGCCTCAGTCGTCGGGATTGACAATGGCCAGGATGTCCTCGCCGTACTCGCGGATGCGCCACGGCTCGAGCCCGGCCGCGACCAGCCCCTCCTCGTCGCGCGGTGCCGACATCACGACCTGAAGGAGCAGCGAGTTCGGGATGACCCGACCGACTTCGACCCCGCGGTCCTGCGCGCGCCGGCTCCGCCAGCCACGAAGCTCGTCGTAGAGATCCTTCTGTCGCGGCTCGAGCCGCGGCAGGATCCCCTCGGGAACGCCGCCGTTCCGGCGTGGAAACGCCAGGGGGCCCTTGCGCTTCGCGTCGGCGATCGCCTGAAGCAGCTTGTCGCCGTGGACTCGGTACATCCGATCCGACACGCCCCGGAACCCCCACAGCGCCTGCCGGTCCCGCGGACGCCTCTTCGCCAGGTCGATGAGCACGTGGTCCGGGCAGACGCGGAACAGCGCGCGGTCCTCCTCGCGCGCGATCTCGTCGCGGAGCTCATAGAGCGCCTGCAGGATGCGCCGGCCGAGTCCGTCCAGGTCGCGAGCGCCGCGGATACGAACGTAGTCGTCCGCGTCGAACTCCTTCTGGTCATGGACCACGTGCTCGATTCGACCGAAGTCCGACTCGGCCTCCTCGACGCGGCCCGCGTCGTCGAGCTCGTCCAGGAAGAGCTCGCGCAGCTTCGACAGGTAGCGAACGTCGAGCGCCGCGTATTCGATCTGCTCCCGCTCGAGCGGTCGCTTGCGCCAATCCGAACGCTGGTACTTCTTCTCGATCGTCACGCCGAAGTGATGCTCGATCACTCCGGCCAGGCCCGTCTTCGCGTAGCCAAGGATCGACGCGGCGGACATGGTGTCGAACAGTCCGCGCACTTCGAGACCGCAGTTCTTGCGCAGGAGGTCGACGTCATTCTCGCCGGCGTGGAGCACCTTCGTGCGGGATCGGTCGAGGAACGCCGGCTGGAGAGGAGCAAAGTCGTCGAGCGCGAGCGCGTCGATGATCCACTCCTCGTCGTCCGCGCCGATCTGGATCACGCAGACTTTGGTTCGATAGGCGAAGTACGAGTCCTGTTCGGTGTCGACGCCGATGACGTCTGCGTCGTCGAGGCGGCGACCGAGTTCCTTCAGCGCTCGCGGCTGATCGACCCAATGAACCCGATCCTTCAGTCCCATCTCGAAGTCGTTCCTGCTTGCGCCCGTCCCCCGCGGAGATGGTACGCGACGACGTCGAAAAACGCCACGCTCGCGGCGTGACGAGGACGCGACGGCTCGTTGGGCGGGGCTAGCCGCCCGTGGTGAAAGTCATTCCGGCTGCGGCGGGCCCTCGCGACCGGTATCTGCGTTGCAGGATCCTCGACGTACAGGCAGTACGCCTGCGGTCCTGCGCCTCGATCTCGGTCGCGATGACCTCGCCTCGCTTCG
>CAZYQW010000120.1:0-27243 GCA_964649825.1 uncultured Phycisphaeraceae bacterium | reverse complement strand
GGCTTCGCCCCCCGGACCGCCGCCCTCCGCTCAGCCAGCCTGAAGGGCTGGCTTCGGGCGGCTCCCCCTTCGGATGCTCTCGTCTTTCAGCGCACTAAACTCCTGGGGCCGTTCTGTCTCGCGCATGTTGGCACAGAGGGCCGCGCCAAGGGCGGGCCGCGGCGACAGAACGCGACGAGGCGCTCGACCGACTCGCGGTCGCCTTCGGCGACGGCTTCGACCGAACCGTCGGTGACGTTCCTCACCCAGCCGCGCAGCCCGAGAGCGCGAGCCTCTTCTTCCACTGAGCCGCGAAAGAACACCCCTTGGACACGGCCGGTGACTCGGATGTAGACGGCGTAGGTCGGGTCGTTTGGTTGGTGGGTGGTCAGAGATGTCCGGTCAATTGACACGTTGTGCGCCTCGACCGCTTGCTGAATCGCTTGGTGGCGCTTGCGGAAGCGCATGTCGTCCGCACGCGACTCGACGTCAGGTACTGCTCCGGCGCACCTGCGGCACGCGCCGATTCCGTCGACGCCGCGCGGATCATCTTCGTGGTCGCTTCGGAGAACCGACCGAAGTCCTTGCGCAACGCCCCCTGCTGCGCAAGAAAGCAACGCAACCCGCCTTCGTGGTTGAGACCCTGGAGAAGTCCCCGAAAGAGAACGCGATCGAAACCGGCAAGAACTCCGGTGATCTTCTTCGCGTGGCGGGCGATGAACTCGCGCATGGCGTGGCCTCCGCTGAAAACGCGTTTGTTGACACTCCCACGTTCTACCCGGAAGCTGCCACCTTCGCCTCTCCCGTCGCTCCGCTCAACTCTCCCGGACTTGCCGATGCCTCGGATCACCACCCGCACGGCGAGCCGCGAGCGGGACCAGGGACGTTTGGCGGCTACGCCGCGATGGGTAACGCGAAGGGTCTCTGGGAGGGCCGAGAGTCATAGGCTGGTGGTCCACGGCGCGGACCACGGGCAAGACGTTCTCGGACACGTGCCAGTGCGACGCCGCGTCCGCGCGCTCGCTGCGTCGCCAGGACACCGCTTTGACGCCGCTCTGGTACTTCGCGCCCAGGGAGAAGAACTCGAACACTGCGGCCGTCAAGGACGCGTCCTGCTCCTTCCCAAGGAACAGGTTGTCCGGCGGCGCTTGGCAGACAAAGGCAACCAATAGGGAAATCATGGGCCTGCCGCCGCTTTCCTAACCCTAGCAGCCCGCGCAGTCGAAGGGACCGCCGGGGCATCCGCCGCACCAGAGCCCGAGGCGAGCACCCGTTCGCACCAACGCATCCACCAAATGTCAGGAGAGCTAGAAATCTTGAACGCCCGTCTAGATCTAGATCTGGATTTCTAGACTCTGGTGCGTAGACGCTCATCGAGCCGGATTCCCCGCTCCCCGACAACGCGACATGATCCTCACCTGCACGCCGAACCCGTGCGTTCACAAGATCGTGAGCTTCCGTGGCGACATCGACGGTCGGCTCGTCATTCGTCCGGTCCGTTCACGATTCATCGGTGGCGGCAAGGGGATCAACGTGGCGCGCTCGGCGCAGGCGCTCGGCGCGGACGTGACCGTGTTGACGACGGCAGGGGGCGCGGTCGGGCGACTCTTCCTCGAAGGGTTGGACGCGGAGGCGCTGCGCTACGAGGCGGTGTCGGTCTTGGGCCCGACGCGGATGTCGACCTTCCTCTTCGGCGAGGACACGGGTCGCTTTCACGAGTTCCTCGAGGCCGGGCCGCCTCTCACCGCGAACGAGGCTTCCCAGTTCCACGAGCGGTTCTCGGCCGCGCTCGACGGCGTCGACCTCGTCACCTTGAACGGCTCCGTCCCCGATCCGTCGTTGAACGACTTCTACGGATTCGCGACGCGCGAAGCGAAGGCGCGGGGCGTGCGGGTCCTCCTCGATTCCTACGGTCCGCCCGCGGTCGCAGGGGTCGCCGCGGCGCCGTACGTGGTGAAGGCGAACCTCGACGAGGTCCGCTCCTCGTTCGACGTCGACGCTCGCGATCCCGTCCGTCGCGATCGCTTCGTGCGATCGCTCCTCGACTCCGGCGTGGAGTACGTCCTGCTGACGGATGGGGCGCGGGGGGCGTGGATGTACGCAGGCGAGGCGGGGATCGAGTTCGTGCCGCCGCGCGTGAGGGAGGTGAATCCGGTGGGGAGCGGCGACGCGATGCTCGGCGCGATGGTGGCCGCGCTCGATCGCGGCGAGGAGGAGGTGGACGCGGTCAAGGTCGGGATCGCGGCGGGCGCGGCGAACGCGGCGCGGGTGGGAGTCTGCGATTTCACTCCGGAGGAGGTGAACGCTCTGCTGGCGCAGGTGGCCGTGAGGCCCTGCGGCGGGCGGGAGTGAGGCGTACGTTGGCGCGGTCTCATGGAAGGGACGGATGCTCTGGACGGGGGCTGGGGTCCTGCATGAAGTCCTCGGGGTCGACGCCCAGGCCGTCGGCGATGCGGTTGATGTAGTTGAAGTAGGCGGTCACTTGCGCGATGTCGTGAATCGCGACGTCGTCGAAGCCGGCGGTGCGCAGGGATTGGACGTCGGCGCTCGACATCTCGCCGGGACTGACGGTCAGCTTGACCGCGTAGTCGAGCATGGCGCGGCGTCCGAGGTCGAGGTTCGCGGCGCGATAGTCGTTCGCGACCTGTTCGGCCAGGAGGGAGTCGTGGACCTCGTCACGGAGGTCCTTGACGTGCGCCCGCACTCAGTAGAAGCATTCGTTGGTGCGCGACACGACGACGGCGATCATCTCGCGGTCGGCGCGGGACAGGGGGGAATCGCTCATCATCGCCTGGATGTAGAGGCCGAGCGATGACTGGAGCGTCTTCGGCTGGACGCTTTGCACCCGCAGGATATTGAAGACGCGGCCCGCGCGCTTCCACGCGGCGTCGTAGATCGATTTCAGCAGGCCGGTCGCTTCGTCATCGGGGACGGTTCGGATGAACGCCATGATCTCTCCGGTGGTCTGGGCGGCATGATGTCCACCCCGACGCTGTAGACCGCAACCGCTTGAACGCAACCAAGGATAGACGTACCGAGTCCGACCGAGGGAGATGATGGACGCGTCGAGTCCGACGGAGGGCGCGGCCACGGGGTCGGGTCGACCACCGGACCCGAGCCTACTGGGCACGAACCAACGAATCGACGGAGTGAGGAATGATGAGGCCGATCGTTCGACGGAGCGGGGAGATGGCGCCGGTCGCGACGCGGCGGGCGGGAGTGGCGGAACGGCGGCTGCTCGGGCCGAGCCAGAGCCGGCACCAGAACGTCGTCCTCATCGATGCGGCGCCGGGCGCCGCGGTCGAGCTCCACCCGGTGGAAAACAGCGAATCGTTCTTCGTGCTCGACGGGGAGATCGAGGTCTTTGGAGACGGCTGGCATGAGCGTCTCGGGGCCGGCGACCTGTGCCACTTCCCGCCGGCGACGGCGCACGGGGTGAGGGTGGGACGGGAGCCGGCTCGATTCCTCGTCGTGTTCGCGCCCGCGCGCGGCGGGTGACGACCTCGGCACGTGCATCGGCCGGCGACGCCCACGACCGCGGACGCTAACCGTCCCGTTCGACGGCGACGACGAGCTCGGCCGGCTCGCCGGCGAGCACCTGGATCCGCTGCGGTGGGATCGGCAGGAAGCCGTCGAGCCTCTCCACCGACAACTCGTAGAGGCCGGGCGACGAGACGATGATCGTCGCGCGGCGTCCGTCGAAGCTGCCGCCGGTGGAGGAGCCGTCGCCATCGACGCGCCGCGCGCTGATCCCCGATTCGTGGTTGAACGGGACCGTCGTCTCGCCGTCGTTGAACGACACGACGATCGTGGTCGCCGCGATGGCTCGAATGGTCACGTCGTTTTTTCCCGGCTCCGCCCGGAGCTCGAACTCCCCGTCGTATCGGTCGTCGAAGAGCGACAGGCGTACCGATCCGGGGACGCAGTCGACGTGGTATCGCACGTCCCCGCTCTCCTCCGCGGCGGTGGCGAAGTGCAGGCCGGACGAATCGTTCGCGAGCACCGCGTCGACGCGGATGTTCTGCTCGGTCGCGGCGTCGACGACGCGGATCGAGAGCGCGGCCGGCTCGCCGACGACGATCCGCAGGTCGAGGGTCGCGGGCGCGACCACGTCGACCTCGCCGTCCCAATGACGAGTGCCGACTCCCTTCACCACGTAGGAGTACGTCCCCGGGCTGAGGAGCCCGGCGTCGAAGCGATAGGCGTCGCCTCCGAGCGGCGTCATCTCGGTCGCGGCTTGGGAGAAGGTGCGAGCCTCGACGATCGAGGGCCGGCCGATCAGCGATAGCTCGAGCGACGCCCCGGCCGCTTCGCGCGAGGACGGCAGGTGCAGCGAGCCGGCCACCGGCACCGGAGGCGGCGCGATCGGTGACGATCTCGGGCGCAGGAGGACGCGCTCGGACGCGGCCGGGGCGAGCTCGACCTCGACCGAGTCGAGGACGCACGAGTCCGCCGGATCACCGATCTCCGCGGAGACGATCCACGCGCCGCACGGCAGGCCGTCGATCGAGACGAACTCTCCGGGCGCGGCCGGCGCGAACTCGACGCAGGACTCGCGATCGGCTTCGCGACCGTCGCGCAGACGAACGACGAACGGCGCGCGGCTCTCGCCGAACTCGCACGTGACGAGGATCGTGCCGCCTCGCGCGAGCCGGAGCGTGTGTTCGTCGGGTCGTGAGCACTCCAGGCGGATCCGTCCCCACGCGTACCCGTCGGCCCGGACCCAGCAATGGCGGAGCCGTCCGTCGGCGGGGATCTCGAGCGGCGACGGGCTTCGCTCGAAGAGTGGCTGCAGCTCCGCGAGATCGAGCGACGGGCGGACGTCGCGATCGTTCCCCCATGAAGCGGTCCAAGCCAACGTCACCGCCTCGAGCGGCGCCGCGGTCGAGGCGTCGACGACGTGCAGCAGGATCCCCGGTCCCGCCTGTCCGATGAGCACGAGCGGGCCCTCCCGCGGGACCGTGGTCGGTCCGTCGAACGTGATCGTCCGCCCGTCGAGGACCGCGTCGACGGGGCGGATCGGCGTGCCGCGCACGGCGGCGACATCGAAGCGGCCGGACGCGACCTGACAGGCGGTGTCGCCGCGGTCGTTCGGGAGGCGCAAGCGAACGACGCCCGACCCGCCGGGGCGACGGGAGCCGTCCGGGTGCTCGATCTCGATCCGGCCCTCGATCGTCTCGGGCGGTGCATCGTTGCGTGTCACCCGGACGCGCGAGGGCGACACGGCAGGGTGCGTCGGGACGGGTTCGAGGGGCGAGGACCCTTCGCTTTCGGCCGCGGCGTGGGCGTCCGATCGGACGCGGGCGGCGTCGTCGTCCGATCGCAGGGTCAGGACCACCAAGGCCGCGAGCAGCGCACCGACGACGGTGAAGCCGATCCTCTTCGTGTTCATCGGTCCTCCGCGCCCAAGGGGCGATTCACCGGTTTCATCCTACTCCGCGATTCCGGACGTGGCGTAGACTGCATCATCCGCGGAATCCGGTCGGGAGCGATCGATGACGGCCGACATGAAGGGCGACTGGAACCGGCGTGCGGTCGAGAACGCCCCCTACTACATCGCGACGACGAACTGGGAGACGACGGAGAAGTTCGACGAGTCCGGCCGTCGTGACGCGGAACTCTTCTTCGAGCCGCACCACGACCTGCTCGACGCCGGTCACGTCGTGCTCGACATCGGCTGCGGAATCGGGCGCATGGATCGGCACGTCGCGCCGAAGGTCGGACACCTGATCGGGTGCGACGTCTCGGGCGAAATGATCGCGCGCGCGCGCGAGCGGCTGAAGGACCTCCACAACGTCGAGTTCGTCGAGGTCGACGGGTGGTCGCTCGGTCCGATCGCGGACGCGTCGATCGACGTCGTCTTTTCGCACATCGTCTTCCAGCACCTGCCCCGCCGCGCGGTCGACGCCTACTTCCGCGAGGCTTATCGCGTGCTGAAGCCGGGCGGGACGTTCCTGTTCCAGGTCCCGGAGGCGGTCGGGGAAGCCCCCGCCGAGCACCCTGACACCGAGACGTTCGAGATGCGGTTCCACCGCGAGGTGGACGTCCGGCGCGCCCTGGAGGCGCTCGGGTTCGAGTGGCAGCGCTGCCGCCGCATGCGCATCGAGACGGAGGCGCAGACGTTCGATCACATCCAGCCGCGCGTGCGCCGGCCGTGAGGACCGCGCGCGGCGCTCGGACGCGTTCGCTGCCGCCGCCCGTGAAATCCGTGAAAAGCCCCGGTTAGTTTTCCGCTGGAGGTCGCTAGCCTGGCAGGTCTTTTTCGTTGCGCCGCGCGGCGTGAGGAGAGCCATGAAGCACCGCGTCGAGACCGACAGCCTCGGTGAGATCGAGGTCCCCGCGGACCGTTACTACGGCGCACAGACTGCGCGGTCGATGCTGAACTTCTGGGCCGGCGGCGAGAAGATGCCGCGCGAGCTGATCCACGCGTACGGGATCGTCAAGAAGGCGGCCGCGCTCGCGAACGCGGAACTTTCGCTGTTGCCTCGAGAGAAGGTCGATCTGATCACGGCCGCGGCGCAGGAGGTCGCGGACGGCAAGCTCGACGATCACTTCCCGCTCGTCGTCTGGCAGACCGGCTCGGGCACGCAGACGAACATGAACGTGAACGAAGTGATCTCGAACCGCGCGATCGAGATCGCGGGCGGAGTGCTCGGCTCGAAGGCTCCGATCCACCCGAACGACGACTGCAACAAGGCGCAGAGCTCGAACGACACGTTCCCGACCGCGATGCACGTCGCGGTCGTGTGCCAGTGGCACCGGCGGCTCATCCCCGAGCTCACGCGTCTGCGGAACACGTTCGCGGCGAAGGCAGAGGCTTTCTCGGACGTCATCAAGATCGGGCGAACGCACCTGATGGACGCCACTCCGCTGACCGTGGGGCAGGAGATGAGCGGTTGGGTGCAAATGATCTCGAATGGACTGGAACGTCTGGAGGGCGCCTTGCCGCGCCTCTACGAGCTGGCGCTCGGCGGCACCGCGGTCGGCACCGGCTTGAACACGCACTCGAAGTTCCCGGGCAAGGCGATCGGTCGCATCGTCGAGCTGACGTCCTACCCGTTCGTCCCGGCCCGCAACTGCTTCGAGGGGCTGGCCGGGCACGATGCGCTGGTCGAGGCGCACGGCGTCCTGAAGGTGATCGCCGGCTCGCTCAACAAGATCGCGAACGACATCCGTTGGCTCGCCTCCGGGCCCCGCTGCGGGATCGGCGAGTTGAAGATCCCGGCCAACGAGCCGGGCAGCTCGATCATGCCCGGCAAGGTGAACCCGACGCAGTGCGAGGCGCTGACGATGATCTGCGCCCAGGTGATGGGTAATGACGTCGCCGTGAACATCGGCGGGATGTCCGGCAACTTCGAGCTGAACGTCTACAAGCCGCTCATCGTCGACAACGTGTTGCGCAGCGGGCGACTGCTCGCGGACGCGGTGTCGGCGTTCAATGATCGGTGCGCGTCGGGCATCGAACCGGACCGCGAGCGGATCGAGCAGCTGATGCGGGACTCCCTCATGCTGGTCACTGCGCTCAACCCGCACATCGGATACGACAATGCGGCGAAGGTCGCCAAGAAGGCGTACACCGACGGATCCACGCTGCGTGACGCGGCCATTGGGCTGGGCGTCCTCGACGGCGAGGCGTTCGACCGGCTCGTGCGTCCGGAGAGCATGATCGGCCCGAAGGGCTGAGCGCCGGGAGTCGGACCCCGTCCTGCCCGGCCGTCTTCGGTGGCACGGGGACCGGGAATCGCGCACGAGGACGCGGCCGGTGCTCGCCCCGAACGGAGCTTCCAACGCGGTATGACTGCAGCCGAAGAAGCACACGGTACGTGTGCGCCGAGGGGTGCGGTCAACGTGTCGGGTGGTCATGCCTCAAGTTCTTCGCGGTACGGGAAGAGCTTGATGCATGGAACCCAACTCTTTCTGAGCAAGTGGCTTGAGCGCATCCTGAGAATGTCGGTAACGCCCCAGTGACGGGCTCGTACAATCCGTTCCAAAGCTGCCGATAAAGAACCGACCCGACTGCCCCTTGGAGGAGCACGGATGAAACGAGCGATGGTTCTCCTGGTCGCGGCGGCATGGCTCGGCGCAATCGCCGATGCCAGCCTCGCGAAGGAGAAGATCAAGCCTTCGGTCACCTACGCGAAGAGCTGGGAGGCCGCGGTCGAGGAAGCGAAGCTCCTGAACGTGCCGATCGTTCTGCACTCCCACGGCTTCTACTGAGGCCCGTGCTGGGGCGTGCATTCTGCCGTGTTGCAGAACAAGGACTACATCAAGTTTGCCGAGAAGAGCACGGTCGAGGTCATTTCGCTGAGCGCGCTCGACCAGGGTGTCGCCAAGAGCGACAAGAAGGCCGCGAAGTACACCGCGACGGTGGATGGGCAGGAAGTCGAGCTGATGGTCGAGTTTCCGAATCTCACCTATGACGAGATGATCGCGCTCAACCGCAGCAAGGCCAGCACCTACAACGATACGGGCAAGATCCCGTTCACCTGCCTCGTCGACCCGCACACGCTCGAAGAGATCTATCGTTTTCCGAGCGCGAGCGGCGGGACGATCATGAAGAAGGTGAAGGAGGTCACGAAAGACCTCAAGCGGGAACACGGGCCCGGGATCAGCCGCAAAGAGATCGAGTCGTTGGACGACGCGATCACGGAGGCGAGCGCCCAGACCAAGGAAGGCGAGTTCGCCGCCGCGGTCAGTGCTCTCGAGAAGGTGGCGAAGAACGCCGAGGACTGGCCGCAGGAGCTTCAGGCACGTTTGACGAAGGCGCGCGAGACCGTGCTCACGGAAGCGGAGAAGCGGATCGCGGAGATCGAGGCGACCGCGGGCGAGGACCCGGAGGCGGCAACGCGAGAGCTCGCGAAGCTGCGCTCCAAGCTGCGCGGCACCGGCCTCGAGGACCGAGTCAAGGAGATCGCGGACGGGATCGCAGGATCCTGAAGGCGGTCCGCGAGACGTGGATGCCGCCGACGTTCCGATCGGTCGGAGCGCCGGCGGCTTCCGTCGTGGTCGTCATCCGCGCGGGGACACGACCTCGAGCAAGCGGCCCAGCGCTCCGTCGAGCGATCGAGCCACTTCGTCGAACGACTCGTCGCCGTCGGGCCAGGCGTCGAACGCGAGGCCGAGCATCCGGGTCGGTCCCGCGCGAAACGCCTTCAGGGTCAGCGCGCCGCGGCGCTCGGGCCAGGCGAGCATCAGCTCGCGCGGGCTCTCGGCGATGACTTCGCCGCGAAGCGAGGGGCCGTCGATCAGATCCAGGGAGACCGTCGCCCCCAGCGTGAGAGGGTCGGCCCCGAGGCTCACGCCGGTGCCAAGCCAGCGTTCGAGACCGTCCCGTGTCGCGAAGAGAGGGAAGACGTCCACGTACTCGAACGTCGCCGGCCGCATGACCAACACGTGGCGTCGGGTCTCGCCGTGGTGCTGCTCCAGGTAGAGCTTGAGCAGGGAGAGCGCCATCTGCCAGCCGGATGCGACGCCTTCGTACTCGTCGTCCCAGACGTCCCCTTCGCCGAAGCCGGAGTTCGCGAGATAGAGCCGCGTCTTGCCGCCCTTCGACTCGAGGATCACCTCCTGGAGCGCAACGGGGCGTCCGTCGGGTTCGCCGCCGAAGACGAGTTTGTGGTCGGGAACCGCCTCGTAGACCTCGACGGGAAGGCGATACCCGAACTGCTCGAAGATCCAGGTGACGAGATCATCGCGGCGCATGTCGCCTTCGGCTCGATCGACGAACCAGCCCGCGATCCGCTTCGGATCGGCCCAAGCTTCGTACACGAGGTTCGCCGGTGCCGCGATCTCGATCTCCTTCTTGACGACCCGGCCGACGTGTCGGCGCGGAAGATTCGACTGGCTCATGGGTCTGGCTCCGTCAGGCGGGTGCGGTTTCCTTGGGAACGGGATGGCAAGCGACGACGAGCCGATAGGGGCGTCCGGCGCCGGGCGATCCGTCGTGGGTCTCGTACGGCGAGGTGTGCTCGGCGACGATTCGCTCGATCGCCGACTCGATCTCCGCGGCGAATCGTTCCCGCTGGGCCGCGGTCTCGAAGCGCACGTCGCTGGCGATCGTGAGCGTGGAGAGGCGTTTCCCTTCGTGCTCGGCATCCCGCGCCGCGCGGGCGACCTCTCCGAGAGTTCGGGCCGCTGCGGTCATCAGGAACGTGGCGCTGAACCGATCCTGGGCCTCGAGAGCATCCGCTCGCACCGGGCCGAGCAGCTCGGGAGTGACGACGTAGGCGCGAGCGCTCGCCACGTACCGCTGCTCGTACATGTTCCGCTTGCGACGGCGTCCGGCCGGGTGCAGAAAGCGCGCCCGCGCCAGCTCCTTCACGTGGTAGTTCACCTTCTGGCGCGGCAGGCGAAGCTCGGCGGCGATCTCGGTGGCGGAGCGCGGCGTCCGGGCGCGGGCCACGATCTCCAACCGGAGCCGATGCAGGAGCGCATGGGCGCGTTTCGGGTCATCGATGCATTCCAGGTCGTTCGGAAGCGCGGTCTCGATCGTCATGACAGCAAGCATTGTTCAGACAAACTAGTTTGTCAAGAGGTTGCTGCATGCTTGCCGACGCGGAAGAGGAACCGCGCGAGCCGCGTGGTGGCCGCGGCCGAGCGCGGTCCCTAGTCTGTCCGAAAACTCCTGGAGAACGACTATGACCGACGTGCGAAACGTGATCATCATCGGTTCGGGCCCGGCCGGATACACGGCGGGCCTGTACGCCGGCCGGGCGAATCTGGCTCCCCTCATGTTCGAGGGCGTCCAGGCCGGTGGGCAGTTGATGATCACCACCGACGTCGAGAACTACCCGGGCTTTCCCGACGGGATCCTCGGCCCCGAGCTGATGGAGCTGTTCAAGAAGCAGTGCGAGCGGTTCGGCTGCGAGACGCTGCCTCAGAACGTCGATCAGGTCGACTTCTCGTCGCGGCCGTTCAAGGTCGTCTCGGAGAGCAAGGAGTACCTCGCACGTTCGGTGATCGTCGCCACCGGGGCCACCGCGAAGCTCCTCGGCATCGAGTCCGAGCAGAAGCTCATGGGGTACGGCGTGTCCGCGTGCGCGACCTGCGACGGCTTCTTCTTCCGCGACAAGGACGTCTGCATCGTCGGCGGCGGCGACACCGCGATGGAAGAGGCTCTCTTCCTGACGAAGTTCGCGTCGAATGTGCACGTGATCCACCGCCGCGACGAGCTGCGCGCATCGAAGATCATGCAGGAGCGCGCGCGGAAGAACGACAAGATCGACTTCCAGTGGAACAAGGAGGTCATCGCCGTTCACGATCCGGCCGAGCGGAAGGTGACCGGCGTGCGCCTGAAGGACACGGTGACCGGCGCGGAGACGGACCGCGAGACCGAGGGCCTCTTCATCGCGATCGGGCACCAGCCGAACACGAAGATCTTCGCCGGGCAGCTCGACATGGACGACGTGGGCTACCTGAAGACGACCCGCACCACCCGAACGAGCGTGGAGGGCGTCTTCGCGTCCGGCGACGTGATGGATCCGGTTTGGCGGCAGGCCGTCACCGCGGCGGGAACGGGCTGCGCGGCGGCGATCGACGCCGAACGGTGGCTCGAGGCCCAGGAGGCATGATGGTGAACACGAAAGTACGCGCGATCGAGGTCGGTCTCGCCGCGGCGTTGGTCGCGTCGCCGGCGTGGACGCAACCGGGCGACGTCGAGATCCGCACCGAACCGATCCGGGGCGGCGTGCACATCCTCTACGGCCAGGGCGGCAACATCGGCGTCTCCGTCGGGGAGGACGGAGTCCTGATGATCGACGATCAGTACGCGCCGCTCAGCGACCGCATCCTCGCCGCGATCGACGAGCTCTCCGAGGCGCCGGTGCGCTTCCTCGTCAACACGCACCACCATCAGGACCACACGGGCGGCAACGAGAACATCGGGAAGCAGGGGGCCGTGATCGTGGCGCACGAGAACGTCCGCGCCCGGTTGAGCGTGGAGCAGGTCGTCGAGGCGTTCAACATGCGCACTCCTCCTTCCCCCAAGGTCGCACTGCCGGTGGTCACGTTCGCGGACTCCGTCACCCTCCACTGGAACGGCGACGAGATCGACGTGATCCACGTCGACAACGCCCACACCGACGGCGACTCGATCGTCCACTTCAAGAAGGCGAACGTCTTCCACATGGGCGACTGCTACTTCAACGGCATGTACCCGTTCATCGATCCGTCGAGCGGAGGCGCCATCGACGGCGTCATCCGTGCCGCCGATCTCGTCCTCGAGAGGGCGAACCCCGAGTCACGGGTCATTCCCGGTCACGGCCCGCTGTCGAGCGCGGCCGAGCTGCGTTCGTTTCGCGACATGCTCGTGACAGTGCGCGATCGCATCCAGACGCTGATCGACGACGGGAAGACGAAGGACGAAGTGCTCGCGGCGAAGCCGACCGCGGACTTGGACGCGAAGTGGGGGCAGGGCTTTCTCGCGCCGGATCGGTGGGTCGGGTTCGTCTACGACGGGATGATCGTCAACGGCGGCGCTCAGGACGAGCGCCGGTAGCGCGCCGCCGCGTCAAGGGCCCGCAGCGACTTCTGCGCCAACGCGGACAGGGCGAGGGCCGGGATGGACGCCAGCGGATGGAACCTCAGGCCGTCCCCGTCCGGCACCGGCGCGATCCCCGCGCCGTATCCATCCATCGGCGGCTCGCCGACGGCCGGCGCGATCTCGGACCGACCGGAGATCTCGGCCATGTGCACCTCGACCGCGATCTTCCGGTGCGTGATGGCATGGCGAGCGTCGTGGATCTTCTCGCTCACGAGCGTGCGCAGGCCGAATCGTTCGCGCAACCAGCGGGTCAGCGCCGCGCGGGCGTCGGCGGTCGGAGGGATCTCGATCGCCGGCACGTCGTGGAGCCCCGCCATCAGCCCACCCGGTGCGCGCCGGACGAGCCCGACGTGGCCGTGATCGCGATCGACGACGAGCGCCGCGACGAGGCGGACCGGGGTCGGCGCGCGCCGGGGCCGAACCGTCGGGAGCTCGTGGGTGCGACCCGCGCGGCGCGCGCCGCAGTGATCTCGGATCGGACAGAGCTGGCACGCGGGATTCCGCGGTACGCAGATCGTCGCGCCGAGCTCCATCAGGGCCTGGTTGTGATCGCCGGGCCGCTCGGTGGAGAGCAGCGTCGCCGCGACGGTCCAGAGTTCCCTCTGGACGTGGGCTTCGCGTGGCTCCCCTTCGATCACGAAGAGCCGCGCGAGCACCCGCGCCACGTTTCCGTCGACGACCGGATGGGGGAGGTCGAACGCGATGCTCGCGACCGCCCCGGCCGTGTATCGCCCGACCCCCGGGAGGCCGAGGATCGCGTCGAACTCGGTCGGGAATCGTCCGCCGTGGCGTTCGACGATCGCTTCCGCCGCGCGCTTCAGGTTGCGAGCGCGTCGGTAGTATCCGAGGCCCGCCCAGAGCTCCAGGATCTGGTCCTCCGTCGCGAGCGCCATCGCCTCGGGGGCGGGGAAGCGCGCCAGGAACCGTGCGAAGTACCTCGTCACGACCTCGACGCGCGTCTGCTGGAGCATCACCTCGGAGACGAGGATGGCCCATGGGTCCCGGGTTCGTCGCCACGGCAGGTCCCGGCGCTCGCGATCGAACCAGCGCAGCAGCGCCTGGGTCATCGCGGCAGGTGCACGATCGAGCACGAATCCCTCATCTCGCCGAGGCAGAGCAACAAGAGTCAGCTCGAGAAGAGGCCCGCGGACTCAAGCGAGAATGGCGGCACTGGCGGAGGTACCGCCCCGATCGAAGCGGATGGAAGGGGTCCCGGCGCCACGCCCTCGGGGGGGAGGGGGGTAGATCTTGGGTGGTGAAACCGCGTGACGCCGGGACCAATCTTGAACGATACGTTGCCTTCCCAGGATCCCTCTTCCGCGAAATGACCGTGATTTCATTTGTCATCGCGATCGGGGACTTCCAACCTATTCTCCGGTTCAGGAGCGGTGGCCGCAGTTCACGTTACGACGGGATCCCAGATCCGGAGGCATTCCACTATTTCACGTCTGGAACACGTTGTCCAGACCTCGGCCGGCCTTTTGACTCGATGAGCCGGGTCGTTCGTCAACAGCGGTTGGACCATTGCCGATCTTCCAACGTCAACTTCTGACCGAGCTCATCACCAACGCGCTCGTCACCTTCGCGGTCATCACGCTGATCTTCCTTGTCGGCGGTTCGCTGCAGACGCTGCACAAGTCCGACTTCCTCACGCTGCCGCTGTTCGTGCGGCTCGTCCTCTTCTTCGTGGGCACGAACCTCGATCAGACGCTCCCCATGACCGTCCTGATCGCGGTCGTGTTGACGTACGGCCGCGCGGCGGCGGAGAACGAGATCAACACGATGCGAGCGTCCGGGGTCCACCTCTACACCGCGTTCGCGCCGGCGCTGCTCTTCGGCTTGATCGGTTCCGCCACCGTGCTCCACGTGAACGATCGCATCGCCCCGGTCATGGAGTTCACCAAGAAGGACGTCATCGAGTCCGGGCTCGACGCGGCGGTCGCGGCGCTGATGGAGCAAGGGGGGAACGCGATCGAGCTGGGGAAGGACCTTCAGGTGATCTGGCGGTCGGTGGACGAGCAGAATCGCCTGCTCGACCTGCGGATCAAGCGATACACGCGCGGCGACGATGACGGCCGTCCTCTCTCCGACGAGATCATGGCCCAATCGGCGCGGCTCGAGGTCGACACCAAGCGCGGCATCCTCTACCTGAACCTCGAGGGCGTGAAGACCCTCCACGGCGACTTCCACCAGGCGGCGGCCGGGACGTTCCGCTACCCGATCCCGCTGCGCGAGGAAGTGCGCGAGAAGAAGGTCGGCCACCACACGCTCGAGGAGTTGATCGCGGCCAAGGACCGCCGCTACGACGGCGCGCCGAAGGAGCGCAAGATCGTCAGCGAGTTCCACCAGCGGCTCGCGGGGGCGGGGGCGTGTCTCTTGTTCGTCCTGATCGGCGTGCCGCTCGCGATCATCTTCCGGCAGAGCAACCGGATGGTCGCCTTCCTGATCGCGTTCCTGATCGCGCTCGTCGTGTTCTACCCCACGTTCATCCTCGGCGACCTGCTCGCGGAGGAGACCGACCTCCACCCGGTGCTCGCGATCTGGTCCGGCTCCATCGTCCTCCTGCTGCTCGGCCTCGGCCTCACGTGGGTCGTGCTGCGGAGGTAGCCATGCAGAAGCTCGATCGGTACGTCTCCAGCTACTTCATCTCGTCGTACGGCATCTGCCTGCTCTTCTTCCTGGGGATGTTCGTGCTGATCGATCTGTTCGCGAAGAGCGACGAGATCTTCGAGAACGCGGCCGACCTCGCCAAGATGGGCCTCTCGGTCGGCACGTTGATGTCGCAGTACTACGGGTTGATGCTGCCGTTCATCTTCCTGCAGGTGGCGCCGTTCGTGACGGTGATGGCCGCGATCTTCGCGATCACGCGGCTCCGCCGGAACAACGAGCTGGTCCCCATGATCGTCGCCGGACGATCCGTGTTCCGCGTGCTCCTTCCAGTCTTCGTCTTCGCCGTCTTCCTCGTCCTGCTCATGGTCTCGGTGCAGCAGTTCGTCGCGCCCGGCCTCGCCGACGGGCGGGAGCGGTACAAGGCCCTGCTCTTCGACGGCGAGCTCGAGCGGCTGATCGACGGCCGCTATCAGTGCGGGGAGAACGAGTACGTCTTCATCCGTGACTACGACATCAACTCGCGACGGATCGCCTACTTCGACGTGTCGGTGCTCGACAGCGAGGAGCCGCCCGAGATCGGCAAGGACGCGACGTGGGACGAGGGCCGGCAGCGTTTCGTCTACACCGTGTCCGCGACCGGGAGCGAGGGCGACTCGGGCGTCGAGACCCGCGACCTGCCGGAGCAGCTCACGCCCGACCTGATCGAGTCGAAGACGCGGGGCCCCTACGACCTCTCGTATTCGCAGGCCGAGTTCCTCTTCGGGCGCACGGGAGAGTCGAAGTGGAAGGTGCTGCTGCACTACCACCTCACGTTCCCGCTCTCGAACCTCCTGCTCCTCATGTTGGGGCTTCCGTTCGTGCTGTCGCAGCAAGGGCGCAACCTGCTTCTCGGGATGGTGACGGCCATCCTCATCTGCGCCGCGTACTTCGCGTTCGACGCCGTGATGCGCAACCTCGGCGACAAGGAGGTCCTGCATCCCGTGTTGGCCGCGTGGTTCGGGGTGATCTTCTTCGGCTCGCTCGGGGTCGTGCTGATCGACAGCGTGAAGTCGTAGAGGCGGGTTCAACGTTCGCTGAACGCGCCGCGCAGCACCTCGAGCGCGTCGTCCGACGCCGGCCAGAAGTCCACGCGGCGAGCGTCGTGCCATCGATCGAAGGTCGGCCACTTCCAGACGAAGAAGCCGTCGATCGAGGCCTCCGCGGCGAAGGCGTCGAAGAACGCACGATAGCAGCGCGCTTGGTCGCGTGGAGACGCGGCCTCCCCGCCACGCGATCGGTGCGGGTCGAGCCAGCTTCGTTCGCGAACCGGGAAGCCGATCTCTGTCAACAGGATCGGCCGGCGGTAGCGGCCGCGGAGACCGGCGATGCGGCGGATCACGTCGATCGCGCCGGATCGCAGCTCCGCGTCGGTCGGATCCTCTTTCGTCGCGAGCGAGAAGTAGCAGTCGACTCCGACCGCGTCGAGCGCGTCGGCGAACCCGATCCGCTCCATCTCGTCGCCCCAGTTCGACGCATACGTCAAGCCGCCGGAGAAGAGAGCGCGCGCCCGCGCCGCGAGCGATCTCCACTCGGCGTCGCGCCCGCGCGTCATCTTCACGAGCTCGCATCCGATCGACAGCCAGTCGTACTCGCCGCGCTCGGCGAGGAGCGCGTAGTGCACGAGGAACTCGCCGTACGACTCGAACCAGCGGCGCCGATCGTCGTCGCTCTTCATCTCGAGGTCGCCGCACCAGCCGTGCCCCCACAGGTGCGGCTTCATCATGACGGCGAAGCCGAGCCGCCGCGCGTGGTCGCCGGCGACGAGCAGCGACTCGTCGGTCTCGTATCCCTGCCGATCTCCTTCCGTCCGGCGACGCCAACGGATCTCCGGGTCGTGCGGGTCCCGGTAGTACCCGAACGGAGTGATCGAGACGGCCGTCGCCCCGAGGGAGCGGGCGCGCTCGAGAGAACGATTCGCCATCTCCGAGATGTAGCCGTCGCGAATGCGATACCCCTCGTGCGAGAAGCAGAAGCCGCGGAGGGGCGCCGTCGTCGCGCGCGCGTGCCGGCGGCGGCGGCGTTCGACCATCCAGTGACGATGGGAGGCGGTGAAGGCGTCGAGGCGGGCGTGGAAGGCCGGTTCGACGAGGGCGAGGTCGATCTCGCCCCGGTTCCATGCCCGCGTGAACGCGTCGGAACCGAGCTCGAGGAGGACCTCGGCGAGCACCGCGGCGAGCGGCGCCTGCACGAGGCCGGAGCGCATGCCGTAGCGCACGGGGTCCACCAGATCGGACAGTCGCGTCGTCTCGCCGGCGGCGTGGACCCAGGCCGCGGTCGCGCGGTAGTCGAGCACGCAGTCCTCGTCGGCGAGCGCGCGAGATGCCCCGTCCGCCATCATCGGCAGCGCCGGTTCGCCGAAGCGCGCCCGGAGGAAGACCAGCGCCTCGGCCCGCCCGTCGTGCCGTGAACGATCACCGCACAGAACGATCTGCGCCGTATCGTCGCCGGTGAGCGAGAGCGCGGTGACGTCGCCGGTCTCGAGACCCTTCTGTTCGTGCGACGCGAACACGTGAATCCGCGCCGACACCGGCGGCCCGCCGCCCGCGAACCGCTCCTCCAGCCTCGTCAAGAACCGCTCGGAGCGCTCGCGGATCGCGTCCGCGTCCTCGGGAACCGCGTCCGCGACCTCGACTTCGACGCTTCCGCCGCTCGCCGCGAGCGGGCGCGCGGCGAGGAGGACGGCGAAGAGAAGGAGTGGCGTGACCATCGCGTTTCTCGCGGCAGAACGAACGGCGAGTCTACCAACGGTCCGAGAACGCGGCGGGGGCGTGCTCACATCCCGTAGCGCGCGCGGGCCTCCGCGGTGACCGGCGCAAGCTCGATGTCGAGGTCCTTCTCGGCCGAGAGCAGGATCGTCGTCACGTCCTTCATCAGGCGCGCCCCAGGGTTCGTGCGTGGATAGACCCGCAGGACGATCGCGACTTGGATGCCGTCCGTCTCCGCGACGATGAAGTCCTCGCCGAACTGCGCCCGGCCGGGGTCCGCCTCGGCGAGGAGTTCGTTGGACGCCGACTCGAGCGTCAGGGTCGCGAACTCTCCGAAGCGGCCGAAGCCCAGGAGGCGCGTCACGCCGGTGAGGCACGCCTCGCGGTATCGCGTGCTGTGGCAGGTGATGGCGAACGGAGGCGCGAGCACCGCGTCGCCCGTGCTCACCACCGCCTGGCGCGACGATTGGATCCCGGCCCAGAGGTGCTCCGCCTCGTCGTCGCGCAGGCCGTAGTAGTCCAGGCACTGGCGGAAGTACAGCCGCGGCTCGGTGAGACAGACCGCGAGGTCCGAGCTCAGCGACGTCCGGCTGCCGTACGGAGGCGGCATGAACGTCGGGCAGTAGCTCTTGCAGACGTCGGCGGAACGGATCCGCGCCGGCTGGCGCTCGCCGACGCGATCACGCCGGCGAAGCGCCTCGCGGCGGTTCTCGAGGATGCTCGACGCGATGCGCGCGAACGCAGTGTTGCCGAGCTTCACGCTGGGCGAGATCGCGTCCGGGAACAAGAGGTGCGCGCCGTCGAAGCGCATCGCCTCGCGGATGAGTCTGCGAAACGTCTCCGGCCGTCGATCCGGGAGCGGCTCCCGCCGCACCGGGTTGCCTTCCCAGTCCTCGAACACGAGACCACCGGGGAGGAACAGGGCGCCCTTGTCGTCGAAGTCGCCGGTCGCCTTCTCCGCGTCGACCGGCGGCATTCGGCCGCGGCGGCGGTGCGCGAGCATGTTCCACAGCGAGTCGATGCGGATCCGGACGACCTCCTTCACCAGCTCGTTGCCGATCAGATCCTTCTTGATCGCCATGCGCGCGCGTCGTGATCCCGTTGCCCGGACGTGTCAAGGACCGACCACGAGCGAGGCCATCCTACGCGCCTCGGATCGGCTCGGGCACGGAACGTAGATGCTCCGCCGGGTTGTCGAGGGCGTCGCCGATCAGGGTGCGGATCCTCCGCTGGTCGGCTGAGTGCATCGCCGACACCAGGATGCCGTCGTGGCGGCTCGCGATCGGCAGGAAGTCCTCCGCCGAGATTCGATCCTTTTTGTTGAACAGGAGGAGCACCGGGCGATCGCCGAGGTCGAGGTCGCGCAACGTGCGGTTCACCGCCTCGATCTGGTCGAGCACGGCCGGGTTCGACGCGTCGGCGACGTGCAGCAGGAGGTCGGCCTCGCTCAATCCCTCGAGGGTGGCCCGGAAGGCGTTCACGAGGTCGACGGGCAGGTCGCGGATGAACCCGACCGTGTCGGTCAGCACCGTTTGGCGCGTCTCGCCCGGGATGTACAGGCGTCGCGCCGTCGGGTCGAGCGTCGCGAAGAGGAGGTCCTCGGCGAGGATGTCAGCGCCGGTGAGCGCGTTGAACAGGGTCGACTTGCCGGCGTTCGTGTAGCCGACGAGCGACACGACGCGCGCGTGCGAGCGGCTGCGTTGCTTGCGCTGCTGATCGCGGCGCTTCGACAGCTCCTCGATCCGGCGTTCGAGCTCTGCGATCCGTTCGCGCAGCGTCCGTCGCGTGAGTTGCGCCTTCGTCTCGCCGACGCCTCGGTTCGACCCGATGCCGCCGCGGACGCGCGACATCGTTCCGCGTTCGGCGCTGATGCGAGGGAGCTGGTACTTCAGGCGCGCGAGCTCGACTTGGAGCTTGCCGTCGGTCGACTGCGCGCGTTGCGCGAAGATGTCGAGGATGAGCGCGGTGCGATCGATGATCTTGAAGCGGAGCTCCTTCTCGAGGTTGCGGGCCTGCACCGGCGAGAGCTCGCGATCGAAGAGGATGAGGTCGGCGTCGGCGCGGACCGCGCGCAGCTCGACCTCCTCGGCATGGCCGCGCGACAGGTACGAACGCGGGTCGATGCGGCGCGTGCGGATCGCCATGCGATCGACGACGGCGGCACCAGCCGAACGGGCGAGCTCCGCGATCTCCGCGATCGCCTCGCTCTCGGACGCGCCGCGACCGTCGGCGATCGCCACCACGAGGGCGCGCTCGACGTCCTTTACGTCGCGGACGCGCGGTGCCGTCGTCGCGAACTCCTGCTCGTGCGCGGTGATGACCTGGTCGAAGTCGGACGGCCACTGGTCGAGGCGGATGTCGTCCGACTCTTCGTAGCGATCGCCGCTCGCGTTCGGCGGCAACAGATACGCCACGCGACCGAAGCGAGCGGTGTGGTTGCCGATCACGCGGACCTCGACCAAGCAGTCGAGGCGGAAGTGGAGCAGGTCGACGAGGTCGTTCTGACTGATCTGGTGGCCGCGGCCGTTGCGTCCGTCCTCGAGCACGGTCTCGATGAGCCGGATGCCGCGCAAGCGCCCCGACGCGGCGCGCGCCGCCCCCGGCTCCGGAACCTCGAGGTGCGTGGCCGTTCCGAGGATCACCTGTTGGACGTGACCGGCGCGATCGACGTAGAGGCCGATGCGGCGATTCAGGTGGCCCGACAGCGCGGCGATCTCCTGGGCCACCTCGTGGCTGACGGCCTGCTCCTTCGGGATACGCCGGCGGTAGAGTCGTTCCAGACTCTGAACGTCGCTCTTCTTGAGCCCCAGCAGGCGGCCGTAGATCTCTTTATTCATCGAGGATGCGAATCGCGCGACGTGGCGCGGAGAGGTTCGAAATCGACTCGGGTGCGGCGCTTCGAATGCCCGGCGACGGGGAAGGGAGGCGGGTCAAGGGCGAAGGGGTCGTTCTGCGGCGCACGCAATCAGTCGTCGGTCATGCCGATCGAGTAGGTGAAACGAGGGTTCCGAACTGCCCAAAGGATAGCCGGTTTCGTCGGCCGTTTCAGGGTTCTGCTTGAACTCTTCCGGCGCGTTTCTCAGCCGGAAGCGGAGGCCGTCAGTCTTCCTCACGTTCCAGGCGCGCGATGTCGAGCGACTCCGTGCATGCCTCGAACAGCCGCCGGTGGTCGACGAAGCGTTCGCCGGCCGTCGTCGCTCGCACGTAGTAGATCGCTTCCTCGGACCGGAGCGCGTGGCGCAGCTCGCGCAGCGCTCGACCATCCGAGTCGGAGTACGCGATGCGCAGGGTGAAGCGAACGGAGTCTCCTTCCAGCCCGACGCTTGCGCCCTCGGTGCGGACGCTGGCGAATCCTGCGGCTCGAAGGTCCGCCTCGACCTGGACGCGATACTGATCGGCGAGGCGCGACAGCCGGTTCTCGGGAGGGAGCGGATCGCGGCCGATCTCGACGCGCCCGCGGACCTCGAGATCGACCGGTTCCTCGAACGCGGCGAGCGCGACCCTCGCGTCGGCTTCGATCCAACCGGTCGGCGGCCGGAAGGAAGCGCGGCCGGAGTCGACGAGGACCGGCGCGGCCAGGTCCGGCGCCAGCGTGGGTCGCACCGACTCGAACGTCCGGACCGACGCGCCGACCACCGGGGCATAGACCGAAAGCTGGCTCGCCGAACTCCGAAACCGGATCTCGAACAGCCGCGTCTCGGCCGCGATCAGCCAGTGGATCAGCGCCGCCCCCCCGGCGTCGTCGCGCGTCTCGAACAGCACCGCGACGTGGCCGTTCAGGAGCTTCTGCTGGATCTTCCCGTGGAGCCGCATCCCCTCGTTCGCGATCGGGGTCTCGAGCCGGCGCTCGGCGAACGCGACGAGATCCGGGAGCTTCACGGGGATCGACCCCGGCGTGACGTCGATGACCAGGAGTTCGCTCCGTGGGGGGAGGGTCGACGTCTCGACGAGCCGGACGATCGCGTCGGTGGACGGCGCGCGCCGGAAGCCGAGCGGGGGCCGGATCGAGATGCCGGCCTCGCTGTTGCGGTAGCGTTCGCCGAGCTCGGAGTCGAGCCGGCGCTCGGCGCGTTCGAACGTCCGCGCGGCGGCGTCGAACGCGCCTTCGAAGCGCTCGAAGTGGTCGAGCGGCGCGGCCATGGTGACGTGGACTCGATGACGTTCGAGGTCGACGAGGTACGTGAGGGAGCGAGTCGTGGTCGACGCGTGATCGATCCGGACGGCGTCGTTCGACCCGAGGGTGGTCTCCTCGAGCCCGAGCACGGCGTCGCCGCTCGCTCCCTCGATGCGCGACTGGACGCCGAGGGCCGCGTCTCGGAGGGATAGGTCGACGAACTCGGTCTCGAGCCCGATCGAGATCGCGACGGGAAGGCCGAAGTGGTAGGGGAGGTGGCTCCGCAGCAGACCCTCGTCCTCCTCGACCGGAGTGCTGGTGAAGCCGATCGGGGCGACGATCGTGAAGCCGACGCGCTGGTCGCGGAACGTCGGGCCGGCTCCCGGGGGGTGGGCGGTGCCGAGGCGCCGGACCGCGCGCGCCGCGTCGAGCACCGACTCCGACCGCTCGTCCACGGTTCCCGGCTCTCCATAGAGGAGGAGGCCGACGTGACGATTCTCGACGCGCTTCACGGCCAACGTCGCTCCCTCGCGGCCGCTCCCTCTCGTCACGAACTCGAGACCACTCGCCGCGGCCGGCGCGTCGCCGAAGAGGGTCAACGTCGACGTGTACAGTCCGGACACGTGGAGCGCCTGCGCCTGGACGTCGTCCGCGGTCCCGTCCGGCGGAACCGGCACCACGAACAGGATCAGGCGCGCGCGCTCGAGCTCGTCGTGACGATGATCCGCGCGGTAGAGCGCGGGCGGCGTGGGCTTCGCCGGCTCGAACCCGTCCGGAGGGTCGAACTCGATCGCGGCGAGGATCAGGTCGGGTGGAGGCGGAGTCTCGTCGGGCGCTTCCCACAGGAGGGCCAGCCAGAGAGGGAACAGGAGGTTCATTGCGACTCCGCGCGCGGCCGACGGTCGTGCTTTCGACGTCGCCGGCCGCCGCGCGCTTCCGTCGAATCGACGCGAATGACGCGCGGAGTCTTCGTGGCCGGCCGGGGAGGACGGCGAAGTTTCCTCGAACCGCGCGGTCGAGCCGGTGTAGCATCCGTCGACATATGATCGCGCCGCTCTTCGCGTTGACGCTGCTCGCCCCGTCGCTCACGCCACCCGCCCAGCATACGGACGGCACCGTGCCCGGGGAACGGTATGGCCAGGCGAACCCGATCTCGCGGCCGATCTCGCGCGCGCTGCGTGCGGCGCAGCCCGCTCTCGCGACCGCGCGCGAGGGGTACCGGTTCGGCTACCGCCTCGGTCTGCCGGAAGGTCGCTACACGGTGGAGCTCGGCCTCGGCGAGCTCCTGATGAAGCGTCCGGGCCAACGGATCTTCTCGGTCAGCCTGAACGGCGCGACCGTGCACGAGGAGATCGACCTGGTCCTGCTCGGGGGGCCGGCGCCGTCGGTGCAGATCAGCACGCACGAAGTCGAGATCGAGGGGGACGCCGGTCTCGACGTCGCGTTCACCGGCTCGCGCTACAAGGCGACCGCGTCGTGGCTCCGCGTCACCGGTGGCGAGGTCGACCTGTTCGTGGACTGCGGAGGCGAGAACGACCTCGCGTCGCGCGCCGAGAGCGCGCCGATCGGCGAGGCGATCCTCGCGCGCTTCGGATCGCGCTTCTTCCTCGATCTGCGGCCGCAGTTCCGCGAGCTCGAGACGTCCCCGCTCGGGAAGTTCGCGGAGGAGCCCGCTCCCGCGATCATCGGGTTCAGGACCCGGCAAGGCCGCTATCCGCTGCCGTTCCTCCTGCCGCCGGAGCGTGGAGGCGGCACCCCGCCGGTGCGAGAGCGGCGCTCGTTGTCGTCCGTGACGTACGAGGTGGAGTTCGAGGGCTGCAAGGGCGAAGTGACGTTCTGGGCGCCGTTCCATCCCGGGGATCGCGACCTCTCGTCCTTGCCGGCGTTCTACGTCGACTACACGTTGACCCGTGAGCAGGACGACGCGCCGGACCAGGTGTGGGTCGAGTTCTACCTGACGCTGAAGGGGCTCGACGGTCGCATCGTCGACGTGGGACCGGGCCAGGCGCGGGGCGTCGTGGGTCGAAAGGTGACCGCCGGCCTGGTCGAGGAGCGCGGGTTGTTCGTCGCGCCGGGCGAGCCGAAGCCGCAGACGGCGGTCGCGAAGGAAGGGATCTGGCTGTCGCTGCCGATCGGCGGCGGCGCCGGCGGAGTGGGCCGCCGGCGGATCGTCTACGCGGGCCACGCGCCGGGGCCGGTGCTGCGCGTCCATGACGAGCCGCATCGCTTCGAGTACACCGAGCGCTACGCGACGATCGAAGAGGTGGCAGCGGCCGCGTTCGCGCGCCGGTCCGACGCCGAGCGCGCGGCGAAGGTGATGAACGACCTCGTCATCGCCTTCCCCCCCGGCCTCCGTGACCTCCTCTTCGTCGCGTTCCCGTCGTTCCTCTTGAACACGTGGTGGACGGTCGGCGAGGACGGCGAGCGCTGGTACTCGTGCCTCGAGGGCTACTGCCGCTATCACTCGACCATCGACGTCGAGTACAACGCCGCGCCGTTCTACCTCTGGTTCGCGCCCGACCTGCTGAAGAGCCTGCTCGAGGCGTGGACCCGGTTCGAGCGGCCCGAGGGCTTCCTCTGCCACGACATGGGGAAGGACGGGGTCGTCGGCGAGCAGGTCTATTCGCACGACATGCCGGTCGAGGAGAACGTCAACTACGTGCTGCTGCTGCACCAGTACTGGGTGGCGACGGCCGACGAGGAGTTCGCCGTCGCGCGCTTCGACCTCGTGAAGCGGCTGCTCGAGTTCATCGAGAAGGCGGACAAGGACGGCGACGGGTTCGCCGAGGAGGGCGTCGCGAACACGATCGACGACGCGTCGCCCGCCATCCAGTTCTCGCGCGAGCAGAGCTACCTCGGCGTCAAGTCCGCGGCGGCGTTCGTCGCCGGGGCCGAGATCGCCGACGCGGCGGAGGCGCCCGAGATCGCGAAGCGATACCGCGAACGGGCCGAGCTCATCCGCCGCACGCTCGACGAGCACGCGTGGCTGGACGACCACTACGCGGTCTGCCTCGATCGCAATGCAACCGGCCTCGTCGATCCGTGGGGCAAAGACGAGCGGTTCGCCGGCGAGGAGGGCGAGGGGCAGGGCGGCGCGGAGACCAGCGAGGAACTCGAGGGTTGGGACGCGGCGCACCCGTACACGTCGATCGGGCTGCCTTACCTGCTGCGCGCGGGGATCGAGCCGCCGATCGATCGGGACCGGCTTCGCGTCGACCTCCGGACCGCGGCCGAGCGCGCCGGCCGGCGGTTCGGCACCGCGCACTCCGACGGCGAGGAGAACGTGTGGGTCTCGTTGAACCTCTTCCGCGACGCGGTCGCGTGCTACCTCGGCGACGACGTGCTCGATCGCACGTCGCAATACGCAGAGCTGCAGCGCTACCGGTCGCGTGCCGTCGACATGCGGCACTGGTCGGGCTTCTGCGACTCGCCGTTCAACCGCTACCTCTCGTACTATCCGCGCGGCGTGGCGGCCTTCCTTCTCGCGGACGCGGCGGCCGGAGTGCAGTTCGATCGCCGCTCCCGAATGCTCCGCTTCCGCCCCGTCCGCGTCCCGTACTCGGTGCCGCTCCCGTACCTCGCCGACTGGGACGATCTCCGCGTGCCGTGGCTCCACGTGCGCCTCGACGCGGACGGCAAGGCCGGCGCCGTCGTGACCGAGCCGGACCTGCTCGAGGGGTGGGACGTGCGCATCGACCTGTCGTTGGTGGAGAAGGCGGACGAACCGCGCTGACCTCGAGCCGAGGCGCCTCGACCATGGTGGACTACGACCGGCTGCTTGCGCGCGACGATGCGTCGAGACCGCACGTCATCATCGTCGGGGGTGGCTTCGGCGGCCTCTACGCGGCCAAGTCGCTCGCGCGCGTGCCGGTCGACGTCACCGTCATCGATCGGCGGAACTATCACTTGTTCCAGCCGCTTCTGTATCAGGTCGCCACCGCCGCGCTGTCGGCGCCCGACGTCGCGGCCCCGATCCGTACCGTCCTGCGGGGTCAGAGGAACGCGCGCGTGCTGCTCGCGAACGCGATCGCGGTCGACGCCGTCGCGCGTCGTCTCGTCCTCGCGGACGGGACCATGGCGTACGACTTCCTCGTCGTCGCCGTCGGAGCCACCGACTCGTACTTCGGACACGACGAGTGGAGGGAGCACGCGCCCGGGTTGAAGTCGATCGACGACGCGTTCGAGATCCGGCGCCGCATGCTGCTCGCGTACGAGGAGGCGGAGCGAACGGCCGACGCGGAAGCGCGCCGTGAGCTCCTCACGTTCGTCGTGGTCGGCGCCGGGCCGACCGGCGTCGAGCTTGCCGGCTCGATGGCCGAGATCGCGCGCAAGACTCTGGCGCGGAACTTCAAGAGCTTCGACCCGGCCGAAGCTCGCGTCATCCTGGTCGAGGGGCGCTCGCGCGTACTGCCGACCTATCCGGAGGAACTCTCGCGCAAAGCCGCCGTCCAGCTCGAGCGCCTCGGCGTCACGATCTGGACGTCGACGAAGGTGACGGCGATCGACGAGCGCACCGTGCGTCTCGGCGATGAGCGGATCGTGACGCGTACCGTCGTTTGGGCCGCCGGCGTGCAGGCCGAACCGTTGACCCGGACCCTGGGCGCGCCCGTCGACCGCGCCGGCCGTGTCCTCGTGACGAAGGCGCTCACCGTCCCCGACCGCGACGAGCTGTTCGTCATCGGCGACGCCGCCGCGGTCCCGTACAAGGACGGCATCGTCCCCGGCGTCGCCCCGGCCGCGATCCAGATGGGGCGGCACACCGCGCGCAACATCGCGCGACGCATCGAGGGGCGGCCGCTCGTGGAGTTCGCCTATCGCGACAAGGGCTCGCTCGCCACCATCGGCCGCCGCGCTGCCGTCGCCGACTTCGGCCGCTTCCGTTTCTCCGGCGCGTTCGCGTGGCTGATGTGGTTGTTCATCCACATCTTCTTCCTGATCGGTTTCCGGCGCCGCGTGGTCGTCATGCTCGCGTGGGCGTGGGCGTACTTCACGTATCAGCGCTCGGCGCGCGTGATCCTGTCCGGGACCAGGGAGCGGCCGGGAGAGCTACGCTAGGAGGGGGTCCGAGTGTCGCGTGAGTACGGAGAGAGTGCTGGTCGCGGGGTCGGGCGGGCGGAGCGGGTCGATCGGGCCGCGTTCGCTCGAACAGTCCTCGCTCGGGGTGCGGGCGAAGGGGTTGCGTTGGGGAGCTTTGGTTGGGGGATGCGTGGGCGGCTCGCTGCGGAACTCGCTCGGCGCGGCCCGATCGACCCGCT